>CANQOK010000025.1 GCA_947625465.1 uncultured Lachnospiraceae bacterium | reverse complement strand
GGGGGACGTGATCCTGGCGGAAGAAGGCGCCATGATCGGATTTGCCGGACAGCGGGTGATCCGGGATACGATCCGGCAGGAGCTGCCGGAAGGGTTTCAGTGCGCCGGGTTTCAGCAGGAGCACGGTTTTGTGGACGCCATTGTGAACCGGCGGGAATTAAAAGCGGTGCTTGCCAGGATTTTACAAAGCGCCCTGCCGTCCCGGATTTCCGACATGCAGATTTCCGACACGCAGATTTCCGGATCGGAGCTGCCCGCGATGGGAAAACAGCTTTGCGCTTCGGATAAACCGGAAAAAGCCGCTATGGAATTTGTACGGGCGGCAAGAGAGATCCACCGGCCCACAGTACGGGAACTGATCGCCGGTATTTTTACGGATTTTCTGGAACTGCACGGAGACAGGCAGTTTCGGGACGATCCGGCTGTTGTGGGCGGACTGGCCCGGTTTTACGGACAGGAAGTCACTGTGATCGGAATCCAGAAAGGTCATACGTTGGAAGAAAATATAGAGTCCAATTTCGGGCAGCCGCATCCGGAGGGATACCGGAAGGCGCTGCGGCTGATGAAACAGGCGGAAAAATTTAAGCGGCCGGTGATCACACTGATCAATACGGCGGGCGCTTACTGCGGGATCGGCGCGGAAGAACGGGGACAGGGAGAAGCTATTGCCCGGAACCTGGCGGAGATGTCGGCACTGCAGACGCCGGTTATCAGTATTCTGATCGGAGAGGGTGGCAGCGGAGGCGCGCTGGCGCTGGCTGTCGGCGATCAGGTATGGGCGCTGGAAAACAGTATGTACGCGGTTTTGTCCCCGGAAGGCTTTTCCAGTATCCTTTGGCGGGATGCCGGGCGCGCGGCTGAGGCGGCGGAACTGATGAAACTGACCGCTTATGATCTGCTGGAGCATGGGATTATAGAACAGATCATACCGGAGGCAGCGGAGGGGATTGCGGTAAATCCGGCTTACACGACCGCCGCGATTCAGGCAAGGCTGCTTGTGGTCCTGCCGAAGCTGTCGGCGCTGTCCGCAGAAGAACTGCTGGAACAGCGGTACGCAAGATTCCGCAGGTACGGAGAATTTTCTTCCCCGGACTAATTTGGAATTATCATTGCAAAATCAGCGTATATAGTAATATAATACAGGTATCGCATATTCATACAGGAGGAGAATCCCTATGTCCGAGTTATGGAAGGCAGTCCTGTACGGAATCCTGGAAGGCATTACAGAGTGGCTTCCGGTCAGCAGTACAGGACATTTGATCTTATTTGAAAAGTTTCTGCCGATGGAAGTCAGCGCGGAGTTTTTCAGTATGTTTGAAGTGGTGATCCAGCTGGGCGCCATTTTGGCGGTAGTCGTATTGTTCTGGAACCGGCTTTGGCCGTTTTCCGTGAAGGAAAAATATTGGGTGAAAGCGGATATTTTCGGTATGTGGCTGAAGATCGCGGCGGCGTGTGTGCCTGCTGTGATCGTGGAATTACTGTTTGGCGATCGGATTGAAGAACTGTTTTATAACGAATGGGTGATCGCTGCTGCACTGATCGTATTCGGTATCGCCTTTATCGTGATCGAAAACAGAAACGCGAAGCTGCACCCCAGGATCAATTCCATTGCGGAAATTACCTTTCAGACCGCATTGCTGATCGGGGTATTTCAGGTGATCGCCGCCGTATTCCCCGGAACCAGCCGTTCCGGCGCTACGATCTTAGGCGCGCTGCTGATCGGGGTAGCGAGAAGTACGGCTGCTGAATTTACCTTTTTCCTGGCGGTGCCGGTAATGTTCGGCGCCAGTCTGTTAAAGATTCTGGAATTTGGATTTGATTTTACAGGCTCGGAACTGGGAATCCTGCTGGTCGGATCGGCGGTTTCTTTCCTTGTCTCCATGGCCGTGATCCGTTTCCTGATGGGATATATTAAAAAACATGATTTTAAGGTGTTTGGCTGGTACCGGATCATACTGGGCCTGCTTGTGTTAACAATTTTTTCACTTTAAAAAACTCGTCATCTGTGCTACAATAGCCAAAGGTGCAGGCAGAAACAGGAAACTGCATGTCTGAAAGCAGGAGTTACAGCCTGTTGGATTGGAGAAGAAGATGAAAGAAAACAAGCAGATGAGTCCGGAGGAACAGGACCAGAAGATTCAGGAATTGATTGACAGTCTGGAGGATAAGCCGTTTACGATGGATGTCGACCAGGGAAAAGCAAGTTCAGGGGTGGTCCGGGAGATTATCAGCTGGGTGCTGGTCTTTGTAGTGGCGTTTGCAATCGCGGAGGTCATGAATCACTTTGTTATCATCAATGCCCGTGTGCCAAGCGCTTCTATGGAGAGTACGATCATGGAAGGCGATCGGATCATGGGCTGGCGTTTTTCCTACGCGTTTTCCGAACCGGAACGGGGCGATATTGTCGTATTTCCCAACCCGAATCCCGTTACTGATGAAGAGAAGCAAAATTACGTAAAGCGGATCATCGGACTGCCGGGCGAGACGGTCCGGATCGAAGACGGTCAGGTGTTTATTAACGATGAACCGCTGACGGAGGATTATGTAAAAGAACCCTGGAAGGGCGGAAACGGAACATATGTTGTGCCGGAAGGCTGTTATTTTATGATGGGCGATAACCGGAATAATTCCAATGACGCCAGATACTGGGTGAATAAGTATATAAAGCGGGAGGATATTCTGGGAAAGGTATCGTTTCGGTACTGGCCGTTCAGCCGGTTCGGTTCTGTGGAGTAGGCGGCGGGAACCGGTTGGATCGTTAATAAACCCAGTAGTCCAGCTGCTGTTGGATATGGAAATGATGGCGGAGATACAGGCTGACTGCGGCGGTATTTTCGCCATTTACATGCAGAAGGACAGACTGACCGGGGAAGCGTTTTGCCAGCGCGTCCAGCAGGCTTTGCAGGAACAGACTGCCGTATCCCTGTCTCCGGTACATGGGAAGAATCTCAAAACCGCAGATCGTACAGGAACCGGCGTCTTCAAAAATGCCGCAGCTGCCGATCACGGTGCTGCCGGACAGCAGACGGTATCCGGTTTTGGTCTGAATCAGGGAGTACGGCGCGGGCAGGGAGGAACCGGAAGGCTGATCCGGCAGGCGGAGACACATGGTATATTCGGAAAAGGCGAGGGTAAAATCCATCTCCTGCAGCAAATCCCGGGCGATCTGACTGTCGGGAGACAGCGGGACATAGATGGTATGGATCTGATACTGGGACAGAATATCCATGGCAAGCTCCCATAAAAAGGAAAAGATACCCTGCCGCCGGTAGTCGGGATCTACCATGGCGCTGATCTCACATTCTTCCGGATTGGGGACGAAAACAGATAAAAATCCGGCCAGTCTGCCGTTTATCCGGTATAAATGGAAACAGGGCATGGAAGAATGGATATTGTAATGATTCTCCATAAAACAGGAAATCCGGCATCCATCCGTCTGTTCACAGCGCGCATGGAGTCTGCGGATCTCAGATTGCGTTGTCTTTGTCAAAAGTCTGGTCTGAATCAGTTCCATGGCGGAAAACCTCCTTTTCCTTATCATAACGGCTGAATTTTTAATTGTCAATATATGGGATCCGTGCTAAAATGGAAACACTTACGAAGGAAAGAGAGAGACACGGAACATGCTGGATAGTCTGCAATACAGTTTACACGCGACCGTTCCCGTATTTCTGGTGATCCTGATCGGCTATCTGCTGAAACGGATCGGCTGGCTGAAGCCGGGATTTGTAAACGGAGCCGATAAACTCAATTTCACTGTGACGCTGCCGGCGCTGTTGTTTCAGGATATTGCGGGTACGGAGTTCTATGAGGTTTTTGATCTGAAATTTGTGCTGTACTGCGCCATTGTAACCAGTGTTTGTTTTTGGAGTATCTGGGGACTGGCAAAGCTCTTCCTGAAGGCGGACGAGATCCGGGGCGCTTTTGTGCAGGCGTCCTTCCGGGGCAGCGCGGCGGTGCTGGGAACAGCGCTGGTTATGAACATTTACGGCAATACGGGGATGATCCCGCTTATGATCATCGGAGCGGTTCCCCTTTACAATATTTATTCTGTGATTGTCCTGACGTTTGAATCCCATGACCGGGAGATGAATGCAGGCGGCCGTACCCATATGATGAAAGCGATCAAAGGGATCCTTACGAATCCCATTATTCTGGCGATCGCGGCCGGCATGATATTTTCTCTGTGCCGCTGGAAGCTGCCGGTGATCCTGGATACAACGGTAGGCAGCTTCGCGAAGATGGCGACGCCCCTGGCGCTGATCGCGGTAGGCGCAGGATTTGAAGGGAACAAAGCGTTGAAAAAACTGAAGCCTGCGGTGACTGCGTCCGTGATCAAGCTGGTGATCCAGCCTGTTCTGATGCTGCCCATTGCGCTGGCTCTGGGATTTACCGACGCCAAGCTGGTGGCGCTGGTGATCATGCTGGGCTCTCCTACAACCCCCAGCTGTTATATTATGGCAAAGAATATGGGAAATGACGGAATCCTGACCTCAAGCGTGATTGTATTGACAACCGTACTTTCCGCATTTACCATTACGGCGATCTTATTTGTGCTGCGCAGTATGGGCATGATATAAATGTAGAAGCGGAAACTATAAAGTGGAAGCGGAAACGCTTCGGAAAGAGGTAGAGATGGCAAAAAAGAGAAGTGAGGCCGACCCGAAATACACATGGGCCATAGAAGATTTATATGCGTCAGATGAAGCCTGGGAACAGGAATACGGACAGATAACAAAGATGCTGGATCAGTTCGCGGATTTTACAGGTAGATTGGGAGAATCCGGGGAGACCTTATTGTCGTTTTTCCGGTTTTCGGATACAGTCAGCCGCCTGTTTGAGCGCGTCTATGTCTATGCGAATCAGAAGCTGCACGAAGATCTGGGAAACAGTGTTTCGCAGGGAATGGCGGCCCGCGCCGCGGACCTGGGTGTTAAGCTTACCAGCGCGTCTGCCTTTGCCGATCCGGAGATTCTGACAATTCCGGAGGACCGGCTGGAGCGGTTTTTAAAGGACTCCCCCGAACTGGGCTTATATGAGCGGAAGCTGCGCATTCTGCTGCGGGAGAAAGCGCATATTCTGGACGCCAAAACCGAACAGATCCTGGCGATGAATGAGAATGTCAGCTCAGCGGCGAGCGATATTTTTGATATGTTTAATGATGCGGACCTGAAGTTTCCGCCGGTGATCGGTCCGGACGGCAGGGAGCAGGAACTGACGCACGGCAATTATGTGAAATTTCTGGAGAGCGATTCGGTCAAGGTGCGGGAATCCGCGTTTCATGCGATGTACCACGCCTATACGTCGTTTAAAAATACACTGGCGGCCGCTTTTTACGCCAATGTCAAGCAGGCCAATTTCTATGCTTCGGTCCGGGGATATGCTTCTTCCCGCGCTATGGCTTTAAGCGGCGGGAATATTCCGGAGCGCGTTTATGACAATCTGATCGCGGTGGTACACGAAAAGATGCCGCTGATGCACCGGTATGTGAAGCTCCGTAAGAAAGCGCTGGGGCTGGAAGAACTGCATATGTATGATCTGTACACGCCTATGGTAAAGAACGTGGATATTACGGTGCCGTTTGAAGAAGCAAAGGAGATCGTAAAGGAAGGGCTTGCGACGATGGGAGAACGGTATCTGTCGGTTCTGCAGGAAGGCTTTGACAACCGCTGGATCGATGTTTATGAAAATGAGGGCAAGCGCAGCGGCGCCTATTCCTGGGGCGCGTATGGGACGCATCCTTATGTCCTGTTGAATTACCAGGGCAATCTGGACAATGTATTTACGCTGGCCCATGAGATGGGGCATGCGCTGCATTCCTATTTTTCCGACAGCACACAGCCTTATCCCTATGCGGGATATCTGATTTTTGTAGCGGAAGTAGCCTCTACCTGTAATGAATCCCTGCTGATCCATCATATGTTAAAGAAGGCCGGGGACAACCGGGAAAAGGCGTATCTGCTGAATCATTTTCTGGAAGAGTTTAAGGGAACACTGTTCCGCCAGACCATGTTCGCGGAATTTGAGCGGGATATGCACGCGCTGGCGGCAGCCGGAGAAGCGCTGACCGCGGATCTGCTGTGCGAGAAATATTATGAACTGAACAAACAGTATTTCGGGGATGCCATTGTGATCGATCAGGAGATCGCCATGGAGTGGGCCCGGATTCCGCATTTCTATACGCCGTTTTACGTTTATCAGTATGCGACCGGATTTTCGGCGGCGATCGCGCTGTCAAAAGGAATCCTGGAACGGGGCGAAGCGGCGGTTGCGGATTATATGAAATTTTTGACCGGAGGAAGCTCGGCGGATCCCATTGATCTCTTAAAGCTGGCAGGCGTGGATATGTCTGAGCCGGAGCCCATCCGGCAGGCAATGGATGTATTTGAAGATTTGTTGGATCAGATGGAAGCGTTAATTTAACCGCTCCGGAAGGAGGAAATATGAAGCAAAAGTTGATTCGTTTTATGAACGGGCGTTATGGCGTGGATTCGCTGAACCGGTTTCTGCTGGGACTGGCGCTGGTCCTGATTTTGTTATCCATATTTGTCCGGATTTCTGTGTTTGGCGTTTCCCTGCTTAACCTGTTGGGATTGGCGGCGCTGGTTTACGCCTATTTTCGGATGCTTTCCAGAAACGTGCAGAAGCGGTATCGGGAATATGTCCGGTTTATAGCGGTAAGAAATAAGGTTACGGGATTCTTTAAGAATAAGATCTGGTATCTGAAACAGAGCCGGCAGTATCACATTTATAAATGCCCCGGCTGCGGACAGAAGATCCGGATTCCCAGAGGCAAGGGAAGGATTGAGATTTCCTGTCCCAAATGCCGGCATAAATTTATCAAAAAGAGTTAGCCTATGTTTGGATATGTAACGATCTGTAAGGATGAACTGAAAATAAAAGACTATGCGTTTTACCGGTCCTGTTACTGCGGACTTTGCGCGTCGCTGCGGCACCGGCACGGGATCCTTTCGGCGCTGACGCTCACGTACGATATGACCTTTATGAGTATGCTGCTGTCCGCCCTTTATGAAACGGAATACCGGGTGCATGAGATCCGGTGTCCCATCCATCCGGCAAAACGGCAGACGATCCGGGTAAACCGGATGACAAATTACGCGGCCGATATGACGATTCTGTTGTCTTACCACAGTATGCAGGATAACTGGCGGGATGAGAAAAGCGTTTCCGGTCTTGCCATGTCGGCGGCATTGAAGCGGGCGTATCAGAACGTGTCGGAACGCTATCCCCGGCAGGCCTGCGCGGTGGAGCTCTATATGAAGCAGATCTCGGCCTGCGAACGGGAGAATGACTGCAGCCTGGACCGGGCGTCCGGCTACACGGGCAATCTGCTGCGGGAGCTTTTCGTATACAAAAAGGATATGTGGCAGGAGCACCTGGGAAATCTGGCGTTTTATCTGGGAAAATTCATTTATCTGATGGATGCCTATGACGATCTCGAAAAGGATGCCAAAACCGGTAATTTTAATCCCTGGCTTGCGATTCGTGATACGGACGGATTTGAAGAACGCGTGGAATATGTGCTGAATCTCATGGGCGAAATGGCGGCAAGGGAATTTGAGTGGCTGCCGATTCTGGAAAATGCGGAAATCCTGCGAAATATCTTATATGCCGGAATCTGGGCAAAATATACTGCCGTCCGGCAGCAGCGTCTGGAAAAAAACAAAGCGTAAACGTTTCGAAATGGAGAAAATATGGTATATGATCCTTATGAGGTGCTGGGTGTTTCCCCCGGCGCTACCGATGAAGAGATAAAAAAAGCATACCGGCAGCTGAGCAGAAAATATCATCCGGATGCCAATATCAATAATCCGAACCGGGAACAGGCAGAGGAAAAATTCAAACAGGTCCAGCAGGCTTATGATCAGATCATGAAAATGCGGGAAAACGGCGGCACCTACGGGCAGAATGACAGCACTGCCGGCGGTTACGGCAGCTATGGCGGCTACGGAAACCCGTTCGGCGGGTTTGGCGGATTCGGCGGCTTTGGCACGGGCGGTTTTGGAACAGGCGGCTACGGCACGGGCGGTTATGGAAATGCACGTGGCGGCAGTCAGGCCGGGACGGATGAAGAGACGGTACGGATGCAGGCGGCCAGAAACTATATCAACGCCCGTCATTATGATGAGGCGCTCAATGTACTGGCAAGCATCAGCAACCACAACGCGGAATGGTATTATTTAAGCGGGATCGCTAACTATGGCAAGGGAAATAACGTGCAGGGCGCCGATGATATGAAGCGCGCGGTAGAACTGGAACCGGGCAATCTGGAGTACCAGTCGGCATGGCAGCGGATGCAGAACGGAGGAACCTGGTATCAGGGGATGGGGAATACATACGGCAGACCCAGCGTTTCCAATATGAACTGGTGCTGTTATGTGCTCTGTCTGAATTCCATGTGCAATCCGTTTTGCAGATGTTAAAAAATGGAAGTGAGAACAAGATGATTATTCCGATGCGGGGGTTTACCCACAGTGGGAAATTCCATGCGGATGATGTATTTGGCGCGGCGCTGCTGCGTTATCTGAATCCGCAGATAGAAATTATCAGAGGCAGCGAAGTGCCGGAGGATTTTGACGGCATTGTATTTGATATCGGCGGCGGCAGGTTCGACCACCATCAGAAAAACGCGCCTGTTCGGGAAAACGGCGTTCCCTATGCGGCGTTCGGGCTGCTTTGGCGGGAGACCGGCGCCGATATTCTGGGAAAAGAGGCGGCTGCGCAGTTTGACGAAGAGTTTGTTCAGCCGCTGGATCTGTCTGACAATACCGGCTGTCCGAATGCGGTCGCGGATATCATAGAACTTTACTATCCGTTCTGGAATGAAGCAAGAAATGTAGATGAAGCGTTCTTTGAGGCGGTAGACTGGGCGGAAATGGTTTTGCGGCGGCGTTTTTTACAGGCTGAAAGCCTGCAGAAGGCGGCGGAACTGCTGAAGCCGGATCTGGAAAAACAGAAGGACGGGATCGCCATTCTGACGCACCACGCGCCGTGGCGGCATTTGGCGGCGCATACGGATCTGGAATTTGTGATCTATCATTCCAAACGGGGCGGCTACTGCGCGCAGGCGGTGGAAGCGGATGAAAGCGAAGCGGGAAAGGCGCATTCTCTGAAATACCCGTTTCCGGAAGCCTGGAGAGGCAGGGAAGCGCGGGAATTAGCGGAACTCACAGGAATTTCGGGCCTGCGGTTCTGTCATAACAGCGGCTTTCTGATCGCCGCGGACACGATTGACGACGCCATTCTGGCATGCCGGAAGGCAAAGGAGATTGGGACAAAAAAACATTGACATAAAAAAACTGCATATGCTATAATCGACAATAATGGGTTAGTTTTTGAATGTGTACCAATTGAGTGGAAAGGCGAGAGACATTTATGAAAAAGCTGATTTTAGTGACATCACCACCGGCATGTGGGAAGACATTTGTAACCAAGCAGTTAGCGAAGGCAATGACGAATTGCGTTTATTTAGATAAGGATTCTCTGATCGTATTGTCCAAACAAATCTTCAAAGTAGCGGGAGAAGAGATTAACCGAAGCTCTGATTTTTTTGAGGAGTGGATCCGGAATTATGAGTATGACGCGATTATGGAAGTGGCATACGAAGCCCTGGAATACAACGATACGGTATTTATCAACGCACCGTTTACCAGAGAGATCAAGGATAAGGCGTACATGGACCGGCTGCGCAGCGAGCTTGCGAAACGAAGCACAAAGCTGGTCGTTGTATGGGTACATACGGACATAGAGGTATGTCATCAGCGTATGATCGAGCGGGCCTCCGACCGGGACGGCTGGAAGCTGGCGCATTGGGACGAGTATGTTGCGACCAGGGACTATAATAAACCGACCGGGATCAAGGATCTGGTTGTTTTCGAGAATTCTTCGGATATTGAGTTTAAGAACAGTTTGCATCAGATCACCTATTATTTAAGAAAATTATAAAAAGAAACGGAGGAACAGTATCTGTCAGAGGAAACTTGACAGATACTGTTTTTCGCACAGTTTATAACGGTATTTTTACCGGAGACAACAGATGGAAACGAGGCAGCTGAAATGACATTGCGGGAAGGAAAGATAAATCGGACTTATATTGTAGAAGATGTAACGCTGGAGGATAAACTGATGGTGCGCCTGCAGGCGTTGGGGATGATCCCGGGCACACAGGTGGAGATCATCAACCAGAAGAGCAATGACAGTCTGATGATCAAAGTAAGAGGAACCCGATTCGCGATCGGCAGGCAGATCGCAGACGGCGTGAACGTACAGGAAATGCGCTAGGGAAACCGGGCGCGTTTCGGAAAGAAGGAACTATGGCAAAGGTACAAGACGCCCCGATCCGGGTGGGATTTATCGGCAACCCGAATTGTGGAAAGACGACATTATTTAATGCGATCACCGGCGCGAAGCTGAAGGTGGCAAACTGGCCGGGCGTTACAGTGGAAAAGGTGGAAGGCTCCACGGTTTATCACGATCAGGAGATGAAACTGATCGATCTTCCGGGCATTTACAGTCTGACTTCCTATACGATGGAGGAGATCGTATCCCGGAACTGCATTTTATCGGATGAAGTGGATGTGGTAGTCAATGTGGTGGACGCTTCCTGTATGGAGCGGAATCTGTATCTGACCATGCAGTTGGTAGAACTGGGGAAGCCTATCGTCGTTGCCCTGAATATGATGGATGTCGTGGAAGAACGCGGCATGGAGATCGATCTGCACCGCCTGCCGGAGATGCTGGGAGATGTGCCGGTGGTTCCGGTGTCGGCGCGGAAGCGGACCGGACTGGATACCCTGATGCATGCGGTTGTGCATCATTTCCGGGAGCGGGAAGAGCAGCGGGAAAACGTGATCAGTTATTCGGATGATATCGAGCAGCAGATCGCCGAAATGGAGACGGCGCTGACGGCGGAACATCCGGACTGGGGACGGACGCGCTGGTACGCCATTAAGCTGCTGGAGCATGACGGGGAAGTGTTGAAGCAGGTATCTCCGTCTATTGCCGGGCTGGCGACAGAGAGCCTGGAAAAAGAGATCATTCAGGAGAAATACGCATATATTGAAGAAGTGATACAGGACACCCTGCTGAACCGGGAAGAAAAGGCGATGCGGACGGAACGGATCGACCGGTGGCTGACGCACAGGATCTGGGGACTCCCGATCTTTTTGGGGATTATGCTGCTGGTGTTTGCCCTTACATTTCTGGTGGGGGATTTCCTGAAAGGATATTTTGAGCAGGCGGTCGAAGCGCTCTCCGGCTGGGTGACGGACGGACTGCTGTATATTCATGCGGCGGACTGGATCATTTCCCTGGTGGCAGACGGGATCATCGCCGGCGTCGGCGGAATCCTTACCTTTTTGCCGAATATTTTTATCCTGTTTCTGGCGCTGGCCGTTCTGGAGGACAGCGGCTACATGGCAAGAGTCGCCTATGTGATGGACGGGATCATGAGCCGGCTGGGAATGTCCGGAAAGGCGTTTCTGCCTATGATCCTGGGCTTTGGATGCAGCGTGCCGGCGATCATGGCGACCCGGGCGCTGGAACGGGAAAAGGACCGGCGGAAGCTGATGATGGTCATTCCGTTTATGTCCTGTTCCGCCAGAGTTCCGGTATATGTATTGTTTGCCGGTATCTTTTTTGGCAGATATGCGTTTCTGGTCTCCTTCTCCATGTATGTGCTGGGGCTGGCGATCGCCATTCTGGTGGCAAAGATCGTAACCGTGATCCAGAAAAGCAGCGACAATACGCCGCTGCTCATTGAACTGCCGGAGTATAAAAGCCCCAATGCGCGGACGATTGCGATCTATGTGTGGGAAAAGATTAAGGATTATCTGACAAAGGCCGGAACCGTGATTTTTGTTGCGTCGATCATTTTATGGTTTATTTTAAATTTCGGCATATCCGGCAAAGTGGACGACGTATCGTTGAGCTTCGGTTCTATGATCGGAAAATGGCTGGTACCGGTCATGGCCCCGGCGGGGCTCGGTATGTGGCAGGTGGTTGTGGCGCTGATCTCCGGCTTGTCGGCTAAGGAAGTGGTGGTATCCAGTTTTGCCGTTTTGTACGGCGTCAGCAATATCAATTCGGACGCTGGCATGACCCAGCTGTCTCAAATGCTGGCGGCGCAGAATTTCGGGATGCTGAACGCCTACTGCCTGATGCTGTTCGTACTTTTATATACGCCGTGTATCGCCACGATCGCTACCATACGGAGCGAATCCCATTCGTGGAAATTCACCGGAAAGGTATTGCTTTTACAGCTTTTGATCGCCTGGCTGGCGGCCACCATTGTATTTCAGATCGGAAGTTTGTTTTGACAAGCGGTGAGCCGGTCTGTTATAATAAAACGGTAAATTTTGGGCATACTCTGTACTGCGGAGCGCATCGCCGCCATCGCGGAAACGCTCCGGAATAAAGGACTGTGTGAAAGATCACGCCGGAAAGAGGTATGGAGTATGGAATTTAAAGACAGCAAAACAAAAGAAAACTTAATGCGCGCGTTTGCGGGAGAAAGCCAGGCGCGAAACCGGTATACGTTTGCGGCCGAACAGGCAAAGAAGGCGAAGCTGCAGGCAGTTTCCTTCGTATTTACGTATACGGCGGATCAGGAGAAGGCCCATGCGAAGGTTTTCTATGACCATTTGCGGGAATTGTCGGGAGAGACGATTTTCATTGACGGCGGATATCCGGTGGATATTACGGAAGATGTGGCGGACTTGCTGAGACGGGCGGAGCACAATGAGCATGAGGAAGCGGAAGACGTATATCCGGAGTTTGCCAGGATCGCGGAGGAAGAAGGGTTTGCCAGAGTCGCGGCGTCTTTTCGCATGATCGCGGGCATTGAACGGGTTCATGAGCAGCGCTTCCGCAGGTTTGCGCAGTGGCTGGAAGAACAGAAACTGTTTGCGGAAGATTCGCAGCGGGCATGGATCTGTTTGAACTGCGGGTTTATTTATGAAGGGGAGCAGGTTCCGTTAAAATGTCCGGTCTGTGAACACGATCAGGGATATTTTGTACGGCTGGAACTGTCGCCCTATGCGGATGACAAAACAATACGGATCAGAAATGGAGAATCATGAAAAATGGAGATCAAGGTGATTACAAAGGAAACATTTGAAACAGAGGTACTGCAGACCAAGGAGCCGGTGCTGGTGGATTTTTTCGCGGAGTGGTGCGGCCCCTGCAAAATGCTGGCGCCGATCCTGCATGAGATCGCAGAGGAAAAGAACGATCTGAAGATCTGCAAGCTGGATATTGACCAGGATGTAGATCTGGCGCTGGAATACGGCGTACAGGCAGTGCCTACCATGATTTTGTTTCGGCAGGGAGAGGCCGCGCAAAAGATCGTGGGCCTTTGCAGCAAGGATGAACTGCTGCAGCAGCTGAATCTGTAATACGGAAATCGGAGAAATGGATGATGGAACAATATGATGTGATCATTATCGGCGCCGGAACCGCAGGGCTGTCGGCTGCTATTTATGCGGCAAGGAGCGGAAAGCGGACGCTGGTGCTGGAAGGAAAAAGCTGCGGCGGACAGATCATCAATGCCAAAGCGGTTGTGAATTACCCCGGGATCAAACAGATCTCCGGGGTTGATTTTGCTATGGGACTTTATGAACAGGCAGTTGAGGCCGGCGCAAAAGTTCTGTTTCAGAAAGCGGTCAGAATGGAATTGGCAGACCAGAAGAAAATCGTGGCGACAGCAAAGCAAAATTATGCCTGCAGCGCGGTTATTCTGGCGATGGGAGCGAAAAACCGGCCGCTAGGGCTGGAACGGGAAGCGGAGCTGACGGGCAGCGGCGTATCTTACTGCGCTACCTGCGACGGCGCATTTTACAAAGGGAAAAAGACAGCGGTTGTGGGCGGCGGCAATACGGCGCTGGAGGATGCGCTGGTTTTGTCCGAGTACTGCCAGAAGGTAACCCTGATCCATCGCCGGGACAGTTTTCGGGGTGAGTGGCAGACCGTGCAGGAATTAAAAGAACGATCCAATGTGGAAATCCTGACCGATACGGTGGTAACGGCGCTGGAAGGAGATCGGCAGCTGACCGGGATCCGGGTTCGGAACCTGAAACAGGAAAAAGAGTGGGTGCTTCCGGTTCACGGCTTATTCGCAGCGGTTGGACAGATTCCGCAGAGCGACCTGGTCCGCGATCTGGTGGAACTGGATGATTATGGATATATCAAAGCCGATGAATCCTGCCGGACAAGTCTGCCGGGAATTTTTGCGGCAGGAGACTGCCGTACCAAAGAAATCCGGCAGCTGGCAACGGCAGCGGCCGACGGGGTAACGGCAGCGCTGGCGGCATGCCAGCTGGCATAAGGAAAAGGATAAAACAGTTTTCATTTCATGAATTTTATGGTATCATGTAGGCAAATTGTAAAAAACAGGCAGGAAATTTCCGATTTTTTTGTGCGGAAATTCCGGGAGGAGTACAAATGGCACTGCAGGTACAGGAAATCATTAAGAAATATGGCGAAAATACGGTGGTGGACCGACTGTCCTTCACGATGGAGAATCCGGGCGTTTACGCGCTGCTCGGGAGAAATGGCGCAGGAAAAACGACAACGATCCGTATTATTCTGGGGATGCTGGCTTCAGACGGAGGCAGCGTGCTCTGGAACGGGAAACCGTTAGATCCGATGCAGGTGAACGTGGGATATCTGGCGGAGGAACGTGGGCTGTATCCCAAGTATACACTGATGGATCAGCTGCTTTATTTTGCCAGACTGAAAAATATGTCGGCACAGGAGGCAAAGCAGCAGATCGCTTACTGGGCAAAGAAGCTGGAAGTGGAGGAATATCTGTATCCTGCCACGTCGGTGAAGAATTCCGGGGCAGGAAAGAAAAAGAAGATCCCGTCCAGAAAGGCGGATGAGCTTTCCAAGGGAAATCAGCAGAAGATCCAGCTGATGGCCGCACTGATCTCCGATCCGGATCTTATCGTGATGGATGAACCGTTAAGCGGTCTGGACCCGGTAAATGCGGATCTGTTTAAACAGATCATTCATGAATGTATAGAGCGGGGCAAATATATTATCATGTCCAGTCACCAAATGCCGACGATAGAAGAATTTTGCTCGGATATAACCATTTTAAACAGAGGACAGGCAGTGGTTCAGGGCAATTTAAACGAGATCAAGAAGAGCTACGGCAGGGTGAACCTGTTTGTAAAGGCAGACAGTTCCTTAGATCCGTATATCTCGAAAATGAATCTGACAGTGCAGGAAAAGACACCGGACGGATATCATCTGAAGGTGACGGGAGAAGCCCAGGCGGCAGAGTTCCTGCGGCTGCTGGTAACGGAGCAGGTACCGATCGTAAAGTATGAGCTGCGGGAGCCTTCTCTGCATGAGATTTTTGTGGAGAAAGTAGGTGCCGACAATGCGTAGATCGGACTTTCAGGGCTGGAAAAAAATCTATGGCTTTACGCTGCGGCAGCAGTGGAAAAGCAAAACGGCCAGGATCATGACGGTAGTATTTCTGCTGGCCGCGCTGTTTGCTCCGGTATTGATGGATCTGTTTTCCGATGAACACGAAACAGTGGGATCGTGTCCGGCAGAAACCATATCGGTTGCCGTACAAAACGGGGAAACGGAAGATGGCGCAATGCAGACTTCCCTGGTGCAGTGGATGAAGGAGACGGAGTATTTTAAAGAAACGGATCTCGTATCGGCTGAAGAAAAGCCGCAGGCAGCGGTAGCAGTAACGGTGCAGCCCGGGAGCTATGAAATCGGTGTGACCTTTGATCCCGAATGTGACCTGAGCCGGGGCGAGGCGCAGGAACTGGCGGATTATCTGGAGCAGAACTGGAAACGGTATCTGGTCAGCGCGAACGGTTTGTCGCCGGATACGCTCGGGGCGGTCAGCCAGCCGGTAACCGTGAATGTGGAAGCGCTGGAAGATTCTCAGAATGAGGCGATCAGCCAGGCGGAATATTGGATTTCCTATACGTTGATCATGGTGCTGATCCTGATCTTATCCGTTGGCGGCGAATCGGTATCCGCCTCTGTTGTCATGGAGAAATCCTCCAAAGTAGTGGAACTTTTGATGACTTCGGTCAAGCCGATGGCGATCGTGCTGGGCAAGGTACTGGCCATGATCACATATCTGCTGATCCAGTTTGCCGTGGTCATTGCCGGCTTTTTTGTGGGCAGCACGGTCTATGATTCTGTAAAGGCGGGCAGCTTTCAGGGAATCCGGCTGCCGGAAGTTCTGCATACTATCACAGACGGCGCTCTGCCCGGTATCGCGCAAAACTGGCTGGTAGTGCCGGCAGTCATTGTGTTATGTCTGCTGGGGATCCTGTTGTTTTCCATTGTGGCAGCGCTGTCAGGCGCTACGGTCAGCCGGATAGAGGAGCTGGCGGAGGGCTCCAAGATCTATGTGATCCTGCTGATGATCTGCGCGTATGCCGGACTGATGCTCAGTATTACGGCAATGGACGGAATCAGTCCGGCGCTGATCTACGCAGCCAGTCTGTTTCCGTTTACCTCTGTTTTTGTGGCGCCGGCCTATGCGTTTTCCGGAAAGATCAGCATTTGGATCGTGCTGCTTGCCATTGTCCTGCTGATCGCCGCGATCTGGCTTGCGCTTCGGTTTGTGGCAGGCGTGTACGGGTATCTGCTGTATTATAAAGGTTCTCCGGTAAAATTCAAGCAGTTGTGGAAGATTTCCGGTTTTGGGAAGCGTGGAGGAGGTGATCTGCATGAATAACTGGAAGCAGGTATTTGGGTTTACCTTTCGGAATGCGGTAAAAGGAAAAGGCTTTCGGGCGGCCACCATTGGCGTCGCCGTATTTCTGTGCCTGCTCTTTGCGGGCATTAACCTGTTTTTCGGATTTTCTTCGGATTCTGAGGAAACGGAGGATACGGGAATAGAAACCATCTATGTGCGGAACCGGACAGAGATCACGACGCCGGATTTCTCCCTGCTTGCGGCAATGAATCCGTCTTATGAAGGCGTGCGCGTTACCGGGATCGCGGATTCTGAGGAACCGCGCATTTCTCCGACGGAAGTCATTGCGGATGTGAATATGACAGAAGAAGGCGCATTGGAGATCACCATGTTCAATTCCGGGGAGGAAACGGAGCATTTCGAATACGAAATGGAGGAGGCTGGCAATCTGCTGGGTTCTCTGTTTCAGACCTATGCGGCTGTAGACGCGGGCCTTTCGCAGGAAAGCGCGGCTGCACTCCAATATATGGTGACGACGCATGTGCAGGCAATGGGGGAAGCGGAAAAAAGTATGGGACAGACCTTATTTGAACTCTTTGCGCCTATGATCCTATATTTTATCATGTATATGATGCTGCTGACCTACGGACAGAGTATCGGCAAGAGCATCATCGCGGAAAAATCTTCGAAACTGATGGAATTGCTGCTGACTTCGGTACGGCCGTATGCGCTTGTGCTCGGAAAGATCGCGGCTATGATCTCGGTGGCGCTGCTGCAGTTTGCCGTCTGGATCGGCGGCGGGGTACTGGGATTTGTGATCGGACATCTGATCGCGAAGGCGCAGAACCCGGAATATGAAAATCTGCTGCTGTCCCTGTTTGACCTGATGCGGGAAACCGGCGCAGGCAGCGCATTTTCGGTGGGCGCGGCGATCGTTTCCGTTTTGATCCTGATTCTGGGATTTTCCTTCTATTGCATTTTTGTAGGTCAGGTGACCTCCTTTGTGGGAAGACCGGAAGAACTGTCGAATATAAGCGGCGTGTTTGTGCTGCCTATGGTAGTGTCCTTTATGCTGGCGTATCTGCTGCCGATGATCGGCGTGTCCGACTGGATCATGACGCTGCTCCGCTATATTCCGTTTACCGGCGCGTTTGTGCTGCCCGCGGATGTCCTGCTGGGAAATGTCACGCTGCTGGATACGATCATTCCGGCTGTGATTTTACTTGCGGCGTCGTGCATTTTGGTTTATACTACAGGTAATGTTTATAAGAAAAAGATTTTTGCGTAACGGCAGGATTCGGAAAGAGGTAGCGTATGACGATTCAGGAAGTGAAAAAAGAGTATAAAGGGGAGTATGACGGCGTGGAAGTTTACCGTTCCACGGACGGGACCAACCGGTTTCAAAAGAGCTGTCTGGAAGCAGTCAGGGATTACAGCGGAGAAGAAACGCTGGCTTCCAATTGGAGTTTTACCATTCTGACAGAGAAAGAATACACGAAGTCCATGCTGGCAGGGACGAAAACCAGAGCGGAATTTGAATTCTGGTACGGAGACAAAGACGCCAGTGTGCTGTGTATCATCATAAAATAAATACCGGACAGGAGAAAACAATGAAGATCAGAACCAGATATGCGCCCAGTCCCACGGGCAAGATGCATGTAGGAAATTTAAGAACGGCTTTGTATGAGTTTTTGATCGCGAAGCATGAGAATGGAGATTTTATTTTAAGAATTGAAGATACGGATCAGGAGCGGTTTGTAGAAGGCGCGCTGGATATCATCTACCGCACGATGGAACAGGCCGGATTGGTTCATGACGAGGGACCGGATAAAGACGGCGGTTACGGCCCTTATGTGCAGAGTGAGCGGCAGAAAAGCGGACTGTATCTGCAGTACGCCAAGCAGTTGGTGGAAAAAGGCGAGGCATATTACTGCTTCTGCGACAGGGAGCGGCTGGAATCGTTAAAGCAGACGATTGGCGACAAAGAGATCATGATGTATGACAAGCATTGTCTGCATTTGTCAAAGGAAGAGATCGAAGCCAATCTGGCGGCAGGCAGGCCTTATGTGATCCGGCAGAACAACCCTACAGAGGGGACGACTACGTTCTATGACGATATTTACGGGGAGATCACTGTGGATAACAGCGAACTGGACGATATGATCCTGATCAAATCCGACGGATTTCCGACCTATAATTTTGCCAATGTGGTGGACGACCATCTGATGGAGATCACCCATGTGGTACGGGGGAATGAATATATTTCTTCTTCTCCGAAGTATCAGCGCCTGTATGACGCGTTCGGCTGGAAAGCGCCGGTTTATGTTCATCTGCCGCTGATCACCGATGAAAATCACAGAAAGCTGGCAAAACGGAGCGGTCACGCCTCTTTTGAAGATCTGGTGGCGCAGGGATTTTTGCCGGAAGCGATCGTGAATTTTATCGCCCTGCTGGGCTGGAGCCCGGAGGAAGACCGGGAGATTTTCTCTTTGCAGGAGCTGATCGAGAAATTTGATTATCACAGAGTCAATAAATCCCCATCCGTATTTGATATCAATAAGTTAAAGTGGATGAACGGGGAATACATTAAGGCAATGGATAATGAGAAATTCTATGAGATTGCCATGCCGTATCTGGATGCTGTGGTGACGAAGGAGCTGGATAAAAAGAAGATCCTGGATCTGGTGAAGACCAGGATCGAGGTGCTGCCTGAGATCGCGGATCATGTGGATTTCTTTCAGGCACTGCCGGATTACGATGTTTCCATGTACACCCATAAGAAGATGAAAACCAATGCGGAAAATTCGCTGGAGATCTTAAAAGAAGAGCTTGCCATTCTGGAGCAGCAGGAGGATTTCTCCATAGACGCGCTGCATGAGAGACTGATGGCGTATATCGCGGAAAAAGGGATTAAAAACGGGACCGGTCTGTGGCCGATCCGGACCGCGGTATCCGGCAAGCAGACTACGCCCGGCGGCGCCTTTGAGATCATGGAGATTCTGGGCAGGGAAGAGAGTCTTGCGCGGATCCGTATCGGGATTGCCAAACTGGAGCAGTAAGGAAAGATTTCAGAATATATGGAATTTCACGAGGAACAGAAGAAAGCCATTTCCCATGCGGACGGGCCGATGATGGTGCTGGCGGGACCGGGTTCCGGAAAGACTACCGTGATCACGCATCGGGTGAAGTATCTGATCGAACAGCGCGGAGTCGATCCGGCGCATATTCTGGTGATCACTTTTACCAGGGCCGCCGCCACGGAAATGAAGAACCGATTTGAAAATTTAATGAAAGAATCTGAGACCAAAGGACGCGGAGGCAGCAGTGCCCCTGTGTCCTTTGGAACATTTCACGCGGTCTTTTTTCAGATCTTAAAGCATGCATACGGGCTGCGGAGCGAGAATATCCTGCGGGAAGAGCAGAAGCACGCGTTTATCCGTGAACTGACAGAACAGCTGCGTCTGGAAGTGGAAGACATGAAGGAGTTTGAACAGAATATCTTGGATGAAATCAGTGTCGTAAAGGGAGAAATGATGGAACTTTCCCACTATTATTCCAAAAACTGTTCCGAGGAGATCTTCCGCAGACTGTATCAGGGATATGCCGGACGGCTGGAACGGGAAGGCCTGATCGATTTTGACGATATGCTGGTGAAGTGTTATGAACTGCTGAAGGCCAGAAAGGACATTCTCCGCCTGTGGCAGCAAAAGTACACCTATATCCTCATTGATGAGTTTCAGGATATCTGCCGGGTTCAGTATGAGGTCATAAAACTGCTTGCCCAGCCGGAGAACAATCTGTTTATCGTAGGGGACGACGATCAGTCCATTTACCGGTTCCGCGGCGCCAGACCGGAGATCATGCTGCGGTTTCCCCAAGATTATCCCGAAACAAAACAGGTGCTTTTGGGGATCAACTACCGTTCGGTCCGGTCGATCGTGAAGCTGGCGGGACAATTGATCCAACATAATAAAACCCGCTATCCAAAACGGATCGTGACCGATAATCCGGAGGGACGGCAGCCGGAGATCCGGGAGTTTGCGGACAGCCGGGCAGAGACGCTTTGCGTGGTGGGAGCAATCCAGAACCATGTGCGGCGCGGCGGCCGTTATCAGGAGATTGCCTGCCTGTTCCGGACTAATACGGATCCCAGACCGCTGGTGGAACGGCTGATGGAATACAATATCCCTTTTCATATGAAAGACAGCCTGCCCAACCTGTATGAGCATTGGATCGCGCTGGATTTTTTCGCTTACATTCATATTGCCATCGGCAGCAGCCGGCGCAGCGATTTCCTGCGCATCGTCAATAAGCCCAAACGGTATGTGAGCCGGGATGTGCTGCAGGAGGCGGAGATCGATTTTTCGTTTCTGAAGCAGCAGTACGCGGATAAGGACTGGATGGTCCGGCGGCTGGAAGAAATGGAGATGCAGGTTTCCTTTATGGGGCGGATGGCGCCCGGCGCGGCGATTCATTATATCCGGCAGGCGATCGGTTATGATGACTATCTGAAGGAATACGCCGAATACCGCCGCATGGACGTGCAGGAACTCTATGACGTGGCGGAGCAGATCGAGGAAAGCGCCAGAGCGTATCGGAGCTTTGCGGACTGGTTTGCGCACGTTGCCGCGTATGGCAGACAGCTGAAGGAGCAGGCTAAGGCGCGGAATGCCGCTGCGGACAGTGTGGAGATCGCTACCATGCACAGCGCCAAAGGCCTGGAATATCCAATTGTGTATCTGTTAGACGTAAATGAAGGGGTAACGCCTTATCACAAGGCGATTCTGGACGAAGAGATCGAAGAAGAACGCCGCCTGTTTTATGTGGCGATGACCCGCGCCAAAGAGGAGCTCCATATTTATTTTGTCCGGGAACGCTATCATAAAAAAATTCTGCCGTCCCGGTTTATAAAAGAGCTTCAGTCCGCGGAAGCGGACAACGGGATTTCGTAAAAGTCAGGTTTGATTACGCAAACGTCAATTCCGATGAGAAAAAGTTCTGTTATAATGATCTTATCATCATAAATAGAAAGGACTGGGGAAATAGGATGAAGAAATTTTTCAGCCCGGAACACAGTGCGCGCCGGATGCCGATTCTGGTATTGGGCCTGTGCATGGTGTTCACACTTTTGTTTTCTGCAGCGCCCGCCTGGGGCGATTCTGCGGCAATCACTCCAACCGCTCCGAAGGGCGCGGGTACGAAAGATGATCCTTATCAGATCGGCAGCGCGGCAGAACTGTACTGGTTTGCCGGCTGGGTAAACGGTACGCTTGAAGAGGCCGAAGAGACTCCGCATCCGGAAACTTATGCGCAGCTGACAGCGGATATCGATCTGTCAGGCAGCACCTGGACGCCGATCGGCAATGACAGCGATTACGCCTATCAGGCAGTCTTTGACGGACAGGATAACACTATCAGCGGTCTGACTGCTTCCGGCGGTCTGTTCGGCTATGTGGGATCTGACGGCAGCGTGGAAGATGTTACGCTTTCCAGGGCTGTTGTGAAAGGAAGCGGATACGCTTCGCTGGGAATCCTGGCAAACAGAAACGATGGAGATATCGTTGGCTGTACCGTAGAGGGAGAACTCTCCACTTCTACCCGGGGCAGCACCTCCGGGATCGGCGGGATCGCAGGCGCGAATACCGGTGTGATATTTGCATGTGAATTTTCCGGTCAGGTAACCGGATGTATAAACAATGTTGGCGGAATCGTCGGCTATAACGGAAAAGATAAATATACGGGGACGGTGCTATACTGCGTCAACAATGGAACGATTTCAGGCTGGCGGAATCAAAGCAACGGTACATATATGGGAAACTATGTCGGCGGGATTGTCGGGCGAAACGGACAGGGAGATACTACGATTATGGCGTGCATGAATTACGGCAACGTGATCGGCGGCGTTTATGTAGGCGGGATCGCCGGTATCAGTGACAACACCGGCGACGGCACGCTTCCGATTAAAATGATCGTCGGGTGCATGAATTATGGTACGGTGACTGCAGAGTATCCCGGAAACCTTATAGGCGGGATCGTGGGCTGCGCCAAGAAAGGGAATACTGTTTCTGGCTGCGGAAACGAAGGCGATGTTGTCGGAAAGGGACTCAATTTGCCAAGCGGCAATCCGGTGCAGGCAGGCGGGGTCGCAGGCAGTCTGGAAAACGCGACCATTCTTGCCTGTTATAATCAGGGTTCGATTGATGGCGGAACCAAGACGGGTGCAGGCGGCATTGCCGGTCAATGTGTCGGAAATTCCGGAATCAGAGACTGCTATAATGTCGGTCCGGTCACCGGCGCGTCGGGCGGCACCGGGGCGATTGCAGGTACCGCGGAAAAGATCAATGGGATCATGGAGAACTATTATCTGAAGGAGAACGGGATTGCCGGAGTCGGAAATCAGACGGCCGACGCCGCAATCGCCAAAACCAAAGAGGCCTTTGCTTCCGGTGAGGTAACCTGGCTGCTGGCGCACGGATCGCAGGACGGCAGTACTGCCAGAGATATCTGGAGACAAAAGCTTACCGGGGAAACAGCGCAGACCTGGCCGCAGTTCCTTCTGAATGAGGATACTCCTGTGTATCGGATCGAATATACGGATACGGACGGGAACAGCGTTGTACATTTTATGAACGCTCCGGAAGGCGAAGGTACGGAGGACGCACCTTATCAGATCAGCAATGCGGATGAACTGTATTGGTTTGCCGGCTGGACGAACGGTACGCTTGCAGGGACTGAAGAAACGCCGGATCCGGAGGCTTATGCCATTTTGACGGACGACATTGACCTGACAGGCAGGACCTGGGAGCCGATCTGTATCGAAGGCAGCACGGAAAGCACCCGCTATCAGGGCGTATTTGACGGTCAGGCGCATACGATCACAGGACTGACTTCCCAAAATAAACAGGGCGGTCTGTTTGGATGGATCGGAGAGAACGGAACCGTGAAGAATCTGCAGCTTGTCGATGCCGATGTCAGCGGAAGCCAGTATGCTTCCAGCGGTTCCGTCGGTACGGTCGCCAATAGAAATTACGGTCTGATCGAGGCGTGCACCGTTCTCGACAGTAAGGTTACCGCAACTGGCGGAAGCTCATCAGGAGCCGGCGGGATCGCAGGCGCGAATTTCGGTACGGTACGGGACTGCTCTTTTGGCTTCAGTTCCGGAAAAGACGCGTCTGCCGCTCTGGTGACCGGAAGCTCCAGCATTGGCGGAATTGTGGGCGTTAACGGCGGATTAATGGGTTCCTGGCCGGATTTCACGCCTGCCAAAGCTGTAGTGGACCATTGTAAAAATACAGGTACCGTGACCGGTCCGACGCTTTCTGACGGGATCCGGCACAGAGGCGATTATATAGGCGGGATTGTCGGCTACAATGCCGAGGGCGGCTCGCAGATCATTGCCTGTGGGAATTACGGTCCGGTTACCGGCAGCAGCTATGTAGGCGGGATTGCCGGATACAGCGGACCTGCATGGGAAAGCGATTCCGGTGAAACTACATACAATATGATCAATTCCTGTCACAACGCAGGTGCGGTTCAGGCTGACAGCGGTCGCGGAGGCGGTATCGTAGGCGCTGCCAGAAAAGATAATACGATCATATACTGCGGAAATGAAGGGCCTGTTTCCGGAAACGGAGACAAGCTTGGCGGGATTGCCGGCAGCCTGGAAACCGCATATATAGCTGCCTGTTATAATCAGGCCCAGGTCGATGGCGAAACCAGGATGCATGTAGGCGGGATCGCCGGTTTCTGTACCGGAGATTCCGTGATCGGAATCAGCTATAACGTCGGTGACGTGATTGGCACGAAGGGCAGCACCGGCGCGATTGCCGGAACCGTGGACAGAGCAGAGTACATCTATGACAACTATTATCTGGATCTGGAGGACATTGCCGGAATCGGCAATGCAGAGAACGACAATATCTTCCCGAAAACAAGAGCTGCATTTACCTCCGGCGAGATAACCTGGCTGCTGCAGGATCTGGTGAGCAACAAGTATCACAATCCTGAGCGGCAGATATGGAGGCAAAAGCTGAGCGGCGCGGATGCAGACGTCTGGCCGCAGCTCAGTACAACGGCGCCGACCGTATACAGAGTGGAATATCCGGCGCTGGACGGGACAACCGAAGTGCTCTTTATGAATACCGGATCGATTTCAACGGAACCGGGCGGCTTGTTTCCGCAAAAAGAAGGGTATGAACCTTCTGTCTATGCAGTAGCGGAAGACGGTACGCTGACGGAGTGGGACGGTCAGGTAAGCAAGGATATGAAACTGCAGTACAAGCCGATTTCCTATACGATCACATACGACGTGGACGGCGGAAAAGCAGGGGACAATCCGGAGACCTATACAGTGGAGACCGAAGATTTCACACTGAAAAATCCGACCAAAGACGGCTATACGTTTACCGGCTGGAGCGGTACCGGTCTGACCGGTGAAAAGAATCTGGAGGTTGTGATCAAACAGGGTACAACCGGAGAGCTGCAGTTTACGGCACACTTTGAGAAAAACAGCGAACCTGAGTCGACCGTACCGGGAGGCGAGGGAGAAAGCAAGGAGCCTGAGTCGACCGTACCGGGAGGCGAGGGAGAAAGCAAAGAACCGGAGACAACCGTACCGGGAGACGAGGGAGAAAGCAAAGAGCCTGAGTCGACTGCACCGGAAGGCGAAGGACAGAATCATGAGTCCCAGACAACCGCACCGGAACCGGGGAACGGAAGTACAACAAATACGCCGGGCACCGGTGATAAATCCGATCTGCTTATCTGGGGATTCGTAATCCTTCTGGCAGGCGCGGGAACGGTGGTCTGCGTTAGAAAACGGCGGGTTGATTAATTGTATCTCATGATATGACAGCAAGAGAAAAGCCTCTGATCCATTGACAGTATGTCATGGATCAGAGGCTTTTGCTGCGGGTTTAATTGTCGTCATCCTCGTCCCCGAAGTAGAGATCGATCCCCTCCTCTTCGGCTTCAATGGAATCCAGAAATTCTTCAAACGCGTCTACGACGATTTCATATTCTTCATCGCTTTCGATCACATCCAGAATGGGCTGCGGTTCCGGTTCGTCTGTTTCAGAGTAGCGGTACAGATAAGGCTCGCCCTCTCCGCTTTCCGCTTCTTCCGCGGGCAGAAGCGCGATGTAGTCCCGACCGTCCGCTTCAAAGAAACCGATCACAATGCATTCTTCTTCGGTTCCGTCATCCAGATAAAGGGTGATATAGTAGGGATCTTCTTCGTACTCGTGGTCACAGCCGCAATTATGGTCATGTATATGGTCGTGCATGGCGTATTCCGTCCTTTCTCTGTTTTTCCTTACTGTAACAGATGTTGAAAGAAAATGCAACCGTTCCGGTAAGATTTCCGGACAGGCCTTAATATTCAATGCCTTCTCTGGCCGCAAGCCCTCTGTCATAAGGGTGCCTGCGGTTTTGAATCTCGGAAATATAGTCTGCCAGTGCCAGAAATTCCGGCTTCGGATCGCGGCCTGTCAGGATCACTTCCAGAGATTCCGGCCTGTTTTTTAAAAACTCCAAAACCGGATCGGACGGAACCAGATTCAGATTACAGGCGTCCAGGATCTCGTCCAGGATCAATACCTGATAGGAACCGGTTTTGGCAGCCGCGGCCGTGTCCGCAAACATCCGGGTATAATAAGCGGCAGCCTCCTGTTTTTCAGCTTCTGTCATATGGAAAACAAATCCGAATTCCGTTTCGTTTGGCATCAGCGTAATCTGCGGAAGCTGTGTCAGCACTGCCAGTTCTCCGGACTGATTGTCTTTTAAAAACCGGGCGATCAGAACCCGCAGTCCGTGTCCTGCGGCACGGACTGCCAGCCCGATGGCAGCAGAAGTTTTTCCTTTTCCGTTTCCCGTATAAATATGAATACAATGCATGGCAGATCCTTTCCGGCGTGGAAGGTTTTCCCCTCCTGCTTGTCTATAGTTATACAATAAGGGAGAGATTTAATCAATCCCAACCCTGCTTTTCCATAAACTATTTTACAGAATTCCGGGAATATGATAAAATAGAACAGACTATTACAGCAGGAGGACAGCTTTATGTGGGCTTATAACAGTGTTTTTTATCAGATTTATCCGTTGGGATTCTGCGGGGCGCCGAAGGAAAATGACGGCGTGATGGTGCCGCGGATCCGGAAGGTGATGGAGTGGTCGGATTATTTACAGGAACTGGGGATTGACGCGGTGTTGTTCAATCCGATTTTTGAATCCGACCGGCATGGATATGATACAAGAGATTACAGTAAGATTGACTGCAGACTGGGGACAAACGCGGATTTCGCGGATGTGTGCGCCGATCTGCATAAAAAAGGAATCCGCGTCGTATTGGACGGCGTGTTCAACCATGTGGGACGCGGATTTTTCGGATTTCAGGATGTGATCCGCAACCGGGAACAGTCGCCTTACCGGGACTGGTTCCAAATCGACTTCGGCGGGAATTCCAACTATAACGACGGGTTCTGGTATGAGGGCTGGGAAGGCCATTATGAACTGGTAAAACTGAATCTTCGCAATCCGGCGGCAGCGGATTATCTGCTGGAGCGGGTCGGCCAGTGGATCGATGAGTTTGACATCGACGGGATCCGGCTGGATGTGGCCTATCTGGTGGACCGGGATTTCATGCGCCGTCTGCGCCGCTTCTGTCAGGAGAGAAAACCGGAGATCGTGCTGATCGGAGAAGTGCTCTTTGGGGATTACAATCAGATCGTCAATGATGAGATGCTGCACAGCTGTACGAACTATGAATGTTATAAGGGCCTGTATTCCAGCTTTAACTCTATGAATTTATTTGAAATCGCGCATTCTCTGCAGCGGCAGTACGGCTCGGAACCGTGGTGCCTCTACCGGGGCAAGCATCTGCTCAGCTTTGTGGATAACCATGACGTGAGCCGGGTGGCAAGCATTTTAACGGATCAGAATCATTTAAAGCCGATCTATGCGCTGTTGTTTTCCATGCCCGGGATCCCATGCCTGTACTATGGCAGCGAATGGGGCGCATTGGGAGACAAGTCTCAGGGAGACGACGCGCTTCGCCCCTGTTTTGAAAAACCGACGCCGAATGCGCTGACAGACTATATCCGGGAGTGGATCCGGCTGTATCACAATACGCCGGCGCTGCAGATGGGAGATTATAAAAATGTAAAAATCGGAAATAAGCAGCTGCTGCTGGAACGCACCTATGAAGGAAAATCCGTCAGGGTGGCAGTCAACGCGGAAAACGTGCCCTGTGAATTTGAGGGGATCGCATTGCAGCCGTATGAGGCAAAAGTATTGGAGTAGGCGCTCCGGAATGGAGATCGGCGTGAATTATCAGGAAGCATACGAATACATACAGAATATAGAAAAACAGGGATCTGTGCTGGGATTGGAGCTGATCCGGCGGCTGCTTTTGCGGCTGGAGGATCCGCAGAACCGGCTGCCGATCGTTCATGTGGCGGGAACAAACGGAAAAGGCTCTACCATTGCATTTCTGGATTCGATTTTACAGAGCGCCGGTTACCGGGTAGGACGCTATATTTCTCCTACAGTATTCGGATATCTGGAACGCTTCCAGATCAACGGGAAATGGATGCCGGAGGCAAGATTCGCGGAACTGATGACCCGGATCGCGCCGGCGGCGGAAGCAGTCAGCGCGGCGTATGCGGCAGAGCGTGGAAATGAGCGGGAAGACGGCCGTATGGGGAGTCCGATTCCAACCGATGCATGCGGGAACGGGGATACTGTGATCCGGGACGCGGTATCGGTCGGACCGCACGCAGGACTGACCGCTTATGAGATCGAAACCGCAATAGCTTTTTTATATTTTTTAGAGGAGCGCTGCGATATTGTACTGTTGGAAACCGGACTGGGCGGCCGGGACGACGCGACCAATGTGGCGGATCGGGTTCTGTGCAGCGTACTGACGGCGATCAGTCTGGATCATACGCGCGTTCTGGGAAGTACGGTGGCGCAGATCGCTTCTGTAAAAGCGGGGATCATTAAACCGGACTGTCCGGTGGTGGTAAGCGGAGAAAACCGATATGCGCCGGAAACCGGCTCCGGACCGGAAGCAGATCCGAACTTGGAAGCGGGTACGGAATCGGAATCGGATCCGAAATCGGAAACCGCGCTTTCCGTGATCGAAGCCTATGCGAAAAGACAGCATGCACCGGTCACTGTGACGGCGCCGGAACGGGTCCGGGATTACAGCGGCAGTCCGGAGAAACAGGTATTTTCCTATGAAACGGCGGCCGGTAATTTTTACGAAGGATTACAGCTTTCCGTGAACGGGGAATTTCAGGTAAATAATTGTCTCAATGCGCTGGAAGTGATTGAAATTCTGCGTAAAAAAGGGTACAATATTTCTAATGAAGCAATTATGACAGGCGTGCGCCGGACAAGCTGGAGCGGAAGACTGGAACGGCTTGGCGGCAGCCCGGAATTTTATTTGGACGGCGCGCATAACCCCGGCGCGATCCGGGTTTTGCGGCAGTTTATCAGGCAGTACTATGGAACCCGCAGACTGGTATTTATCATCGGCGTGCTGGCAGACAAGGATTACGGCGCGATGCTGGAATCGATCACCGATCTGGCAGACTGCGTGATCGCGACAGAACCACCGGTGAAAAGAAGACTGCCGGCAAAAAAGCTGGCAGAGCAGATCCGGCAGCGGCATTCCTGTGTATTGGAGACAGGATCCTGCCGGGAAGCAGTTGCGCTTGCGCTGCGGGAAGCAGGCAGAGAAGGCGTGATCTTTGCCTTTGGTTCCCTGTACGCGTTGGGAGAGATCAAAGGAGAATGGGAGCGCAGACACTTCGTGTAAACGCTCCGGGAAGGAGAGACGGATGATTATCGGTGACAAAATGTTTGATACGACCAGGGAAGCCTATGTAATGGGTGTGTTGAATGTGACTCCGGATTCATTTTCGGACGGCGGACGGTACAACAATTATGACAGCGCAATGCAGCATGTAGAGCAGATGATCGCGGATGGAGCGGCAATCATTGATGTGGGCGGAGAATCTACCCGTCCCGGTTATACCCTGATCTCCAGCCAGGAGGAGATCCATCGGATCGTGCCGATCATCGAAGGGATCCGGAAGAACTTTGATACTGTCATTGCGGTCGATACCTATAAAAATGACGTAGCGGAGGCGGCGATTGTTGCCGGCGCGGATATGGTCAATGATATCTGGGGGCTGCGCTATAACGGAAAGATGCCTAAGGTACTGGCACAGTATGATGTGGCCTGCTGTCTGATGCAGAACCGGACAACGCCGGTGTATTTTAATTTCCTGGAGGAGGTCGTACAGGATCTGCAGGAAAGCGTGGATCTGGCGATCAAGTCCGGCATCAGCCGCGATAAGATCTGTGTGGATCCGGGCGTCGGCTTTGGCAAGACATATCAGATGAACTTAAAGATCCTGAATCATCTGGATCGGATCCGGGATATGGGGTATCCGGTACTGTTAGGCGCTTCGAGAAAATCGGTGATCGGCCTGACGCTGGGCGTAGATACGAATCAGCGGCTGGAAGGAACCATCGCGACGACCGTACTGGGATATCTGCAGGGCTGCAGGATCTTCCGAGTCCATGATGTGAAGGAAAATATCCGTGCGCTTCGGATGACGGAAGCGATCTTAAATTCATAATACATACAAAGGAACAAAGGAGGCGGCGCCTATGGGAGCAATCAGAATCAAAGGTTTGGAAGTATTTGGACACCACGGCATATTTAAGGAGGAAAATATGCTGGGACAGAAGTTTATCGTCGACGCGGATCTGCATCTGGATGTGCGGAAAGCAGCCAAGAAAGATGAGATCACGGAATCGGTTCACTATGGGGAGATCTGTGATTTTATCTGTGAATTTATGCAGAAAAACACCTTTAAACTGTTGGAGACCGTAGCGGATAAGCTGGCAGCCGCCCTGCTTATGGAATATGATCTGCTCTGGTGGGTGGATCTGGAAGTGAAAAAGCCGTTTGCGCCGATCCCCCATTCGTTTGATACGATCTCGGTCCGTGCGAACCGGCGGTGGCACAAGTGTTATATCGCGCTGGGCTCCAATATGGGAGACCGGGAGAATTATCTGAACGACGCCATTGCCCGGATGGAAGGCAATTCTTACTGCCGGGTCGGAAAAGTTTCGGATTTCTTTAATACGAAGCCGGAGGGACCGGTAGAACAGGAAGATTTTCTGAACGGCTGTATAGAACTGACTACCATGTACGATCCCTATGAGCTGCTGCATTTTATGCATAAGCTGGAAAATGAGGCGAAACGGGAACGGAAGATTTTCTGGGGTCCCCGGACACTGGATCTGGATATTCTGTTTTATGATAATAATGTACAGGCGGACGACCGGCTGATCCTGCCGCATCCGCGTATGCATAAGCGGGCCTTTGTACTGGATCCGATGATGCAGATCGCGCCTTATGCGGTGCATCCGGTTTATCATAAGACGATTGAGGACCTGTATCATGAACTGCCGGAGAGCGCGCATTATCAGCCGGCGGAATCAGAGGACGAGGAATAGGGCATGTTGGATTTAAGTAAGATCAGAGACGAAATTGACGAAATCGATTCCAAAATTGTGGAACTGTTTGAATCCCGCATGGCAAAATGTGAGGAAGTGGCGGAATATAAGATTTCCACCGGGAAACCGGTGCTGGATAAGCAGCGGGAAATGGAAAAGCTGGAAGCCCTGCGGAAAAAGGCGCACGGAACCTTTAATGAACACGCGGTGGCGGAAGTCTTTTCTCAGATGATGGCGATCAGCCGCAAACGGCAGTATCAGTTAATGGTCAGTCACGGAATTTTGCGGAAGCTGGATTTTAAGAAGGTGGACGCGTTGGAACTGAAAAACTGTAAAGTGGTGTATGCCGGCGTTCCGGGCGCTTATGCCCATGCGGCAATGCTTCAGTATTTCGGGGAAGACGTAGATAATTATAATGTAAAGACATTTCGGCAGATCGTGGAGGAAGTGGAAAAAGGAAATGCGGACTACGGCGTGCTGCCGATCGAGAATACCACTGCGGGCGCGGTAACGGATGCGTATGATTCGCTGCTGGAAGCGGATGTATTTATTGTGGGAGAAACGGAGATCCGCGTGAATCATGCCCTGCTGGGACTGCCGGGCGCGGAAATTTCCGATATCCGGACGGTGTATTCCCATCCGCAGGGACTGATGCAGAGCGCCCAGTTTCTGGAGACGCATCCGGAATGGAACCGGATCAGTACCTCCAATACAGCGCTGAGCGCCAAGACCGTGATCGAAATGCAGGATAAGTCCTGCGCGGCGATCGCCAGCGTAACGGCGGCAAAGATTTACGGACTGCAGATTCTGCAGGAGCATTTAAATGTGAGCGACACCAATGCCACCCGGTTTCTGATCATCAGCAGACAGAACATTTACAGAAAAGACGCGAAGAAAACCTGTCTGTGTTTTGAAGCGGCGCATGAAAGCGGTTCCCTGTATGAGATGCTGGCGCATTTTATTTATAACGGCGTCAATATGTGTAAGATCGAATCCCGCCCGGTACCGCAGGAAAACTGGCACTACCGCTTTGTGGTAGAAGTGGAAGGGACTGTGGAGGAGACAGGCGTGGTCAACGCCGTGCAGGGACTGGGCTGTGAGGCGCGCAATGTAAAGATCCTGGGCTGTTATTAACGCGGATACAGAAAAGAGGTTGACGGAATATGTATCGTGAAATTTCAAAACTGGTGATTTATCGGGAACTGGAGCCGGACTGTATTTTACTGCGGCTGGCGGAGATCTGCCGGCGGTTTTATACGGAGGACTATGAGAAAGAGGCCCTGATCGACGAGATCTACAGCGTGATCCATCAGCTGTTGGACGTATCGACACAGTTTGGGTTTGACAGGAATCTGTGGCACTGTTATCTGGCCTATATCCTTGCCACCAATGAGAATCCGTTCAGTATGACGGCGGAAAAGGTTGGCGCCAGAGACGGCAGCGTCAACAGCTTTGCCAAGCATGATTTTATGATCTTTAAGCATCTGATGGACTATGATTTCGCTCCGCTGGAAGAGGCGCTGGGAATCGACTGTTTTTCTATTGTGCTTGACTATCACGCCATTGAAAAGAAAGAACAGCTTTACAATAAGAATGTCAGCGACAAGGTAAAGGCGCTGAGCGAAGCGATGGAGCAGGCGGAGGATGCGGATACGATCTATCGGCTGGTTACGGATTTTTACGCGGCATACGGCGTAGGTAAATTTGGCCTCAACAAGGCGTTCCGGATCGTACACAGGGGAGACGCGGTACACCTGCATCCCATTAAAAACACGGACAATGTACAGCTTTCCGATCTGGTCGGATATGAGATCCAGAAACAGAAACTGATCGAGAACACGGAAGCATTTGTAGAGGGCAGAAGAGCCAACAACTGCCTGTTGTTTGGCGACAGCGGAACCGGTAAGTCCACCAGTATAAAAGCGATTTTGAATGCATACTATAACCGTGGACTGCGGATCATCGAGATCTATAAACACCAGTTTCAGGATCTGTCGGCAGTGATCGCGCAGCTGAAAAACCGGAACTACCGGTTTATCATTTACATGGATGATCTTTCCTTTGAGGATTTTGAGATCGAGTATAAATATTTGAAAGCAGTGATCGAAGGCGGATTGGAGACCAAACCGGAAAATGTGCTGATTTACGCCACTTCAAACCGGCGCCATCTGATCCGGGAAACCTGGGATGACCGGGGAGATATGGTCAATGACAACGGCCTGCACAAATCCGACACCATGCAGGAGAAATTGTCGCTGGTCAACCGGTTCGGCGTACAGATCAGTTACAGCAAGCCCAGTCAGAAGGAATTTTTCGAGATCGTTAAGGTGCTGGCGAGACGGCACCCGGAGATCACACTGACGGATGAACAACTGTGTGCAAAAGCCAATATGTGGGAATTAAGCCATGGCGGTATTTCCGGCAGAACGGCACAGCAGTTTATCAATAACTTGTTAAGTAAAGGAGCGGATATGTAGACGCGCGTTCTGTTGCGCCTCGCATAAATGCTCGGAAAGGAGGAAGCAATGCAAAAGTATGTATGTGATCCCTGCGGATATATCTATGATCCCGAGGTTGGAGATCCGGATGGCGGTATCGCGCCGGGTACAGCGTTTGAGGATATTCCGGAAGACTGGGTATGCCCGATCTGCGGCGTAGATAAGAGTTGTTTTAGTCCGATGGAATAAAAAATTATTAAAATTATGTGTGGAGGCATCGCAAAACAATTCCTCGGCAACTCAGAGGGATTCGTTGCCACAGAATTGTTTTGCGATGCCTCCATATTTTTATGCTTTTTTATAGGAGAGGTGATTCGTTGCCACGGAATTGTTTCGCGATGCCTCTATATTTTTATGCTTTTTTATAGGAGAGAGGGATTCGTTCGTCACGGAATTATATTGGATAAGCCGCCATATTATCAATCTGTTGTTCCGGTACTTCAATTTCCCACTGTGATTTCTGTACCTCAGCTTTGAACTGCGCCTGTTCATTTTTGTAGTTCTGGCTCATCATGGCGAACCGCTCATTGCTCATCCGTTCGGCTACATTGTTCTCGTAAATACGGATGGAAAGGCGGTCAAGCTCCATGATGAGTTTCTCGTCCTGTGTCAGCTTCTTCCTGCATGCTCGGATAGTTTCTTGACTTTTTATCTGGAGCATTTGCTTCATTTTCTTACGGAAATGAGCTTCGTGGCGGGATACATACGAGATCACAGCATCCATGTGCATCCAAAAGAAGCCCTGCTCACTTCGAGAAACCAGGCGTACACCGCTGTGAATTTTACAATGGTACAGGCGTACTGGCAAATCGGTCGCATCATCGTGGAGCATGAGCAAGAAGGAAACTTGCGGTCTGGCTATGGAAAATCCGTATTGCAGGAATTGTCCAATCGTCTGACAGAAGAATTTGGTAAAGGATTTTCCGTGCGGACGCTCCAGCAGATGAAAAAGTTTTATGTGATGTTTCCAAATACGAACGCATTGCGTTCGCAATTAACATGGACGCATTATCGTCTGCTTTTGTCGGTGGAAAACGAACAGGCGCGGCAGTGGTATATGAATGAGGCGGTAGCATCCGCATGGTCAAGCCGCCAGCTGGAGCGGCAGATATCCACGCTGTATTATGAGCGCCTTCTTGCAAGCAGAGAAAAGGAACCGGTCAAAGCTGAAGCAGGAGAATTGATGGCGCCGCTGGAGGCAGAAGAATTCATCAAAGATCCGTATGTGTTGGAATTCCTTGATTTGAAAGATTATCCGGCTTTGCGGGAATCCGATCTGGAGCAGGCGCTTATCGACAAATTGCAGGAGTTTCTGTTGGAACTTGGACGTGGTTTCTGTTTTGTCGCCAGACAAAAGCTGATGCGATATGAGGATGAGGACTTTTACCTCGACCTTGTCTTTTACCATAGCATTCTGAAGTGCCATGTATTAATCGACCTGAAAGTCGGCAAGCTGACACACGGTGATATTGGGCAGATGGACAGCTATATCCGGATGTTCGATGCCCTCTATAAAAACGCAGATGACAATCCTACCATAGGCATTATCCTGTGTTCACAGAAGAATGAGGCCATCGTGAAATATTCAGTTTTGAATGACGCCCAGCAAATCTTCGCGTCAAGGTATCGGCTGGAATTACCTACTGCCGAAGAACTGCAGCATGAAATCGAAATCGAGCGCAAACGGATTGAGGAACAGGAGGAATGAATTGGATATGGTTAAGGCCATTTCTGAATTTGTAAAGCGGAGTATCGACAATAATCCTAACTTCTCGGAATGGGAAAAATGGTGGAGAAAATGCGGAGTGGAGGAAACTGTCGAGCTTGCAAAAGAATGCTATCGGCAGCAGAACCCATACATATAATTACGCAGTGCAAAGGAGGAGCAAGCATTGGAAATATTCCCCTTGCTTCGTGCTTTTTGTTTGCCCCAAACCTGCCTGACAGATGTCGTAATCTAAATTTTGCTTTTAAAACTTTCTTACGATACCCTACGGCGATGATGGCAGACAGTGAGTAAAACTTGTATTGATAGGTTTTTCCGTTGTCTGCAACTTGTGCAAATTTTGCACAAGTTGCGCCTTCGTCCAATTCGCCGCTCTCATAGATGTTTTTCAAATGCTTCGTGACAACGCTTCTATCCACATCGAAAAGCTGCCCAATCGCCTTTTGCGTAAGCCAGACATCATG
>CANQOK010000024.1 GCA_947625465.1 uncultured Lachnospiraceae bacterium | reverse complement strand
ATCTGAATTTTACCCCGTTTGCGGCATTTGGGGACTTTGGCACACAGGCATTTGGCAGAGTTTTTACGGAAGGCTTTGATTTTTCGTCATATCTGGCAGATCACAGCGGAATGGAGCTTGCCGTATTGATTGTGACGACTTCGCTTGCGTTCTGCCTGGTGGATATGTTTGATACGATCGGCACCCTGTATGGAGCCTGCGCAAGGGGAAATCTCCTGACCGAAAAAGGAGAAGTGCCCAACATGGATAAAGCGATGCTTGCGGACGCCATAGCCACCACATGCGGCGCAGTCTGCGGCACATCCACGGTAAGCTCTTATGTGGAGGCTTCCACAGGCATTGCGGAGGGCGGAAGGACAGGTATGTCCGCCATGGTAACAGGAGCGCTGTTTTTTGTCAGCATGTTTTTAAGCCCGATTGCCATACTTGTGCCGGGATGTGCGACAGCGGCGGCGCTCATCTATGTGGGAATCATGATGATGAACTGCGCCAGAAATATAGACTGGCTGAAAACAGAAGAGGCGGTTCCGGCGTTTTTAACTTTGGCGATCATGCCTATGACCTACAATATTTCTTACGGTATTGCCTTCGGCGTGATTTCTTATGTGCTTATCAGCGTGTTTACCGGAAAGGCAAAGGAAATAAAAGCAGGGACATGGGTAATCGCGGCGCTCTTTACCGTCATGTTCTTTGTGACGCATTAAGAGCTGTCATAAACGGTTCCTGAGGAGGAAAAAAATGGATTTTAAAAGCATTAAGAAAAAGCGGTATTGTTTTCTGACTGTTATATTTGCACTTATGCTGATCTTGAGCGGGTGCAACGATTCAGAGGAAAAGGAAGAAAAGGAAAAAGCGGATGATATCATCATTTTATATACGAATGATGTGCATTGTGCCGTAGATGATGATATCGGCTACGCCGGTCTTGCGGCATACAAACAGTGGTGTGAAAAAAGAACCCCCTATGTCACGCTGGCAGACTGCGGAGACGCCCTGCAGGGAGATGTGATCGGAACGGTTTCCAAAGGGGAATATCCGGCGGAGCTTATGAACCGTGCGGGATATGACTTCGCAGTACTTGGCAATCATGAGTTTGACTATGGGATGGAGCAGATCGACCGGCTTATGGAGATGAGCGGCGCCCAGTATCTTGGCTGCAATATTCGCTATACAGGGAAAGAGGACGCGGCATTTCTTTCCCGGCTTCTGCCGTACAAGATCGTATCCTATGGGGATGTGAAAGTTGCCTTTATCGGGGTGTCAACGCCGGAGAGCATCGTAAAATCCGTTCCGGCATACTTTTGTGATGAGAGCGGGAATTATGTATACGATTTCTGCGGGGAAAGCGGGGAAGCATTATACAAATGCGTGCAGGAAAATGCGGACGCCTGTGTGAAGGCTGGCGCGGATTATGTCGTGGTTCTTGCGCATCTTGGGACGGATGAAGCATCCTCGCCGTTTACATCTTCTGAGCTGATCGCAAATACAAGGGGGATCGATGCCGTGCTGGACGGCCATTCCCACAGCGAAATTTCCTGTGATATTGTAAAAAATGCGGATGGGGAGAATGTACTTTTGTCTTCCACGGGCACGGGGCTTTGCAATATCGGCTGCCTTACCATCACCGCGAATGGAAATCTCCAGACAGGGCTGATCGGAACGTATCCGGAGAAAGACAGCGAAATGTCAGGCAGCATAGAAAGTATGGAAGAAAAGTTTGAAGCCGAGATGTCGAAAAGCATCGCTGTATCAGAGGTAGCGCTTACAACAGCTTCTGATTCCGGTATGCGTCTGATCAGGAACAGGGAGACCAATCTGGGGGATTTCTGTGCGGACGCGTATCGGGCTGCATCAGGAGCGGATATCGCGCTTGTGAATGGCGGCGGCATCCGGGCAGATATTTCCGATGGAGAGATCACTTATGGGGATATTCTGAGCGTGCATCCCTACGGAAATACGCTCTGCGTGGCAAAAGCCACAGGGCAGGAAATCCTGGATGCCCTGGAGATGGCGAGCCGCTCCTGTCTGCCCGATGCGGACGACGGGGAAAATGCAGTGGGTGAAAACGGAGGCTTTCTGCAGGTGTCGGGGCTTAAATATGTGATCGATACTTCTGTGGAATCCACGGTGGAGACGGATGAGCAGGGGAATTTCCTCTCCTGTGGGGCCAACCGGAGAGTAAAAGATGTCATGGTTCTTAAAGAGGATGGCAGCTATACGGAGCTTGTGCCGGATGAAATATATACAGTAGCATCCCACAATTACCTGATTAAGGAAGGCGGGGATGGTCTGAATATGTTTATGGACAATGAGCTGACAATCAATGAAGGAATGCTGGATTATGAGATACTTATAACGTATCTTACGGATGAACTTAACGGAACGGTGGGAGAGGAGTATGCTCTGCCGCAGGAACGGATAGAGATCAAATAATAAAAAATAATTGCCAAATACGGGCAAATCGTGTATGATCTATAATAAATAATAGAAAATACGGTTTTGAAAAGTTGTAAGCTGAGTAGATTTAGATGAATCCGGTTCGAGTCCGGAACAACCGCCATTACTGTATATGATTATCATGAGTCAGAAAATCTGCCGTATTTTCTTAGGTTATCACGGACTTGGCGAGAGAACGTGCAGCCGTTTGGCGAAGAAGCGGAATGATCCGCGGAATCGCCCGGGTGTATGTTCTCTTTTGTGTTGTTGGAGAAAATGGCGATTCTCCGCGGCAGTTCCGAGCGTGGGAAAGGAAGAAAATTATGGCAAAAAAGAGAAAAAGCAAGATTTTGGCGTGGCTGCTGGTATGTCTGCTGGCAGCCGGAAACCTGCCGGTCAGCGTACTGGCAGCAGGAGAATGGGACGGGCAGGCAGCAGACGCACAGCCGTCGGGCAGCGGCACAGAGGAGGAACCATATCTGCTGGCGGACGCTGCGGATCTGAAATGGTTTGCCGATCAGGTCAACGCGGTAAAGAAAAGTACCTCTGCGCTCTGCGCTAAACTGGAACAGGATATCGATCTGAACGGTCAGGAATGGACGCCGATCGGGTGTTATAATTCGTACAGTGACTATACATACTACGGCGGCGTATTTGATGGAGACGGACACCGGATTTCCGGACTGCTGATTGATAATGACAAGACGTATCAGGCATTATTCGGGTATGTAAAAGGCGGCACGGTTAAGAATCTGACAGTGGCCGGAACCGTAAAAACCGCTGCCACAAGTTCCGCTTATGCTGCGGGGATTGTAGGCTATGGAAATCCGGTTACCGTGGAAAACTGTGTCAATGAGGCGGCAGTAACTGCGGAAAAGAAAGGATATACAGCCGGAATTGCCGCCTATGCCGGCAGGGATTACAGCACCGGAGAGGCAAGCAAGATCGTTAACTGCACTAACCGCGGTGCGGTAAACGGCTGCGGTGATTATGTGGGCGGTATTGTGGGCACAGGCCCCTATGCAGCTATTACAAACTGCATGAACTACGGAAACATTACCAATACCGGGACGCCGAATTCTTATGCATACAGTACAGGGGGAATTGCAGGCGGCGTTTCTTCGGACGCCTATATTTTTATGTGCGGCAATACCGGAGATGTGACCAGTACCTTAAAGCGGACCGGCGGGATCGCAGGCAGCATGGCGGGGACTCTGGATCAGTGTTTTAATACCGGAGATGTAACCGGTACTTATGGCGTTGGCGGAATTGCGGGGGATTCCGCGGATCCGGCGAGCGCGATTACTTCTTCCTACAATACGGGAACGGTAACGGCACTGACGCCGGCAGCAGTTTATAAGGATACCAATGCAAAAGGCGTTGGCGGTATTATCGGCGGAGTTGCGTCAAGTTCCTATCAGGCGGGCCTTTCCGGCTGCTATAATGTGGGAGCTGTTGTGTTGAATACCACATTGGAGGATGTATTGGCCGGCGGTGTGATCGGCGACAGCAGCGGCAAAAATTACAGCGGCGTTGAAACAGCCGGGCTTGTGGCGGCAGATAACTGCTATTATTTAGATACCTGTGCCGGACAGGGGGACGGACGAAATGCCCGGGCAGAAGGGATTACGGCCAAAACCTCAGCTGAAATGCAGACGGCGGATTTTGCGGAATTGCTGGGCGACAGCTATATCGCAGATCCGAACGGCGGATATCCGCTGCTGGGCTGGCAGAATCCCGACGCCCGCTACCGGGTACAGTTTACGCTTGAGCCGGAAAACGCGGTATTGACTGTGACTGATGAAGCCGGGCAAATTGTGGCGCCGGCGGAAAATGCGGTGTATTGGTTAAAGAACGGCACTTATTTTTATGAAGTGACCGCAGAAGAATATACCCCGGTAAAAGACAGTCTTACCGTAGCATACAGCAGCCGGGATATTACCGTATCTCTGCAGATCAAAAAATATGATTTTGTATTTGTGACGCAGCCGGAGGATGCTATATTGACCGTAACCGGCGAAACACCGCTTGCGGACGGCAGGACCTATCAGCTGGCAAAGGCAGGAAATCCATATGCGTATACGGCCTCAGCCTATGGATATGAGCCTGTATCCGGTGAGATTACGGTAACGGGAAATGCGGATACAGACCGGCTGACTGTTGCGCTGAACCGGCAGAAGATGTATCAGGTTGTTTTCCCTGTGGTAAAGGAAAAAGGCGGGAAGGAGAGCCCGGTACAGATTGCCGTAACCAGTGACGCATATCCCAATGCAGAGATCGAGCCGCAGCAGGACGGTAGTTTTGCGCTGCCTGACGGCAGTTATACTTATCGGATCGCCAGCGCCGGTTACCGGTCGGTCAGCGGAAACTTTACGGTGGCAGGCAGTGATCTGACCCTGCCGGAGACCTATTTGGAGATTCAGACGGCTTGGGACGGCAGGACGGTCACAGAACCGGCAAAGGACGGGGAAGGAATTTATCTGATCGGAACGCCGGACGAATTGATGTGGTTTGATCAGAATGGAGCATTGACGGATTCCGTAAGACTGACGGCGGATATCCGGATCAATGCGGAAGATACGGCGTATTTGTGGACACCGGTCGGAACCGGAAGCAGACAGGCATACGCCGGCGTTTTTGACGGAGACGGGTATACCGTGTCCGGTCTGCAGGTCGAAGGAAGCGCAAGCAATGTGGGAATGTTTGGCTATGTGGGCGCGGACGGAACCATCTGCAATCTGACGCTGGCTGACAGCAGGATTACCAATACCGGAAATTATACGGGTGGTATTGCAGGAGACTTAAAAGGAACGATCACAAACTGTCATATTGCCGATACCGTGGAAATCGCGGCGCAGGCCTATGTGGGCGGTATTGTGGGAGAATTAGACAGCGGCGCCGCAGTCAGCCGCTGCTCCAACGCCGGAACGGTAACGGCAGCCGGCGTAACGAATACCAGAGGCGGCTATGCGGGCGGAATCGCGGGAAGGGTGTATTCCAACCTTTCCACTGCGCTGACCGATTCATTTAACAGCGGAAGTATCACAGGGTTTAGCAACGTGGGCGGAATTGCCGGCAGCATTTATATGGGCGGAACCGTTCAGAATGTATACAATATCGGAACGGTAACGGCAGTCGGAGAAACCGGCTGCGCAGGCGGAATTGCCGGACAGCTGCGGATGGGTACGATCAGCCGCGCGTATACCAACGGCGCCGTATCGGCAGCGAATCCGGGGGCGGTCATCGGCGGACTGGATTTTCAGAACGGAAACAAGACGCTGGAACGGGTATATTACGCAGAAGGAACTGCGGAAACCGCGATCGGAAAAGAAAACGGATATACGGTGCAGAACGGATCGGCGCAGGCCTGTACGCCGGATGCGCTGAAAAATATGGCGGATGCGCTGGGAGACGCGTTTCTGGAGGATGACGCCAATGTAAACAACGGCTATCCGGTGCTGGCATGGCAGGTCGGAACTCCTGCGGAAGATCCGGGCGCGCCGGTTCCGGATCCGGACGGCTGGAACGGAAAAACATCTTCTGTGGCTCCGGCACAGGCAGATGGTATTTATCAGATTTCAAATGCCGGAGAATTAAAATGGTTTGCCAAAGCGGCGAAAACCGCACCGGCGATTCAGGGCGTTTTGACGGCGGATATTGACCTGAATCATCAGCCATGGACGCCCATCGGAGGAAACAGCGCAGAAACTGCGTTTACGGGCAGACTGGACGGCAACGGGAAAACGGTTTCTAATTTGTATGTAAACTTCGGCAGCGGTGTCGGACTATTTGCTTATAACGGCGGAACGATTGAAAATCTGACGATCCAGGGCCGGATCCGACATGCGGATTATGCGGCGGCGGCAACGGCGTACAATGCGGGAAACATTTCCCGTGTAACGGCGGAAGTGACTGTGGACGGCGGAAATTATGTGGCAGGCATTGCCGCGCAGAATACAAAAACGGGCAGCATTACCGGCTGTACGAATGTAGGGGCTGTTTCCGGCGGGCATTATGTGGGCGGTCTGACGGCTTCCAATCAGGGGACTGTTTCGGATTCTCAAAACAGAGGCGCGATTACTGCTGCCGGCGCGTTTGCGGCAGGAATTGCGGCAGATAATGACGGCGGACAGGTCAAAATCTGCGCCAACAGCGGACAGATCATCGGGACGGCGGCTGTCGCTTATTCCTATGTAGGTGGTCTGATCGGCAGAAACAACGGAATAGTGCAGGCACTTTACAATTCCGGAAATGTGGCGGGAGCCGGCGGCTGTGTAGGCGGCTGTGTGGCAGTGAATACGGTCGGCGCCTCTGCGGCGGCATTATATAATACCGGAGATGTATGCGGCAGTCCCATTGAAACGGACGGAAGCGTGATGTACCGTGTGGGCGGCGCAGTCGGTGAAGTGACAGACGGCGTAACAGACGCTTATTATTTAGAAACGCTTGCCGTTGCCAAAGGCGGGAAGGCTGTTTCCGAAGCAGAACTGGCAGAAAAGGCAGGAGAGCTTGCCGGCCGCAATCCGGTAAAGCCTGCGATCAGCGGAACTGCAGAGCTCGGCGCACTGACAGTAGAAGACACAGCACAGGCAGTCTATGCAGGCAACGCGCGGAATCCGGTTTATCTCTGGTATTTATCGGAACCGTCCGGCGAACGGGTTTTGGCTATTTCTGAAACCTATCTCATACCGGTGAATCTGACTGGTAAAATCCTATCCGTTAAAGTGATGGATCCGGATCTGCGCGGAATCGTAACCGGACAGTCGGATCCGATTGACGGTTTTGACGGAACGGTAACGATTACCGGACATCCCGTAGTCGGACACAGTCTGACCGCGGCTTATCAGGGAGATGAGAAAAGTCCGAATTATCAATGGTACCGGGGAACAACTGCGGTTGCCGGCGCAGATCGGGCGGAATATGCGGTGACCGAAGCGGATTACGGAAAAATGCTGACTGTCCGTGTGACAGGCGCGAAAGCCGGTTACGCGGAGGCAAAAACGGCAGTTGTGAAAACAGAAGATGAAGCGGGGATCTGGCCGGAAGCGGAGTGCAGGGAGCCCGCACAGGACGCGGAAGGCGTGTATCTGATCGCAGAAGAAGCGGAACTGAAGTGGTTCACCAATCTGGTAAACAGCGGTGGCACATCCGCGGATGCGAAACTGACAGCTGATCTTGCGCTGCAGGCAAAGAAGTGGCATCCGATCGGAAATCAGGAGAATCCGTATCGGGGAACCTTTGACGGAGATAACCGAACAGTCAGCAATTTAACGCTCCATACGACTGCGGACGAGCAGGGCTTTTTCGGATTTGTAGGGGGTATCGGTGAGATCCAAAATCTGCATATATCCGGCAGTGTAACCGTGACCGGAGAGAAAGCGGTTTCTACCGGCGGGATCGCGGGATATCTGGAAGGAAAGATTTCGGGCTGCAGCTTTACGGGCAGTGTAAACGGCGTCAGCGATGTAGGCGGTATCGTAGGGCAGAGCGGCGCGCAGAGCCGGATCAGCAAGTCCCTGAATCAGGCGGCAGTCAGCGGAATGGAAAATGCAGGCGGGATCGCAGGTTCAAACGCGGCGGCCTCCATAGACGAATGTGTCAATACCGGCAGTGTCGATGCAGCCGTAAATGTGGGCGGTATTGTGGGCACTATGTCTAATTATGCGACGGTATCGGCAAGTTATCATACGGGCGCGGTGACCGGAAACGACCATGTGGGAGGTATCGCGGGTTCCTCCTATGTCTGCGCGGCGCCGCAGGGCTGCTACAGTGCAGGAACGGTAAACGGAAAAACCAATACGCATGGCGTTTTAGGCGAACTGGGAGGAACCGGGTTTATTTCTGTCGTGACCGGCAGCTTCTATGCGGCGGAATCCAAAGCGGAAGCAACTGATCCTACGGCCACCGGCGTCAGCAGCGCCGATATGAAAAAAGCGGAATTCGTCCCGATTCTGAACGGGCAGGCAGGAAAGAATTGCTATGTCATGGATGTGACAGGAATCAATAACGGTTATCCGGTATTGCTGTGGCAGACGGGAGAAACCGATCCGGAACAGGGAGGCGGAGAGGATCCGGAGGAACCGGAAAGCCTTACGGTGACATTTTCTCTGCGGGGAGACGATGCGCACGGAACCGGACCCCATATTGCATATCAGGACTGGATTCCCGAAACCCAGTGTATTTTGCCAAAGGGCGCGACTGCATATGATCTGTTTAAGAAAATGCTGGATGCCTGCGGATTTATTTATGAGGGGACCGGCATGGGCTATATCAGCGGCATTACCGGCCCGGATGGCATTACGCTAGAGGAACTCGGAAACGGTCCGAACAGCGGCTGGATGTTTGAAATAAACGGTCGCGTTCCCATGGATATGATGGCAAATATACAGTTAAAAGACGGAGACCGGATGCAGGTTTTATTTGTGGACGACTGGTCGGAGATTGACTGGGGCGGCGATGACCCGGACAACCCGGACAACCCGAGCGACCCGGATGACCCGGACGATCCGGGTAAGCCGGACAATCCGCAGAAACCGGAGACCGGAAAAACAGACGCGAAAACACTGGCGGATATGTACAAAGCAGTCGGAGACTCGCTGCTGCAGGGCACAGTTCCGATTGTGGCGGAAGTCGGCGGAGACTGGATCATTCTGGGACTGGCGCGGTCAGAACGGATCAGCGGCGCATTTCGGGACGGATATTATCAAAACGTAGTAAAAACCCTGCGCAGTCTGGGTTCTGAAAAACTGCACCGCTCCAAGTCCACGGAAAATTCCCGCGTGGTGATTGCATTGACCGCTCTGGGATATGACGCGGCGGATGTGGACGGCTATAATCTGCTCATGCCGCTGGCCAATCTGGACTACCTGCTGCGGCAGGGAATCAACGGTCCGATCTGGGCATTGATTGCCTTTGATACTGCGGAGTATGCGATTCCGGAGACAGGCGAAGGCACACAGGCGACAAGAGAAAATCTGATTTCCTGTATTTTGGAAGCGCAGGGAGCAGATGGCGGCTGGAGCCTGGACGGAGACGCGGCAGATGTGAACCTGACAGCGATGGCGGTGCAGGCATTGACGCCGTATGTGCAGACGAGACCTGATGCGGCGGCAGCTGTTGACAAGGCGATTGCGCTGCTGTCAAAGCTGCAGAATGAAGCTGGCGGATATACAGCGTTTGGCGAAGAGAGCGTGGAAAACTGTGTTCAGGTGATCGTGGCGCTGACCGGGCTCGGAATCAATCCGCATACCGACAGCCGGTTTATCAAAAACGGAAATTCTGTGCTGGACGCATTGGCGGCATTTTATCAGGACGGCGGATTCCGTCATACTTTAAACGGCGCAGTCGACCAGATGGCAACGGAACAGGGCTATTACGCGCTGACGGCATATTATCGGCTGTTAAACGGCGAGACGGCCCTGTATGATATGAAAAATGTGACGCAGCTTGAAAATCCGGTTATACCGGAGGAGCCGTCAAAGAATGAAAATCCGGAAGAACCCAGTCAGAAACCAGACGATTTCCCAAGCATGCCTTCAGAGAAAACAGAGGTACCAAAGACAGGAGATGGCAGTTTTGCGGCTTGGTATCTGTGGGTACTGGCAGGATCGGCTTTCGGGACTGCATTCTTACGGCGCAGAAATAAAGCATAGATGGCAGAAACGATAATTGCAGGAGGACAGACAGATGCGGAATCTGTGGAAAAAATATAAATATGCATTTTTGACGGCAGGATGTATTCTGGCTGTCCTGATTGCGGCGTTTTTCAGTGGTGGTGAAATTCCGGACAACAGTCCGGAGCAGACCGGGCCCGAACCGGAGCTTACCGAGCTGCAGCCGGACGCAGGAACAGGTTTAACGCAGGGAGAGACAACTTTCTCGGAATCCATATCGGCAGCTCAACCGGAGAGGCAGTCATCTGCAGAGAAAGTAATACAGACGACCATTCAGCCGTCTACACAAGAAGCGACACAAAAAGCGACACAAAAGCCGACGCAAAAATTTACACAAAAAGCGACACAAAAATCTACACAAAAATCAACACAGACGCCAACGACGGGCAAAGCACCGGCGCAAACTCCGCTTCAAACGCAGAATATCAAACCGACATCGGGACCGACAGAACCGATCACGGAAAAGCAGACACAGCAGACCTGCACGATTTCAATTTCCTGTAAAACCGTACTGGGAAATATGGATCAGCTGGACGCCGCGCTGAAACCGATCATTCCAAATGACGGCTGGATCTTAAAGCCGGTCACGATGGAGTTTCAAAACGGAGAATCTGCATTTGATCTTTTAAAGCGGGTATGTCGGGAACGGAAGATCCATTTGGAATTTTCCCGGACGCCAGGCGCAGATTCCGCTTATATCGAAGGAATCGCCAATCTCTATGAATTTGACTGCGGCAGCCTGTCCGGCTGGCTGTATACGGTAAACGACAGATTTTTGAATTGCAGCTGCTCTTCCTATGAGTTGAAAGCCGGAGATGTGCTGGCGTTTCAGTATACCTGTAAAAATGGGAAAGATATCGGGGCGGAAGCGGTTGTCAGGTAACAGAACGGAGATACATATGCAGGATGCGTTTTCGGGGTACCACCCCATTGTCAATTTCATATATTTCGTGACCGTGATCGGATTTTCCATGTTTTTGATGCATCCGGTCTGTCTGCTGCTTTCCTTTGCGGGCGCGGTTTCTTATGGGATCTGTGTCAGAGGGCGGCGCGGACTGCACTTCGGCCTGTTCTGTCTGCTCCCCATGCTGGCGGTTGTGACCTTGCTCCATCCGCTGTTCAGCCACGCAGGTATGACAGTTCTTGCTTATCTGCCGTCCGGCAATCCGCTGACGCTGGAATCTATTCTATACGGCGTGGCTGCGGCATTTCTGCTCTGTACGGTGGTGAGTTGGTTTTTCTGCTATTCGGCAGTCATGACCTCCGATAAATTTATTTATCTGTTCGGGCGGCTGATCCCATCTCTCAGTCTGGTGCTGTCTATGACACTGCGGTTTGTGCCGCGGTTTGCCGCTCAGTTTCGGGCGGTGCGGGACGCGCAGCGTTGTATCGGACGGGATCTGTCAAACGGAACCTGGCGCAGACGGGTGCAGCACGCTGCCCGTATTGTTTCGATCATGATCACCTGGTCGCTGGAAAATGCGGTAGAAACGGCGGATTCCATGCGGGGACGGGGGTATGGCCTGCCGGGGCGGACGGCGTTTTCCGTGTATCGCTTTGAAAAACGGGATGGATGGCTGCTGGCAGCTATTTTGCTCTGCGGCGGATATGTTTTGGCAGGAAGCCTGTCGGGCGGCCTTGCTTTTTGGTATTTTCCTGTCATGAGCGGGGAATTTAGCGGGCTGTATTCGATTTCTGTTTATGCGGCGTATGGGGCGCTCTGTATGATGCCTTCGGTTTTGCATTTCATAGAAAAGAGGTCAGTGTGAAAAATCACACTGATGTGCTGATTTTTCACACGGGGATTTGTGCCGGAGCGCCACAAATCCCATTGATGGCAGACGCGAATCGGATATTCGCGTCGCCCCGTCGCGGAAACGCTCCGGAAAGAGGTTAGTGTGCATATAATCACAGTTAACAATTTTCATTTTCAATATTCGGCGCCGGCAGGGGAGGAGGCCTTTGCCCTGCAGGACATCACATTTTCAATCGAAGCGGGAGAATTTGTTGTGTTGTGCGGTCCTTCGGGCTGTGGAAAAAGTACGCTGCTGCGCCATTTGAAACCGGTGTTTGCGCCAAATGGGAGCAGGAGCGGGGAAATTCAGTTTGACGGAATGGAGATCAGCGGTCTGGATTTTCGCAGGCAGAGTGCGGAAATCGGGTTTGTTGGGCAGTCGCCGGATAATCAGATCGTGACGGATAAGGTTTGGCATGAGCTGGCGTTCGGGCTGGAAAGTCTGGGAGCGGACCCGCAGATGATTCGCGGCAGGGTGGCGGAAACGGCTGCTTTTTTTGGAATGGAAACCTGGTTTGACCGTTCTGTCAATACGCTGTCCGGCGGGCAGCGGCAGCTGCTGAATCTGGCGTCTGTGATGGGAATGGAGCCGCGCATCCTGCTGCTGGACGAACCCACGGCACAGCTTGATCCGATTGCCGCCGGTGAATTTCTGGGCATGGTGGCACGGATCAATCGGGAACTTGGCGTTACCGTTTTGCTTTGCGAACACAGGCTGGAGGAGGCGCTGGCTTACAGTGACCGGCTGCTGGTGTTGGATCAGGGGCGGCTGGCTGCAGATGGTTCCCCCGATGCGGTTGGCCTGCAGCTGAGAGAGCAGGCGCCCGAGCTGTTTTTATCTATGCCTGTTTCCATGCGAATCTGGGCGGCGGTTACGGGAAACTTACAAACAGAACCGAAAATTGTGGCGCAGGCTGTGTGGCCGCAGGATAAAAAAGAGAATTTAGAAAATACGGCGCGATGTCCATGGACGGTCAGCGCCGGCAGAACCTGGCTGGAGGGCTATGGAAGAAACCATTCTCTGCTGCCGCTGCCGCCGGAACAAATCCCCGAAAACAGCGGAATCTGCGCGCTTTCTATGGAAAATATCTGGTTCCGATATGAAAAGGATGGCGCAGATGTGCTGCGAGGCGCTTCCTGTTTGGTTAATTACGGAGAAATACTGGCCATTCTGGGCGGAAACGGCACCGGTAAAAGTACGCTGCTGTCTCTGGTGACGGGGGCCAATCAGCCAGACAGGGGCAGGATCGTTATTGACGGAAAGCCGATTAAAAAGGCAGGAAATCTGTTTGATGGGTTGCTGGGGGTTCTGCCGCAGAATCCGAAAACACTGTTTACGAGAAAGACAGTCCGGGAAGATCTGTTGGAAATATTGGAAGAAAAACAGATCGAGAAGGCGGAGCAGGAAGCACAGGTGCAGAGGGTTCTGCAGTTCTGTCAGCTGGAGCATAAAGCGGGCAGTCACCCCTATGATCTGTCCGGCGGGGAGCAGCAACGGGCTGCGCTGGCAAAGGTGCTGCTGTTAAAACCGAAAATCCTGTTGTTAGATGAGCCGACTAAGGGGATGGATCAAGCGTTTCAGATCCGGTTTGGAACACTGCTGCGAAAGCTGCAGCGGCAGGGTGTTGCTATTGTACTGGTCAGTCATGACGTGGAGTTCTGCGCCGCTTATGCGCACCGGTGTGTGATGCTGTTTCATGGCAGTATGGTATCGGAGCAGACGCCCCGGCAGTTTTTCAGTGCGAACCGGTTTTACACGACGGCTGCCAGCCGGATGGCAAAGACAATGATCCCGGGTGCAGTGACTGCGGAGGACGTGATTGCGGCGTGCGGGGGAAGCACACAGCCGCAGGATACGGAGCCGGATCGTTCGGATCATGGAAAGAAAACCGAGGAAAAGAAAGTGCAGACGGCCGAGGCGGATCGAAGAGATATGCATACAAAAAACGATCCGGGCAGAAAAAATGAGCAGGCAGCTGCGGCCAAAAAAACGCACTGGCCGGCAAAGACGGTGTGCGCGCTGCTCATGGTGCTGCTGGCGATCCCGGTTACGATTTATATCGGGGTTTCGTATCTGGGTGATCAGAAGTACCTCTTTATTTCACTATTGGTTTTGCTTGAGGCAATGCTGCCGTTTTTTCTGGTGTTTGAAGGGCGGAAGCCCAAAGCGCGGGAGCTGGTGCTCCTGGCTGTCCTCTGCGCCCTGGGTATTGCGGGACGCGGTGTGTTTTATATGGTGCCGCAGATCAAACCGGTGACGGCACTGACGGTTCTTGCCGGCGTGGTATTCGGAAAGGAAACCGGATTTTTGGTGGGAGCGCTGACTATGTTCGGTTCTAACCTGTTTTTCGGACAGGGGCCATGGACGCCCTGGCAGATGTTTGCCATGGGGCTGATCGGATTTCTGGCAGGGCTTTTATATAAAACGGCAAAACTGCGGCCGGGCAGGATTTCGCTCAGTATCTATGGATTTCTGGCGGCACTGCTGATCTATGGCGGCATTCTGAATCCGGCGTCTGTGGTTTTGGCGCGGGTTCCCGTAAACTGGGTAAGTCTGTCGGTTTCTTATGCGGCGGGACTGCCGATGGATCTGGTACATGCGGTATCGACAGCGGTATTTTTGTTCTTTTTGGCGGGGCCGATGTTGGAGAAACTGGAGAGAGTGAAGGGGAAATACGGGGGAAATTGAGAGAATATGCGTTGAAGAAAATATGTGGCAGTTTTATTTAATGCTTCCAAATAGCTACGCATTGCGTAGCTATTTGAGTTAAACACATTATCAGCTTCTAATGCAGATAGGGAATAAAGCGGAAATATGCTAATCTGATCTTGAATGGCGATCATGAAGCATGCTGGCAATTTTCATCTTTCGGTTCAAAACCAGTAAACCGACCACTAAAAGGATCGGGAAGATTGTGGCGGCCAGCAGCCCGATTTTCAGATTGCCGTTCGCCAGCTCCGAGAAATTTCCCACCATTGCCGGGCTTGCCGTAGCGCCAAAATCTCCGGCTAACGCTAAGAAAGCGAACATAGCGGTGCCGCCTTTCGGACACTTCTGGGAAGAAAGGCTGATCGTACCCGGCCACATAATGCCCACGCTGAAACCGCAAAGCGAGCACCCGATCAGGCCAAGAATCGGCAGAGAAGAAAGGGAGGCCAGCAAATAACACGCTACGCACAGCAGACCGCACAGCAGCATGGTCTTTGTCAGATTCAATTTCTCGCTCATTTTTCCGTACAGGATACGGGAAATGCCCATGAAAACGGCAAACAGACAGGGACCGGCCAGATCCCCCACCGTTTTGGATACCCCGAGAGCCGACTCTGTAAATGCGGACGCCCATTGCGCCATAGCTGCTTCGGATGCGCCGGAACAGACCATCAGTAAGATCATCATCCACAGCATCGGCAGCCGGATCAGTCTGCGGATGGGCAGACCTTCGCCGTCTTCCACCAGACGTTCTATGGGACAGGTGAGAAAATGAAAGACATTTACCAGCGGCACCAATGCCCAGATCAGCGTAAGGATCTTCCAATTTTCGATGCCGAATACCGCGAAAAAGAGAGCGGACCCCAGGATCACGCCTACCGCGCCCCAACAGTAAAACGAGTGCAGCAGACTCATTCTGCCTTCCTTGTTTTCAAAAGGACAGGCTTCCACAATAGGGCTCACCAGCACTTCTACCAGGCCGCTGCCGATAGCGTAAAATACCACCGCAATGAGAATCCCCGAAAAGGGTACGGGGAGAATCCCCGGGAGAACCGCCAGCAGCACAAGCCCCGCTGCCGAAAGCGCCTGAGAGGCCACTACACAGATACGGTAGCCGATTTTGTCCGCGAATTTGGTTGCTCCAAGGTCAACCAGCAGCTGCGTCAGGTAAAACACAGCGGGAATCAGAGCGATCTTTTCCAGTGAGATCCCGTAGGTGCTTTGAAAAGTTAAAAACAGAAGGGGCGCAAAATTGGCGGCGATGGCCTGAGTGATAAATCCCAGATAACAGGCCGTCAGCGTTTTTTGATACTTTCGATTTTCGTTCATAATATTTACCTGCCTGGATGTTATGTAAAGTGTTTTCTCAATGCTGAGATCTGCATACACTTGTATTTCGGTGTATGGTATATCCGTAAAACCCTTGCCATTCCAATTAAAAACTGTTACTATTACATACAGACTTATGTTTAAGCAAATCGCATTCATGGAGTGAAAAACGATGGCACAACTGATCTGTCAGAATCTTTGCCTGGGATACGACGGCAGAGAAATCGTACATGACTTAAATTTTGAAGTACACGAAGGAGACTATCTCTGTATCGTAGGAGAAAACGGCTCCGGAAAAACTACGCTGATGAAGACGATCCTGAACCTGCACGCCGCCATGTCCGGGACGGTGACGACCGGAGACGGGCTGGTACAGAGCGAGATTGGTTATCTGCCCCAGCAGACGGATGCGCAGAGGGATTTCCCGGCGACCGTGGAAGAAATCGTTCTGTCCGGCTGCCAGGGGAGAAACGGACTGCGCCCGTTCTATACGAAAGCAGCCAGGAAGAGTGCGGCGGACAATATGGAGAAAATGGGGATCGCGTCTCTGGCGCGGCACAGTTATCGGGAACTGTCCGGTGGACAGCAGCAGCGGGTATTGCTGGCTCGCGCGCTGTGCGCGACAAAGAAAATGCTGCTTTTGGACGAGCCGGTGTCCGGACTGGATCCGAAAGTGACGGCAGAGATGTATCAGCTGATCGATTCTCTGAATAAACGGGAAAAGATCACGATCCTTATGATCTCACATGATATCGAAGCGGCAATGCAATACGCCACACATATCCTGCATCTGGGCAGCAGTGTGTTTTTCGGAACGAAGCAGGCCTATATGCAAAGGGCAAAATAAACGGCATGCTGTTTCTGCAGTTGGCTTCACCTGACGGATCAGGAGAAGTACAGCTTTTTAATGGCGTCTGTCGGCATTTCCTTTCCGGTCCAGAGCTTAAAGGCCTCCGCTCCCTGATACAGCAGCATATACAGGCCGTTGAAGGTGGGCAGACCGGCTTCTCTTGCCATGGCGAGCAGTTTGGTCTCGCGGGGATTGTAGATCACGTCGGAAACCACCAGATCCGGATGGAAAAAAGAAGCGTCTTTGATCACGCAGCGGTCCGTATTGGGCGCCATCCCGACAGAAGTAGCGTTTAACAGCAGATAGCTGCTGCCGATCTCCCGGCGCAGAACAGAATCGTCGTCAAAGTCGTACAGCGTTACTTTGCAGTCTGTCTGCTCGTTTAACTGCGCTACGATATGAGCGGCCCGGTCAAAGAACTGATCGCGGATGCTGAAAACGGAGATCTCCGCAACGCCGTCCAGAGCCGCCTGTACCAAAATAGCGGTGGCAGCGCCGCCGGCGCCGAGCAGTGTGATCTTTTTCCCGATCAGATCGTAACCGGCGTCTTCCGCCGCGCGCATATAACCGATCCCGTCCGTTGTGTATCCGGTCAGAATTCCATTGTCATTTACAACCGTATTGACCGCTCCGGCAATCTGCGCCGCCTGGCTTAACCGGTCGCACAGGCCGCACATCAGATTTTTGTTGGGCATCGTCAGATTAAATCCGCGTACACCCAGCGTTTTCAGTCCGTCTACCGCGGCCGGAAGCGTCTGTTCATTGATATCAAAACACAGATAGGCATAGTCCAGCCCCAGCAGATCAAAGCTCTCGTTGTGCATCAGCGGAGAGATGCTGTGCCGTACCGGACTGCCTAAAAGTCCTGTCAAAATTGTAGTTCCCGTGATTGTCAGATTCATAATCAGCGTTCCTTTCCGAATTGTTTTGCGTTAAAATTTGGTTATCAGTATAATAAAAAACTTTGTATTCGTCAATGATTCCGCGTCATAAAATATAGAAATCCGGTTGTGCCGCCGCCGCTTTCATGGTATACTGATTCATACAGATTACGAAGAAAGAGAACAGGTATGAATGATGCGATATCCCTATGTTTTATTTGATCTGGACGGCACCCTGACGAATCCGAAGGAAGGGATCACAGGCTGCGTACAGTACGCGCTTGCCAAAATGGGCAGACCGGTTCCCACGAAGGATGAACTGCTGCCGTTTATCGGGCCGCCGCTGTGGCAGTCTTTTATGGAGTACTGCGGAATGACAAAAGAAGAATCCGAACAGGCGGTCGCTTGCTATCGGGAACGCTTTGGCACGATCGGTCTGTTTGAAAATGAGCTCTATCCCGGTATTCTTCCGCTGTTGTCTCATCTGAAGGCAGCGGGTCTCAAGCTGGCGCTGGCGACCTCCAAACCGGAAGTTTATGCGGTACAGATTGTGGAAAAATACGGGATCGCGCCCTATCTGGATGTGATCTGCGGCAGTGAGTTAAGCGGAGAACGGGTTGCCAAGGCAGAAGTGATCGAAGAGACCTTCCGCCGGTTTGGACTTACGCCCGGGCAGGCCGCGGCGGAATGTGTGATGGTAGGCGACCGGAAGCATGACATCATCGGCGCTAAAACCTGTGGGATCGCGGGCGTAGGCGTGCGGTTCGGCTACGCCGAAGAAGGCGAACTGGAAGCGGCCGGCGCCGATTTTATTGCGGGTACGGTGGAAGAATTGGAAAACTGGCTGCTGGCCTGATATTTGCTGAAATGTCAATAAATTCATAAAAATATGAATTCTTCCGCTTTACAATTGCATTTTTTTGTTGTATAGTGGAAAACGACTACACAGAAATAATCAATACGAGTACAAAGAGAAAGGAATCACGACTATGAAGCAGAATGTGAACGCGCAGTCTGCTGAGCAGAAGGGATTATATTCTCCGAGATTTGAGCATGATAACTGTGGGATCGGCGCCGTTGTGAATATCAAGGGCATCAAGTCTCACAAGACGGTTGAGAGTGCTCTGACGATCGTAGAAACATTAGAACATAGAGCCGGCAAGGACGCCGAAGGCAAAACAGGTGATGGAGTAGGGATTCTGCTGCAGATTTCCCATAAGTTCTTCCAGAAAGCTGCAAAGTCTTTAGGCGTTTTTTTGGGCTCCGAGCGTGACTACGGTATCGGAATGTTTTTCTTTCCTCAGCATGAGCTGGCAAGAAATCAGGCGAAGAAGATGTTTGAGATCATCGTTCAGAAGGAAGGGATGGAGATCCTGGGCTGGAGAACGGTTCCCATTGCGCCCGAAGTGTTGGGGCAGAAAGCAGTGGAATGTATGCCCTGCATTATGCAGTGTTTTATCAAGCGGCCCCGTCAGGTGGCGAAAGGTCTGGAATTTGACCGGAAGCTGTATGTAGCGCGGCGTGTGTTTGAACAGAGTAACGAGGATACCTATGTGGTTTCCTTGTCCAGCCGTACCATTGTTTATAAAGGAATGTTCCTGGTCGGAGATCTGCGTCTGTTCTATCCGGATCTGCAGGATCCGGATTATGAATCCGCGATCGCCATCGTACATTCCCGGTTCAGTACCAATACAAATCCGAGCTGGCAGCGTGCCCATCCGAACCGTATGATCGTACATAACGGAGAGATCAATACAATCCGGGGAAATGCGGATAAGATGCTGGCCAGAGAAGAAACCATGGCCTCCGAACATTTAAAAGGCGATCTGGATAAAGTTATGCCTGTTGTTAATACGGAGGGCTCCGATTCCGCCATGCTGGATAATACGCTGGAATTCCTGGTAATGAGCGGCATGGATCTGCCGCTGGCAGTGATGATCACGATCCCGGAAGCATGGGAGAACAACGCGACGATCAGCAAATCCAAGCGGGATTTCTACCAGTATTACGCTACCATGATGGAGCCGTGGGACGGACCGGCGTCGATTCTGTTTTCGGATGGAGATATCATGGGGGCTGTGCTGGACCGCAACGGTCTGCGTCCTTCCCGGTATTATATCACGGATGATGATCATGTGATCCTGTCCTCTGAGGTTGGCGCGCTGGAGATTGAGCCGGAGCATATCGTGTGCAAGGAACGTCTGCGTCCGGGCCGTATGCTGCTGGTAGACACGGTACAGGGGAAAGTCATCGATGACGAGGAGCTGAAGGAAAGCTACGCGTCCCGTCAGCCGTACGGAGAGTGGCTCGACAGCAAACTTGTGAATCTGAAAGACTTAAAGATCCCCAATAAAAAGGTACAGGAGCATTCTCCGGAGGAACGGACCCGTCTGCAGAAGGCGTTTGGCTATACCTATGAAGATGTTAAGACTTCGATCTTACCGATGGCCCAGACAGGCAGCGAGCCCATTGCGGCTATGGGTACGGACAGCCCGCTGGCGGTGCTGTCAAAGCAGAATCAGCCGCTGTTTAACTATTTTAAGCAGCTTTTTGCCCAGGTTACCAATCCGCCGATTGACGCGATCCGGGAAGAGGTTGTCACATCGACTACGGTTTATGTGGGCGAGGACGGCAACATCCTGGAGGAACGGCCGGAAAACTGTCAGGTGCTGCGTGTGCATAATCCGATCCTGACCAGTACCGACATCATGAAGATCAAGGAAATGCGGGTGCCGGGCTTTAAGGTGGCGGAAGTTCCGCTTTTGTACTATAAGAATACCTCGCTGAAAAAGGCCATCGAGCATATGTATCTGGTGGCGGATAAAGCGCATAAAGAAGGCGCGAATATTCTGATCCTGTCTGACCGGGGCGTGGATGAAAACCATGTGGCGATCCCCTCGCTGCTGGCTGTTTCCGCCCTGCATCAGCATCTGGTCGTAACCAAAAAACGGACTTCTGTCGCTATGATCCTGGAAAGCGGGGAACCCAGAGAGGTGCACCATTTCGCGGCGCTGTTGGGGTATGGAGCCTGCGCGGTCAACCCGTATCTGGCACAGGAGACGATCAAGAAGCTGATCGAAGAAGAACTGCTGGATAAGGATTATTATGCCGCAGTCAGCGATTACAATGACGCGGTTCTGCACGGTATTGTCAAGATCGCTTCCAAAATGGGAATTTCCACGATCCAGTCCTATCACGGATCGCAGATCTTTGAAGCGGTGGGAATCAGCAAAGAAGTCATTGATACCTATTTCACCAATACGGTCAGCCGCATTGGCGGAATTACCCTGAAAGATATCGAAAACCGTGTGGATCAGCTGCATTCCAGCGCGTTCGATCCGCTGGGACTGGGCACGGACGAGACCTTAGACAGCCGGGGCAGCCATAAAGCGCGGTCCGGCAAGGAAGAGCATCTGTACAATCCGAAGACGATCCATTTGCTGCAGATGGCAGCCAGAACAGGCGATTACAATATTTATAAAGAATACGCTAAGATGATCAATGAGGAAATGGGAACCGTAAATCTGCGCGGCCTGATGGAATTTAACTATCCGGAAGCCGGAGTTCCGCTGGAGGAAGTGGAGAGTGTCGATTCCATTGTAACCCGGTTTAAGACCGGCGCCATGTCCTACGGTTCCATTTCGCAGGAAGCGCATGAAACCATGGCGATCGCCATGAATATGCTGCACGGCAAATCCAATTCCGGTGAGGGCGGAGAGGCCCTGGAGCGTCTGGAAACAGGCAAGGACGGTCTGAACCGCTGCTCTGCCATTAAACAGGTAGCGTCGGGGCGGTTCGGCGTAACTTCCCGGTATTTGACCAGCGCCAAAGAAATCCAGATCAAGATGGCGCAGGGCGCGAAGCCGGGAGAAGGCGGACATCTGCCGGGCAAAAAGGTTTACCCGTGGATTGCCAAGACCAGACATTCCACGCCGGGCGTAAGCCTGATCTCCCCGCCGCCGCATCACGATATTTATTCGATCGAAGATCTGGCGCAGCTGATCTACGATTTAAAGAACGCCAATAAAGACGCGAAAATTTCCGTCAAGCTGGTATCCGAGGCGGGCGTAGGCACGGTCGCAGCCGGCGTGGCGAAAGCGGGCGCGGGCGTGATCCTGATTTCCGGTTATGAAGGCGGAACGGGCGCGGCGCCGAGAAACTCCATTTACAACGCCGGTCTTCCGTGGGAACTCGGTCTGGCGGAAGCGCATCAGACGCTGATCCAGAACGGACTGCGGAACAAGGTGGCCCTGGAGACGGACGGCAAGCTGATGACCGGGCGGGATGTGCTGATCGCGGCTCTGCTTGGCGCGGAGGAATTCGGATTCGCGACGGCACCGCTGGTTACCATGGGCTGTGTAATGATGCGGGTATGTAATCTGGATACTTGTCCGGTCGGAGTCGCAACGCAGAATCCGGAGCTCAGGAAGCGTTTTACCGGCAAGCCGGAGTATGTAGTGAACTTTATGCGGTTTATCGCGCAGGATCTGCGGGAGCATATGGCAAAATTAGGCGTGCGCACCGTAGATGAACTGGTCGGCAGAACGGATCTTCTGCGGCCGAGAACAGATCTGGCCGGCGTAGAGGCCGAGGTGGATCTGTCCAATATTCTGGCAAGTCCCTATACGGAAACCATTCAGTATTTAAATAAAAATCTGTACGATTTCAAACTGGAAGAAACCCTGGATGAAACCGTACTGATGAAAGAATTTAAGACGGCGCTCAATAAGAAGCAGAAGCGCTGTGTTGAAGTAGACGTAACCAATACGGACCGTACCTTCGGAACCCAGTTTGGTTCGGAGATCACCAGAAAATACGGCGATACGCTGCCGGACGATACCTTTACGGTAAAATGTCACGGCGCGGGCGGCCAGAGCTTTGGCGCGTTTATTCCCAACGGTCTGACACTGGAACTGATCGGCGACAGCAACGACTACTTCGGCAAGGGACTGTCCGGCGGTAAGCTGATCGTTTATCCGCCCAAGGGCAGCAAATTTAAAGAAGATGAAAACATCATTATCGGAAATGTGGCGTTATTTGGCGCGACCAGCGGAAAAGCCTTTATCAACGGCGTGGCCGGCGAACGGTTCTGCGTCCGGAATTCCGGCGCGACCGCTGTTGTGGAAGGGGTAGGTGACCACGGCTGTGAGTATATGACCGGCGGCCGGGTTGTGGTACTGGGCAAGACCGGCAAAAACTTCGCGGCCGGTATGAGCGGCGGTATCGCATATGTGCTGGATGAAGACAGCGACCTGTATATGAAGATGAATAAGGAACTGGTCAATGTCAGCGGCCTGACGGAGAAATTCGATATTCAGGAATTAAAGCACATGATCGAAGAGCATGTGGCTTCCACCAATTCCAAGAAAGGGAAAGAAGTGCTGGCGGATTTCGCCAACTATCTGCCCAAATTTAAGAAGATCATTCCGAGAGATTACCAGGAAATGCTGGCGACCATTGTAAAGATGGAAGAAAAGGGAATGAGCAATGAGCAGGCGCAGATCGAAGCGTTTTATGAGGTTGTGAACAATAAGAAGTAGGAGGAAAACGGAATGGGAAAACCAACAGGATTTTTAGAGTATGAGCGGAAAGACGCCCCGGCAGAATCCGTTAAGAGCAGAATCAAACATTTTAATGAATTCCATACGCCGCTTTCCATGGAACAGCAGCAGCTGCAGGGCGCCAGATGTATGGAGTGCGGCGTGCCGTTCTGCCAGTCCGGCATGATGATCGGCGGCAGCGCTTCCGGCTGTCCGTTAAACAATCTGGTGCCGGAGTGGAACGATCTGATCTACCGCAACAACTGGGAGCAGGCGTACTATCGCCTGCATAAGACCAATAATTTTCCGGAATTTACGTCCCGGGTCTGCCCGGCTCTGTGTGAGGCGGCCTGTACCTGTAATTTAAACGGCAAGCCTGTTACCTGTAAGGCAAATGAATACGGGATCATTGAAAACGCTTATGATTGCGGCTACGCGAAGCCTAAGATCCCTTCCGTGCGGACCGGCAAGAAGATTGCCGTGATCGGTTCCGGCCCTTCGGGGCTGGCAGCGGCTGACCAGCTGAATCAGAGAGGGCATGAAGTGACCGTATTTGAGCGGGAAGACCGGGTAGGCGGCCTGCTGATGTACGGAATCCCCAATATGAAGCTGGAAAAGCAGGTCATCGAACGGAAGATCGAAGTGATGAAAGCGGAAGGCGTTCAGTTTAAGACCAAAAAGGATATCGGCAAAAACGTGAAAGCGGATAAGATCCTGAAGGAATATGATCGGGTGATCTTAGCGTGCGGCGCGTCGAATCCCAGAGATATCAAAGCACCGGGCAGAGAGGCGAACGGTATTCATTTCGCAGTGGATTTCTTGAAATCCACGACCAGAAGTCTGCTGGATACCGGCCTGGAAGAAGGCACATATATCAGCGCCAAAGGAAAGCATGTGGTTGTGATCGGCGGCGGCGATACCGGAAACGACTGTGTGGGCACCAGTATCCGCCACGGCTGCGCTTCCATTACGCAGTTAGAGATGATGCCGAAACCGCCGGTAACCCGCGCGGAAAACAACCCGTGGCCGCAGTGGCCCCGCATCCTGAAAACAGATTACGGTCAGGAGGAGGCAATCGGCGTATTTGGCGAAGATCCCCGTGTATATCAGACAACGGTCAAGGAGTTTCTGGCAGATGAAGCGGGTAATTTAAGAGCCGTGAAGCTGGTAAAACTGGAAGCGAAGATGGACGAAGCCACGCACAGAATGCAGATGGTGGAGATCGAAGGCAGCGAGTATGAGATCCCGGCGGAGCTTGTCCTGATCGCGGCAGGATTCTTAGGCAGTGAAAGTTATGTGACCGAAGCGTTTGGCGTCAAAGTAAACGCCCGTACCAATGTGGCGACGGAAGCAGGCAGATTTGCCACCAATGTGCCCAATGTCTTTACGGCGGGCGATATGCACAGAGGGCAGTCTCTGGTCGTATGGGCGATCCGGGAAGGCCGGGATGTGGCGAGAGAAGTGGACGAGAGCCTGATGGGTTATACAAATCTCTGATTATTTCGACTTTCATCTTGACAAAGTTTCATTCAAAATGTAAAATTTGAAATAGTAAAGTGTTCTTACATTTCGTAAAGCAGGATACTTTACGAAATAAGGAAATAGAGAAGGATGGAGGATTTTATGAACACGAATTTTAAGAGAAGAGAGCTGGGGCTGAGCATTATTTTATCGATCATCACCTGCGGCATTTACGGATTGTACTGGATCGCCTGTGTGAATGACGACGTTAATTTCGCCCTGAACGAACAGGATACATCCGGCGCGATGGTTGTTATACTGAGCATCGTGACCTGCAGCATTTATCTGTATTTCTGGGCATATAAGATCGGTACAAAGCTGGTTAAGTTAAAAACCATGCAGGCAAACGGCGGATATGTGGATACCAATTCCCCGATCCTGTTCCTGATCCTGGCGATCATCGGCTTAAATATTGTGAATCTGGCGTTGATCCAGAATGATCTGAATAAGATCTCTACCCTGTAATCAACCCGGGAAGTTATTATGATGAAACAGAGAAGTGTTAGATTAGTCTGTAGTCTCCTTCTTGTACTGGCAGTGGGATTCCTGTATGCGGCAGCCGTAAGACTGTTCCATATCGGAATCCCCTGCGTTTTTCAGGAAGTGACGGGCCTGAAATGCCCCGGCTGCGGAATTTCCGGTATGTGTCTGGCCCTGCTGCGGCTGGATTTTAAGAGCGCGTTTTTATCGAACAGGCTTTTGTTTGTTCTGATCCCGGTATTTTTGTTCGTGTTTGCCCGGATGGGGTACCACTATGTAAAAACCGGTTCCAAGCAGTTAAAAACACCGGAAAAACAGATAACGGCGGTGATTCTCGTTTTGCTGCTTGTCTTCGGCGCAGTGCGGAACCTGCCTGCGTTCGGCTGGTAAAATTGTTTCAAAAAAAATACAAAATTCTATCAAAAAGTGTGTTGACAAGACAAAATTTTGCAGTATAATGCAAGGGTAATGACAAGGGCGTCATGAATGAGGTATTTAAACCCGTTCGTGGCGTTTTTATCATTTATGGTATTGAATATGGTTTGGACAATGGCGTCTGGATTCTTTGAGAATCGCAGACGCCATTTTTCTTTCCGTATTGCTTGTCATTATAAGAAGGAAAGAAGAGGAGGAAAAAAATATGGAAGAAATTTTAAGCGCAATGCACGGAGAAGTGTTCGGCGTCTGGTTTCTGATCGGCGCGGCACTGGTATTCTGGATGCAGGCGGGTTTCGCTATGGTAGAGACCGGTTTTACCAGAGCGAAAAACGCCGGAAACATCCTGATGAAAAACCTGATGGATTTTTGTATCGGTACGGTTGTGTTTATTCTCATCGGGTTTTCATTACTGTTAGGAGAGGATATAGTAGGGATTATCGGAAAACCCGGATTTGATATCTTCTCTAATTACGCAGAATTTGACTGGTCAAATTTTGTATTTAACTTAGTATTTTGTGCGACTACGGCGACAATCGTATCGGGAGCTATGGCGGAGAGAACGAAGTTCTTATCCTATTGTATCTATTCCGCAGTGATTTCCGCAGTGATCTATCCGATTGAAGCACACTGGACCTGGGGCGGCGGCTGGCTGGCACAGATGGGATTCCATGATTTTGCCGGATCCAACTGCATTCATATGGTAGGCGGTATCAGCGCTTTGGTAGGCGCTTTGATCCTTGGACCCCGGATCGGAAAATTTGTAAAGGATAAAGCGGGTAAGATTACCAAGGTAAACGCATTCCCGGGACATAATCTTCCGATCGGCTGCCTGGGCGTATTCATCCTGTGGCTGGGCTGGTACGGATTTAACGGCGCGGCTGCCACGACTGTAGAGGAACTGGGTTCTATCTTTGTAACCACGACGATTGCTCCGGCTGTCGCGACGGTTGTATGTATGATCCTTACCTGGATCAAATATGGCAAGCCGGATGTATCGATGTGCCTGAACGCGTCTCTGGCAGGTCTGGTTGCCATTACGGCGCCCTGTGATGTATGTGACGCCTTCGGTGCGATCGTGATCGGCGCGGTTGCCGGCGTATTGGTTGTATTCGGTGTATGGCTGCTGGACTACAAACTGCATATCGATGATCCGGTGGGTGCTGTTGCGGTTCACTGCCTGAACGGTATCTGGGGTACGATCGCAGTCGGTCTGTTCGCGACAGAAACGGCGCCTGCTTTTGCGAGAGGCCTTGGAGACGGCGTGGCTTTCGGCGCAAACCAGATTGCCGGAGAAGGCCTGTTCTATGGCGGAGGCTTTAAGCAGCTTGGAATTCAGTTCGTAGGTATGTTTGCTACGATCGCCTGGACGGCTGTTACCATTACCATTGCATTCCTGTTGATTAAGAAGACGGTTGGCCTGCGTGCCAGCGCAGAAGAAGAAATTATAGGTCTGGACACAAGCGAGCATGGTCTGACCTCCGCGTATGCAGGATTCAGTATCATGGATATTTCCAATACCATGACAATGGAAGTCAATGAAAATACCGATCTGGGCAATGATGATTACGCGACTGCTTCCGATGTACAGAAGAACGCGGCCGTCAAGGTTGTGAAGATGCCGGACGTACAGCCGACCGGTATTTACAAGGTAGTTATCATTTCCAAGCTGTCCCGGTATGAAAAGGTTAAGACGGCGTTGAATGATCTGGGCGTGACCGGTATGACGGTAACGCAGGTTATGGGCTGCGGCGTTCAGAAAGGCGCCGGCGAGATGTACCGTGGAGTCGAAGTGGACGCTACGCTGCTGCCGAAGGTGAAGCTGGAAGTCGTAGTCAGCAAGATCCCGGTTGACGATGTGATCGCTGCCGCGAAGAAGGCGCTGTACAGCGGACATATCGGCGACGGCAAGATCTTTGTTTATAATGTAGAGCGGGTTGTCAAGATCCGGACAGGAGAAGAAAACTTCGCCGCTTTGCAGGATGTAGAATAAATAAAATAAATTTCCTCAACAGATTACGGAAAACCACAGTTTCATAACAGATTGGACTGTGGTTTTTCCATTATTTCCTTGCAAATGTGTAAACCTTGTATTATAATCTAGAAAAAAGTATTGGAGGATCTTACACATGAAAAAATATCTGGCAGAATTTATCGGAACCATGGTGCTGGTTGTCTTCGGATGCGGCAGCGCCGTTGCGGCCAATACGCTGGTAAGCGATAACGGTATGCTGGTGACAGGAGCCGGAAGCCCGTTGTCCCTGACAACGCTGCTGATCGCGTTTGCGTTCGGTCTGTCTATCGTAGCGATGGCATATTCCATCGGCAACATTTCCGGGTGTCACATTAACCCGGCCGTTTCCCTGGCAATGCTGATCAATGGAAAGTTAAATGTTACGGACTTTATCGGCTATGTCATAGCGCAGGTACTGGGCGCGATCGCAGGAGCCGGCATCCTGTGCGGCTTTTTCGGAAGCAATGATTCTCTGGGTACCAACGGCTATGGAGAAGCAAGCGCATTGGGAACCGGTATGGTACAGGCGTTTTTCGTAGAGGTCGTACTGACCTTTGTATTTGTACTGCTGATCGTCGGCGTAACTTCTAAGGTTGAGAATACGGCAGTAACCGGTCTGGTGATCGGTCTGACGCTGACACTGATCCACATTCTGGGAATTCCGTTTACCGGAACCAGTGTAAACCCGGCCAGAAGCCTGGGCCCGGCTCTGCTGGCAGGCGGACTGGCACTGAAGCAGGTATGGCTGTTTATTGTGGCTCCGCTGATCGGCGGCGCGCTGGCAGCGGTTGTCTATAAGTTTTTGGCGTCCGGTGAAAAACAGGCATAAGACCGGTTTACAGGCAGTTCACGAAAAATTCACAAAATGAATAAAAAAGAAATGCGGTATTTTGTGACAATTCGTGTTATAATAACAGATGGTTCTTTGGTATCAGCAGGAGAAGTCCTGCTTTTGCCGTCTTTACCATATGGAGAAAGGAGGCATCCCTCATGTCAGAACGGAGAATGAAACCGGGACGGATCGGTATTATAGCGGCTGCAGTCGTGATCATAGTGGTCGTGGTCGGTCTGTTTTCGTTTGGCATTAATTCTGAGACGGAAGAACAGATTGAGAGTACGCTGCGGGATGTCTCGAAACAGAACGCGATCGTGCTGGAAACAGAGATAACCAGTATTCAGAATCTGTTAAACAGTATCGCGCAGGAGCTGCAGGCTTCTTCCGAGGATAAAAAAGAAGCGATCCTGGAGATCCTGGAGCCCTTTAAAGATGTATATAATTTTAAGCGGATCGGCTTTATCTATCCGGACGGCAAGGCGTATACCACGGACGGATATGAACAGAGCCTGCAGTTCCGGGAATATTTCAAGAACGCGATGGCGGGGAAGTCCACTATTTCGACGGCCATGCTGGATACGCTGGGCGAAGAGGAACTGATTAATGTATTCAGCGTACCGGTCTATAAGATGGACGGTTCTACGGTGGCGGGCGTTTTATTTGCCGCTTACCGGGCGGACAGCTTCCGGCAGATGCTGACCATTGATTCCTTTGACGGAGAAGGCTACAGCTATATTGCGGATGTGGATGGCAATCTGGTTGCCGCCTCTTCCAGAACGCCGCTTTACGGCGTGGATAATCTGCTGACTGCGCTTTCGGATTACAGCAGAGAGAACCGGGAAGTTGTGGAAAAGATGCGTTCCGATATGCAGAAGCGGAACAGCGCCAATGTAAAATATGACTATCAGGGAGAACGGTACTGTTACTATATGCCGTTGTCTATGGATCATGCGGATAAGTCCTGGTATGTGCTGACGATCGTGCCGGCGGAGACGCTGTCGAACCGGACTGCTCCGATTACCAGACTGTTTAATACGCTGATTCTGATCCTGATTGCGGTCATGGTTGTAACCTTCGGTATTTTTGCTTATACGTATCTGATCCACAGGAAGGAACTGATGAAGCTGGCCTATGAGGATCCGCTGACCGGCGGCGATAACTACGCCAGCCTTACGGAGAAGCTGAGATCCAGGAAGAAACTGGACGGATATCTGGTCGCTCTGGATATCAGTGAGTTTAAGATCATCAATAATACCTGCGGCGTGAAAAAGGGAGATGAAGTCCTGCGGAACATCTGGGATGTTCTGGAACGGAGCATTGATAAGGAAAAGGGAGAACTGGCCGCCCATGTGAACGCGGATCAGTTTGTGATGCTGTTCGTTTCCGTTTCCAAGGAAGAGATCGTCGAGCGGATCATGAAGATCTACAATACGCTGAAGATATTTTCCGAGACGCTGAACATACCGCGGGTTCTGGCGCACTTCGGTATCTGTAAGATCTGGGACGGCGAGAAGCTGGAGGAGGTTTACAGCCAGGCGAACTACGCCAAGAACCTGATCAAAGACAGAAGAAATGTGCAGTATGCGTTCTATGAGACTTCGGACTATAATCAGATGCTGAAGAACCGGGAACTGGAAGATGATTTTGATCGTGCCATCGAGAATCAGGAATTTGAGGTATGGTATCAGCCGAAGTTCAGTACAGCGGACGTTTCCGTTGTAGGCGCCGAAGCGCTCGTCAGATGGAGAAAGAAGGACGGCAGTCTGGTGCCGCCGGGGAAATTTATCCCGCTGTTTGAGCAGAACGGAATGATCGCCATTCTGGATGAATATGTATTCCGTACTGTATGTAAGCAGCAAAAGGATTGGGAAGCTGACGGAAAACGGGTTCTTCCGGTATCTGTCAATATTTCCCGCGCCAGCCTGTATTACACCAATATCATAGAAAAGTATACGGAGATTTTGAATCACTATTCGCTGCCGGCCGACTATGTACAGCTGGAGATCACGGAAAGCGCGATGGTCGATAACGTAGAGATCAAGAACCTGCTGGAGGAGTTCCGGAAGGCAGGATTCAAGATGTTGTTGGATGATTTCGGAAGCGGATATTCCTCTCTGTCTTCCCTGAATACGCTGCATTTTGATACTTTGAAGATCGATAAGAGTCTGGTGGATTATATCGGCGATTATAACGGCGAACAGCTGCTGTACCATACGATCAAGCTGGCGAAGAGCCTGGGAATCAATGTTACGGCGGAAGGCGTAGAGAAGAAGGAGCAGGTTACCTTCCTGCAAAAGCTGGAGTGTAACGATATTCAGGGCTTCTATTTCTCGAAACCGCTGATGGTAAACGATTATGCGTTATTGCTTCGGATATAAATGAACGAAGTCAGAATATCTGCGGCGCTGCCGCACCCTAAACAGGTGCCGGCAGCGCCGCTTTTTTTCGTTTCGTATCACCGAACCGGGATGCCTGCATATGCTATAACGTAAAAATGAAAAGGAGAACTGTTATGGCATATAATGCAAATTACTATAATAACGGTATGCGGTATCAGGGGCAGAATATGCAGCGGCGTCAGGGTTATCCCGTCCAGCAGCCTGCCGGCGCGCCGAATCCGGTCAGAAACGCGGCCCCAAATCCGGCAAATGTACAGTGCAATCAGTGCAATCCGGAGCCTGCCTGTCAGACAGAGCGGGAGCCGGTAGACAGCATGGCGCTTACCATGGCGTATGTTCCGTGGCAGCCGTGGTGCGACGTTTATGATCTGGAAGAAGGTTATTGCAGAGGAACCATTTTCCCGAATCTGGATAAACCGTTTAAGGGGGCGATGTTTCTATGAAAAAAAGCGCTGAACAGGAAAAATTGTTTATGAAGATTCAGAGAGTCAGCTTTGCCATGGATGACCTGCGGCTGTATCTGGATACGCACCCGTGCTGTGAAAAAGGGCTGTCTTATTATGAGAAGCTCAAGGATATGCGGGAAAAGGCACTGGCGGAATATACGAAACTGTATGGCCCCATCGTTGCCTACAATGTAGCGGAATGTGATGTATGGCCGTGGAATGAAGGACCGTTGCCGTGGCAGTTAGGAGGGTGTTAATATGTGGAGTTATGAGAAACGATTACAGTATCCTGTGAATATTACAACCTGCAACCCGAAAATTGCCAAGGTCATCATTACGCAGTATGGCGGACCGGACGGCGAAATGAGCGCGTCTCTGCGTTATCTGTCCCAGAAGTTTGCCATGACGGATAACCGGGTTTCCGGTTTGTTAAATGACATCGGCACCGAGGAACTGGGGCATCTGGAAATCGTGGGAGCGATTGTGCACCAGCTGACCCGGAATCTGAGTCCGGAGGAAATCGAAAAATACGGGTTCGCGGATTATTATGTGGATCATACGCTGGGAATCTGGCCGCAGGCTGCAGCAGGATTTCCGTGGGTAGCGGCAGCGATCCAGTCCAAGGGCGATCCGATCACCGACCTGCATGAAGACATGGCTGCAGACGGTACGATCATATAAGTACAACATACATAATATGAAAAAAGATAAACCTGCTTAAAACGTTATCATGGTTGTGCTACCGACCACAAACGGGCACTGAAATTTTATTTATTCTCATAGGCGGCATTGGAAACAGTGCCGCCGCCCCTCTCTTATGAGGCAGAATAAATAAGTTTCAGAGGAAGGAGAATAAGTAAAATGAAAACAGAACAAAAGACGATCGTATTTGCGATTGTAAATCAGAAGGGCGGTGTCGGTAAAACGACAACCGCTATTTCTTTGGGTTACGGATTGGCGCGGAAGGGAAAAAAGGTGCTGCTGATTGATTTTGATCCTCAAGGATCTCTGACAGTCTCCATGGGAATTGATAATCCCGATCAGCTGACAGATACTATTGCTGACTTAATGACCTGTATGATGCAGGATGCCGAGCCGGAATGGGACAAATTTGTCCTGAGACATGATGAAGTGGATTTTATTCCAGGGAATATTGAGCTGGCAACAGTAGAGGCCGGTCTTGTAAATACTATGAGCCGGGAGCAGATGCTGAAGCTGATCGTAGCACATTTTAGATCAGATTATGACTATATACTGATCGATTGCTGTCCGTCCCTGGGGATGCTTACCATCAATGCACTTACAGCGGCGGATTCCCTGTTGATCCCGTGCAGCTGCGAATACCTAAGCGCAAAAGGCTTGGAGTTATTGCTCAAAAATGTTATCCGGGTTCGGAAATTTTTAAATCCGGATCTGAAAATCTCCGGGATTCTGCTGACCATGTACCGGGGAAATACAAACTTGGCAAAGGATATCAGCGAATTGATCACTGATAGCTATCAATCGGCTCTGCACATTTACCAGACGCGGATACCGGTATCTGTAAAGGTGCCGGAAGCCGGCATGAATAATCGGTCGATATTTGAGTATGCCGCAAAAAATAAAGTAGCGGCAGCGTATGAAATGTTAACGGAAGAAATTACAGGGGGTGAGAATGTATGACGCAGACGGCAAAAAATAAAAAGCTTGTAAGCCTGGAAGAAATGTTTGCCTCAGCAGGGACTCCGTCTCTGGTATCCCTTCCCTCCGGGATCGGGATCCGGCAAGAATTAGATATTGATAAACTGGATCCATATGCCGAACACAAATTTAGTACATATTCCGGGAAACGGTTTGAGGATATGGTAGAAAGTGTTCGGGATTTTGGCGTAATCCAGCCGATCATTGTCAGGAAAAAGGGCAAACGGTATGAAATATTGGCCGGCCATAACCGGACTAATGCTGCCAAAGCAGCAGGTTTATCCAGTGTGCCGGCGGTGATAGTAGATGCAGAGGATGATCTTGCTGCATTGATCGTAACAGAAACAAATCTGGTCCAGCGCAGCTTTACAGATATGGCAGTAAGTGAAAAGGCAAAAGTTTTAAAGACACACTGCGATAACCTAAAAAGAGCTCAGAAACGAAAGGCTTTTCTAAAGGATACAGAGGACAGTGGGACAAATTTGTCCCAGACGCAGAACCGGGAAATAGTTGGGCAGGAATACGGATTGACCGGCAGAGATGTAAGCCGACTGATTCGGGTATCTTATCTGACGCCGCAGCTGCAGGCATATGTAGACGCCAAACGGATTCCGCTGGCGGCTGCAGTTGATCTGTCTTATCTTTCGGAGGCAAGCCAGGAAGAGCTTGCTGAGTATATGGCAGAGAACAATATAAAAAAGGTCGGAATGAAAACAGCAGCCATTTTAAGAGATACAGCATCTCAGGGGATGCTGTTTTCAGTTGCTTCTGTCTTTGAAGATGAAAAAGCGGCCAAGGAACAGAAAAAGGAGCAGAAAGAAAACCTTCTTTGGTATCAAAAATCGGATGTCTATGAACAGCTTGAGAACAGCAAAAAAGAGCTGCAGGATTTCCTAGATGCGGATATGCCGCAACCGGCATTATTAAAACGCCAGATTATCGTAGATGCACTTACAATGTTATACAACCATATAAAATAAATCTGAACTGTTAAAAAATGACAGGTCAAGATAAATAAAAAGGAGGACAATCAATAAAATAATATGTTTAACAAAGTTATTATGATGGGACGGCTTACACATGATCCCAAAATTTATCAAAAAGAGGATGGCAGCACAAAAATATCTGCCAGCTATTCTTTGGCAGTACAGCGTAGTTATGACAGAAGGCAGGTAGATTTTTTCCGCTGCGCCGCATTCGGAAAATCGGCTGAATTTGTGGAAAAATACCTGAAGAAAGGCATGAAGATCCTGGTAGAAGGATCTATGTATACAGATGCCTATACCAACGATGAAGGTCAGAATGTAAGGACTGCAACGATCTACGTGAATCGGCATATTTTTTGCGACAGCCGGAAAGAAGAACCTTCGCCGGATAATGCTGATTCGGATTTTCAGGATATTTCAGATTCGGATGGCCCGGACCTTCCTTTTCTGGAATAGATGGGATGTGATGGGATGATCTTGCAAAAAACGTTACGCTTTAATATGGAGATTCCTGAAGAGGCGGCTGCTTATGAAGCCGTTGCCTCTTCAGGAAGAGGCAACGGTAATAAGTTCGTCCTGGATGCAATAACGGCGTTTTTAAGTAAAAATAACGATTTTGATCTGCTGCAGGAAATGCGGCAGATTATCCGGGAAGAGATTGAAAAAGCAGCTAAGCAGTATTCATATAGGAACAGAAACCATTCAACTGCCAATAATATAGAAAACGAAGCCTCCTTCGCGTTGCAGCTGCCTGAAGATCCTCCGGAACTATTATAGTCTGTATTCAGGACAAATTTGTCCAGGCTCCGGCTTTATTAGCTGGAGCCTGATTATAAATATGGAGGAAGCACATATGTTATGGAATTATATCAAATCTTTTTTGAGCAATACTTGGATTGGATGTGGGATTGCAATCGTGGCTATTGTAAGTATTATAGCTTTGATGGGAATTGTAGCGATTATAGTCATTGGCATAATAAAATTAGTGGAGTTGCTGCGTACAGCCTGGTATTCTCTTATGAAAGCTCCTGATTATCAGAATGCATTGGATGTAGCAAAATTGATTGAGGCGTTGCCAAAGTACAACATGACAGAAATTAAAAAGATACTAAGAGGATCAGGACAGCACATTAAGTTATGGGATTCCTGTTGTGATGAGTTTGGGATTCAAATTTCAACATGGGAAAAAGTAAGATACAAAATTTCTCTCTCGTTAAAATCTGACTATGCCAGTATCGATAAGGTTACAGTTTCAATTAGTGCGGAATAAATTTATCAAAATAATTGTTACAGAAGCGAAATATTCGTTTCATAAAAAGGCATGCCAAAATGGTGTGTCTTTTTTTGTGCTGCAGAAAGGAGAAAAAGGATGAGAGTTCAAATGACAGATAGAGATTTGCTGCTTAGTAACTGTTTATGTGCAGCTGCGAGAATAAGGGATAATGCAGGGATTGAGGATTTGATTCAGCATGGAGCAGATATTGATCTTGCTATTCAGTACGCTTCCGAAAAAGGCTATGAACCCGAGCTGCAATATCTGAAAGACTATCAGAATAAAAAAAAGGCGCAAGAAGTGGAAGTAGGAAGCACATGGATCAAAAAGAAGGTATGGGTTGTAACAGTATGGCTGGCAGAACAGGATGAAGACGGGGAAGATTTAAACTGGTCTTCCCCGCATACGGATTATTATGCTGATACATATGAAGAAGCCCTGAAGATGAAAGCAAGATTCCTAAGTGGCATAGATGAATATTATGGTGACTGGGTAGAAGATGTTTGGATCAGTGATGAACCTGAAGAAATTGAGCTATTAAACTGTCAATCGGCGTCTGTGAAGGATAAACATGCGGCCGAAAAGAAAAGTGAGAAGCAGTATAGAAGATAGCGAATGAAAGAAAAAATATATGGAAGAGAAATTAAGAAAAATCGATTTTTGTAGATGTTGCAGGCACATGTTTGTATGGTTAGCGATTTGTTAAATATTGAAAAAGCATGAATTTTGTGTTATATTGTCAAAAGAAGCAATCGTGTTGCAGGGTGGGCGGACCTCTCATTTTATAGAATGGGGGTGATGCCTATGGGAAATCATTCTGATTTCAAGGATATGCTGACATTTGGCATATTTCTTCTGGCACTGCTTACATTCATTTTTACGTTTTGTAAGTAAGCCTACATAGAAAAACCACCCCAAAACTTTGACCAGCAGCGGGGTGGATTTTCTGTTTCGCATTATAGGTCAACCCACCTTGTGGGCGGTTGCTTCTTTTGTTTACTATATCATAACAAAAGAAAAGTTTCAATAGAGAGAACTCAAAAATTTTCCAGAGCTAAATTGCAAAAGTAAATTCTACTGATTCTTTGCCTGATAGAAATTATCTCTGCACAAGTAGCATTTACTCCTG
>CANQOK010000023.1 GCA_947625465.1 uncultured Lachnospiraceae bacterium | reverse complement strand
AAAATCTTTTCGAATTTTCAGGGATGGTCTGTCAGTTGTTCAGTTTTCAATGTTCGCCTGCCGCAAGCGACAGCTTAATTAATATACCATTGCTGCCTTCATTTGTCAACTGCTTTTTTTAAAAATTTTCATTTTTCAGCAATTCTTTTGTCCTGCGATCATTATATTATAATGATGAAAAGTGAGGACAGTTATTCCTCACCTTTCGCAACGGAGAAGGAGGGATTTGAACCCTCGCGCCGCTATTAACGACCTACTCCCTTTCCAGGGGAGCCCCTTCAACCACTTGGGTACTTCTCCAATTATGGTTAAATCCTGTCTTACAATATGACTGCAGATAGTTCCGAATCTGCGAACGGAGAAGGTGGGATTCGAACCCACGGTCCCTTTCGGAATCACCGGTTTTCAAGACCGGCTCCTTAAACCACTCGGACACCTCTCCAAAGACTGCCCCAAATCAGCGGCATCTGTAATATTAACATGAATCAAAATTTCTGTCAACCGGATTTTCCGGCTTTTTACAATCTTTTTCCAACAGGACTTTTGCGATCAGAAGATCCTCTGGTGTAGTGATTTTGATGTTTTCATAAATTCCCGGCACAATGCTGACTTTATGGTTTCCGTAGCGCTCCACGATCATGGCATCGTCCGTGACCGCAGTGTCTTCCGCCGCAAAAAGTCCCTGATACGCCTGCCGGAGCAGGGCAGCCGAAAATGCCTGCGGCGTCTGAACCTGCCACATCCGTTTTCGGTCCGGTGTCTCCGTTACCGTCCCCGATTCATCTGCTATCTTGATCGTGTCTTTTGCCGGTACGGCAACAGTACAGGCTCCGCAATCCGCAACGCACGCTATGGCTGCTTCAATCACCGGCGGAGTGATCAAAGGTCTGGCCCCGTCATGGATCAAAACGCAGTCGGCGTCCGCTGCCGCCAACAATCCGTTATACACGGATAAGTACCGTTCGGTCCCACCGATAACAATATGCGCAATTTTTTCAAAATCATACTTCTTTTTTATTGTCTCGCAGACCGGCAGATAAGGCTCGGAAGTCACCAGTACGATCTCATCAGCCGTACTCTGTGAAAATGCCTGTAAACTGTAATAGATTACCGGTTTTCCGCACAGTTCCATAAACTGCTTGGGAATCTCCGACTGCATCCTGCTGCCGCTTCCCGCTGCCAGAATGATTGCTGTTGTCTTCATGATTATCTTTCTCCCAGTTTCAGATTGGGAATCGCGTTCAGATCCCATCCGTGCCGAACGCCGTTCTGATATTCGTAATAGGCGGCCGATCCGATCATCGCCGCATTATCGGTACAGAAAACGGGTTCCGGACGGTAAAATGCAATCCCTTCCTGCCCGCACCGTTCTGCAAAGGCGCTGCGGATGGCGCTGTTTGACGCTACACCGCCCGCTATGGCAAAGCGATTCATACCGAATTCCTTCACTGCCATGATCGCCCTGCTCACAAGCACATCCACCACCGCATCCTGAAACGACGCTGCCACATCCGCCGGATTCACGGTCTCTCCTTTCATCTCACAGCTGTTTAGATAATTTAAGACCGCCGATTTCAGACCGCTGAAGCTGAAATCATATGGCGCGTCCGCCACATGCGCGCGCGGAAACGGAATTGCTTTCGGATTGCCCTCTTTTGCCAGCTTATCGATCTTCGGTCCGCCGGGATAGCCCAATCCGATCGCCCGGGCAACCTTATCATAGGCCTCGCCTGCCGCGTCATCCCGAGTCCGTCCCAGAATCTCATATTTTCCATAGCCGGCCACCCGGACCAGATGCGTATGTCCGCCGGAAACCACCAGGCAGATAAACGGCGGTTCCAGTTCCGGATTCGTAATATAATTGGCACAGATATGCCCTTCTATATGATGAACGCCGATCAAGGGTTTCTTCGCCGCAAACGCCAGAGCCTTGGCTGTGGCCACGCCTACCAGCAGTGCTCCCACCAGTCCCGGTCCGTAAGTCACCGCTACCGCGTCAATCTCCGCCAAGGTCACCCCTGCCTGCTGCAGGGCCTCCGAAATAACCTGATTGATCTTTTCAATGTGTTTTCTGGAAGCGATTTCCGGTACCACGCCTCCGTACTGCGTATGCAGCGCGATCTGGGAAAAGATCACATTGGACAGCACAATCCTTCCGTTCTTAACAACAGAAGCAGCGGTCTCATCACACGAGCTTTCGACCGCCAGAATTAAAATATCTTTTTTCATTAGCTCTCTTCCTCCCCGTCTTCAAAGCGCAATGTAGTGCTCATCCCGTCCCGGGCTGCTTCGATATACGGATAAATCTCCCGGATTTCCGGCAGATACTGCTCCGGGCGCACCAGAGAGGGGCTGTAATGCGTCAGCCACATACTGCCCGGTCTGACTGCCTGCGCGATCCGGGCCGCCTCCTGAAATGTCATATGCTTCTTTTCTTTTGCCTTCACCGCTTTTTCCTTTTCCCCGTACATGCCCTCGCAGATCATCAAATCCGCATGGCCGGCATGCTCCAGGATACTCTGCGTAGGTCTGGTATCCGTACAGTAAGTCACTTTCAGTCCTTTTCTCGCAGCTCCCATAACCTGTTCGGGTTTATAGATCACCCCGTTATACTCAACTTCTCTGCCTTTTTGCAATGGATTCCAATACTGCACCGGAAGGCCCAGCATCTTAGCCTGTTCCACCTGAAACCGGCCCTGCCGTTCAATGACCAGGTTATATCCGTAACATACAACCCGATGATGGACGCGAAACGCTTCAATCCGATAACCGTGCAGATAAAGGATCTGAAACGGTTCCGTCAGTTCGATAAAGCGAAGTTCAAACGGCAGATCCGCCGCGATCACGCACAGGCTGCGCACAATCCGCTCCAATCCCCTCGGCCCGATCAGCGTAAGGGGTTCCCGGCGCTCTGCATTGCCCATACTTAACAGCATTCCCGGAAGCCCGCCGATATGATCCCCGTGAAAATGGGTAAAACAGATCACATCGATGGGCTTCGGGCTCCAGCCTTTACATTTCATCGCGATCTGCGTGCCTTCGCCGCAGTCAATCAGCAAATCGCTTCCATTATATTTTACCATCAACGATGTCAGCCAACGATTGGGCAGCGGCATCATACCGCCGGTACCCAGCAAACAAACTTCCAGCACAAACAACCTCCAGCTACAATAATTCTGTATTCTCTTCGATCAAAACCGGAATGGCAAATTCCCGGATCCAGCGGTCATAACAGTCTTCGCACAAACAGATTTTGTGTGTTTCTCCGTCTTTATTGGAAAAATATCCCCAACGCAGCGTAATCTCCGCAACGCCTTCCTTTGCCATCTGATTTTCCGTTTTAATTTCTTTTCCGCAATGATTACAACGCATCTTCATTTCCTCCTTGGTACGAAATCGCCTTTCTCTGCTCCCATCTATTTTTAACATAAACGGGGTTAAAAAGATAGTGGTAATTATAGACTCCTTTTCCACATGATGCGTGCATCTTCTTTGGGTTTTTCATAAAATCCTTTTCGGATCCCTGCCGTCACGAACCCCATCTTCTCATAAAGCGCGATCGCCGCCGCATTGCTGTCCCGTACTTCCAGTGTTACGGCCCGGATCTTACGCTGCTTTGCCTCTGCAAGCAGTGCTTCCAGAATCCTTGTCCCTACCCCTCGGCGAAACCGTGTGCTGTCTACCGCGATGTTGGCAATATCCGCCTCGTCCAGAATACAGCGCATGCCTCCATATCCGATAATCCGTTCTTCCTTGGCGACAACAAATACATAGGATTCTTTTTGCAGAGCATCTGACAAACTCTGAGCAGACCAGGGCGAAGAAAAACTCCGTGCTTCCAGTTCTGCCACTTCCGGCACATCTCCCTGTTTCATCCGCCTAATGTTCATCGGATTCCGCTCCTTTTTCTTTCCGTTCCCGCTCCGCCTGCGAAACCCGCAGATATTCCGGTTTATGCTGCCAGGCTTCTTCCGGCGTGATCTTTCCCTGTCTGAAATAAGAAAGTGCGAGCGCTCCCACGCTTCCGGCGCGCTGCCTTGCCACATGCGGCGGCGCGACAAAAAACGGGACCTGCAGGTGCGCCTGCAGGTATTCCAATTGTACCGGCACGCCTTCTCCGTTTAAGATAACAGGTTCCTTTCTCATATTGATCTGTTCCGCCAGCGCTTTCGCCGAAACTGCGCATTGCGGCCAGACGGTCTCAAATGCATCCTGACGGAATCGGTACAGACCGGTATACACCTGATCCCTTCTGGCATCCATCAGCGGACAGATCAGCATCTGCGTCCCAAAAAAATGATATGCCATTGCGTCTACGGTCGGAACCGGCAGTATGGGGATTTCCAATGCCTGCGCCAGCCCCTTTGCCGTAGCGCTTCCGATCCGCAGGCCGGTAAAAGAACCCGGGCCTGCTGCCACCGCGATCGCGTCCAGATCCTTCAGATCAAATCCGGTCATCGATGTAATGGCATCGATCATCGGCAGCAGTGTCTGCGAATGTGTCTTTTTAAAATCTGTCGTATATTCCGCCAACAGTTTCTCCTCTGTTACGATTGCGGCGCTGGCAACCAGAGAAGAACTGTCAATCGCTAATATCTGCATATTACCTCTATTCCGGAGCGTTTACGCGAAGGAGGCACGGTAAACAAAGTTTACCGAACGAGAAATTCACGAAGGTGATTTCTCGTCTGCCATCGTGGCTATTTGGGACGCTCCGGCACAAATAGCCGTGTGAAAAATCAGCACATCAGTGTGATTTTTCACACTACCTCCATACTTTTACTGAATCTTGAGTCTCCGGTATGAAAATCCTTTTTCCAAATCCTTTTCTATCGTAATCCGCCTGGCCTCCGGTCCGATCAAATCCGCGATCAAGTCCGGCCATTCTATCAGACAGACGCCGGAGCCGTAGAAAAATTCTTCATATCCAATCTCTTCCATTTCCTCCGCATCTCCAATGCGGTATACGTCAAAATGATAAAGGGGCAGTCTGCCCGAATCATAAACCTGCACAATAGTAAACGTAGGACTGCTGACCGGTTCCGTCACTCCCAGGCCTGCGGCAAATCCCTGCGTAAATACGGTTTTGCCGGTTCCCAGATCGCCGGCCAGGCAATAAATCTCTCCCGGTTTTGCCTGTATGCCCAGCTGCTTGCCAATGGCAAAGGTTTCCTCCGGACTGTATGTTTCATAAAGCATATCCGTTCTCCCCTGCGCTACTTGATCTTAACATAGGTTGCCTGTCTGCACTGCTTCGCCCAGATCCGCAGATCTTCAAGCCGGTCCCCCAATGCTTCTTTCGTCAGGATAAACGCATGATTCTTTCCCGTATAGATCAAAACCGAAAGAGAGGTACTGGTGATCCTGGTGATCTCTTCCGGCCGAAACAGCTTTTCGGCGTCTCCCTGTTTTACAAGCATGCCCTGTGTCGTGAGTTCATAAGACATAGGAACCCGAAACGCCTCATTGCTTGCCGTCTGCCTTTTCGCGCGCGCATAGAGCATCAGCGGCTGAAATACGGTAAACAGCAGCGCCGCCAGCAGCAGAACCGCCTCGTTTGCCAGCGGCATCTTTCCCCAGGTTACGATCATGGCTCCGATCGCGCAGACGCTGATCAGGATCCCGATATAACCCATAAAAGAAAAATATGCATGATGCATCATAAAATTATATACATGTTTCTGCGTCAGCGGTACCGTTATCTTAATCTCCATTTTTCTTCTCCTTTACGCAGCCCCTCTGTAAAAACAAAAACGGCTGCAGATTCAATAAAGTCATTATAAACAACTTTAAGGAATCTGACAACCGATTTCTTTTATAAAATATACTCCCCAAACTGTCTGTTAATAGCACAAAACGATTGGATAACCAAATGCGGTAGTTAAAGTTTTGTAAACACCGTTCCCCTGCGGTACAGAAGACTGCCATACCACATTGGTGGGAATTACGCTGCCGTTATCCAGTAAATACTGGGCAACCTTTACAACCCGTGCTGTCGGTTCCCGGTCAAAATTACCGTCCCAGGTACATGCATACTGTCCGCTCTGGAAGATAACGTCTTTCAGCGTATTCGGAAATCTGGGATCGTTCACACGGTTTAATACAACGCTTCCGACTGCCAGCATCTGTTCTTCCGTACACCAGTTTGCACCGACTTCACCGCCGATCAGATGGGATAACAGATACAGCTCGTCATTGGAATAACTGTCTGCCGTATTTTTTGTCTGTTCGCTCTGAACTGCCTGAACCGCTTTTTCCATCACCGGCACCGCCTTTACGGTTACTTTGCAGTCATAAGACTCTTTTCCGATGACAGCCCTTACATAACAGGTGCCTGCCTCTTTCGCGGTTACCTGAACGGATTGATTCGTTCCGTCGGCAATCGCTGCCACTTCTGTATCTACATTACTGTCGGATTTTGAAGAAACATACCATTTTACGGTCTCTTTCTCCGCTCCGGTCATGCTGATTGATGCCGATTTTCCTTCTGTAAGACTCAGTGTCTTTCCGCCGTTTAAAATAATCTCCGGTTTCACCGTGATCTTACAGGTGTAAAATTTTCCTTCCACTTCGGCACGTACATAGCAGGTACCTGCCTTCTTTGCGGATACAGAGACTGCGTCCGTGCTCTCCTTGCTGATGACGGCGTTCTCTGTCTTTTGATTCGCATCTGCTTTGGAAGAAATATACCATTTTACTTTTGCATCCTTATCTGCGCCGGTCAGCTTCAGTGTAACTGACTTCCCGGTTCTTACGGCTGCGTCCTTTCCGCTGTTCAGCAAGATCGGCTCTTTTACCGTAAGCTTACAGCTAACATATTCATTTCCAACCTTCGCGCTCACGTAACAAATGCCTGCCTTTTTCGCCGTTACGGTAAGCGTGGTTCCCTCTTTGCTGCTGACTTCTGCGGCTTCTGTCTTTTCATTGTAATTCTCTTTTGAAGAAACAAACCATTTTACGTCTCTGGTCGCGCCTGTAACCTGAAAGGCTGCCGATTCCCCAACCCGAACGGTTTTTTCTTCGCCGCCGTTTACCTGAAGCGGTTCAACGGCTCTTATCTCACAAGTGTAATCTTCATTTCCAACTTTTGCATGCAGATAACAGATTCCTGCTTCTTTTGCATCTACCTGAACGGAAGACGCGGTTTCGTTGCTCAGTGTGGCTACTGATGTCCCCTGATTGGTATTCCCCTCGGCTGAAATGTACCAAGATGCTTCCTTGGCCGTACCGGTTATCTTCAGTGTTGCCGACTCTCCAACTGTGATTGTTTTAGTTTTCCCCTGATTCACTTCCACAGCTATCGTCGGAGTCTCCGAAGCAGCATCAACCCGAGTATTCGGTAATGCCGTCACGCTTAATACGGAAACAAGTCCCAGTACCAAGACTCTCTGTAGCTTGCTTGTTCTCATGATAAAACCCTTTCTTGTATCTATCCCTTGCAGGCATAGGTTGTGTTACAATTAGGGATTATATTACAAAATTGTTACAAAATCAAGGCTATTTTTTAAAAAATTTTATTTTTTATTACTTTTTCAAGTCGGAAATAAATAGGAAGCGTAATAACCCCGATAAAAATGCCCTTTATTATATTGACCGGTATAACCGCCAAAATAATAAAAGTGAACATATTGCCGATCAGACCGTTTACTTCCGTCCCCATCGCGATCAAATCGGACACCGGCATTCCGCCGTAAAGCTGCGCAAACGCGGGCAGCAGCACAAACGCGTTTACAAATCCTCCGAACCCTGCCATGCATATTGTTCCCACAACCATGGAAAAAATTCCGTTTTTTACAGTGTGTTTTCTGCGGAACACGACCGTAGCAGGAATAACAAAGGCGCATCCTACGATAAAATTGGCGACATCTCCCACATAGGCTGTGGAAGTGCCTTTGATCAGAAGTTTTATAAGAATCTTTACAAATTCGGTCGTCACACCCGCTACCGGCCCCAGTAAATAGGAACAGATCATAACCGGTACTTCACTGAAATCAATTTCATAAAATGACGGTGCGATCGGGATCGGAAATTCCAGATACATCAAAATACCCGCAAGCGCGGAAAACATAGCGATCAGCACTACCTTCTTTGTCGGCTCCACCTCCCGGAGCAGATTCCGCTTCCGCATCGCTTTTTCCGCTATAACCGCTATCACGAGCAGGATCGCAATGACGGCAACCGCGATCAGCAGAAAGCCGATCTCATCCTTGATCACATCCCAGAACTTCATTAAATTTTCTTTCATCATAATTCCTTTCCGATTCTTCTCCAAAAGAAAAGCTCCGGGAAAACTCCCGGAGCGTAAATGCAGGTCTACCATGATCGTCCATGCAGATCTTCTACCATCCAGACTATACTGTCGGTTCCGGAATTGCACCGGATCAACCTGTTCGTATCCATACAGGCTCGCGGACTGTACCGCCGGTGGGGAATCACACCCCGCCCCGAAGAATCTTTTCTTTATTTATTTTCCAAACTCTATCGTAGTACGTTTTCTCCGAACTGTCAACTGTTTTCTGAAAATTTACCATATTTCTATTTCCGAAACAGATAGTCGATGATCGTATGCCCTTCCGCGATATAATTGCCGCTTTCTGCCGCTTCCTTTTCATTGTAATTCCAGGTTTCCTGCTTTGGATCCGTATTGTCATACAGCAGATACGGAACCGGCTCGCTGGTATGCGTCCTGACGCAGATAGGGGTGGGATGATCCGGTAGAACCAGCATCCGGTAATCCGTGCCGGCTTCCTCCAGCGCTTTCTTTACCACGCCGATGACACGGCCGTCCAGATTCTCAATCGCCTTCACCTTGCGCTCCACGCTGCCCTGATGTCCCATTTCATCCGGAGCTTCCACATGGATATAGGCAAAATCATAGCCATCTTCCGTCAGCGCCCTGGCCGCCGCAAGGGCTTTGCCCTCATAGTTCGTTTCCAGCGTTCCGTCCGCGCCCGGCACAATAATATTCTTCATATCAGCGCCGACCGCGATTCCTTTTAATAAATCTACCGCGGAGATCATAACGCCCTTTTTGCCCGTTTTCTCAAAAAACGAAGTGACGCAGGGTTTCGTCCCCGCACCCCAGAACCAGATGGAATTGGCAGGATTTTTTCCCTCTTCCATCCGCTTTTGATTGATGGGATGATTTGCCAGGATCGCATAACTGCGTTCCATCATGGCCCGCAGCTTCGGTTCTTTCGGCAGATAGGTCCCGATTACATTTCCCAGTACATCGTGCGGCGCTGTCAGCTCCGCTGTTTCTCCCCGGTTCCAGATCGTCAGGTGCCGATAGCTGGTCCCCACATAAAACTGAAATTCTTCGGATTCCAGTTCTTTCTTTACCGCATCCAGCAAAACTGCCGCATCTTCGGTAGAGATTTCCCCGGAGCTGTGATCCAGAATCGTTTTCTCCGCATACGGTCTGTCATCCGCAGACAGCGTCACCAGATTACACCGGATCGCAATATCCGTATCTTTCATCGCCACGCCGATACTCAGCGCTTCAAGCGGAGATCTTCCGGTATAATACTGTTTCGGATCATATCCCAATACCGACAGGTTTGCCGTGTCGCTGCCCGGCTTCATTCCATCCGGTATCGTATGCACCAATCCGATCTCCGAACGTTTGGACAACGCATCCAACACCGGCGTCTCTGCCGCTTCTAACGGCGTCCGGTTTTCCAGCTCCTCTAACGGGCGGTCTGCCATCCCGTCTCCTAATACTACAATATATTTCATACAATTCACACTTTCTGCCAAATCAGGCTGTCTTAATGACCGATCCGGATCCTGCCAAGCAGGCCGTCTAACTGTCCCGCCGCATTCGCAAATGCTTCCTCTGTCATGGGTTCCGTAACAAAAGCGAACTCCTCCGGCAATTCCGGAACCGTGATCTTTGCAACATTTCCAAATAAACTCTGTACATGATCGGCCTCATACTTCTTCACACGCACAAAGAACTGATTTTGTACTTTTTCAATATCCGCCAGAGACAGCGGTTTGCTGCTCCAAAAGGTCATGATATTGGTATTCAGATGCTTGACGGCATCCACTACGTCAGCTACGACCGCACTGGCAGTCGGCAGTTTGCCGGCTCCGCTTCCGTAAAACATCACGTCGCCGATCACATTGCCCCGTACCAGAATCCCGTTCAGAACGCCCTCTACGCCGAACAGCGGATGGTCGTTTCCGATCATCACGGGGCAGACACTGGCAAAAAACTGCTCCGGTTCTCCCTCGGTCTTCCTGCAGGTCCCGAACAGCTTGATCGCGGTTCCCATCGCTTTCGCATACAGGAAATCCCGATCTGTAATCTTTGTGATCCCTTCCGTATAGATATCTTCATAGTTGACATTTTCTCCAAAGGCCAGAGATGCCAAAATTGCAATCTTCCGGCAGGCATCAAAGCCGTCCACATCCGCGGACGGATTGCGTTCCGCATAGCCCAATGCCTGCGCTTCCTTTAATACCGCGTCAAAGCTCGCGCCTTCCTTTGCCATTTTGGTCAGCATATAGTTGGTGGTTCCGTTCAGGATCCCGGTAATTTCATAGATCTCATCCGCAGTCAGGCACTGATTCAGCGGCCGGATGATCGGAATACCGCCCCCGACACTGGCCTCAAACAGGAAATTCCGGTTATGCAGTCTGGCGATCTCCAGAAGCTCCGGACCGTATTTCGCTACCAGTTCTTTATTGGAAGTACAGACGCTTTTTCCGGCTTCCAGCGCCTGCTTTACAAATGTATAGGCCGGATTGGTGCCTCCCATAGTCTCCACAATCACTTCTACGTCCGGATCATGCAAAATAGTGGTAAAATCATGTACTAAAATCTTCTGGATCGGATCTCCGGGAAATTCCCGCAGATCCAGCACATATTTGACCTGAATCTCCTGCCCGCTTCGCTTTGCGATACTGTCATAATTGGTTTTCAACACTTCTACAACACCGGAGCCGATGGTGCCATATCCTAATACTGCGATCTGAATCATGTCTTCTCTCCTACGATTTTGCTAAAATTTTTAAATAATGAACACCCTTCTGGGTTTCGATCTCCTGGATCATTCCCGACATATCCTTGGAGGAAGACAGCACTTCCACACTCAATGTCAGAGACGCCAGCCCGTTGATCGGAATGGTCTGATGAATCGTCAGAATATTGGCATTGGATTCCGCGATCGTCTTTAACACACTGGACAATACGCCCGGTTCATCATCCATCTGCAGGACAAACGTAATGGTTTTTCCCCGTGTATCGTCATGAAACGGAGAAATATCATCTTTGTATTTATAAAAGGAGCTGCGGCTGATCCCCAGCTGTTCCGCTGCCTTCTGTACGGTCATGGCCGGATCTGTCTCCAGCATCCGTTTGGCTTCCACCACTTTCAGCAGCACTTCCGGCAGCGCCTTTTTCCTGACTACAAAATACTTTGTGTCGTCCTCCATTTTTGCCCCCTGTCTTTCTATTATAACTGTACGGTTACAAAAATATCGTAAATTGCTTTGACCGCCGCTTCAAAATCCTCATTCTTCACGCCGATGATGATATTTAACTCGCTGGAGCCCTGATCGATCATTTTTACATTGATGCGGGCATGTGCCAGCGCGGAAAAGATCCTGCCGGCGGTACCTCTGGTCGCACGCATTCCCCGCCCTACAACGGCGATCAGCGCCAGATCGTTCTCCAGTTCAATGGTATCCGGGTTCACAACACGGTGCAGACCGGCCAGAATCCGCTGCTCCTTCTGCGCGAAACCGTCTTCGTGTACAAATACGGTCATAGTATCGATCCCGGACGGCATATGTTCAAAGGAAATGCCTTCCCGTTCAAATACCTCCAGCACTCTTCTTCCAAATCCGATCTCGGAGTTCATCATATCCTTATCCACGGTAATGGATACAAAGCCTTTTTTCCCCGCGATCCCGGTAATGGTATATTTCGGTCTGTGGCAGGTGCTCTCCACGATCATCGTTCCTTTATCTTCTGGACGGTTCGTATTCCGGATATTGATCGGGATTCCTTCCTTCCTGACCGGGAAGATCGCATCCTCATGCAGGACAGAAGCCCCCATGTAGGATAGCTCCCGCAGTTCCTTATAGGTAATATAGTCGATCCCCTCCGGATCCGGAATAATCCTGGGATCCGCGATCAGGAAACCGGAAACATCAGTCCAGTTTTCATAGATATCCGCATGAACCGCCTGCGCCACAATGGAACCGGTAATATCGGAACCGCCTCTGGAAAACGTCCGTACCGTACCGTCGCTCTGTGCGCCGTAAAATCCCGGGATCACCACATAGCCTTCATCGACCAGCCGGGCGCTTAATACCTTCCGGGTCCGCTCCGTATTCAGCGAGCCGTCTTTGTGAAATACAATGACCGATGCGGCGTCAATAAAGGAAAAGCCCAGATAATCCGCCATCACGATCCCGTTTAAATATTCGCCGCGGGACGCCGCGTACTCTTTTCCCGCCTTTTGCTTAAAATTCTCGGCAATCTTCGCAAACTCTTCCTGCAGGGAAAGTTTCAGCTCCAGCCCGTCTATGATCTCCTGGTAACGGGCAGCAATCTGCTCCAGCACTTCGCTGAAATCCTTCTCCTGTTCCGCCAGTTCATAGCACTGATACAGCAGATCCGTCACTTTGGTATCGCCGTCATACCGTTTCCCCGGCGCAGAGGGTACTACATATCTTCTCGATTTATCGGAACGGATAATCTCTCCTACTTTCCGGAACTGTTCGGCGCTTGCCAATGAACTGCCGCCGAATTTCACTACCTTTTTCATATTCTCTACCAAGCCTTTCTTTCCTCGCTTCCGCGATGATTTCGTCTTTTTATCATATGTAAAAAGTCCATAAATGTTTTTACCCGAAATACATTTGTCTTTGTCAGAAATACTCAACAGGTAGAATCTTATCACAAAAAAAAGGGTTATGCAACCCTTTTTTTACAAGCATTTTTAAAATGCAAATTTATCCGCGAAATACGCTTTCAGGTCCGCAATGGCGACTCGTTCCTGTGCCATTGTATCGCGGTCCCGGACGGTCACACAGCCGTCAGTCTCAGAATCAAAATCGTAGGTAACACAGAACGGCGTACCGATCTCATCCTGCCTGCGGTAGCGTTTCCCGATATTGCCCCTGTCGTCAAACTCACAGTTGTAAAGCTTGGACAGCTCCGTATAAATCTTCTCCGCGCCTTCATTCAGTTTCTTTGACAGCGGCAGCACGCCCACCTTGACCGGCGCCAGCGCCGGGTGGAAATGCAGCACAGTCCGCATATCGCCGCCTTCCAGTTCTTCCTCATCATAAGCGCCGCACAGGAATGCCAGCGTCACACGATCGGCGCCCAGCGACGGCTCAATTACATACGGAATATATTTTTTTCCTTTGGTATCGTCAAAATACTCCATCGGCTCCCCGGATACATTCTGATGCTGCGTCAGGTCGTAATCGGTTCTGTCGGCAATGCCCCACAGCTCACCCCAGCCAAACGGGAATAAAAACTCGATATCGGTGGTCGCCTTGCTGTAGAAAGATAATTCTTCCTTTTCATGGTCGCGGACACGCATCTCTTCCGGCTTCATGCCCAGGCTCTGCAGCCAGCTGATACAGAACTGTTTCCAGTAGGCGAACCATTCCAGGTCCGTATCCGGCTCACAGAAAAATTCCAGTTCCATCTGTTCAAATTCTCTGGTACGGAATGTAAAGTTACCCGGCGTGATCTCGTTCCGGAAAGATTTTCCGATCTGTCCGATTCCAAACGGGATCTTTTTCCGGGATGTACGCTGTACATTCTTAAAGTTGACAAAGATACCCTGCGCCGTCTCCGGTCTCAAATAAACCGTATTCTTCGCGTCTTCCGTAACGCCCTGAAACGTCTTAAACATCAGATTGAATTCCCGGATCTCGGTAAAATTATGCTTTCCGCAGGTCGGGCAGGGAACCTGATGCTCCTCGATAAAGGCAGCCATCTCTTCATGGGACCAGGCGTCAATGCTGTTCTCCGGTACGATTCCATGCTCACTCATATAATCTTCAATGATCTTATCGGCGCGGAAGCGTTCATGACATTCCTTGCAGTCCATCAGCGGATCGGAAAAGCTGCCCAGATGTCCGGAAGCCACCCAGGTCTGCGGATTCATTAAGATCGCGCAGTCCACGCCCACATTGTACGGGTTCTCCTGAATAAACTTAGACCACCACGCCTTTTTTACATTATTCTTCAATTCCACACCCAGATTTCCGTAATCCCAGGTATTCGCCAGACCGCCGTATATTTCCGAGCCGGGATATACAAAGCCTCTCGCCTTTGCCAACGCTACAATCTTATCCATTGTCTTCTCTGCTGTCATGATTCTTCGTCCTCCTTCACAGACGTATCGTTTTTATAAAAAATGTAATTCACGGAATCTGCCTTTGTAACGGCGGCGCCGGTATCCATCGTTACGCCTTCTGAAACATAAACAATCGGATAATCGGCCGTCAGTTTGCATGCCTGATTGGTAATGATCACCTTCAGTTCCGCATCCGCTTTTATGGTATCCGGACTGACCGTCTCATTGGTCCCCGCTTTCACAAATGCCGCATCCATATCATAGCCCTGATTAGCGGCGCCCTCTATATTGCCCTGGAACAGGATCACTTCTTCTCCGGTCACATACTTCTGATTATAAGCGGCATACGCTTCCGGCGACCAGAACTGCAGCACAACCGTCATGAGTCCGTCCTTCAGTTCCAGACTCTGAAGCGACGCCACATTTCCTTTTGCATTGACTTCTTTTAGTTCCGCTTCCACATCAGCCCGAAACTGCTCCTGGTCATATTTTTCATCTTTGAATTCTTCTACGATCTGATCCGTTACCGTACCGTTCTCCGCCAGATGCAGCAGATGTTCCCCCGCGTGTACCGCCACGGTCTCCGGTTCCGTCTCTTTGTTTTCTTTTTCATCGCCGCAGCCGCAGAATCCGGCCATGCAGAAGACCAATACAAACGCAAGGATCCGCAGTCTGCCTGTCCGGAACGCTCCGTGCGCCTGATCTCTCTTTCTCATCTCATATCCCCTTCCTATGTATGGATAAAGCTACTGCATATTCTACAAAATTATTCCTGTTTTTTCAACTGTTTCCGTAAAAAAATTACTCTGCCGCCAGCATTTCCAGCATTTCCAGCGCGCGCAGCGGCTTTTCCACATACCGTTTGATCAGCTGCCCGATGATCTGTTCCATCTGTGATAAGACCTCCGGCGTTACCTGAAAGGAAAACAGCTTTCCGATCGGGCTGGATACGATATACTGCAGCGCATACAGCGTGGAGTCCTTTAATTTCACCAGCTGCTGGCTCTGCGTCCCGCAGGAATCACAGAATATTTCCATCCGGGACGGATCATACCAGACCAGATCCGCTTTCCCGCCGCAGTGCCTGCAGATAAAGAAATCCGGATACATTCCCTGCAGCGTCATCGTCTTCAATTCATAAATACAACGGATCAGCGGCAGACTTAACGTCTCTTTCTCCATGGTGCGGAAGGTAAGATACAGCAGATTCAGCATATCCTTCCCGTCCACTCCTTCTCTGGAAAAATAGTCTGCCAGTTCCAGAAAATAAAAGCCATAAGAGGTCATGGCAATATCCCCGGTCAGTTTGGGAAAAAATTCTGAAATATTCGCTCCGGTCAGTCCGTAACTGTCCCTGCCCTCGAAGACTGTAAACGTCCCAAAAGAAAACGGTCGGCTGCCCGCTAAAAACGGACTGTTCTGCCGCCTTGCTCCCCTGGCGAAGGCGGATATTTTCCCTTTTTCCCTTGTCAAAAGAACCAGTCGCTTATCATATTCTCCGATGGGCATGGCTGACAGCACCATTCCCCTGACCTCTGTCTGATTCAAAGCTGCCTCCGTTTCCTTGTATCCGTTTAGTCCTGTTTTTGATATCCGAAATTGCTGAGCATAAGATCACTGTCCCGCCATTCCTTCTTTACTTTAACCCAGAGTTTCAGATTCACCTGACACTCCACCAGACGCTCAATCTCATACCGGGCATTGGTGCCGATTTTCTTCAACATACTGCCCTGCCTTCCGATGATGATCCCTTTGTGGGAATCCCGTTCACAGATGATCGTGGCGTCAATATCATAAAATCCGCCGCCCTGCCGTTCCTTCATCCGATCGATCACAACAGCGATCCCATGCGGGATTTCATCATTTAAAGCATGCAGCGCCTTTTCCCGGATGATTTCCGCCACGATCTGCCGGACGGGCTGATCCGTAACCGTATCTTCGTCATAATATTGCGGACCGTACGGCAGATATTTGAAAATACAGGTAAGGATCGTCTCCGTATTCTGTCCCCGGATCGCGGAAGTGGGAATGATCTCGTCAAACGGGAACAGTTTTCCATAAGCGGCGATGGATTCCGCGATCTCCTCCCGTTTCACCATATCGGTTTTATTGATCACCAGGATCACCGGCAGATGCAGACCTGCCAGCTGTTCGGCGATATGCCGTTCTCCTGCCCCGATATAGGAAGTCGGCTCCACCAGCCATACGACCACGTCCACCTCGCTTAACGTTTTCTGCGCCACATGCATCATGTATTCGCCCAATTTATTTTTCGCCTTGTGAATCCCCGGAGTATCCAAAAAGATGATCTGTCCCTCTTTGGAAGTATATACGGTCTGAATCCGGTTTCGAGTCGTCTGCGGCTTATTCGAGGTAATGGCGATCTTCTGACCGATCAGACGGTTCATCAAAGTAGACTTTCCCACATTGGGCCTGCCGATCAATGCCACAAATCCCGATTTATACGTTTGTTCCATGCGATCTCCTCATTTAAAATACCTGTTTTACTTCCGTAAACAGTTCCGCCTCCTGTTCCAGTCTGCTTTCATTGCCGATCACGCAAATATGCTGCTGCGCCAGAACCGCTTCCACCAGATCCGCAAGCGCCCGCACTGCCTCCGGCGTTGTATGCAGCACCTCCCCGCGCTCTTTTGCCAGCATTTCTTCTGTCACATGGCAGAGATATGCGGAATACGAACGTCCGGCCCGGCTCGCGTTCGTCAGCGGCGTATCCATTTCGCTGAACGTTCCGATAATATATTTTACCATATCCCGTTCATCCGCCTGAAAGCTGCGCAGATACTCCGGTACCTTTCGATATACCTCTAAGGTACGGGACAGATGCGGATCCCGATAAGAAGTAAAATAGCAATCGCCGGTTCTGGTATACTGGTTGCCGCACCCATAGGCGCCGCCCTTTACCCGAAGCTCATTCCACAGGTAATCATAGCTCATGATCAGCCGCACGACGCGCATCGTCCCGGTAAAGCGGTATCCCGCTTCCTTATAATTTCCTGCCATTGCCACATACTGCACCTGGGAGGCCGTCTGGAATCCTTCTCTTTTCGCAGTGACCGGACAGGTAATCCCGGTGTGCGGGACAGGATCCGTAAACAGACAGTCTTTAAACGTTCCGACATTTGGTTCTAACCGCGCAAAGCCTTCTTCATCCGCCGCATAGCTGATAAGCAGATTCTCCGGCCGGAACACAAAGCGGATCACCCGTTCAAGCTGCGCGATCAGCTCCTCATAACGCGCGTCAAAATGCGCTTTCAGGTCTGTCAAAAACTCATAAAAATCAATTCCGCGGAGCCGTTCGTTCACAGCAGCCGGTTCCGAATAATAGGAAAGCGCACGCATGGCCGCAGTGGAATTTCCTCTGGCAGCCAGCTGGGACTGCAGCCGGGAACAGTTCTCTTCGATCAGTTCCAGGATCCGCCGCCGGTTGTCAAACTTCGTATGACGCAGGATCTCTTCCACGATCTCAAACGGAAACGCGATCTGATCGTAAGTTACTTTAACGCGGATCTCCATTACCAGCTTCCACTTGCCGGAATCCTGCGCATCCGAATATACCGTACAGCTGTTGCTCATCTCGCCGGTGTGGATATTGATCTCCTGATCCAGTTCCCCATAAGAAAAATGTTCGGTATCCAGCAGTCCGAAGAAATTATTATATATGCCCAGATAAGAAAGCAGTTCTTCCGGCAGATCTTTTATCACAAAAGCCAGCCGGAGATAGCCGATCCCGTTGGTAAAATAATTATGATGCAGCACAGTCGTACCGGCAATCGTTTTCTCTGTATTGTGGAACGGTTCCGGCGTTTTTTTCATATCGTTCAGGGAAAGCAGCGGAATGCTTTCTATTGCCTCCGGCGCATCCGGCGCTTCCTGATATGCTTTCAAAGCCTTGGTCTGTCTGACGATCTCCGCGATCTCGCTCTCATCCATGGCCGCTTTCTTTTGTTCCAGTTTTTCCGCCAGTTCCTGTTCCCGGACGGTCGCCAGTCCCGCTTTGGGCACCGCGGTCACAACCGCTTTGTGCGGATTTTCAAGGAAATAGGTCTGAACCAGATTTTCAAAATAACCATTCTGCATTTCTGCCTTCAGATAATCGAAAACCGGATTGGTCTCTAATCCCGCAAACGGATTTTCCTTATCATAGAGCCAGCTCTGCATCACTTCTAATCCAAAGAGCAGTCCCTTTGGAAAATCTCCAAAATCGGCCTCCCGGATATGGAACTCAATGACATTGAGCCCTGCCTGCAGCGACTTTTTTGCGAACCCTTCCCGGACAATACGCTCCAGGGTATCCCGGATCACGGTTTCAAAGGCTTCTTTCTGTTCCGGATTCGCCTTTTTTGCCACAATTGAGAAATACGGCTGCTGCTGTCCGTAATGATACTGCCCGTAGATATCCTTGCCGATCCCCGCATCCAAAAGCGCCTGCTTTAACGGTGCGCCGGGCATATTCAGCAGGGCGTATTCCAGAACCTGAAACGCGATATTCAAATTGATATCTCTGTAATCTCCGACCACAACATTATAGGACAGATAGGTGTTGTCCCGCTCCGGTTCCGACGCTCCGACCGGATAGAAAATGGTCTTTTCCCGCATTTCGGAAAAAGCCGGCTGCATGGCAATGGAAGAATCCAGTTCGATCGCCTCAAAATTACTCAGATACGCCTCATCCAGCCACTGCAGTTTTTCCGCCATATCCATGTCGCCATACAGATAAATGTAACTGTTGCAGGGATGATAATATCGCCTGTGGAAATCCAGAAACTGCTCGTACGTCAGTTCCGGTATATGAACAGGATCTCCGCCGGACTCATTGGCATAGGTGGTATCCGGAAACAGCGCATTCATGATCTCCCGGTCCAGCACATCGTCCGCCGAAGAAAACGCGCCTTTCATCTCGTTATATACTACGCCGTTGATCGTAAGCGGGGCCTCCGGAGATTCCATCGAATAGCTCCATCCTTCCTGACAAAAGATCTCCCGATACTGATATATATTCGGATAAAATACCGCGTCCATATAAACATGCATCAGATTTTGAAAGTCCTGATCATTACAGCTTGCAACCGGATACATGGTCTTGTCCGGATAAGTCATGGCGTTTAAAAATGTATTCAGAGAACCCTTTACCAATTCTACAAACGGGTCCTTCAGGGGGAATCTTTTGGAGCCGCATAAAACAGAATGTTCCATAATATGCGGAACTCCCGTATTGTCCGGCGCCGGCGTCCGGAACGCGATACTGAACACTTTATTGGTATCATCCGTCTCCATCAGTACCAGCATAGCGCCGGATCGTTTATGCCGCAGCAGATATCCCTTCGCATTGACCTCCTCAATCTGTTTTGTCAATAGCAGTTCATACGCCGTCAGCCTGTTTAAATCCGCCTGTTTCATTTTGTCAATCCTTTCTCTTAATAATCGGGCTGCTGCAAAACAGCGTTCTCTCTGAACGCATCCCGTTTTGCAACAGCCTTATACTATCCATTCTTCCAAATATTTCTGATCTTATACAATCTATGCCTATGCTTCCACTGTCACTTCCGCCTCAACCGGAATCTCCTCATCATAGCCTGCTCCCGCGGGCATCGGTACCGCAAAATTCGGGGTTCCGTCCGGATTCCAATATAACCGGACCAGAGACGCGTTTCTTCCCGCATCATATAACGGCTCATAACCCTGATCGATCAGATAGCGTTCCTCCTGTCTGACATGATAAACGAAAATATCATGTCCGTCTTCATCAAACGTAAAACTGTTATGTCCCGGTCCAAACTGCCCGTTCTGCCGGGAAGACTGGAATACCGGGAACGGACTCTTATGCCAGTTGGTCGCGTCAAGCAGATCCGCGTCCTCATCTATGGTCATCAGGCCGTTGCAGTAAAATGCGTCGGTGCCGCTGGCAGAATAGGTCATAAAGATCTTACCGTTCCTGCGGATGAATCCGGGTCCCTCACATACTTCAAATCCATGGCGTTCCCAGTTAAATACCGGGGATACGATCGTGGCGATCCGGCTGGAATCAATGGTAAGCGGATCTACCATTTTAGCGGCGTAAATGCTGGATTCAATCGGGTGCTTCTCCGCCCAGAACAGATACAGTTCATCATTTAACTGCAGCACAGTATGATCCAAAGAGAAATCGGTAAACGCGATGTTGTCCTGCGTTGTCTTCCGGATCGGTCCTCTGTTCACCCATTCACAGGTCATGGGATCGTCTCCCAGGCACTCCAGCGCATGGGGACGGATACTCCAAAGATCATGTTCATTGACAGCCGTCGTAAAATAAATATACCATTTTCCGCGAATATAATGTACTTCCGGCGCCCAGATATGCGGACTGCAGTTACCCGGCAGGGGATCCCTGTCAAATACGGAGATCTCCTCATATCTGCCGGAGCCGTCAGCCAGATCCTCCAAGGTCGCCGCATGCCGCAGATAAACATGGCGGTACTGGTACGCGCCGTCCAGATTGTGGGTATCATCCGTATGAGAAGCCGTAAAATAATAGGTCCCGTCCGTATGCTTATAAATGAACGGATCTGCACGGTGATAAATAAACGGATTCGTATAGTGATGCTGATTCACATGTCCGTGTATAGTATACGTCCCGGCTCCGGCCGACAGCCTGTCCGCATCTTCCCAGTATACCCGTTCTTCTTCCACGCCGCCGTTGGAATAATACACCTTCACACGCTCCGGCAGTTCCGCAGCGGAACTTACAGTCAGAACCGCCCGTTCCGTTCCGGTCACCGTGACCGGCTCCGGTTTTCCATATACTGCCTGCATGCCTGACAATACCGTTTCCGAAACCTCGATCATTCCGCCTTCTTCATACTGATAGCCGGCCGCTTCTGCGGCGGCGGCATCCATGCAGTCCTGTTCGTCATAGTGGATCAGATCCTGCGAGGTATATACAAATATCAGATTGCTGTCACAGGCATCTGTCCCATACAGTACAAATCCGCCGTCTTTCTGAACGATCATCGGCTTCTTCATCCGCCTGGAACCCGCCCTCGGAAAAAGTACGCCGTTTCCTCCGTTAAAGGCATACCATGTGGTCTTATCATAACTGTACTCCAGATGTAAGCTGTCAGATTCTTCATTATTCCAGTCCATTGTATATGGTCTTACATAAAAATGCTTCTCCATCCTAATTTCCTCTCTGTTCTGCTTATTGGTAATCTTATCTAAATACTAGCATACTTTTTCCATTTATGAAAGCACAATTTTTATTTTCCCTGCGAAATCCTGATAATATTCACAGAATACGGCGCCGCCTCATAGGTAAGGCTTCCGCCTACGGAGAACGGTTCTCCCACTTCCTCTTTGACTTCCTGCTTTTCTTTTGTATTTTTCACAGCGCCGCTCTTTGCGGATAAGGTGGTAACCACTGCCGTTCTTTCCTCTTCCGTTACCCAGTTCAGGTTCATATCGACCGTTGCTTTTACGCCGCTTACATTTACCAGCTTAATAATGATATCGCCGTTTTCCGCAATGCTGGCGTTCTGATAGAGCTCCTCTGTCTTGGGCGGGATATAGGTAAACATCAGACTATTGTCCAAATAGCCCCGAACGGTCCCCTCTTTTACAACAACCTTGATCTGATATTCCTGATTCGTCTTTAAAGTAATATTTTTAACGGTTCCTTCTACCTGATCGCCTTTTACGCCGTTTGAAACGATCTGCAGACAGCTTACGGTATTACCCCAGCCGCCGATATTCCAGAACATGCAGTTATCTGCGTCTTCAACCGCGATCGGGATCAGGAAGCCTTCATCACCGCCTGTCTTGGTCGCCGTCACTTCCATTGTATAGTCAGTCCAGTCCGCATCGCCCACATAGGCCACATCGCCGATATTCTGATTCTTCGGCGCGCCGGTATTGGACTGCACCAGTTTACCGCCTTCAATCGCAAAGCGGCCTTCCTGCACATCCCAGTCCTGCATGGTATCGGATTCAAAATCAGAGCTGTAAAGGATATCCTTTGTGGTATTGGAAGTCACTGTCAGATTATCAAAAGTTGCGGAGGTCTGCCAGGTTCCCAGTCCGATTCTGCCGTTGATCAGGCTGCTTGCGCCTTCCGACTTGTTCTCCAGCGTGCTTGGAATTATATTCGTTCCTACATTGTTGGCAAACATTTTCTGTACATAGTAGTTGACAGAGCCGTAGACAGAGTCATTGCCATACCAGATCATATCCGGCTCCCACTGATTATTCTTATCATTGGCAAACATCGGAGCATAGCAGGCCATCTTCACAATATCCGCATTCCGCTCTACGCCGGTCAGATAGGCAGCTTCCGCCAGCGCCGCCTGCATGGTATTGGATTTGGCGGCATATTCGCCCAGGAAAACGGGTACGCTGTCCCGCTCATAGCTGTCGTAGCGGTTTACGTTCTGTAAAAACCATTCCGGCGTCTGATAATAATGCTCGTCTACCAGTCCCGCATATGCTTTCTTATCGCTCTGCCGTTTAATCTTGTCCCAGGCAAAGGTATCGCCGGAATTCGGTCCGTTGGCAACGATAAATTCAATATCGCCATAGATATCCGGATTCTCTTTTTTTGCCTGATTCAGCGCTTCCAGGAACTTCTCATAGTGCTGATAGTATTCTGTCTGCCACTGCTCGTTGCCTACACCCACATATTTTAACGGGAACGGCTCTTTATGTCCCATGGCGATCCGGACCGCGCCCCATTTGGTATCGGCGCCGCCGCGGCAAAACTCGATCAGATCCAGCGCGTCCTGTATGTATTTCCTGAATTCGTCGCTGTTGATGTTCAGACTGCGGTAATTCTGGCTCTGGATCGGGCAGGTCATACCCGCATTGACAACCGGTACCGGCAGGCAGTCCAGATCTTCACACAACAGGAAAAATTCATAAAATCCCATTCCGTATGTCATATAGTACGGATCATTCTGAGAATTCTGCCAGATATTCAGATCGTACGCGCGGGCTGCTACATCCCCTACCGTTTTCTCACCGTTTACCGTCCATTCCAGGCCGTAGCCGATGGATTGTTTCCAGTTATACGCGTCCTCCAGTGTTTTGCCCTCGATCAGGCAGCCGCCCGGAAACCGCAGAAACTGCGGATTCAGAGCTTCCAGATATTCTCCAATATCCTTCCGGATTCCGTTCTCCCGATTCTTATAGGTTTCTTTAGGGAACAGAGAAACAGAATCAACCCAGACCGTTCCTTTTCCGATCTTTACATAGAGCTTCAGTCCGGAATTTTTCGTTTCCGACGCCGTCAGTTCTACTTCATACTTCCACCACTGATCGGTAATCCGGTCAATGGTGCCTTCGGCATAAACCGTTCCCTTACTGTCCTCCAGACTGACGGTAACTGCGTCATTGTATGTGCCTGCGCTTTTTAAGAACAAACTGGCCTTATACTTCGCACCTTTTGTAATGGCATATCCGTTCAGATAACCGCTGTTTCCGATTCCCTGCTTTTCCGATGCGGTATTGGTAAGAACAGCATAATGTGTGTTATTTTCATTTAAATAACTCTTGTCCTTACTGCCGTCCGTTACTTCAAAGGTCAGCCCTGTTTCCGGCGTATTCCAGCCGTGCTTCTCCTGCTTGTTCGCCTGACTGCCATATTCAAAAGAACCGTTTTTCACCATCTCCGCATACATTCCACCATCTACGGCATGGTTAATATCCTCCAGAAAAATCCCGTATAAAATATCGCTGATCTCACTGGACGCATCCAGTTTCTCCGGATCTGCGTCGACCGTCATGGAATACTTTAATTCTGTTACTTCTTTCTGCGGTGTTGCATCAGCCTGATGCTTCGGTGTCGCCGCTTCCGCCTGTGTTGCCTTCGTTTCTTCCGTACCGCCGCATCCGGCCAGCGATACCGTCATCAGCGCCGACAAGCACAGCGCTATCCCCTTTTTCCAATTTTTCACGACCATTACCTCCAAATTTTATATATAAATTAAATATAATATAAACAATGTCAGATTGCAATGGACTTTTGCCGAATCCTCCATAAAAAATGTGAACATTTTAAAATGCTATACGATGTCGCCGCCCAGAGAACGCGACATCAAGTTCTTCGGTTCCAGTCCTGCCGCCAGCCCCATCCATAATTTGACATATGCGGCTACCGGCGACATGACCGGCAGCGGCACGATCTGTAAGTCTTCAAACAGACTTGTACTTTCATAAGAAGCCCCCTCCGAAACTCCGCTCAGAAAAACAGGAATCTTCCGCTTTGCCGCCTCCGCAAAGAAACGCTGTCCGCTTTCCGATTTACTGTTAATCGTCCCAGAGTGATAACTGCCGTGCAGAATTGCTTTTACGCCTTCCGGGATCGCCGGATAGACAAGTCCGGGATACGGTTCAATCCGCAGGACCTCCGGACTGGCTTCTCTCAGTGAAACAACCGGAATCCCTTCTGTCTCATCTGCTCTTTCCTGATAGGCCGGATTACAATGAAAAACAAACTGCTCGTCCAACCAACCATACATCTGTTTCCGCACACTGTAAAAACAATCCGAATACGCCTCACTTGCCAGCAGCCTGCTGCCTCTGTGTATGTTCAGATTTTCACCCGGATTCTGATAAGGCACCCAGACGCCTTTTTCTCTTTTTTCCGTAATAAACCGGATGGCGCCGTGCAGATTCGCCAGTCCGTTTGCCGCCGGCTGTTCAATGGGATAATTGCTGGATACCAGGCAGACAGGAATCCTTTTATTGCCAAGCGCATAGGCCAGCGCCGCCGCCGAATACTGCAGCGTGTCCGTGCCGTGCGTTACCACGATCCCGTCATACCCGGAATGCAGGCAGGCCGTCACACAATCGATCAAAGCCTGTATCGTTTTCCCCGTATTGTTTTCACTCAGTTCCCGATAGGGTTCCAGCGTATCATATTCCGGCAAAGAGCCGTAACGCCGCTCATACTCTTCCAGCAGACGGTAAGGCTTTCCCCTGTCTACAGAGATATAGCTGCCGTCAAAGGTGCTGCCGATGGTGCCTCCGGTAAATATAAATAAAAGTTTCATGCCTATTTCCTCCAGATTCCGTTACTTTAACTATAGCATGTCCGTTTTTTTTGTCAATCAAAACGAAATTCCATTAAAAATACAGGGATTCCCGCTGCTTTAAATATATTTTTCAATTCAAGCACAAAAAAAGGAACCGTACCGCATGGATACAGTTCCTCTTTTTCTATCCTTCACAAAGTATTCTGTTTAAAATTCCGGTTCGATCAGGCCGTAAGTGTTGCCCTTTCTCTTATAAACTACATTCACTTCTCCGGTCTCGGCGTTCGAGAATACATAGAAATTATGTCCCAGCAATTCCATCTGAATGCACGCTTCTTCCGGATCCATCGGCTTAACCGCAAACTTCTTGGTACGGATGATCTTGACGCTGTCATCTTCTTCATAATCATTATCCATATACTCTACGGTAAAGCTGTCTCTTGCCTGGCTCTTGTCAATGATCTTATTCTTATACTTCTTCAGCTGTCTTTCGATAATCTCTTCCACCAGATCAATGGAAACATACATATCGCTGCTGACCTGTTCGGAACGGATAATATTCCCTTTTACCGGAATGGTAACCTCGATCTTCTGTCTGTCTTTCTCGACGCTCAGAGTTACATGTACTTCCGTATCCGGATTAAAATAACGCTCCAGCTTACCGATCTTGTCATAAATCGCTGATTTTAATCCCTCCGTCACATCCAGATTTCTGCCTGTAATCACATAACGCATGATGCCCATCTCCTTTCATGTGTGAGTATTGTAAACCGTAACGGACCTTTACTCTTGTCCTCAGTATAGCATAATTTTTATAAAATTTCTACTGCAATCTTTGAAATAAGAGAAAAATTTCCTATTTCATTTCTTTGAGCCTGTCCTGCTTGTGAATCGCGAACGCAATATTCGTCGCGTGATCGGACGCGCGCTCCAGATTCGACAGAATTTCCGTATAGATCGCGGTACGCGGTGAACATTCATTTTTCGCCAGACGGTCCATATGCTCTAACTGCAGGCGATCCTCCAGATCGTCCACTTCATTTTCCAGACGAACGATCTCCTGCTTGTGCTCCATATTATCTTCAGCAAACATCTCAATAGAATATTCAACTGCCGTCACGGTCAGATCCAGCATTTGCCTTAACCCTTCCAGGCTCTTTTCGGAAAATTCCAGATTCTCCGAAATCCGCGTCTGCGCAAATTCCGCCAGATTTTCCGCATGGTCTCCGATCCGTTCAAAGTCGCTGACTACATGGAAGTACGCAGCCAGATTTTTCGCCGTAGAAAACGGCAGTTCCTTGGATGCGATGTCGACCAGATAATTGGTGATCTGATTGCAGAGCACATCGATCTGCTCCTCGGTTTTAAGCACTTTATTGATTTTTCCCGTATCCATCTCGATCAGCGCTTCGCCGGCCAGCTGCAGATTGTCTTTCGCGATATTTCCCATTCTCCGGATCTCTCTGGTAATATCAAAATCTACCGAAGCAGGCGTAAAGATATCCCGCTGACCAATGTATTTCAGTTCGTACTTCTCGGTCTTCTGATCGGTGCCCGGCACCAGCAGGGTCGCCAGCTTGACCAGCAGTCCGGCAAACGGGAACAAAATGATCACATGGATCGTCTTAAATATAATATTGGCCATTGCCACCTGTCTGCCTGCAGAACCAATGAATCCCGTGAAAAATCCTGTGATTGGCCTCATAAAGATCATCAGGACCGGAACCGTGATCAGCATGGCGAAGACATTAAACAGCATGTGTACCCAGGCGGCACGTTTCGCATCCTTCTTACCATTAATGCTGGCGATCATCGCCGAAGTACAGGTACCCATATTGCAGCCTAACAACAGATACATGCAGATTGGGAGGCCCAGCAGTCCTTCACTTGCCATGGCAATCAGGATACCGGTAGAGGCGGACGAGCTTTGCAGGATTGTTGTGATCACAAAGCCTGCCAGTACCGCCAGAAACGGATTTTCCAGTGACATCAGCGCGTTTCTGACCGCTTCGCTTTCGCCCATGCTGCGCATGGAAGACGACATAACGCCCATGCCGTAAAACAAAACGCCGAAGCCCAGGATTACTTCACCGGCTTTCTGCACCATAGGCTTCTTGGAAAACGATACCATGATAACGCCGGCAATAATAATAAGCGGCGCCACGTCCTCCAGTTTCAGCGTAACCAGCAGACCGGTCACTGTAGTACCAATATTCGCGCCCAGGATCGGACCGACTGCCTGCACCAGGCTGATCAGCCCGGAGTTTACAAAGCTGACGACCATGACCGTCGTTGCGCTGGATGACTGGATCACCGCCGTAAAAAGCAGACCGACCACCATTCCCACAAACCGGTTCCTGGTACACAGTTCCAGAACCTTCCGCATCTTTGCGCCGGCAACTTTCTCCATGCCTTCGCTCATCAGTTTCATACCATACAAAAAGAATCCCAGTCCCCCAAACAGCAAAAAAATGTTTTTAAGACTCATATTTTTCCCGCAATGGCCTCCTCTAAATGTGTAAATGTTTCTTTACTGCTGTTATATCGTTGTCCACCTGTGCCTTAACTGCTTCCAGATTTTCAAATCTGCGTTCCGGCCTGACGAACTGCAGCAGTTCGACTGTGGCAATCTCTCCATAGACTTCTTCCTCAAAGTCAAAAATATGAGTTTCCACGCCCATTACCGGTTTCTTTGCGACCGTAGGTTTATATCCCACATTCGTGATCCCGTTATAGCGGTTTCCCTTCAGGTACACCCGCGCGGCATATACGCCGTTTGGCGGCAGCAGTTTCCCGGGTTCCGGCAAAAGATTGATCGTCGGCATTCCCACTGTCCTGCCGAGCCGGTTTCCGTAAACGACCTTTCCGACAACGGTATAAGGACGCCCCAGCAGCCGGCTGATCTCTTCCATCCTGCCGGCCGATAACAATTCTTTTACATAAGTGCTGCTGATCTCCCGGTCGTTTTGTTTCAGTTTTGGCAGGATGACCGCATTGTATCCGTATCCGGGGGCCATTTCCCGTAAAAACCGGCTGTCTCCCATCCGGTCCTTTCCAAAGCAAAAATCAGAACCGGCTACAATACAGCGCATTCCCAACTGTCCGCACAGGACCGTTTTCAGAAAATCGGGCGCAGGCATCTGTAAGATCTGTCTTACGGCAGGCAGCACGACCACATAATCAAGCCCCATCTGTTCATAATACAGATTCCGTTCCGTCCCGGTAAGCAGGCAATGTTCTTCTTCCTGTCTGAGTACGGTTCCCGGCGCGTGATCGAATGTCACTGCCACAGACTTAAGGCCTTTCTGTTTTTGTTTTTGCAGTTCTTGTAAGATCATCTGATGCCCCAGATGTACACCGTCAAATTTTCCGACTGCAATCGCGGTATCGCAAAGCCGCAGCTGCGCCGTATACTGCAAAATTTTCATATCCCATTCCTACTTTTGCTAAAAATTCAAGCGCTTTATGCCAGAAACATCTTTTCCGGATCAAACCGTTTTTCTTCCGCAGAATAGCGGTACAATCCTACAAACTGTCCCTGCCGGTCATAAATTCTGCAGCGGGTATCTGCCGCAGGGATCCCGTCAGCCCACTCCGCCTGCACGGGATTCCCGTTATACAGCCATTTTTCATAGGCCTGTCCCACCGTGTAGGCCGGATATTCCGCGAACATGGCATCGACAGGGACGAGCAGCCGCTCCGCTGTCTGAATATCTCTGATCTCTTCCAACCGGTGACTGTCTTCCAGAGTAAACCGCTCTACCTGCGTGCGCAGCAGTATTTCCATACAGCCGCCGCAGCCTATCTTTTTTCCAATATCATGACACAGGGTGCGGATGTAAGTGCCTTTGGAGCAGTGTATCCGCATCCGGATCCGGGGCAGGGACATTTCCAGTACTGTGATCTCATAAATGTGTACCGGCCTTGCCTGCCGCTCCACTTCAATCCCTGCTCTCGCCAGCTCATATAATTTTCTGCCGTTTACTTTCAGGGCGGAATACATGGGCGGCGTCTGCAGATAATCGCCGACAAAGGCCTGGATCGCTTCCTCTGCCTGTTCGGGCGTGATTCCTTCTATGGAGCGCGCGGCCAGAATATTGCCGCTTCTGTCCTGCGTATCTGTTTCTTCTCCCAGATACAGGACCGCTTCATAGGTTTTGTCTTTATCCGTCAGCAGATCGCAAAGTTTCGTCGCTTTGCCCAGACATACCGGCAGTACGCCCTCCGCATCCGGATCCAGCGTTCCGGTATGCCCGATTTTTTTCTGTTTCAGGATTCCCCGCAGTTTCGCAACGACATCATGGGAGGTATAGCCGCGTTCTTTATAAATATTAATAACTCCGTTCAGCATAATTTCCTCCCGCTTCATTCTACTCTGTTTTCTGTTGTTTGACAATTTCTTTTACAATATTGTTCAGAATATCGTGTTTGGTTCCCCGCATGGTACAGCCGGCTGCCCGCTTGTGTCCGCCGCCGCCGAACTGCATGGTGATCGCAGCCGCATCGATCGGCTCCTCCGTCCGCAGGCTCACCTTGTATTCCAATTCCGCGGTCTGATACAAAAAGATCGCGCAAATGATTCCCTCTGTCAGTTTCAGCTGGTCGATGATCCCATCCAGGTCTTTCCGCCCGACGCCGTAAAACTCCATTTCCGACATACTGATCGTGCTGGCAATACAGGTATTGTCCAGCAGCATAATGCTCTCTAACAGCGCTCTGCCAAGTACCTGATTCTGCAGATAGGTTTTCTTCATAAAGGTATCGGTTATGATCCCGGTAAAATCAACTCCTTTCCGCATCAGCTGTCCTGCGATCTCCATTGTCCTGGGCGAAGTGCAGCTGTGACGGAATACGCCAGTGTCATGAACGATTCCCATGTACAGCGCTTCTGCGGTTTTCTGATCGATCTTGTCATATTCCATAGCTTCAAACAGGATTTCAGAGGTAGAACTTGCTTCCGGAACGATCACATACTCGTCTCCAAATCCCTGATTGCTCACATGATGGTCAAAGCAGAACCGATATCCGGCATTTCTGTAATATTTGGCCTGATCCCCGATTCGTTTCTCATCACCGGCATCCAGTACAAAAAACAGATCATACCGCATTTCGTAATCGGTATCGCTGAGGATCCGGTCGGAACCGTTCAGGAACCGGAAAACCGGCGCGATCGGTTCCAAATGGACGTTGACCGTTTTTTCCGGATACTGGGCTTTAATATAATTATACAGTCCGAGACAGGAACCCACACAGTCCCCGTCCGGATTTACATGTCCTGTAATGCCGATCTTTTCATATTTTTGTATTAACTGATCTAACTGTTTCAATTTTCATCATCCTTCTTCATTGCTGCATTTACTTCGTCGATCCGTTTTGACATATTGACCCCGTATTCAATTGACTGGTCCATGATAAATGTCAGTTCCGGCGTATTCCGCAGATTAATTGTATGCGCAAGCTGCCGCCGGATATGCCCTTTCGCACTGTTCAATCCCTCCAGCGTAGCGGCGCGGGATTCTTCATCTCCCAGCACACTGATATACGCTTTGCAGTATTTCAGGTCGGGAGATACCTCTGCTGCCACAACGCTGGTCATGGGATTTACCCGCGGATCCTTAATCTCACTGCGGATAATATTGGATAACTCCCGCATCACCTCACCGTTGATGCGGGTATTTTTAATGCTGTTTTTTCTCATTTTCGCGGTACCTCAACCATAATAAAGCCTTCTACCTGATCGCCTTCCTGAATATCGTTGAATTTTTCAAATACAAGACCGCATTCATATCCTGCCTTTACTTCCTTTACGTCGTCCTTAAACCGTTTCAGGGAAGCGACCGGACCTTCAAACAGCTGTTCGCCGTCCCGGAATACTCTTGCGCTGCATCCTCTCTGGAACATGCCGTCCAGCACATAGGAACCTGCAATCGCGCCGACGCCGGAAGCCTTGAATATCTGGCGGATTTCCGCGTGACCGATTACCTTTTCCTCAAATACCGGATCCAGCAGTCCCTTCATGGCGTCTTCTACATCGGCGATCGCCTGGTAAATGACGCGGTACAGCCGCAGATCGACTTTTTCTTTTTCCGCGATTTCCTTAGCCTGATTATCCGGTCTTACGTTGAAACCGATAATAATCGCGTTGGATGCGGCAGCCAGGCTCACATCCGACTCATTGATCGCGCCGACACCGGCATGGATGATCTTGACAGCCACCTCGTCATTAGACAGTTTTACAAGGCTCTGACGCACTGCCTCTACGGAACCCTGGACATCCGCTTTGACTACGATTCCCAGTTCTTTTACATCACCGGCTTTGATCTGCGTAAACAGATCGTCCAGAGACATCTTATTTTTGGTCCCCTCGATCAGCTTCTCTCTGCCTTCGGAAATAAAGGTCTCCGCAATACTTCTGGCGTCTTTTTCATTCGGCGTTGCCATAAAGATCTCGCCTGCATTAGGCACGCCGTTTAAGCCCAGGATCTCCACCGGAGTAGACGGGCCGGCTTCCTTTATTCTTCTGCCCTTATCGTCGATCATGGCTCTGACCTTGCCATAACAGGAACCTGCTGCCACGGAATCTCCCACCTGCAGGATTCCCTTCTGTACCAGTACGGTAGAAACCGGGCCTTTTCCTTTATCCAGCTTCGCCTCGATCACAATACCTCTTGCCTTCCGGTTATAATTTGCCTTTAACTCCAGCATTTCCGCCTGCAGCAGGATCATTTCCAGCAGAGTGCCGATGCCTTCTCCCGTATGAGCGGAAACCGGTACGAATACGGTATCGCCGCCCCAGTCTTCCGCGATCAGTTCATACTCGGACAGTTCCTGTTTTACCTTATCCACATTGGCGCTGGGCTTATCGATCTTATTGACTGCTACAATAATGGCAATGCCTGCAGCCTTGGCATGGTTGATCGCTTCTATGGTCTGCGGCATAACACCATCGTCCGCCGCAACAACCAGTACCGCGATATCCGTAGACTGGGCGCCGCGCATACGCATAGCCGTAAACGCTTCATGTCCCGGCGTATCCAAGAAGGTAATGGCTTCTCCGTTTGCCTTTACCGTATAAGCACCGATGTGCTGCGTAATTCCTCCGGCTTCCCCGGATATCACATTCGTTTTCCGGATCGCATCCAGCAGAGAGGTCTTACCGTGGTCTACATGCCCCATAACGCATACAACCGGAGGCCGTTTTTCCATCAGAGAAGGATCTTCTTCTTCCTCCTTCAGCAGCTCTTCGATTACATCTACCTTAACTTCATGTTCACAGATGATCTCATGTTCCAGTGCGATCTCTTCTGCCACTTCATATTCCACTTCCGTATTTAACGTAACGATCTGTCCTTTTAAGAACAATTCTTTGATCAGGACAGCCGGCTGGATCTTCATTTTTTCAGCCAGATCTTTGATCGCAATCGATTCCGGAATCTCAATTACTTTAATGACTTCTTCTTTTACAGGCTTGGCAGGTCTGGTCGGCTTCTGCATCTGCATCATCTGCTTATTGGAAGTGTTCTTCCCTCTCTTGCCGCCGTTTCCGTCCTCATAATCTCTGCGGTTCTTCTCCTGACGGTCGATCCGGAACTTATCTTCCCGCTCTTTCCGGTTCTTCTCCGGCATAATGGTTTCCGATGCGGGGATCTCATTTCTGGATTCATTCCGACGGCTGCGGCTGCCGCGCTGTTCATTGTTCTGGTATTTTGCATCCTTATTAAAGGTTCTCTCCGTCTGACGCGGTGCCCCTTCCCGGTTCATCGGGCGCTCACCCTGACGCGGTCTGCTTTCCCGGTTCATCGGACGCTCACCCTGACGCGGCGCTCCTTCCCGGTTCATCGGACGTTCGCCCTGACGCGGCGCTCCTTCCCGGTTTATCGGACGCTCGCCCTGACGCATCCCATTCGGATTCTGGCGGCTCCGGTCATTGGTAAAGACGCGGTTTCCCGGCTGTCCGCTCATCGGACGGTTTGTAAAAATCTTTTTCCCCTGCGGCTGACTGCTGTTCTGTGGATTATAGACCTGTGAAATATTTTTCCGTTCCGGTCTGACGCCATCCCGACGCGGCACATCCGGTCTGACCCCTTCCCGTCTGGGCGCCTCGGTTCTTGCAGCATCCTGTCTTACCGCTTCCCGCTTTACAGGTTCCGGCTTCGGTGCTTCCTGTTTGGGTGCGTCCTGCTTTGGCGCTTCCTTTTTCGGCGCCAGTTTATTTTTAACAAACGCGATCTCTTCATCCGTAATGGTGCTGGAATGACTTTTCGGCGCGTCGCCCCGTTCCTGCAACATTTGGATGATTTCCTTACTTGTTTTATCGATTGATTTCGCAAATTCATGAATTCTCATACGCTTGCGTTACCTCCATTCTTCCCTGCCATAATGTTCTGTTCCAACTTCCTGCTGACCGCCGCCGCAAAGCCGGGATCCAAAACAGCGATTGCCGACCGGTATTCTTTTCCGATCGCTTTGCCCAATGTTTCCTTTGTGCCAAACACACGATAAGGGATTTGATAATACATACACTTATTGACAAAAAGCTTTCTGCTGTTTTCCGATGCGTCCTCTGCAACCAGTACCAGTCTTGCAGTTCCGTCTTTAATTGCTTTTTCTACTGCGAATTCTCCGCTTGCCGTTTTTCCAGCTTTCATGGCCATTCCCAGCATCTGCAATACTCTATTCTGTATCAACCTGTTTTAATTCCTCCATTAACTGTTCATAGATTGCCTCAGGGATTGCGGTCTGAAATGCCCGTTCCAGTCCTTTATTCCGAATCGCTTTCTTCAGACATTCCTCCGTAGGACACAGGTATGCGCCTCTTCCATTCTTGCGTCCTGTGGCATCAATGAAAAATGTTTCCCCGCCTGACCGGACGACACGTATCATCGCTTTCTTATCTTTCATTTCCCGACATCCGACACACTGTCTCTGCGGAATTTTCTTTCCTGCCATAACTGCCTCCGTCTCCCGGTTTACCGATTATCTTCTTCCTGTCCGGGTTCATATTCCTCCCCGTAACCGTCGTCCGCATAATCGCCTTCCGCATAACCGTCATCCGCGTAGCCGTCGTCTGCGTAATCGCCTTCTGCATAGCCATCATCCGCATAGCCGTCGTCTGCGTAATCGCCTTCTGCATAGCCGTCGTCCGCATAGCTGTCGTCTGCGTAATCGTCTTCTGCATAGCCATCATCCGCATAGCCGTCGTCTGCATAGCCGTCGTCTGCGTAATCACCTTCCACGTAGCCGTCTTCTCCATAATAACCTTCCTCGTCATAAGCGCCGTACGGATCCTCATATCCTTCCTGCGCACGAAGCTCTGCCATCTGGGATTCACTCTTAATATCAATCTTATAGCCGGTCAGTCTTGCAGCCAGTCTCGCATTTTGCCCTTCCTTACCGATTGCCAAAGATAACTGATAATCCGGTACGACCACCTGTGCCGTCTTCGCGTCCGCATCTGCAATAACAGAGATCACCTTTGCCGGGCTCAATGCATTTTCTATCAAAATCGCAGGGTTTTCATCCCAATTGATAATATCAATCTTTTCACCGCGCAGTTCATTCACAACTGCATTCACTCTCGCGCCGTTTAATCCGATGCACGCACCTGCGGGATCTACCCGCGGATTGTTGGAGCGAACGGCCATCTTCGTTCTGGAACCGGCCTCTCTGGCAATTCCCATGATTTCCACGGTACCGTCTTTGATCTCCGATACCTCTGCCTCAAACAGCCGTTTGACCAGTTCCGGATGGCTTCTGGAAACGATCACTCTTGGTCCCCTTGTAGTTTCCTTTACTTCTACAATATATAACTTGATCCGCTCCGTGGGTACAAATGTTTCTCCTTTTACCTGTTCGGACTCCGTCAGCACCGCATCGGTCTTCCCCAGATTGATGCTGATATTCTTTCCGTTGATCCGCTGCACAATTCCCGTAATGATATCCTTCTCCTGCGCGGAAAAGCGGTCATAGATCATCCTTCTCTCTTCTTCCCGGATCGCCTGCAGGATCACATTCTTGGCATTCTGAGTCGCGATCCGTCCAAAATCTTTAGACTTAATCTCCACATTAACCGTATCTCCCAGTTCATACTGCTTATTGAGCTTTCTGGCATCCTCCAGACTGATCTGGGTAACCGGATCCTCCACATTCTCTACAACGGTCTTTTCGGAAAAAACGAAGAAATCTCCCGTTTCCTTATCCACCGTTACCTTTACGTTGTCCGCCTTTCCGAAATGACTCTTGCAGGCTGTCAGCAGGGAATTTTCGATTGCCTCGATCAATAAATCCTTACTGATGTCTTTCTCCTTCTCCAGGGTCTCCAACGCCATGATTAACTCTTTGTTCATTTTCTTTCTCTCCTTTCGCGACTCTCCTTTTTAAAAATCAAATGTTAACCGAATCAGTGCGATCGCACTGCGTTCCAATACCAGTTCTGTCTCATCTTCCAGTTCCAGCGTCACCGTATCTTTATCAAACGCCTTCAGCAGACCGACAAACTCTTTTTGCCTGTTAAGAGGCCGGAAGAGATGTACTTCTACCTCTTCTCCCATACTGCGGGCAAAATCTTTGTCTTTCTTCAGCGGTCTTCCCAGTCCGGGAGAGCTGACTTCAAAGATATAGCTTTCTTCGATAAAATCCTGTTCATCCAGCAGGGCGCCGAGCCGCCGGTTTACTGTCTCGCAGTCGTCAATGGTGATCCCGCCGGGTTTATCGATATACACCCGCAGATACCATGCGCTTCCTTCTTTTTCATACGTTATGTCCACCAGTTCAAATCCCAGTTCATCCATAATGGGCTGCACCAGGGCTTCCGTTTTTGCTTCATAGGTTTCCCTTTTCACCATAGGCTCTCCTTTCTAAAATGAAACATAGAAAAAGTGGACTTGTCAGCCCACTTACACAAAACACCATATCCATCTCTATATTATAGAACATAATATAGAAGAAACAAAAATGCAAGGAAAACTTCACCTGCATTTTCAAAGCAGCCAGTAGGGGAATCGAACCCCTGATTCCGCCGTGAGAGGGCGGCGTCTTAACCGCTTGACCAACTGGCCCTACGAAACGTACTTGTGTAGTATACAAGACGTTTTCGCATTTGTCAACTATTTTTTAAATTTTTCCCAAATAGCCGAGAAAGCCCTGCAGGCCCTCCATAATATCCCGATATGTGGTCTCAAAATCGCCGGTATACCACGGATCCGCCACATCCCGGCTGCTGCCCGCAAACTCCAGCAGCTTATATACTTTGTTCTCCGGATCGCCGCCCAGCATCCGTTTCATGTTCCGGATGTTATAGCTGTCCATCCCGATAAAATAGTCATATTTTTCATAATCCGACAGCCTCAGCTGTACCGCCCGTTTGCCCGCGGTTCGAATCCCCTTTTTCGCAAGCAGAGAGGCCGTCCCATAGTGGACTCCGTTTCCGATCTCCTCCGTGCTGGTAGCCGCTGACGCAATATAAAATTCTTTTGCGATCCCTTTTTTCTCAACGATGTCACGGAGCAGGAACTCGGCCATCGGGCTTCTGCAGATGTTGCCATAACAGACGAAAAGTATTTTTATCATTTTTATTACCCGTCTTTCTGCGAAAGACACCGATGCGTCATGAAACTAATGCACTGATCTTTCGCTATCAAAT
>CANQOK010000022.1 GCA_947625465.1 uncultured Lachnospiraceae bacterium | reverse complement strand
TGCCGACCGGAGAGGGGCTTCGGCAGATGGCGCCGCACAAGACGCGAAAGACGATTTTAAAACCGATGCGGCAGATCCAGCAGGGGATTCGGGAACAGCGGCTGGAACTGGCGGACTGCCATGGCAGGTATTGTCCGGATCGCCGGGCGGACGTGGGATTCAAACGGCGCTTTGTGCCTGCGGGCCAGAGTACCCAGATGATCATCGGCGCTACGCCGGAGAGTGACTTTCAGATCATGAAGGTGGCGGAGTCTCTGTATCAGGGATATGAATTAAAACGGGTCTTCTATTCTGCCTATGTGGATGTGAATCATCAGCTGCCGCAGCTGACGGACAGTATTCTGCGGGAGACCGGCGGGGCGGACGGTTTCTATGAGAAGCGGGGAATGGCAAGTCCGCCGTTGTTAAGAGAACACAGGCTGTATCAGGCGGACTGGCTGCTGCGCTATTACGGCTTTGCCGCAGATGAACTGCTTTCCGAAGAAAAGCCGAATTTTAACGTACTGATCGATCCCAAGTGCGAATGGGCGCTGCGGCATCTGGAGCAGTTTCCGGTAGAGGTGAACCGGGCGGATTATTATACCCTGCTGCGGGTACCGGGGCTGGGCGTGCGTTCCGCCAGACGCATTGTGGCGGCCAGGAAGCATGGAAAACTGGAGTTCGCGGATCTTCGGAGGATGGGCGTGGTGCTGAAACGGGCGCAGTATTTTCTGACCTGTCAGGGAAAGATGCTGTATGCCACAAAGATAGAGGAGGATTTTATCACCAGGCAGCTGGTAGCAGATGGCCGGACGGAGCTGCCGTCTGCGGAAGACGGGATCACATTTCGGCAGATGTCTTTGTTTGATGACCGGCGCTTTTTCGCGGAACCGGATGCGGAATCAGAGAGGAGCGCGGCGTATGGACAGTTGTAAACTGGTATTGATCTGTGAGGATTCTTTTGACAGTATCATGACTGCGGTGTATGATGGATGGAGATGCCGGAATCAGGGCAGAACAGTAGAACTGACGGTAGGGCAGCCCTTTGACGCGGATCTGTTCAGTGAATATCAGACCGTAGCGCCAGATCTGGAAAAAGCGGTAAAAGTAGCGGCTTCTATCCGGAAGAAGATTTCAGAACGGGCGTATATTGCCGTTTATCAGGCCGCGATGCATTTCGCTCCGGATCGGGCACAGGCGATCTTTCTGTTTTTGACATTGGCGTATCAAAAGGGCGGCAGCATTATGAACGACTATGGGAATCCGCATGTGGCGCGGCTGCTTGCGCTGTCCCGGAAGGTTTCCAATGAGACGCATCTTTTTCGGGGGTTTGTGCGGTTTCACGATGTTTCCGGAGTTCTGGTGAGCCGGATCGAACCGAAGTGCAATGTGCTGCCATTGCTGGGCGATGATTTCGCGGATCGGTTTCCCGGTGAACACTGGGCGATCTACGATGAGAGGCGTAAGCTCGCCGCCATTCATCCGGCAGGCGGAGAATGGGGACTGGTCAGTCAGATACAGACAGATCCGGCCCTGTCGGAACAGCTGGAGCGGGAAGGCGGCTATGAGAAGCTGTGGAAGACCTTTTTTAACACGATTGAGATAGAAAGCCGCAGGAATCCCCGGTGTCAGCGGACCATGCTGCCGAACTGGTACCGGAAAAATATGACGGAGTTCAGAACATAGCGATGGAACAGTGGAAGAATAATAAACTATATATTTCCGTACGGAATCTGGTGGAGTTTATCCTGCGTTCGGGTGACCTGGATAACCGGAGAACGACGGCGGCGGACAGAGATGCCATGCAGGCGGGAAGCCGGCTGCATCGAAAGCTGCAGGGACAGATGGGAGCGGCGTATACGCCGGAAGTTTCTCTCTCTATGGAGTTTCCCTATGAGCAGTTTTCCATCGTAGTGGAAGGGCGTGCCGACGGAATCCTGGAGGAAGAAGGACAGGAACCGGTTGTAGATGAAATAAAGGGCGTTTACCGCAACATTCATCTGATGCAGGAACCTGTGGCGGTGCATAAGGCACAGGCGATGTGCTATGCCTATATTTACGGGATACAGAGGGAACTGCCCCGGATCACGGTACAGATGACTTACTGCAATCTGGAGACAGAGGAGATCCGCCGGTTTTCGGAATCATTTTTCCTGCAGGAACTGACGCTTTTTATGGATAAGCTGATGACGGAATATCATAAATGGGCGTTGTGGCAGTTTGAGCATCGGCGGAATTGTAAGGCGTCCATTGCCGGATTGGAGTTTCCGTTTCCGTACCGGCCGGGACAGCGGAATCTGGCAGTTTCCGTTTATCAGTCGATCGCGCAGGGCAGGGATCTCTATATTCAGGCGCCTACCGGGATCGGAAAGACGATGTCCGTGCTCTTTCCGGCCGTAAAGGCGGTGGGAGAGAACCTGGGAGACAAGATTTTTTATCTGACAGCCAAAACCATTACCAGAGGCGTGGCCTGCGAAAGCCTTCTGCTTTTGCAGGAACAGGGACTCCGGATGTCCGCTATGGTACTGACGGCAAAGGAGAAGGTCTGCACGGAAGAAACGGCGGAATGCAACCCTGTCGTCTGCGCCAGGGCCCGGGGGCATTACGATCGGGTGAATGACGCTGTTTACGACATTATCATTCATGAATCCATGCTGACCAGAGAAGTAATCGGTGCTTACGCGGAGAAGCATCAGGTGTGCCCGTATGAGTTTGCGCTGGATATCAGCGCTTTTATGGACGCGGTTATTTGTGATTATAACTATGTATTTGATCCGGTTGTAAAGCTGCGGCGGTATTTTGGAGACGGCAGTAAAGGCGGTTATCTGTTTTTGGCAGACGAGGCGCATAATCTGGTGGAGCGTGCCCGGGAGATGTACAGCGCTGTCTTATATAAAGAACAGTTTGATCTGATGGAAACCGTGACAGAGCGGGCAGACCGCCGGATTTTTCAGGCAGTCTGCCGGTGCGGGCAGGATATGCTGCATTATAAGCGGGAGTGCGAAGGCTATGCGGTTCGGGATGAGATTCAGTCCTTGCTGCTGCATTGCATGAGACTGGATGCGCTGCTTGCCGAATATCTGGAGAATCATCCGGAATTTCCGGAGCGGAAGCTGTGGCTGGAATTTTATTTTAGTGTGCATCAGTTCCTGGCGACAGCGGAGCAGATGGACGAGGCATATGAGATCTATACGAATCTGGAAGAAGAGACGTTTTATGTAAAATTGTTCTGCATGAACCCTTCACATAATTTAAAACAATGCATGGAGCTGGGGAACAGCACTGTGTTTTTCTCTGCCACTCTGCTTCCGGTGAATTACTATAAGGAACTGCTGAGCGGAGATCTGCAGGATTATGCGATTTATGTGAATTCTCCGTTTCCGCAGGAAAATCGGTGTATTGTGGCGGCCACGGACGTAACCAGCAGATATGTCAGACGGGGAGAAGCGGAATACCGGCGGATCGCAGAGTATATTGCCGCATTTTGCCGGGCAAAGAGCGGAAACTATATGGTATTTTTCCCGTCTTATCAGATGCTGGAAGCTGTGGCGGCCAGACTGGAGGAGACAGTTTCGGAGGAGGAGAGAGCTTCTCGGTTTCGGATCGCCAGGCAGCAGAATGAGATGACCGAGGCGGAGCGGGAAGCGTTTCTCAGGCAGTTTGAGCAGACGGAGACGGATACCGGCATTACACTGGTGGGGCTGTGTGTACTGGGCGGCGTGTTCTCGGAGGGGATCGACCTGACGGAAAACCGCCTGATCGGAAGTATCATTGTGGGGACCGGACTGCCGCAGATCTGCCCGGAGCGGGAAATCTTAAAGGAATATTTTAACCGGAAGGGCAGGAATGGCTTTGATTTTGCCTACCGTTTTCCGGGGATCAATAAAGTGGAACAGGCGGCTGGGCGGGTGATCCGGACCATGAAGGACCGAGGCGTGATCGGGCTGTTGGACGAGCGGTTTCGGGAAGCGGCCAACCGCAGCCTGTTTCCGCGAGAGTGGTCGGATCTGCAGTATGCGGACAGCGAAAATATAGCGGAAGTGCTGAAAACCTTCTGGGAGTCGGCTGAGTAAGACGGCATCCGGCAGAGGCGATTCTCAAAATCGTCTCCGCGGCACTTTACAAACACAAAACTTTACGGTAGAATGTAGCCATAAATGAAGGATGTCCGATTATGATAAAAGCGGGCGGACCGGCACAAGTGGAGGAACAGAATATATGGTTAAAAGAGTTTACGTGGAGAAGAAGGAACCTTATGCGGTGAAGGCAAAAGAACTGCGGCATGAGATTCGGAATTATCTGGATATTAAGACGATTACAGATGTCAGAGTCCTGGTACGGTATGACGTGGAGAATTTATCCGAGGAGACCTACCGGCAGGCGCTGACTTCCGTATTTTCCGAACCGCCGGTAGACGATGTATATGAGGAGACGTTTTCCTGCGGGGAAAAGGACGCGGTATTCAGTGTCGAGTATCTGCCGGGACAGTTTGATCAGCGCGCGGATTCCGCAGAGCAGTGTGTAAAGTTTTTAAAAGAGGACGAAGAGCCGGTGATCCGGACAGCGACCACTTATGTAATCATTGGAGAAGTAACGCCGGAACAGCTGGCTGCCATTAAGGCGTTCTGCATTAACCCGGTGGATTCCAGAGAGACCGGACTGGAGAAACCGGAGACACTGGTGACGGTATTTGAGGATCCGGCGGATGTGATCATTTTTGATGGATTCCGCACAATGGCAGAGGCAGAGCTGAAAGCGCTCTATGATTCTCTGAATCTGGCCATGACCTTTAAAGATTTTCTGCACATTCAGAATTATTATAAGAATGAGGAAGACCGGGACCCGTCCATGACGGAGATCCGGGTACTGGATACCTATTGGTCCGATCACTGCCGCCATACCACATTCCAGACGGAACTGACAGAGGTGGCGTTTGACGAAGGATATTACCGGGCTCCGATCCAAAAGACCTATGAAGAATATGTGGCGGCGCATCAGGAGATCTTTGCGGGCAGAAAGGATAAATTCATCTGCCTGATGGATCTGGCGCTGATGGCAATGCGCAAGCTGAAAAAAGAAGGGAAACTGGAGGATCAGGAGGAGAGCGATGAGATCAACGCCTGCTCGATCGTAGTGCCGGTAGAGATAGACGGCGTTACGGAAGAATGGCTGGTGAACTTTAAGAATGAGACGCACAACCATCCGACGGAGATCGAGCCGTTTGGCGGTGCCGCCACCTGTCTGGGCGGCGCGATCCGGGATCCGCTGTCGGGCCGTACTTATGTTTATCAGGCCATGCGCGTCACCGGCGCGGCTGATCCGACCCGTTCCATGAAAGAGACATTAAAGGGCAAGCTGCCCCAGAAAAAGCTGGTGCGCGGCGCTGCCAACGGATACAGTTCCTATGGCAATCAGATCGGGCTGGCAACCGGTCTGGTAAAAGAGATTTATCATCCGGATTATGTGGCAAAGCGTATGGAGATCGGCGCGGTCATGGGAGCGGCGCCCCGGCGCGCGGTGATCCGCGAGACTTCGGATCCCGGAGACCGGATCATTCTGCTGGGCGGAAGGACCGGCCGTGACGGCTGCGGCGGCGCAACCGGTTCCTCCAAGGTGCACACCGAGCAGTCCATAGAGACCTGCGGCGCGGAAGTACAGAAAGGAAACGCGCCGACAGAGCGTAAGATACAGCGATTATTCAGAAGAGAAGAAGTAAGCAGGCTGATCAAAAAATGCAACGATTTCGGCGCAGGCGGCGTGTCTGTTGCCATTGGCGAACTGGCCGACGGACTCCGCATCGATCTGGATCGGGTTCCGAAGAAGTATGCGGGACTGGACGGTACGGAAATTGCCATTTCCGAATCTCAGGAGCGTATGGCGGTTGTAGTAGCGCCGAAAGATGTTGAGCAGTTTCTGGCATATGCCAATGAAGAGAATCTGGAAGCCGTAACGGTTGCGGTCGTAACCGAAGAACCCAGACTGGTGATGAACTGGAGAGGGAAAGAGATCGTTAATATTTCCAGAGCATTTCTGGATACCAACGGAGCGCATCAGGAAGCGGCGGTTTCTGTAGATATGCCGGATGAAAAGAAGAATTATTTCCGCAGGGAAGCGGTCTCCGATGTCAGGACCAAATGGCTGGAGACGCTTTCCGACCTGAATGTCTGTTCCCAGAAGGGACTGGTGGAGCGGTTTGACGGTTCTATCGGCGCGGGTTCCGTATTTATGCCGTACGGCGGCAGGTATCAGCTGACCGAGACGCAGAGCATGGTAGCGAAGCTGCCCGTATTAAAAGGAAAATGTGATACCGTTACCATGATGAGCTATGGATTTGATCCCTATTTATCGAAATGGAGCCCGTATCACGGTGCGATTTACGCAGTGGTAGAGTCGATTGCCAAAATCGTGGCTGCCGGAGGCGACTATCAAAAGATCCGCTTTACATTCCAGGAGTATTTCCGCAGAATGACAGAAGATCCGAAACGGTGGAGTCAGCCGTTTGCGGCATTGCTGGGCGCTTACGACGCGCAGATAGGCTTCGGCCTGCCGTCTATCGGAGGAAAGGACAGCATGTCCGGTACGTTTAACGATATTGACGTGCCGCCGACGCTGGTTTCTTTTGCGGTGGATGTGGCAAAGGAACCGGATATCATCACGCCGGAATTGAAACAGGCGGGGAATGTGATCGTAAAATTTGTCATTGTGCGGGATGCCTATGAGAAGCCGGATTACAAACAGGTGATGGCGCTGTATGACGCGATTCATCAGCTGATCCAGAAGGGCGTGATCCGATCTGCCTATGCGCTGGATTCCAAGGGGCTGGCGGCAGCGTTAAGCAAGATGGCGTTCGGCAATAAGCTGGGCGTGACAGTGGAAGCTGAGCTTGCGCCGGAAGAGTTGTTTGCGGCAGAATTCGGGAATCTGATCGCGGAAGTGCCGGCGGATCGTCTGGCTGAGATCCCGGTGCCGTACCGGAAGGCAGCGGCTGTAACCGATCAGGCATGTTTTGTATATCGTGATATTACGATCCCGATGGAAGAAGCGCTGACAGCGTGGACGCAGACATTGGAAAAGGTATTTCCGACCAGAAGCAGTGAGGACACTGCTGCGCTGGATACGCCGGTATACGATACAAAGGATATATATATCTGTAAGCACAGAGTGGCAAAACCCACAGTATTTATCCCGGTATTTCCGGGCACCAACTGTGAATATGATACAGCGAAGGCCTTTGAACAGGCGGGCGCGCAGGTTGTGACCAAGGTGTTTAAGAATCTGACGGCAGAAGATATCCGGGATTCCGTGAATGAATTTGAAGCCTGCATCGATCAGGCACAGATCATTATGTTCCCGGGCGGATTCAGTGCGGGCGATGAACCGGATGGTTCGGCCAAATTCTTTGCTACCGCGTTCCGCAATGCTAAAATAGAAGAAGCGGTGCATCGGCTGTTAAAGGAACGGGACGGTCTGGCGCTGGGAATCTGTAATGGATTCCAGGCGCTCATCAAACTGGGACTGGTACCGAACGGCGCCATTACCGGACAGGACGCCAGCGCGCCGACACTGACTTACAATACCATTAACCGCCATATTTCCAAAATGGTTTATACAAAGGTTGTTTCCAATCGATCCCCGTGGCTGCGGCTGGCAAAGCTGGGCGGCGTCTATGTAAATCCGGCGTCTCACGGCGAGGGACGGTTCGTAGCGGACAACGCGTGGATCGACCGGTTATTTGCCAATGGGCAGGTTGCGACTCAGTATGTGGATGAAGCCGGGAACCCGACTATGGATGAGGAGTGGAATATCAACGGCTCCTACGCCGCAATCGAAGGAATCACCAGTCCGGACGGCAGATGCTTTGGCAAGATGGCGCATGTGGAACGAAAAGGAAGCAGTGTTGCCAAAAATATTACAGGAGAACAGGACTTGAAAATTTTCGAATCCGGAGTACAATACTTTATGTAATGGGTTGATGAAAACAATCAGAAATGGAGGAAACAATGAAACGTTTAAAAAAAGTTTGGGCACTTTTACTTTGTGTCATCATGACAGGCATGCTGATGGCAGGCTGCGGAGACGAGAAAGACGCTGATGCCGTTTCGGAAACGCCGACGGTTTCAGCTGAGGAACAGATTTCCGCGCTGGCGGCAGATCTGGGTGATCTCAAAACCGGTTCTGTTTCCGGAAGCATTACGCTGGGCGGTGAAAATCTGAAGGCGCTGGCACAGACTTACCTGGGTTCAGACGCGTTTAAGCTGCAGTATCAGGTTGTGTCATCCGGCGACAACAGCGGAAAGCTGCTGCTGTCGTTAGATCTGAAAGGAACCCCCGCGGAGGCGCTGGAAGTGATCTGGGCAAACGGTACGGTTTATGTAAATACCACGAAGCTGATCGATGCGCTGACTGCCGTTATGGAAACGATCGATCCGACGGCTGCCGGGCAATACGGCGCAATGAAAGGTCTTGTCGGAAATGACTACCTTTCCTTTAGCAGAGAAGATCTGAAGGATCTGCTGGGCGATAATCTGGGCTCGCTGCAGGATATGCTGGAGCAGTATCAGGGAGATCAGCTGCCGAGTATGCTGGGAAATATTGAGGGTTTTGAGAATGTGACGCAGGAGGATATTCTGGCATGGGCGTCTCTGGCTTTGGATGTCGGCGGAGAAAAGGTAGTCAATGCGCTGGGAAGTATGCTGACGGTTCAGGAGAAGTCCGTGAAGGTTCACATAGGCGCAGACAATGCGGATACGCTGAAAAATGATCTGACCGCATTTATGAAGAATGAACTGCCGGGACTGATCGATACCTATATGGCCAGATTAAAAGAGCAAAAGGGTGAAAATGACGCGCTGTATCAATATCTGCAGAAGAACGGAGAGGATTTGAAACAGAAATGCGCCGAAGCGGGAGCATCCGACGGTGAGGCGGCAGAAGAGATGGACAACACTAACTTGGATCTTTCTTTTGGTGTGACCGGAGAAAAAGGAAACCGGGTTGTCGCTCTGTCGATGGATATGACGGCGCAGACGGTAACGACTGCGTTTACCATGGAAGTAAAGGAAGGACAGACGGAAACGGTATCCGCACCGGAGAAAGCGACTGCTCTGAAAGACCTGCTGGGGATGTTTTCTCAGGTCGCTGACGCGTTTGGCGATGCGCTGGAAGACGGAAGTCTGGATGATGTGTTTTCCAATGCCGGAGATACGGTTTGATCTGTTAAAAAAAGAAATAATACAGGGCGCCGTAAAAACTGAAGCATTCAGTTTTTGCGGCGCCCTTTCTGTATCCGGGTTTCCTATCATATTCTTATAATTATATTCTTATAAGCGGCTGTATCCGAATCCGTTGACAATAGCGTCAATCTTCTGATGCTGCTGGCACATCGGGCAGTCCTGCATCGGATGGCTGGCGTAATCGGGAATGTCCCGGGAAGAAAAGATTGTATCAACCCGGTATCCGTCCACTTCGGAAACAGCGCTGAAAATAGCGGAAATGCCGCTTACCGTGCCGCCGTAATAGCGGATCACGTTCAGGCAGCGTTTCACGGTTTTGCCGGTCGTAGCGGAAGCCAGAAGCAGCAGAACGTGTTTGCCGCGGATGGCAGGCGCGATATTGTCCCGGAAAATAATCTGCCCCGTGGGGTCATATTCCGGTTTGATCACATAGATGGTCTTATGCTGATTGGTAGAAAGAATCCCCGCTTTGCTCAGCTCTTTGGCCAGAAACGCGCCGATGACTTCACAGCCGTCCATGCAGACGATGGTATCGACGATCTTGCTGCCGATGTTATAGTAATCCACCATGGCCCGGGCAACCTGCTCCGCTTCGCTGGCCCGGGATTTCATCGTTGTCATATCCAGGTAATAATTGATATGAGAATGGGCAGTCGCAAAATGCCCCGGGATTACTTTTAATACAACCTGCGGATTGATCGCTGCAGGAATCTTGATCTGATTGTTCATGAATACTCCTTTCCTTTGCTTTCTTTTTATTTTACCGGTGCTGTCCCATAAAGAATAAGGCAACGGTTCCGGGACCGGAGTGGGCGCCGATGGTCGGGCAGATCATATTGATCATAATGTCTTGAATACCGAATCTGTCCCGTACCAGATCCGCCACATACTGCGCGTCCTCCAGACAGTCTCCGTGACTGATAAATACGGTTGTGTTTTCTTTTTCAAATCCCTTTGCCAGCTCGTCCATCCGATCTACTAAAGCAGCCAGGGATTTCTTTCTGCCCCGTACTTTCCCGATGGGGATCAGGTGGCCTTCAAAATCCACATGCAGGATCGGCTTGATGCTGGCAAGAGAACCGATGATCGCCGTGGCGCGGTTTACTCTGCCGCCCCGGAACAGATGAAACAGGTCGTCCACGGTAAAAATGTGACAAAAACTCTGACGGTTCGCAGTCAGCCAATGCGCCACTTCGGTAATGGACATGCCCGCGTCCCGTTTCTCCACTGCCTTATAAACAAATAATCCCTCTCCGAGAGAAGCGCACAGGGAATCAATGACGATCACCTTTCTGTCCGGATACTGTTCGGACAATTCCTGCGCAGCCATGGCAGCCGCGCTGTAACTGCTGCTTAATCCCGAAGAAAACGCCAGATGCAGGACGTCTTTCCCCTCTGCCAGAATCGGCTCCAGTATGGAACGGACGGATTCCGGATTGGCCGCCATTGTTGTCGGCATCTTACCGTTCCGCATCATTTCATAAAATTCATGATCATCCAAATCCGTTCCGGCTCCGTATGTAATGTCATCCAGCTGGTACAAAAGCGGAATCACCGGAATCCGATGCTCCTGCAGATAATCAGCCGGAAGATCACAGGTAGAATCTGTTGAAACTACAAATGAATCCAAAATATCATCTCCTTCCTGCTTCTATTTTAAAACAAAATGTGTGCGATGACAACAGAATTATTTGAAAAAGCGTTAAAATCTTTTGGTGAAATGTATAAAAAACATATTTTTACAGAGGAAAATGTAGTGCTTTTTAACAAAAAAAAGTATGTTGAAAATGTGAAGAACGTATTGACAACTTCGGCAAAACAGAGTAAGATGAAAAAGAATCAAATTATCGTACAGTTATATGTACATCTTTTTTAAACAAAAAAGAATCAAACTATTATTGAAGGAGGAATTTTCTGAAATGAAAAAGAAAATTTTCGCAGTTGCGCTTGCTGCAGCTATGACAGTTACAAGCGCAATGTCGGCATTCGCTCTGGAAAAAGAGTTGGACTGCCCGAGTTTCTGGTCGAAACATACAGAAGGTTTGGAGGTTACCGCTGAAGGCGTTGAAGTAACCTTTAAGTCTGTTACCTCTGCTGATGCAACATTTAATTGGGATACACCGAATGTTGTTGTTTATGCAGGCACAGAAGCAAAAGTGAATGGTGCAGGATACGATGAATATGCTGTTATTCGTTCTGACAATTATGCGTGGGGACCTGATGGTGCACATGGTGCGGAAGGCTTAACAGAAATAACGAACGCTGATGGAACTAAAGGTCTTTTCGTAAATAGCTTAAATGAGAACTGGGCACCAGCTGGATATGCAATGGAGTCTGAAGGTGTTCCGGCAGATGATGCTGCTTGGGCTGAATGGTTAACTGCAAATAAAGCTGGAGTTGACTGCAAAGTAAAAGCAACCTTAAGTGGTAAAAATGTTATTGTTGAATTGACTAATAATGGGTTGACTAGCAAAACTACGGTTCCTGTAGATAAAGCAGCAGAAGGAACGAAGATTTATATTTCAATTAGCGGTGAGTTGTGTACACTGAGTGACATTGCATTAGCAGCAGGCGGTGATGATCAGAAGCCGGCCACAGGCGATGATCAGAAACCGGCAGGCGACAATAATACCCCGGCAGCAGGCGGTAATAATACTCCGGCAGCAGGCGGTAATGCAGGCACAGGTGCAGGCGCTGGTACAAATGCACCGGCAGGCAACGGTAATGCAGGCGGCGCAACCACAGGTGATGTAGCTCCTTACGCAGTAGCAGTACTGGCAGTAGCAGCTGCAGCAGTTGTAGTTGTATTACAGAAGAAAAAAGTAACCGAATAATTTTATAGATAATTTGATTCGAATCAAAGGGATGCCGAAAGGCATCCCTTTTTTTAATGAAAAAACTCTCCCTTTTTCCACTCCCTTAAAAAATCACAAATAATTTATAAAATACATATTGACAAAAAGATAATTATATTTTAAAATGATTTCACATCACAAAATGACTTAGAAATAAATTCAATTTTATAGTTGAAAAATGCATAAATTTATATTATAGTAAAGAAAGAAGGCAGCCTATGGATAAGAGCTTATACCGTGATCTGGAGATCGCGGACATGAAGATACGGTATGACGCCTATGCGAAGGCGATCCTGTCTTACCGGATCATCCTTGCACACATTCTGGTGGGAGTGGTCCCGGAATATGAAGGGATGGATCCGGAGGAGGTCGCACGCCTGATCGAAGCGCCTGCTGTTTCCGCAGTTCCGGTCGGCACGGGAGAGCGGGAGTGGTATTTCATCGATCCGGCGGATGACGGGTGTCCTCTGATCACAGGGGAGAATACGGAGAGCAGGATCCCCGGAGAGGGAGCCACTGTCTTTGATATCCTGGTTTCCGCGCTGGCACCGAAGCGGGAGTCTGACGGTTACCGAAAGATGCTGGTGGACGTGGAAGCACAGAACTGTGGTCTGACCGGATATTGGATCGAGGCGCGGGCAGTTTTTTACAGTTCCCGGGCGATATCGTCGCAGCAGGGCAGGGAGTTTACGGATTCCCATTATGAACAGATCCTGACGGTGAATTCTGTCTGGATTCTGACGGACCCGCCCGCGGCTGCCAGGAATACGGTGACCCGGTATACATTCCAGCCGGAGAACCTGTATGGGGATTACGGAGACAGGAAGCGGTGTGACCTGATGCGGGTGATTCTGATCGGGCTGCCGAAGGAGCTGCCGGAACCGGGGGAGAGTACGCCGCTGGTCCGGCTGCTGACGACGATCTTTTCCCTGAAACTGAGTTTTACAGAGAAGAGGCAGATCTTAACGGAAGAGTTTGGGATCCGGATGGATCCGGAGACAGAAGGGAGGCTGGAGGAGATGTGTAACTGGAGTGAAGCGATCGAGCGGGATGCACTGGAGCGCGGAGAAAAAATCGGTATGGAACGTGGTAAGGAATTGAATCGACTGGAGAATGCGAGGGAACTGTTGGACGTGTTGAGCCCGGAAATCATCGCACAGAAACTGAAGCTGTCGCTGGAGACTGTACTGGGTTTGCGGGCCGGAACAGATCACTGAAAGCGAAAAACAGAAGTCGATAAACCGCAGACAAAGATTAAAAAAAGAGGGCGCTCGTGCAGTCTTTTCTTTTTTTTAGAATTTATTGACATTGCATAAAAAATAGTGTAGAATGATAGCAACCTTATGTAGTATTACATAAAAAGAAAGGGAGGATTTTCAGATGAAAAGAAAAATCTTTGCAGTAGCACTTGCTGCGGCTATGACGATTTCAAGTGCGACAGTAGCGTCCGCAGATGTAGAGAAAGATCTGATCGGTCACTATACATTTGAAGACAACCTGAAGAATGAAGTGAGCGGCAAGGAAGCTACAACCGTAGCGAAGCCGGCTGCAGACGGTAAGGTTGGCGATGAGACAGAGCTGACGATGACTTACGGAGAAGGCTTAACCGGCAAGGCATTGGATCTGTCCGGATGTACAGACGGCGCAGTTAAGCTGGATGTTGTTCCGAAGAGCGGTACATTTACCATTTCTTTCGTAACGAAGTCTGACAATTTTGCTGCACAGGGCAACAAGCCTATCGTTTGGATCGGCAAGCAGGATCAGAGCACAGAGGCATGGCATTCTATCAAGGCTATGACATGGGAAGACGGCGGTAAGAACGGCCCTATGGTATGGAACAAGAGCGGCGGCAGCTATATCGATGTTCCGGCTCTGGCAGATGCCACCATTACTTCTCTGAAGGTTGGCACATGGAATTTATGTACATTCGTATTTGACAACGGTAAAGTACAGATTTATGTTAACGGTGAGAAGACCTACAACGGTGATGTTCCGACAGATGTTATCACAGCAGACACATGGGTTCTGTTAGGCGGAAGTGCCTGGGGCGCAGATTACGGCCCGGTTGGATTACTGGATGAACTGTATGTTTTCGACAGAGCTTTAACAGATGCTGATGTTGCAGAGTTAGCAAAAGCAGCTGATGTTGAGAATCAGACGACTCCGGCTCCGACAGAAGCTACCACAATTGACTTGAGTGACAGAATTGATGACGGCAAGGATGCTACCAAGAAGGCTACTACCACAAAGGCAGAGAACAGCAATGTCGGCCTTTATGTAGGAATCGGCGTTGCAGCAGTTGTTGTGATCGCAGGCGTTGCAGTTGCAGTTGTTGCAAAGGGCAAGAAGAAAGCTGAGTAATTCAAACTCATAGATTGATTTTTATCACAGATTTGGAGATGGGTAACAAAAATACCCATCTCCTTTTTTGTCAATCTGCACAAATAAACGGAGAAATTCGTGCATATTGCAAAAAAAACAGGATTTTTTTCGTAAGAAAACACAAAGCACTGTTAAAAATGTACAAAAAACCCTGCCCAAATACTTGACTTTTCGGGGAAAAATCAATATAATATTGACATAGTTTATATGCGCTTGGAGTGCGCCGCTTATTTCTTCTTACCACCAGCGGCATCTCCGGACTATAATACATGAAAGAGGGAGGCAGGAACATATGAGACGTAGAGGTCTTATGCGGGTAGTGGCAGTGATCACCGCACTCTCCGTGTTGACAGGCGGATATGGCGTTCAGGCAACGGACGCCGCTGATGACTCAGCTCAGCAGACTGAGAGCACAGCGCCGGACACGACGGAGGATACGGCACAGGATGACGCCGCTGCCGGAGCTGATTCAACAGAGACATATGTGAATGAGCGGCTTGAGAGCAACTACACGAATGTCAGTGCCGGTTATACGGCGCCCAAGTATACGGGCGATCCGATCGAGTACAAACTGGCAGATCTGCTTGTATCCGAAGATACAGGTGCCAAGAAGACAAGTGAAGTTCAGGGTTATTCCAAAGCCAGCCAGGTTGTTGAACTCAGCGAGCTGAAGCAAGAAGCCACATTTAAGATCAATGTGGAAAAAGACGGAGTTTATCTGATGAACTTCGACTATCTGCCATATGACATGAGTTCTACTTTATCGGTTGAAGCCACGCTGAAGGTGAACGGAGAGGTTCCGTTCTATGAAGCAAACCGTCTTGTGTTTGAGAGCAAGTGGCTGCGCGATAAGGAGAAGGCTTATGACAGATACGATAATGAGATTGCGACGACGCCGATTAAGTCTGATGAATGGCTGTCCAAGTATGTAATGGATGCCAGCTACCGTTGGGGCACACCCCTCGGCATCGAACTGAAGGCAGGCGAGAACACAATTTCATTCCTGTTGACAGAAGGTAAGGTTAAGCTGGGCAATATGTATCTGGAAGCAGAGAGAGCCGTAGCACCTTATCAGAAGAACGAAGTGAGCGGTGATGCGATCATTACCATTAACGCGCAGGAGATGGATGTAAGAAACGATTCCTCCGTTCGCCCGGGTAATGAGTACGACCTGGCGCTGGATCCTTACGATACCAGCAAGAAGGTACTGAATATTATTGACGGTTCTTCCTTTACAGAAGCAGGCCAGACAGTTACCTGGAATGTGAACGTAGAGAAGGCAGGATATTACTATCTGGCGGCACACTATCGCCAGAATGACAAGAAGGACTATCCGGTATTTATGGATATCCGGGTAGACGATGTGATCCCGAACGATAAGCTGGTTTCTTATCCGTTTATGTACAACAACGGATTTGAGAATTATGTACTGCAGGCTGACGGTGAGAATATGGCGATCTATCTGGAAGCGGGTGCGCATACCCTGTCATTTACGATTTCCAATGACAATATCCGTACCGCTCTGGAAACGGTTGATGTGATCATGAGTGAAGTCAACGACTTGTCCCTGGAGATCACGAAGGTTGCCGGCAACAGCCAGGATAAGTACAGAGAGATCAGAATTGAAGAATATGTTCCCGATATCACGACCATGATGACCAGATGGATCACCCAGCTGGAGGTTGTATACGAGAATCTGCAGAGCTATACGGATGTAGAGAATCCGGGTGCGCTTTCTTCAATCAGCATCGCGATCAAGCAGCTGGAAAGTCTGCGGGAAGATCCGAACGAGATCCCTTACAGAAAAGCAGAGCTGGCGTCCAGCGCAAGCTCCGTTAACCAGTACATAGCGAACTTTATCACAGATATTATGGTAAACAGCATTTCTTTTGACCGTATTTATCTGACTCAGGATGAGGAACTGATTCCCGATGAACCGGGATTCTTTGCATCACTGTGGGAGAGCATTAAGAGATTCTTCTCCTCCTTCTTTGATCAGTCCTATTCTGTAGATAATGTAGACGAAACGCATTTACAGGTTTGGGTAAACCGTTCCAGACAGTACCTGGAGATCATCCAGAGAATGATCGACAGCGACTTTACTGCGAAGACGGGAATCCAGGTAGACTTGTCTATCATGCCCGACCCGAATAAGCTGGTACTTGCCAATGCGGCAGGTGAAGCGCCGGACGTTGCCATGGCTGTCAACTATGCGCTGCCATATGAGCTGGCGATCCGGAATGCGTTAGTGGATCTGACGCAGTTTGAAGATTATAAAGAAGTTCTGTCCCAGTTCCCGGCAGGTATGCTGGTTCCTTCTACAATAGACGGTGGTATCTATTCGGTTCCGGAGACTTTCTATTTCTGGGTACTGTATTACAGAACTGATATTCTGGAAAAACTTGGTCTGAAAGTTCCGAATACCATGAAAGAGGTAGAGGCAATGCTTCCGGATCTGAAGAACAGAGGTCTTGATTTCTTCTATCCGACCGCAGGTACGACCGGTCAGAGAACATTGGCAATGACGACGCCGATGATTTTCCAGAACGGCGGAACCGTATATAATGATGATGGCATCGCAACCACCAGCATTAACGGCGATAAGGAAATGGAAGCGCTGACGGAGATGACGGATCTGTTTACGATCTACAATATCCCGACAGAGATCACCAACTTCTATCAGCATTTCAGAAACGGTGATATTCCGATCGGCGTTGGCGATTACTTCGTATATAATATGCTGATCAACGCGGCGCCTGAGATCGAGAACTCCTGGGAGATCGCTCTGGTACCGGGTATCGAAGATGAAGAAGGCAATATTCATCGTGAGACAGCCGGCGGCGCAGAGAGCGGTATGATCTTTAAGGCTGAGGACGGTGCGTCCAAGATCGTTAAGACAGACGGCACTGAGGTCAGCAGAGAACAGGCTGCATGGGAATATCTGAAGTGGTGGATGAGCACTGACGTTCAGGTAGAATTCGGTTCCACTCTGCAGACTACATACGGTAAGGAATTCATCTGGAACTCAGCGAATAAAGAAGCGCTGGCACAGTTACCGTGGAAGTCTGAAGCGAAAGAAGTTATCCTGCAGCAGATGGATTGGATCACAGAATCTCCTCGTATTCCGGGTACTTACATGCTGGAGCGTGAATTGAGTAACGCGTATGTAGCAGTTGTAACAGCCGGAGAGAACCTGCGTACTTCGATTGACGGAGCTGTGAAGAACATTAACCGTGAGACGCAGCGTAAGCTGGAAGAGTTCGGTTACATTGATTCCGCGGGCAACATCATTAAGCCGTATCAGGTTCCGACTGTTGAATCCGTGAAGAAGATCCTGGGTCAGGAATAAGGAAAGGAGTGCAGAATATAAATGAAAACAAATAAAGCGACACCATATATATTTCTTGCTCCATACCTGATCATGTTTGCCATTTTTATCGTTATTCCGATCATTGTTGCAATCGCATTGTCACTGACGAATTTCGATACGATCCAGACTCCGGAATGGGCAGGATTCTTAAACTATATTAACCTGTTTACCAGTGACTCGATCTTCATGCAGAATGTATTGCCGAATACGATCACATATGCGCTGATCGTAGGCCCGGGCGGTTATGTTCTGGCGTTCCTGTTGGCTTGGGCAATCGCACAGCTGACAAGAATCCCGAGAACAATCCTGGCGCTGATCCTGTATTCTCCGTCTCTGACGGCAGGTACAGCCATGCAGGTATTGTGGAGAATCATTTTCTCTGGTGACCGGACCGGTTACATCAATGCTTACCTGATTGAATGGGGCCTGATTAATCAGCCGATTACATTCCTGTCCTCAGCGGATTATCTGCTGCCGATCATGATTGTGGTAGGTCTGTGGTCCAGTATGGGTATCGGTTTCCTGTCCATGCTGGCAGGCGTTATGAATGGTAATGATGAGCTATATGAAGCAGGTGCGATCGACGGTATCAAGAACCGTGCACAGGAACTGATCTATATTACAGTTCCCACCATGAAGCCGCAGATGTTATTCGGTGCCGTTATGGCAGTCGTAAATACATTCAACAACGGTATGATCGGTGTGCAGCTGTCCGGTTCCAACCCGACGCCCGGCTACGCAGGTCAGCTGATCGTTAACCACATCGATGACTATGGTTTCATCCGGTACGAGATGGGTTACGCGGCAGCCGTATCCGTTGCGTTGCTGTTGATCATTATGTTATTCTCCAAAGTAGCGAATAAGCTGTTTGGTGAGAAAGAATAGGAGGAGGTAGAATATGGCCGGATATAAAGGTAATCGGATCGCGCCAAAGCATTTTGACCGCGGTCAGATTAAGATTTACATTATCATGCTTCCATTGGTTTTATTCATGCTTCTGCCTATTGTGTTCATTATATGTCACGCGTTTAAACCAATGACGGAACTGTTTGCGTTCCCGCCCAGCTTCATCGTGAAGAATCCTACGCTGGATAACTTCTCCTCTCTGATGAAGTCGGCAAGGAGCGCGGGAATTCCGATTAGTAAGTATGTATTTAACAGTTTGATCGTTACGCTGGCAGTTGTCGGGATCGGTACTTTGATCTCCGTTATGTCTGCCTACGCGCTTTCCAAACTGAAATTCGGATTAAGAGGATTTATCTTTGAAGTTAACCAGTCAGCCCTGATGTTCGTTCCGGCTGCGGTTATGATTCCGAGATATTTGATCATTGAAGGACTTGGCCTGACAAATACATATCTGGCTCACATCTTCCCGTTGTTAGCCATGCCGGTCAGCCTCTTCCTGATCAAGCAGTTTATCGACGGATTGCCCGACTCGCTGATCGAGGCGGCGGTGGTGGACGGGGCCACGCAGTGGACCGTATTTACCAGGATCATCATTCCGTTGATCAAGCCGGCGTTAGCAACCGGTATCATCATGGCGTTCCAGCAGGTATGGGGTTATCTGGACAGCTCAAACCTGTATGTTAATACCGATAGTATGAAGACATTGGCATTCTATATGACAACCCTGGCAAATGCGAACAACGCGGTAGCCGGTCAAGGTGTGGCAGCCGCCGCATCCCTGATCATGTTCCTGCCGAACCTGATTCTGTTCATCGCATTACAGAAGGATGTCATGAATACAATGGCACATTCCGGTATCAAGTAATAGAACGGAGGTTAAATATGAAAAAAATATCTAGAGTATCATTCATCTTTACCTTCTGCCTGATCGTTGTTATGATGATCCAGCCTATTACGGCAGCTGCTGATGTGCCATATAGGACATTCTCGCAGAATGGCTATGGTGAATTGATTGAAACACAGACGGCCTATACGCCATATCAGACCTTGGTTCAGATAGGCGACACAAGACTGAATGCGCCGAGAGATATGAAGGTCGGAGACGACGGCAACCTGTATATTGCCGATACGGCGAATAAGAGAGTTGTTGTCAGCGACCGGAAAGGCAATCTGATCCGGACATTCGGCGAAGGCGTTCTGGAGGATCCCAGAGGTCTGTTTGTAACCGCGGAAGGCGATGTTTATATAGCTGACTACGGTGTTCAGGGACAGGACGGATTTGTAGTCCAGTTCGATAAAGAAGGTAAGGAAGTCGTAAGATACGGACGTCCTGACAGCCTGTTATACGGCGGGAAGACCGTTCCGTACAGACCGGTAAAGATCGCGGTAAACGAAGGCGGCACCATGTACATCATCAGTGATGGTAATACAAACGGTATTATCCAGATCACCCCGAATGACGGCGGTCAGTTCCTGGGATATTTCGGTACCAACACCTCAGTTGCCACATTTATGCAGATCTTCCAGCGGTTCCTTTATGGAGATAACGCATCCGGTATCTCGATCATGCCCGCGGCTGCGTCCAACTTAACGATTGACGACAGCGGACTGGTTTATACCCTGACCGGCGGCGATGATCAGGAAATACCGATCAAGAAGCTGAATATCGCCGGCGTCAACATGATGACGACCGATCTGGCGCCGTCTGACGGTGTATGTATTACGGTAGGTCAGTATGAGAACGTACTGGTAGCAACACAGACAGGACGTATCTTCGAATATAATAAAGAAGGTTCTCTGCTGTTCGTATTCGGCGGTAAGGATAACGGTGAGTACCGGATCGGTTTATTCAACGAGATTTCCGCTATTGATGTAGACACAGAAGATAAGATTTATGTGCTGGACAGTGTCAGCGGTGAGATCCAGATCTTTAAGCAGACAGAGTTTACCGAGAAGGTGCATGAATCCCTGGTTCTGTATCAGAGAGGCCAGTATACGGCAAGTAAGGAACCTTTAAATGAAGTTATCATGATGAACAGCCTGTTCGACTACGCGAACCTGGCAATGGGTCAGGCGACCTACCAGGAAGGCAACTACGAAGAGGCAATGCGTTACTACAGACTGGCAAAGGACACCGAAGGGTATTCCAACGCCTACTGGGAAGTTCGTAACGTATGGCTGAGAGATAACCTGTTTATTTCCCTGCTGATTATCGTATTGGTAGTCGCTGCATGGATCCTGCTGAAGAAGGCAGATAAGAAGTGGAAGATTTACGATCCGATCCGCAAGGCTTTGAAACCGGTACGGGAAACCAAGACTTATCAGCGTCTGATGTACGGCAAATATTTTATGCGGCATCCGATCGACGCCTGCTATGAAGTAAAGCGACACGGAATGCAGTCATATCTGACAGCCTTTATTCTGACTCTGATCTTCACGATCATTATGGTTGTAAATAAGTACTTCAGCGGATTTGTCGTAAAGACAGCCCGGGACGGCAGATATGAGATCCCGACAGACTTTGTGACCGTATTCGGTCTGATCATCGTTATGTCGGCGGTTACCTATCTGATCTGCGCCATCAATGATGGTGAAGGAACCATGAAGAATATTCTGAATGGTTATGTATATGCTTTAACGCCGTATCTGATTATTCAGCCTTGTCTGTTTATTTTCGGATTGGTTGTAACCTATAATGAAATTTTCGTCATTGAATTTGGTAATATCGCGATGCTGACTTGGATCGTCATTCTGGTCTTCCTGAGCATTAAAGAGATTAACAACTATTCAGTGAAAGAAACGTTTAAAGTAATCGGATTAACAATCTTCGCAACCTTTATCTTCGCTCTGATGGCATTTATCATGTATGTGCTGGTTGCGCAGGTTTGGGAATTCATTACAGCAATCTATGGAGAGGCGGTGAGTCGAATTGTTGGAAATTAATAAGAAATTGAAACGAATCCTGTGTATATTAATTGTCTGCATTATGATTACCCCTATGGTCTCCTTTGCAACGAATGATGAAGCTGATTCAACCGATTCAGCGGAAACAACGGAAAACGCGGGCGAAGCCGGCGGTGAAACTGCGGAGCCTCCTGCAGCTGGCGGCGAAGAGACAGCTCCGGATTCCGGAGATGATAAACTGACGCCGGAACAGCTTGCCGAAAAGCGGGCGGAGGAAAAAGCCCGTGCGCAGGAAAGCGCCGTTATGGATGCGGATGAGATCGATAAAGCCTATACCAAGGTTGCGTCTACCTCGAAACTGGAACTGTATGTCAATCAGGAAACGCTGCACATTATCATCAGAGACATAGCGACCGGCGCGGTATTCTGCTCTTTCCCACAGGATTTTGATACGGACGACGTATTTGCTTCATCTCCGGTCACCATCAACTACGCGAGCAAAAATAAGGGCGGTTCCTGGATTGAAGTAAAACCGGAGAACCGGTACAGCGCGCTGGCAGATGATGTGGAAAGAACCCTGACGCTGAAGGAGAATGGATTTACAGTACATCTGAATTTTACCAAGCAGAGTCTGGAATTTGATTATACCATTACGCTGGATGAGGAGAACGGGCTTCAGCTTCATGTGCCGTTAAAGGATACGTTAAAGGAAAATGATCCCGATAATTTCCGCCTGAGTATCGTATATCTCTATCCGTTCCTGGGAGCAACCAAGCTGGACTACAGAGACGCGTCCCTGTTCCTGCCGGACGGCAGCGGTATCATATGTAATCTGCGGAACTTCGAAGAGAAGTATGGCAATACCATGTATATTATGCAGTATTACGGAACCGATATCGGCAAGATGGTACAGAACACGGCGGCAGAGGATTCCCAGCTGGGCGGCCGGCGGATCAGTTTCCGGAAAGCCGGTGAAGAAGCAACAATGCCGGTATTCGGTATGATCCATAACGATACCAAGATGGCAATGTTAGGTGTGATCGAGAGCGGCGCGGAGAACGCGACCTGCATGTACACCCTGAACTCCTACGCGAACTGGAACCTGATATCTGCGAGATATCATGTAAGAGATACGTATCAGTATCCGACCAGCCAGTCCGGTAACCAGTCCGTTCTGCGTCTGATGCCGAATATTGAGATTGACAATATTGATGTAACCTATCTGTTTACAACAGGCGAGGATGCCGATTACGCAGGTCTGGCCGTGAAGTACAGAGAACTGCTGCAGAAGAACGGAACCCTGGTGAAGAAGGATACCACGCCGAAGGTAAGAGTCGATCTTTTAGGCGTTGATAAGGAGAATTTCCTGGTATTTAAACGGAATGTAGTTATGACGACTACGGAAGATGCGGCAAATATCTTTGACGATATGAACGACAGAGGCGTCAACAGTGTACTGGCTATTTATAAAGGCTGGCAGGACGGCGGCGTGTACGCGCTTCCTACCGTTGACTTTGACGCGGACGGCGATATCGGCGGCAAGAGCGGATTAAAGGATCTGGCGACCCAGTACGGCAGCAAGGGAATCACCCTTGCGCTGGAGCATGACGCGCAGACGATCAATCCGGATCTGTCCGGTGAGAGAATCTTAGAGAAGGTAAATCAGAGAGAATATGAAGACGCGCAGGTAAGCGACGTATTTGATATGTTTAATCTGGCTTATCCGGATTCTTCCAGAGAGATGGCAGTTGCGTTCGCGAAGGAAGTTGTATCGGACGGAATCCCGAATGTGGCAGTTAACGGACTTGCAAGTGAGACGTTCTCCTATGCGGACGGCGATACCATTTATTCCCGTAAGGATACGGTATCGACCTATACCCAGACGCTGCAGGATATGAAGCTGCAGGGCGCGACCTTATTATTGAACCAGCCGAACGCATACGCGTGGAAATACGCGGACGCTTATACGGATCTGGTAATGGGTTCCTCCAGCTATGTATACGCAGATCAGGAAGTACCGTTTATGTCTATCGTGTTAAAGGGAAGCGTACCGATGTATTCCGAGTATGTAAACTTTGAGGCTGAAAAGACCAAGTTCTTCCTGCAGCTGATCGACCAGGGCGTTTACCCGTCCTTCCTGATCACGCAGAAGGATCCGAGCTACCTGGAGAATACCAATTCCAACTACATCTATAGCTCCAGCTATGACCTGTATAAGGAAGAGATTCAGGAATATTATGCAGCAGTAAAAGAAGTCGCAGAGAAGACCGGTGATGCCTATATTGTGGATCACGAGGAGCTGGAAAGTGGTGTTAACGTTACTACATACGACAACGGAACGAAGGTATATACCAATTATACCGAAGAGAAAGTTGTTGTTGACGGCTTCACTATCGATGCATTATCATATGAAGTAAGGTAGGTGAGGCGAAATGAAGAAAAAAGATAACTTAACCCCTGAAACAGCAACAGAAGTAACGACAGCTGCTGCGGGTGCCCAAGCGCCCGAACAGAAGAAAAAGAAGAAGAAAACGTATTCGATTGACGAGATTCTGGCGGAAGGCGGAGCCAAATTCGGCGAGATTGACGAGAACGGCAGGCAGCGCAAGATCAAGGTTAAGACAAAGAGCAAGCTGAAACGGAGAGAAGCTGCCATGGGATATCTGTTTACATTCCCGTGGATCATCGGCGCAGCCGTTCTGTTGATCTATCCGATCGTACTGTCCATGCTGCTGTCTCTGCATGATTCAACATCTCGTGGCGGTTTGACGCTGGGCAGATTTACCGGTATCCAGAAATATGTAGAGATCCTGCAGCTGTATCAGGATTTTCCGACAGACCTGGGAACGCTGATCGTAAAGATGATCCTGTCTGTTCCGGTTATCGTCGTATTCGCACTGCTGATGGCGATGCTGCTGAACCTGCCGTTAAAGGGCAAAGGAATTTTCAGAACGATCTATTTCCTGCCCGTTATCGTAGTAAGCGGTCCGGTTATGGCGCAGCTGACCGGTGAGGCAAGTTCCATTACGGCAGTCGATACATCTTCGATCAATATGATCTTAAACGACGTATTGCCCGGTTTCATCGCGTCCGCCGTGGGGACCGTGTTCTCCACGATCATTACGATCCTGTGGTACAGCGGTGTACAGATATTGATCTTCCTTGCGGCACTGCAGAAGATTGACAACAGCCTGTATGAGGCCGCCAAGATGGACGGCGGTTCCGGCTGGGAATGTTTCTGGAAGATCACGCTTCCGACCATCAAGCCGATGATGCTGCTGAACGCGATCTATACGATCGTATTCCTGTCGCAGGATACGAACAGCAACGTTATTATTACAAGAATTGAAGATTACCGGTTCAATCCCCGTGGTATGTTCTCACGTACTTCCGCTTTGGGATGGATGTATTCCGTTGTAATCCTGCTGCTGATCGGCGTAGCCTTCCTGCTGCTGAAGCCGAAGAAGGATGTTTACCTCAAGCAGGTCAGAAAGCAGAAGAAGTTTGAGAAGAAGACGCGGAAGGCTCTTGCGAAGACTGAGAAGCGGATGTTTAAGAATGCGGAGAAATTCGAGAAGCATGTGGCGAAACAGGAAGCGCAGAGAGCAGCCGGCAAGAAGGTGAAGGGAGGCGAACGGATCGATGACTAAGGAAAAGAAAGAAAAAGTCAAGAAGGTAAAGTATAAAGCGCCGGGCCCCAGATTCACCAAGGACAAATTCCGTAAGTTTATGCTGGGAAGCAAGGACAGCATGGGATTTATCAAAGTTCTTCTTGCCTATGTCGTTCTGATCAGTATCGGGTTCGTATTTATTTTTCCGATGCTCAAGATGCTGAGTACCAGTTTTATGGATCTGGCGGATTTGATCAGTTCCTCCGTAAACTGGATTCCAACCCGTCTGGCGACGGAAAACTATGAATATGCGATGCTGGCCCTGGATTATTGGACCGGATTAAAAGACAGTATTATCGTAGCAGGTGTGCCAACCCTGATTCAGGTTGCGGTTTCCGCTTATGTCGGTTATGGATTTGCGAGATTTAATTTCCGAGGCAAGACAATTATGATGGGACTGCTGATCTTATCCTTTATCCTGCCTCCGCAGATCATCAATACGCCGACCTACATCTTATACACACAGCTGAATATCGACGGAACGCTTTTGGGCTTCGCATTGCCGGCTCTGCTGGGACAGGGATTAAAGGCTGCGATCTTTATCCTGATCACGATGACCTTCTATAAGCAGGTTCCGAACGTACTGATCGAAGCAGCATCCATTGACGGCGCGGGCTATATTAAGTCATTCTTTAAGATCGCATTGCCGTCTGCGACGGGAGCATTGATCGTAGTATTGCTGTTCTCCTTTGTATGGTACTGGAATGAAACGACACTGACCAGATTGTATGTGATCCAGAATTCCAAGGATCCGTATAAACCGCTGATTCTCGGACTGCAGACCTTCGATCAGAGCTTTGGCGCTTCGGCGGGCAGCTCCGCCGCGTCCGGCACCGGTACGGCGGATGTAAACGAGTCTTACCGGATGGCAGGTACGATCTTATCCATCCTGCCGCTGCTGCTGTTATACTTTGTCATGCAGAAATACTTCGTTGAAAGTATTGACCGTGTAGGTATCACGGGCGAATAATGTAACGGGAATGATTTAGATGAGGATCCTGTTTGCAGAACAGGATTCTCACCTGAATTCCAAAATATAACCAATAGGCGATACAAATAATAATAAGTTAAAGGAGGAATAACATTATGACAAAATTCAAAAAGTTCTGGTGTTTATTTCTGGTAGTCATCTTATCAGCCAGCATGTTTGCCGGATGCGGTGAAGGCGAAGACTTTACCGGTGAAGAAGGTGAAGGCGGCGGCCTGGTAGAGATGAATACTACCGATGACATCAAACTGACCTATGCATATTGGGAGGATCAGGTAATCCAGGCTCCTCTGGCTGAGAGATTCCATGAGAAATATCCCAATATTACAATTGACGTAGAGACAAATTATTTTGAGAGCGCAGGCGGATATACCGAAGCTATGGTGAATCTGGCTGCAGCAAACGATCTGCCGGATGTATTCTGGATCCTGTCTGCTGAGCAGGCAATTCGTCAGGGCTGGATGGCAGATATTACCCAGTACTGGAACAATGATCCCGAAGCAAAAGAGACCATTGCTTCCATCAATGAGTTTAACTTAGGCTGTTTCTATACCGGTAAGAAATTTACAACGCCGGTTAAGTATTTCCCGACTGTTGCATTCGCAAATCAGGCACTGTGGAAAGAGAAGAATATGGAAATGCCTGCTGTAGATATGAGCTGGGAAGACTTCGTAAAAGAAGTTGAGAAGTTCTACGGTATGAAGGATGATAACGGCAAGCCGATCTACGGTGTTTCCGAGGCAGTTACCGTTATTACCTGGTATCCGGTAGCAAACGATCCTGACTGCCAGGGTGAGTTCGGCTGGGACGGCGAGTCCTTCCATATGGATTCCTGGGCAGTCGGCGTTAATCTGGAGACCAAGTGGACCAACGGCGCGTCTGTAACAGATCCGAACTCCACGGTTGACAAGTGGGCAGGCGCTTATAAGTCTTCCAACAATATCGACGTAGACTCCGCTATTTATGAGCAGGACAAGTACTGGTCACAGGATCATGGTAAGGTAGCATTCCGTCTGGATAACTGGTGGTGCTGGGAGCGTTACTGGAACAAAGACACGATGATCAAGACCAACGGCGTTGAGTGGGTACCTTATGTAATGCCTCATACCGAAGCAAACAAGGATTCAACCCGAATGATGGCTACCATGGACTTCGGCGGCGTAAGCTATGGCTGTGAGAACAAAAGAGAAGCATACGAGTGGCTGAAATATTCTACATGGGGCGCTGACGGCTGGAAGGCAAAACTGGAGATCTATCCGCAGGCATATGTAACGACAGTAGTGGAGGGCGAGACCACCACAGATTTATTCGATAAGAATAACTGCCCGATCACAACCAATCAGGAAGTTTGGGATGGATTCAGAGCTTGGCATCCGGGTGCTGATGATGAGTTAGGCCGTGGTAAATACTTTGATTATTGTATCCCGTATTTCCAGAAGGCATTAGCAATTCCTTATGGCGCACAGCAGATTCCTGGATTCGAAGCATTCCTGGAAGAGTCTGGTTACAGACAGAAGGAACAGCAGATCTTGGAGTCCGGCGTACAGAATGCTGCAGAATTCGTTGCTGAATTTGAGAGAATCGGTAAGGAAGAAGCACAGGAAGCATTGGCTGAAATCAAGGGAATGTACGGCTTATCCTAAAATAAGTAAAAATGTTATTTGTATCCCTATCGCCCCGCCTTATGGCGGGGCGGTTTTTTTGCGCTTTTTGCCGGAGAATCTTTCTCAGAAAGAAGTAGTAAAAATCGGAAAGTTATGCTACGATAGACGTATCAATACAGGAAAGGATTACGGGATATGGATAAAGAAAAAAAGATACTCTCCAAATTTAAATTCGGAGATATGTTGTGCGTATATGAACTGGCGGTTTCCGAAGACGGAAAGCAGATCGTCGGGTTTATGATGATTCCGGCCTCTATGGAACAGGAGCTGCGCTTAGAGGGCAAACGGTATCGTGTGAATAATTTGATCCAGGTGAAACTGGCAGGAGATGCCTATCCGTTTGCTTACGGGCACGGTTCCTCCATGCGGAACAGTGATTCCGTCCGGGTTCTGGAATATGACCGCCAGGAAGTACGGCTGGGCGCGAACAAAACAGTGGTTACGACATGGCTGAAGGATGAGAGAGGCTATGAGGCGGCGCACAGACTGACCTGGTATGCCGAGGAGGACAGTGTGGAGATCTCCACGCTTTACTGGAATTGCAGTACGGAGAAGATCACGCTGGAGATGCTTTCCAGCTTTACCTTGGGGGATCTGACGCCATTTGAAGAAGGAGACGCGCCCGATACCATGCTGCTGCACAGGCTGCGCAGCAAATGGAGTCATGAGGGCAGACTGCATACCGAGACGATAGAGGATCTGCAGCTGGAGCCGAGCTGGTCTTACTGTTCCGTAAGCAGCGAGCGGTACGGACAGCTGGGTTCCATGCCGGTAAAGAAATTTTTTCCGTTTATTGCGGTAGAGGATCAGAAGCGGCAGGTGCTGTGGGGAGCGCAGCTTGCGCATGAGGCGTCCTGGCAGATGGAGGCCTACCGGCAGGATGACTGTCTGCACATTTCAGGCGGGATTGCCGACCGGGAATTCGGACACTGGATGAAAGAACTGGGACCGGGCGAGCAGATTGAGACGCCGAAGGCCATCGTCAGCGTATGTCAGGGAGATATTGATACCCTGTGCCACCGTTTGACGGAAGCCGGGCAGAAATATCTGGAAGAAGCGCCGGAAAGCGAGCAGAGTCTGCCGATCTTGTTTAATGAATATTGTACGACGTGGGGGAATCCGTCCCATGAGAATATCTGCAGGATTCTGGATGCGATCGACGGAAAGGGATTTGACTATTTTGTGATCGACTGCGGCTGGTTTAAAGAGGAGGGAATCCCCTGGGATATCAGCATGGGGGATTATGCGGTTTCCCCGGTCCTGTTTCCGGACGGAATGGAGCAGACGGTAAAGGCGATCCGGGACAAGGGGATGAAAGCCGGGATCTGGTTTGAGATCGACAATGTAGGCAAGGCGGCGAAGGCGTATGAAGCGCATAAGGAACATATGCTGCACCGGGACGGGACAGTGCTGACAACCCAGAGCAGAAGATTCTGGGATATGACGGATCCCTGGGTGGAAGCGTATCTGACCGAGCGGGTGATCGGTACGCTCAAACGGTATGGTTTTTCCTATATGAAAATGGATTATAACGATACTATCGGGATCGGCTGTGACGGAGCGGAATCTCTGGGAGAGAAGCTTCGGCAGAATATGCGGGCTTCCGTGGAGTTTGTAAAAAAGGTGAAGAAAGAGATCCCCGGCATCATTCTGGAAAACTGTTCTTCCGGCGGTCATAAGCTGGAGCCGTTAATGATGAGCCTGTGTTCCATGGCGTCTTTTTCGGATGCGCATGAGACGGAGACGATCCCGGTTGTGGCAGCAAATCTGCACCGGGCTATTTTACCCAGACAGAGCCAGATCTGGGCGGTGATCCGCAAGACGGACAGCCTGAAGCGGATCGGGTATTCCATGGCGAATACCTTTCTGGGAAGAATGTGTCTGTCCGGGGATGTAACCGAACTGACGAAAGCGCAGTGGGATGTGATCGAACGGGCGATCGCGTTTTACAGGCTGGCCGCGCCTGTGATCAAAAACGGATTTTCACACAGAGTCGGAACGCCGATCACCAGTGAACGGCATCTGAAAGGATGGCAGGGCGTTGTCCGTACCGGAGAAGGAGACGCCGAAGGCTTGGCGCTGGTGGTGATCCACTGTTTTCACGGAGGATATCCGGAAGAAATCTCCATTCCGCTTCCGGCAGGCTGTCCGGCCAATATCGCTTCGGTCTATTCGGATACATCGGTTACGGTTCGGGTTGAAGACGGGGTATTGAAATATCGGACCAGTGAGGATATGAAAGCCGCCGCTGTTTTGCTGGAGGTATAGGAAAGGCTGAAAAAGCAGTTGACAAATACCGGACAGACGTTTATACTTTGTAAGAAAGTTTGACAATCAAAGTTTCTTAAACGAACAGAGAACAGATTTGGAGGCAGATATGGTTACTTCAAGGATCAGGGCAGCCGGTTATTATGTTCCGGAACACGTTGTGACGAATGAAGATCTGACAAAACTGGTAGATACCAGCGACGAGTGGATCCGTACCCGTACCGGGATCCGGGAACGCAGAATCGCGATGAACGAGGGGACAACCGATCTGGCGGCAAAGGCGGCCGCGCGGATCCTGGAACAGGCGGGAACGGACGCCGGAGAGATCGATCTGCTTTTGGTTGCTACGATTACCGGGGATTATGCCATGCCGTCAACCGCGTGTATGGTGCAGGAGCGGATCGGCGCGGTGAACGCGGCGGCGTTTGATCTGACAGCGGCGTGCTCCGGATTTATCTTCGCTTTATGTACGGCGGATAAATTTCTGCGGTCCGGCGGCTATCGGCGTGCTCTGGTGATCGGCGCGGAAATGCTTTCCAAATCGGTGGACTGGCTGGACCGGAGCACCTGTGTGTTATTTGGAGACGGCGCCGGCGGCGTGCTGCTGGAACGAAATGAAGACGGTACGGACGGGATTCTGGCGGAGCTGCTCGGCAGCGACGGCTCAAAAGGAATGGCGCTGACCAGCGGATTATTTCCGGCGGCCAATGTTTTTAACAGAAAGACCGGATGCCGGCCGACTTCGATTCTGATGGACGGCAGAGAGATCTTTAAGTTTGCCACGAAACAGATCCCGGCGAATATCGAGGAACTGCTGGCAAAGACCGGTACGGAGAAAACGCAGATCGCACATGTGATCCTGCATCAGGCCAACGAGCGGATCATTCAGGCGGTTGCCGGGAAGCTGCAGATGCCGGAAGAAAAATTTTTCTGCAACATCGCGCAGTACGGCAATACGTCTTCAGCCAGTATTCCCATCGCGCTGGCGCAGATGCTGGAACAGGGACGGATCAAACCGGGAGAAATCGTGATTTTGTCGGGATTTGGCGGCGGCCTGACCTGGGGCAGCGTGCTGATCCGCATGTAGAAAATGCAAATTTGCAAAAATTTACAGAAAAGGGTTTACAAAAAAGAAACAATCGGTATATAATCATTCATGTGCATCATCCTCGAATGAGATGAGATAGAAAGTAGTGAGTTATCAGGAGGAAGTAGAAATGGTATTTGACAAGATCAAAGAGATCATTGCTGAGCAGACAGGAAAAGATGAAGATGAAGTAACGATGGATACGAACATCAAGGACGATCTGGATATTGACTCTCTGGATCTGTTCCAGATCATTAACGACCTGGAAGATGAGTTTGGCGTTGACTTTGGTGAGAATACGGAATTTGAGACCGTCGGCGATGTTGTGAAGTTTGTGGAAGAGAATCAGTAAGCATAGTTCAAATAAGCGGTACACGGATGGAAGGGGCAGTTGACGGAACAGAATTGTTGGAATTCTGATTGCCCCTTCTTTTTTACAGAGAAAATAATTTGATAATCAAAATAAATAAGGCGGACAAAGGAGAGGAAAGATGAAAACTGCGTTTTTATTCAGCGGACAGGGCGCGCAGTACACCGGCATGGGAAAGGAATTTTATGAGACCTGCCCTGGCGCCAGAGCTGTGTTTGAACAGGCGGAAGAGGCGCTGGGGATTTCCATGAAAGCCCTGTGCTTTGCGGACGACGGGCGGCTGAACCTGACGGAATACGCCCAGCCGGCAATTTTGACAATGAGTATGGCGGCGCTGGCGGTCCTGCGGGAATACGAAGTCCGTGCGGATGTAATGGCAGGCTTGAGTCTGGGAGAATATTCCGCGTATGTGGCGGGCGGCGCTTTAGCGTTTCAGGAGACGGCGGCGCTGGTGAGAAAGCGCGGAAGGTTTATGACAGAGGCGGTTCCGGCGGGAGACGGCGGGATGTTTGCCATCATCGGCCTGGACGGCGATACGGTGGAAGCAATCTGCAGAGAGGCTTCGGCAGTCGGTTATGTGGCGCCGGCCAATTATAACGCGCCGGGGCAGATCGTGATCGCCGGACTGACTGCGGCGGTGGAGAAAGCGGCGGCTTTAGCAAAAGAAAGAGGCGCTAAAATGGCAGTCCGGCTTAATGTAAGCGGTCCGTTTCATACGGCGCTTCTGCAGCCTGCGGCGGAGAAACTGAAGGCTGAGCTGGAAACCGTTTCCTGCTCGCCTCTCCGGATTCCGGTCTACACAAATCTGACGGCGGAGAAGATAAAGCCGGAAGATGATCTGCGGGAAATTCTTGCGAAACAGGTCGTCAGTCCGGTGCGGTTTGAACAGATTGTTCGGAATATGTACGAAAAAGACGGCATAGATACGTTTATTGAGATCGGACCGGGCAAGGCGTTAAGCGGTTTCGTAAAGCGGACCTTAAAGAATGTGACGGTCTGCAATGTAGAAGACAGGGCGACGCTGGAAAAAACACTTGCGAGTCTGCAAAAACAGAAAACGGTTTGTGGGTAGATTGGAGGATAGCATGCAGAAGGTTGATTTAAAAAATAAAACAGTGGTTGTGACCGGCGCCGCAAAGGGAATCGGGAAAGCGATCGCGCTGGAGTTCGCGAAAGTCGGAGCCAATATCGTGCTGAATTACAGAAGCAGCGTGTCGGAGGAGACGGTTGCGGAGATTACCGGATATGGCGTAACCTGTCTGCCCGTTCAGGGAGATGTGAGCAGATTTGCGGAGGCCGAACAGGTGATCGCGGCGGCAAAGGAGCAGTTTGGCAGTGTGGATGTGCTCGTCAACAATGCGGGGATCACAAAAGATATGCTGCTGATGCGGATGACGGAGGAAGCGTTCGACGCTGTGATCGCCGTCAATCTAAAGGGCGCTTTCAATATGATTCGGCACGCCAGTAAGCTGATGCTGAAACAGAAAAGCGGCACGATCCTGAATCTGTCTTCCGTAGTGGGAGAAACGGGAAATGCCGGGCAGGCCAATTATGCGGCTTCCAAGGCCGGGATCATCGGGCTGACCAAATCGACGGCCATGGAGCTGGCGTCCCGCGGGATCACCTGTAACGCCATCGCGCCGGGCTTTATCGAGACGGATATGACGGACGTGCTGAAGGGAGAGATGAAAGAAGCCTTGAAGAACCGGATCCCGTTAGGATGTTTCGGCCAGCCGGAAGATGTGGCAAGGACAGCGGTCTTTCTGGCTGAAAATCCTTATATTACCGGACAGGTCATCAATGTGGACGGCGGCATGGTCTGCTGAAAAAGGAGAAGTGATGGAACGAAGAGTTGTTATTACCGGGATGGGCGCGGTTACTCCACTGGGGAATACCGTGGAAAGCTATTGGGAAAATTTGAAGAACGGGGTATGCGGGATCGATCATATTACCCGGTTTGATCCTACGGATTTTAAGGTAAAGATTGCGGGCGAAGTGAAGAATTTTGAGCCGGAATTATATATGGAGAAAAAGGAACTGAAACGAAACGATCTGTATACGATCTATGCAATTGCAGCTTCCGTACAGGCGTTTGCGGACAGCGGGATCAATATGGAACAGGAAGACGCGGGCCGTGTGGGTGTGATGATCGGTTCCGGGATCGGCGGGCTTATCACCCTGCAGGATAACATTACGCGTCTGGCTCAAAAGGGGCCAAACCGGGTGGCGCCGCTGTTTATCCCCATGGCGATCAGCAATATGGCGGCGGGCGTAGTGGCGATCCGGCTCGGCGCGAAGGGAAACTGTCAGAATATTGTAACGGCATGTTCTTCCGCGACACATTCGATCGGAGATGCGTTCCGCAATATTAAGCACGGGTATCTGGATGTATGCGTTGCAGGCGGCGCGGAGGCTTCCGTCTGTGAGATCGGGATTGCCGGATTTGCCAATCTGACGGCGCTTTCCACCAATCCGGATCCGAAGGACGCCTGCAAACCGTTTGACCGGGATCGGGACGGATTTATTCTGGGAGAAGGTTCGGGGATCCTGGTTTTGGAGGAACTGGAGCACGCGAAGGCAAGGGGAGCGCAGATCTACGCGGAACTGGCGGGCTTTGGCGCCACCTGCGACGCTTATCATATGACAAGCCCGGATCCGGAAGGAACGGGCGCTGCGGCCGCGATCCGGGCCGCGATGGCGGAGGCTGGGATCACCGCCGAACAGGTAGGCTATATCAACGCTCATGGAACCAGTACGCATGCCAATGACAGCGGAGAAACAAAGGCGATCAAGGCGGCGCTGGGCGAGGCGGCCTACCGGACGCCGGTCAGCTCGACCAAATCCATGACGGGACATCTGCTGGGCGCTGCGGGCGCAATCGAAGCGGTGGCATGCGTCAAGGCGCTGCAGGAGGGATTCCTGCCGCCTACGATCAACCTGAAGCACCCGGACGAGGACTGTGATCTGGATTATGTGGCAAACACAGGCCGTCCGGCAGAGATCGAGTATGTCCTGTCTAATTCCCTGGGTTTTGGCGGGCATAACGGCGTACTTTGCTTTAAAAAGTGGAGGTAAGATATGGATTATCAGGAAGTCAAAGAATTGATCGGAATTATAGAGGGAACGGATTTTACCAGATTTTCCCTGCATATAAACGGTGTGGAAGTCGCGATGGAGCGCGGAGGCGGAGCCGATCCGGAAACACAGATCCGGCAGACTGCTGTACAAACAGACGCGCAAACTGCCGCGCAGCCGGCCGGAAACGCCGCTGCGGAATCTGTTATCCGGGCGGAACAGCCGGGCCAAATAGCGGAACGCGCATCAGAACGCACATCGGAGACCGCATTGGAACGCGCGCAGAAGGATCCGGAGGGTCATTATGTGACCGCTCCCCTCGTGGGTACGTTTTACGCAAGTCCCACGCCGGATGCGCCCGCTTTTGTCAAGGCAGGCGATTCGGTAAAAAAGGGAGATGTGCTCTGTATTGTGGAAGCAATGAAATTTATGAACGAGATTACCAGTGAATTTGACGGAACCGTTGCGGAGGTTCTGGCCGAAGACCAGGCAATGGTAGAGTACGGACAGCCGTTGTTCCGGATTGTATAGAAACAGTTCCGAATTGTATAGAAACAGGAAGGGGCGGAAACGCTCCGGAAAGGAGAATTATGTTACTGAATACGAGAGAGATCATGGAGATTCTGCCTCACCGGAATCCGTTTTTACTGGTAGACTGCGTGGAATCCATGGAGCCGAGAAAAAAGATCGTGGCCTACAAAAATGTGACGATGAATGAGCCGTACTTTCAGGGGCATTTCCCGGGACATCCGGTGATGCCGGGCGTGCTGATCGTGGAGGCGCTGGCGCAGGCAGGCTCGATCGCGGCTTTGTCGGTGCCGGAAAACAAAGGAAAGATCGGATATTTTGGCGGGATCAACAACTGCAGATTTAAAAAGGTTGTGGAGCCCGGAGACGTCCTGCGGCTGGAAGTAGAGATGACAAAGGTACGGGGCCCGGTAGGAATGGGCGTGGGTACCGCTTACGTAGGCGATCAGATCGCCTGCAAGTGTGAGATCACCTTTATCATCGGGGATTAGCGGAATTTATGACGGAGAGAAACGGAGAAAGCTATGTTTCATAAGGTATTGATTGCGAACCGGGGCGAGATCGCGGTGCGGGTGATCCGCGCCTGCAGGGAAATGGGGATTGCGACGGCTGCCGTATATTCGAAAGCGGACCGGGAAGCCCTGCATACCCAGCTGGCGGATGAAGCGGTCTGTATCGGACCGGCCCGGGCGGCGCTCAGTTATAACAATATGCAGAATATCATTTCCGCAGCTGTGAAAATGAAGGTAAACGCCATTCATCCGGGCTTTGGTTTTTTATCGGAAAACAGTACCTTCGCTTCCATGTGCGAGGAATGTAATATAAAATTTATCGGTCCCAGACCGGAGACGATTGACGCGCTGGGCAATAAAGCCAACGCCCGCGCTGCTATGATTGCGGCGGGCGTACCTGTGATCCCGGGCAGCGACGGGGTTATAAACACGCCGGAGGAGGCCTGCGCAGAGGCGGAGCGGTTAGGTTATCCTGTTATGGTAAAGGCGTCCGCGGGCGGAGGTGGAAAAGGAATCCGGATCGTACGAAGCCGTGAAGAGATGGAAAAGGCATTCCTGTCTGCCAAAAGTGAGACGAAAGCGGCGTTTAACGACGACGCTTTATATATGGAGAAGCTGATCGAACACGCCCGCCACATTGAAGTGCAGATCCTGGGCGACCGTTACGGGAATGTGGTCCATCTGGGAGAACGGGACTGTTCCCTGCAGCGGAAAAACCAGAAGGTGCTGGAGGAATCGCCTTCGCCGGCTCTGGACGCGCAAACCAGGGAGGCCATGTGCGCAGCGGCGGTCCGGGCGGCAAAGGCCGTTCATTATGAAAGCGCGGGAACGATTGAATTTTTATATGACCGGTCCGGCCGGTTTTATTTTATGGAAATGAATACCCGGATCCAGGTAGAGCATCCGGTTACGGAAATGGTGACCGGCGTGGATATCGTAAAGGAACAGCTTCGGATCGCGGCCGGAGAGCCGCTGTCCTGTACGCAGGATGCAATCCGGTTGAACGGGCACGCTATTGAGTGCCGAATCAACGCGGAGCGGCCGGAGGCCGGGTTTATACCCTGTCCGGGCAGGATCGATTATCTGCTGATGCCCGGAGGCGGTCTGGGGCTGCGGGTAGACAGCGCGGTTTACGCCGGCTATGAGATCCCGCCTTTTTATGATTCTATGATCGCCAAGGTGATCACGCACGGAGAGAACCGGCAGGAAGCGATTGCGAAAATGAAACGCGCGCTTCATGAATTTGTGATAGAAGGGATCGACACCAATCTCGATTTTCAGGAAACGATCCTGAACCATCCGCAATACGCCGCCGGAGAATTTGATACTTCATTTCTGGAACGGGAACTGATCCGGACAAATTAAGTGTGACAGGCAGGTTGGGCTATGAACTTATTTAAAAAGAAAAATTATGTTTCGCTGCAGCCGGTTGGGGAAACGCGCGGCGAGCAGGAACCGGAGCCGCTGATACCGGAAGGCATGTGGCTGCAGTGCAAACACTGTAAAACGACCATATACAGAAAGGAAATCGATGAATATCGGATCTGTCCCAAATGCGGAGCGCACTTTCGGCTGGGAGCCCGGGAACGTCTGGCTCTGCTCTGTGACGCGGGCTCGTTTCGGGAACTGGACGCGGATCTGAGTTCCCTGAATCCCATGGAATATCCGGACTATGAAAAAGTCCTGCGGCGGGCGCAGGAGAAATCCGGACTGAAAGAAGGCGTGGTTACCGGAATCTGTACCGTGTCCGGTCTGGAAACCGTGATCGCCGTTCAGGATTCCAACTATATGATGGGCAGTATGGGCTCCGTAGTGGGAGAAAAGATCACGCGGGCGGCAGAGTACGCCACCGAACACCGGCTGCCGCTGGTGATCTTTACGGTATCCGGCGGCGCGAGAATGCAGGAGGGGATTATTTCCCTGATGCAGATGGCGAAAACCTCCGCAGCGATCAAACGCCATTCGGAAGCGGGGATTTTGTATATTACGGTTTTAACGGACCCTACTTACGGCGGGGTTACAGCCAGCTTCGGCATG
>CANQOK010000021.1 GCA_947625465.1 uncultured Lachnospiraceae bacterium | reverse complement strand
GGCAGAGGTGGAAGTGCAGAGATGCATGGAGCTGACTGCTACTAATCGGTCGAGGGCTTGACCAGAGAGGTTTGAGTCCAAGGGAGAAGAGAAAGTTCAGTGTGAAGTTTTGAGTATACAAAGTATTGACAAAGGGAATGCACTTTGCTATAATATGCATTGTCACTGGCCCGGTGGCTCAGCTGGTTAGAGCGCCGCCCTGTCACGGCGGAGGTCGTGGGTTCGATCCCCATCCGGGTCGCTTACAATTTATATAGTTTGGGATCTTAGCTCAGCTGGGAGAGCATCTGCCTTACAAGCAGAGGGTCATAGGTTCGAACCCTATAGGTCCCATTTTTTTTGTTTTGAAAATGGAATGCCGACGTGGCTCAATTGGCAGAGCAGCTGATTTGTAATCAGCAGGTTATCGGTTCGAGTCCGATCGTCGGCTTAGTCGAGAGACTATTATGGATGGATTCCCGAGTGGCCAAAGGGGACAGACTGTAAATCTGCTGCAAATTGCTTCGGTGGTTCGAATCCACCTCCATCCATTTCATATTCCATAAGGGATATGCATAGAATTTAATATCGCGGGGTGGAGCAGTCTGGAAGCTCGTCGGGCTCATAACCCGAAGGTCGTAGGTTCAAATCCTTCCCCCGCAACTTGAATAACAGCCAGGCTGTTATTTTAATTGCCCAGATAGCTCAGTTGGTAGAGCAAAGGACTGAAAATCCTTGTGTCACTGGTTCGATTCCAGTTCTGGGCATTTTTTGTATTTATTTTTTTATTTATTAAGGTAAAAACAGGTGAGATTACAAATGAGAAAACACATGCAAAGGATGCTGTCTCTGATTTTTGTTGTTGTATTAAGCTGCGGAATGGTTCAGGGTTGTAAAAGCAGCGGCGAGAAAGCAGTTCCGGCAGCAACAGAGCCGGTTTCGGAACCGACGGAATTGCATCAGCCGACACAGGGACAGACGGAATCCACAGAACCGCAGACACAGAGTCAATCCGTATCGACAGAGACACAGCCGATCAAACCGACGCAGGCACAGTCGACGCAGACGCAATCGGAACAAGCACAGACGGGGCAAATGCAGACGATTAAACCGACACAAATACAGCCGACGCAGACGAAACCGCTGCAGATACAGCCGTCGGTGCCGCAGCAGGTGTTTGCGACCGCGGTAAAAAATACAGTAAATCTATCATGGAGCGCGGCTGAAAATGCGGACGGGTATGTGATATACCGGAAAAAGAAAACAGACAAGAATTTCCAAAAAATTGGAACGGTGACAGGTAAAATTTTATTTACGGATGCGGGACTGAAAGCCGGTGAAATTTATGTATATAAGATACAGGCTTATCATAAAGTAAACCAAAAGACAGCGTATAGTCAGGATTCTAAAATGGTGACAGTACAGACTGCAAAAAAGGGAATCTCTACAATCAGGAATTTTCTGAAGACCGCGCTGCAGCCGGTAGGCTCTACGATGTATGTGTGGGGAGGCGGCTGGAATAAGGAAGATACCGGATCGGGGATTGACGCCGTAAGCATTGGGGTAAGTCCCGCATGGGCTGCGTTTGCCGCGAAGCAGGATGCGGACTATGATTACAATAAAACCAAATATCAGATTCGGAACGGACTGGATTGTTCCGGGTATGTGGGCTGGACAGTCTATAATATCCTGAATACGAAAGCGGGGAATGAAGGATATGTTATGAAGGCCAAGAGTATGGCCAAGACGCTTTCCCAAAAAGGATTCGGTACATATCGGGACAAAGAGAAGGTAACAGATCATTGCGCCGGTGATATTATGAGCTCTGCCTGCAGCGATTGTTCACATGTATGGATCGTGCTGGGAGAGTGCAAAGATGGCAGCGTGGTACTGCTCCATGCCAGTCCGCCCGGCGTAGAAATTGACGGAACCGTATCGGCAAAGGGAGAAAAGAACAGTGAGGCGGTACGGCTGGCCAGGAAGTATATGCAGAAATACTATCCAGAATGGCAGAAAAAATATCCGGACCGCAGCCGGCCGGAAACCTATCTGTCCCATTATTGTCAGATGCGCTGGGATATCAGCGGAAATCATGTTATGACAGATCCGGATGGATATCGGAATAAAAGCGCCGCAGAGATCTTAGAGGATCTGTTCGGAGAATAATAAGATAATATGGAATACGATAAGATGGAAATAGGATAACAAAAAAGCGCCATCGGCCGATCTGAGGTTCTCAGTCAGGCTTATGGCGTTTTTCTTTGCGCCGTTCCCGCAGCTGTTCCTGACGGAGCCGGATCGCCTGGATACCGGATGCGTCTGTGGGAACGGTTATTTTTATGATAAAGGTCTTATTGTTAAAGGTCTTTCGGACTTTTATCTTCAGACGGTGCAGCCCGTGCTGCCGGCAGAGTCCCGCGCCGTAATACAGCCTGGGATTGTCTGAAAACCAGGGGATCAGCGGCTGCATCTCACAACCGCAGATATGACAGCGCATGGAAGTCACTTCCCGGTCCAGAAACGCGCGTTCCCTGGAAGAGAACTTGCGGGAAATATATTTGCTGTAAGTCGGAAATGTTACAGAAATTTCTTCGCTCTTTGTGGAAGGCGCGTAATAGGTGTCGATAGAATAGTATTGACTCCAGTAAGCAAAATCCATATGCTGCATAACCTGAAGCGTATATTCCGCATCATGTACCGCCCGGTGAAACGGCTGGGAAATTTCCAGCCCCAGGTATTCAACTGCATGCGACAGGCTGCTGAGCGGCTGACTGCCGTCATCGACAGACAGATGCAGGAGCTTTTGAATGTCATAGTAGATCAAGGGCTGCGCAAACCGATGCTTCACTTTAAAAAACTGTAAATTACGCTGCAGTTCCATAATGTCCAGACAGCCCCACGTACAGAAGCGATAGTCCGTACCGCACCAGGTCAGAAAGTCTGTAACTGCGGTTTTAAAATCGGGGCAGTTCTGCAGATCTCCACTGGTCAGCTTACTCATTTCCCGGACCTTATAGTGCAGTTTTTGATACACCTGCGGGGAGATCAGCGTGCTGAATCGGTCCAGGATCTGCAGATGTTCATCTGCCTTGACTGCGCCGATTTCAATGATCTCAAAGGGAAGTCTTTTATTTTCTTTTTCTTTTCCCGCGGGGCATTGATTCCATTCTAAATCAAAAATAATATAATTCATAGTGCAGCAGAATTTGTCAAATACAATTTATCTTGTATTGTGGAAATTCTCCATCAGGATTTCCAGCTCTTCCAGAAGACAGTCGATCCGTCCGTAGAAAGCGTCATTGTTAGCAGGGCTGTCAAACTGTTCCAGAATACCGGATAACTCGTCTACGATGGCTCCCAGACGCTTTTTGCCGTTGTCGTTTAAATACAGCATATAACGGCTGCGTTCATTTTCTTCCGGCGTCATCTTCTTCAGCACAACGGAAACGTTAGGCTTCTCTCCGATATAACGGTATGTAATAGATGGAGAGGCATGGTTAAATAACTCCTGCAGATAGTAGATATCGCCGGTTTCTTTGTAATAGCGCCATGCAAATGTCTTACGCATGGTCTGGGCGCCGATCGAGGAAATTCCCATAGAGCGGCCCACACTCTTAAATACGCGATATGCCTGTTCTCTGGACAGAGGCGCAGACGAACTTGCGTGACCGGTAATTAGATATCCGTCCGGATCCTTGTCCTTTGTGTAGTCGGAAATCGTCTGCTTCAGAGCAGGACTAATCTTAAATTCCCGTTCTATGCCTTTCGTACCGATGGTAACGGTAATGGAATTTTTGCCGGTAATATCTTTGTTCTTCATTTTCAGGATCTCCTGCAGCTGAAGTCCGGTTCCGATTCCGATCTCGAACATAATATAGTACTTTAAATCCAACTCCTTTAACTTCTCTCGAAACTCGTTCAGTGTTTTGTCATCTTTGATCGGGGCAACCCAATTCATAATAAAATACCTGTCCTTTCTTAAAAAATAATATATTCGAAACCAACCGGTCTATGCATGAGCGGCGGTTCGGGTTACGAATAAATATGGACATCCGGATATTGTTTCCGGATTCGCTGTTTCCGCGCCAGAATATGCCGCCGCCTGAGGATAAAAGCCCGAAGAAGCAGGACGGCAAATATAGCGGCAATGATACATGCAAGAAGCAGGACGATCTTCATGATCAACCATAAAATATGCGTAAACGAATAACTCTGTGTCTCTTCCGGCTGCGCATACAGATCAGGCAATGCTTCCCCGGCCTCCGCGGCAGAGGGCTTTTCCCCGGCCTGAACCCGGCAGGAACCCAAAAAATGGCCGCCATAGTAGTACTGCATAACGGGTTCGCCGTCTGCGTCAAACGCGGCGTCAACATCTTCAATCGACACAGCGCGCGGCAGCGTGACAGTATTTTCCCCTAATATGGTATAGATCATACCTTCCCTGCTGAAGGTACGGGTTTCTGATTCATCGGCATTTACAGAGATAAAGTCTTCATATCCGTATGAAAACAAAGCTGCGGCATCCGTACTCAGATCCATCTCAGCTGAATGCAGAAGAATACAGATCAATGCGCGGTCTCCATCTGAAACATAGGCCGCAAGAGAAACACCGGCAGGATCGCCGCTGCCCGTGATCACATCTGTGACACTGGCCCAGGAAGTCAGCGCTTCATCTGACCGAAAACGGGAAATGAAATCAGGAACCGTCAGAGCAGCGCGCATGATCGCTGCCAGGTCCCGGGCAGATGTGTAATGATCGGCGGAATGTTCTCCGGTTGTATTGGAAAAATGAGACTGAGCCGCGCCTGCCTGTACTGCCGCCTCGTTCATCTGATCGATAAAGGAACTGTCTGTTTCCGGTAAGCCGGTGGTAAGCGTTACATAGGCGGTAAGCAGTAAAGTCAGGTCAGCAGGGTAGACCAATCGTCCGGCATCCTTTTCATAAAGAACCGCACCGGAAGCAGCGTCTATTAAAACTGCCGTATCTGCACTGATCTGTGGGGCAGCAGGCCACCTGGAATCGGAAGACTCTGCTCCATAGGCTGTTGTGCCGATCAGTGTAAAACATAAAATTCCTGCGAAAATAAATGCAGCACAGGACTTTATAAATGGCTGCATAGCACTTATCCTCTCGCAATAAACATAAATATTGTTTTTGTCATATAATGATTATAAGTGATTTTAGAGAAAAAGCAATAGAAATATGAAAAAATTTTACAACTCTTTTACAACTCCGAAAAGAAATGGTGAAAATTAGGGGTTATAATTGAAATTACAATCGGAAAAAAGGACATACAGAACGAAAATCGTTCAGAAAGGAGACGGACATGAAAAGGAAAATTGCATTTTGTCTGGCAGGGGTTCTGCTGATCGGTCTGCTGGCAGGCTGCTCGGACAGTGACGGGCAGGATCCGGATCGGGAAGCCACGCTGAAGCCGGAATACCGGGTTCCGCAGGAAACGACGACGAAATATCTGGCGAGTCAGAACGCGGATACCGTTTCCGGTATTCAGGCGCCGGAGACGGCTGCGCTGGAATTTCCGCTTTATGACGGGGAAGAGAGTTTGTCTTTGAATCTTAAGATAAGCCTGCCGGAAACAGAGCAGATGTACACTGTAAAAACCGACACGCAGGCGTTTGACGAAGAATTCGCGAAGCGTCTGGCCGAAGCGGCCGCGCCGGATGTGGCGTGGAAATGGGACGGAGAGGCCGGAGAACTGAAAAAACGGATCAAATCCGGACGGGAGGAGGATGATTCCTGGGACGACATCGGCGCGTATGCGGTTGGAACACAGGGAGACGAAACTTATCAGCTTTCCGTTGTGAATTATGTGGGGAAAAACGGGGAAACGGCGGCAAAAGCACAGTTTAAGCGGTACTATACCGTTGAAGGAATTGAAAATGTAATGTATGACTATGATGAATTCCGGGCAGATCTTTCGCAGTTTTATTTTCAATGTCTCGGAGAGCGTGACTGGGAAGACACGCTGAAAAAGCAGTTTGAGGATGGCTATGCGCAGAAAACGACAGCGCTCTCAAAACCGGCTGCCAGAAAACAGGCGGAAGCGTTTGTGGAAAAACTGGGACTCTCAGACTTTGAAGCGACAGATATTCGGGAAGCGTTCCAGTATATCTTAAAATATGTGCCGAGTTCCAATGAATCTTATGACGGCAGGATCGACTGGAAAGATTTTCGGAAAGGCTGGTATATCCGCTTTGAAAAGAAAATGGAAGGCAGTTCCTTCTTCCCTTATAGGGAGAGTGCAATGGCGAGCGACGAGAAATGGGATGCGCGTATGAAATTCCGGGAGTCGGAGGAACTGCGCTTGGAACGGCTGGCATTGGAAAAAGGCGTGAGTGTGGAAGAATTGGGCGGCGTAAAAGAATTTCCTTTTTATTGGACTCTGACGCCGGAAGAGATGTATGTAGTGGTAGGGGACGAAGGAATCATGGAATTTGGCTATTCTACGCCGCTTGCGGATCTGGAGGAGGCGAAAGAACCTGCAAAGCTTTTGACCTGGGGAGAGATTACCAAAATCCTGGAACAGAACAGCGCCGAGATCAGTCAGACGCTGTATCACGATCCTGTCAAGCCGGACTGTGCACAGCTGGGGTATTGCACACAGGCTTCACCGACTAATCAGACATATTATGTGACGCCGGTATGGGATTTTTACGATACACAGGATGAGAACCGTACGAGCATTCTCACAATTGACGCGGTGAACGGTTCCATTATTTACCGATAGAGCAGAGGAGGAGGCAGCAGATGAAGCAATTGAAACGATACGGAAAGACAGCCATAGCGGGAATACTGGCGGCGGCGCTGCTGGCAGGCTGTGCCGGGGAAGGGTCGGAGAAGATGAAGACAGAGGAGCAGACGCAGGAAAGTGGGTCAGAGGAGACAACTTCGGGGGAAGAGTCCCAAACGCCGCAGACTATGCAGTATATTCCGACAGAAAAGGTATCTGCCCTGAAGGAAGCGGGCATCCCGAAGACGGATCAGATCAGTCTGTCCCCGGAATTATATGAGGGCGGTGCGGAAATACAGCTGTCGGTAACGGTGCCGGACACAGATCAGGTGGAACGGGTTAAAACGCAGATCAGGACATTTGACAATGCTTTTTTAAAACTGCTGGCGGACAATGTGGCGGACGATGTGCAGTGGAACTGGGAGGGGAAACAGGAGAAACTGGAAACAGAGGAAGATAAGCGATCGGAAGAAGGCAGCAGAAAAGAATCGGCGGAGGCGTCGGGCCGGGCCGGTACCGATCTGTGTCAGTTAGAGGTACATAATTATCTGGGCGCGAAAGGGGAACGGGCTTCAATGGCGCATTACCTGCGTTTCCCGGATAAGGAAATGCTGAGCGGACTGGAAAAGGACGGAATGGAAATTCAGGCAGATACGTCTTATTTGGAAATGACGGGCGCATGGAGCTCGCTGCAAAAGCCGGAACTAACAGGGGAATACGAGGACGGCGGACTGCAGGTTCCCAAAGAGGAAGCGATCCGGCAGGCGGAAAATTTCCTGAAACAAATAGGGATTGCCAATGTGGAAGCAATATCGGCAAAGGGGGCCGTACAGGAAATTCGGAAATTCCGTATGCAGGAAACTACAGGATCTGAAAAACCGGAGGTGCTGCAGGCTGAATCTTTTTATTCAAGAAAAGGCTGGATGGTTCGATTCCGATATGTAATGGATCGGATTCCGATTAACGTACTGAATCCGAATTCGCTGATGGAAGAGGAACTGCAGGCGAAAAGAGAACTGCAGGCGCAGCAGGAGAACGAATTGCGGAAGCAGATGGCGGCGGAACAGGGGATATCGGAAGATGAACTGGAAATCCCGCCGGAATTTAACTGGGATCATGTCTTTTTCCCCAACGAACTGTCTGTGGTAGTCGGAGATAACGGAATTATGGAATTTACCTGCTATTCTCCGATCGAGTATGAAAAAGCGGTTACGAAAATGAAAAGTAATCTGATCACATGGGGAGAACTCCGGAAAGTAGTGGAGTATCAAGGCAGATATCTGCAGCAGCTTGGTGAGAAATATCCGGGCAGCAGGAGTCTGCCCGACCGGGTAGAGCTTGGATATATGATCAGCAAAACGGACGATGATCAATATGAACTCATACCGGTATGGGATTTTTATAATGAATTAAATCCTGCGGTCGCGCTGCTTACGATCAATGCCATGGACGGAATGTATGTGATCAGACCGGAACGAGGATATATATAAAGGAGGCAGCAGATGAAGCAATTGAAACGATACGGAAAGACAGCCATAGCGGGGATACTGGCGGCGGCGCTGCTGGCAGGCTGTGCCGGGGAAGAGCCCCGGGAAACGGCGCCGGAAGAAGCGACGCTGAAGGAGGAGTATCGGGAACAGCCCACAACAGAATATGTGCCCTCCCAGCGGGTATCCGGGCTGGCGGAGGTAAAGGCGCCCGCAGCCTGTGATCTTAGTGTTTCAACGAATTCTTATGAGGGGAAAATGGATTTCAGTCTGACGGTTGAAGTGCCGGAAATTGATCGGGTGAATCTCCTGCGGACCAGGATCGTAAAGTTTGATAACGCGTTTTTAAAGCGTGTGGCGGACAATGTGGCGGACAATGTGCAGTGGACCTGGGAAGGAACGCCGGAAACATTTCAGAATAGCGCATATGACGTACAGGAAGGGGAAACCTGGGAAATGGCGGAGGCAGTGGGAGAAACAGGCAAAGACGGGTGCCGTCTGGAAGCAGCGAACCATCTGGGCGCAAATGGGGAATGTGCTGCAATGATTGAATATCTGCGATACCCGAAAACGATCATGTTGGAAGGGGAAGAGACAGAGGTGTCGGGAAGCGATTATGAGGAAATTACGAATACGGAGGCTTTAGAAAGCCTGCTGCGGGGCGGACTGCAGGAAATTTATGAAGAGCGGGAACCTGCGGTGACGGAGCCGGAAGCCGCGAAACAGGCGGAAGCGTTTCTGAAAACAATCGGGATTTCCAACGTACAGATGATGTCTGTGACAGAAGCCGCGCAGCGGATCAATCAATTTATACCGGATGAATACAGTACACCGGAAAAACTCAGCGGAACCGAGAAGGCTGTCGATCTGTGCAGGGGGTGGCTGGTCCGCTTTTCCTATGTAACGGACGGAATCCCGATCAGTACATTGCGGCCCAATGCATTGATGGAATCGGAACTTGAAAAGATAGAAAAGGAGGAGAAAGAAAAAGAAGAGAAGCTGCTGGAGCAGATGGCGGCAGAAAAAGGCGTGAGTGTGAGTGATCTGAAACTGCCGGAAGAATTTACCTGGGATGATGTGATGTTTCCCAATGAACTTTTGGTTATTGTCGGGGACGAAGGGATCATGCAGTTTCGATGCTGCTCTCAGTTGGAATATGAAGAAGCGACCCGGGTAGAGACAGATCTGATCCCCTGGGAAGAACTGGTCAGGGTTGTGGAGCAGAAAGGGCGGTATCTGTATCAATTAGGGGATAAGATGAAATACAACGTGCCGACCAACGTGCGGTTTGGATATATGGTAAGTGAGACAGAGGACAGTCAGTATGATCTGATCCCGGTTTGGGATTTTTATAATCGGGAAGATCCTCAAGTCGCGCTGCTTACGATCAATGCCGCAGACGGAACTTCCCTGATCAGACCAAAGCGGCGGGGAGACTGATAAGAAAAAATATTGCGATGAAACGGAACGTGAAAAACACCGGATGGGCTGTCAGCTCATCCGGTGTTTAATTACTTTCAGACGGGTAAATTCTTCCCGCTCTTTTTCTTCCAGCGCATCGGAAATACTTTTCGTCAGCGCTTCATAGCGGGGAATCGTGATATTTTTTAACGCGTTCGCGCGTTTCTGTGTTTTTTTAATGTTATATGCCAGCCGGTATGCGGAATTTTCGATCATGGAAAGCTGAATCGTCAGATCCTTCACCCGTTCAAATTCCGCTTTTGCCTCGTCCAATGCTTCTGTCGTCGTGGAAAAGGCATAGACGACGGTATTCTGTTTCGGCGTATAGGAGACCAGCGGGATTTCCGTTCCCATAACGCTTCGGGTGCGGATCTCCACCGAATCTTCCACCGGTACATTGAAGGCAAAGGTTTCTACATTGTGGATGCCAAGCTGGATATTGGCCCGCTGCAGGGCGGCGTACGCTTTTGTATAAGAGGCGTCGATCTGTTCCTGGATCTCCCGGGCGTTGTCGATCAGCCCCGTGATCTCCCGGATCAGGATATTCCGCTTTTTATCCATCAGTTCAAAGCCCTGTCTGGAAAGCGCGAGGGAATTTTTGGCTGCCATAAGATTGCCTTTGGTCGGCGCGGTATTTAGTGCCATAAACGAGTCCTCCTTTTCTGCAGACAGTTTAATCGTCCAAGGTTACGGAATCGTAGTATTTCTCCAGGATCCTGGTATCGATCCGGTCCAGTTCTTCCTTCGGAAGCATGTGCAGGAGCTTCCAGCCCAGATCCAGGGTGGTAATGATATCACGGTTTTCAAACGGTCCCTGTCCTACGAACTGTTCTTCAAATGCTTTGCCGAAAGCCAGGTATTTTTTATCGGTCGGAGACAGTTCGTCTTCCCCGATAACGGAAGCCAGAGCCCGGGCGTCGCCTACCTTGGCGTAGGAAGAAAACAGCTGGTTTGCCACGTCCTGATGATCCTCTCTGGTAAAGCCGGCGCCGATTCCGTCCTTCATCAGACGGGACAGAGACGGCAGTACGTTAATAGGCGGATACAGGGACTGTCCGTGCATTTCACGGTCCAGTACGATCTGTCCCTCCGTAATGTAACCGGTCAGATCGGGGATCGGGTGGGTGATATCGTCATTGGGCATGGTTAAAATGGGGATCTGCGTCACAGAACCCGAAGAACCCTTGACGATCCCGGCGCGTTCGTAGATGGTTGCCAGTTCGCTGTATAAATAGCCGGGGAAGCCCTTTCTGGAAGGAATCTCTCCCTTGGAAGAAGAAACCTCACGCATGGCCTCGGCAAAAGAAGTCATATCGGTTAAGATAACCAGAATGTGCATTCCGCATTCAAACGCCAGATATTCCGCTGCCGTCAGCGCTACCTTCGGCGTAATCAGACGTTCTACGACCGGATCGTTTGCCAGATTTAAGAACATGGCAACATGGTCGGAAACGCCGCTTTCCTCGAAGGTTTTGCGGAAATACTCCGCCACATCATATTTAACGCCCATGGCGCCGAATACAATGGCGAATTTTTCATCCGTATCGTCGCCCAGAGAAGCCTGTTTTACGATCTGTGCCGCCAGTGTATCATGAGGCAGTCCGTTGCCGGAGAAAATAGGCAGCTTCTGTCCGCGGATCAGAGTCGTCAGACCGTCAATCGCGGAAATTCCGGTACGGATATAGTTGCGGGGATATTCCCGCTCTACCGGATTTAACGGCTTCCCGTTTACGTCCCGGCGGATATCGGAAACAATAGGGCCCAAACCGTCGATGGGCTGGCCGATCCCGTTAAAGGTACGGCCCAGGATCTCCTCAGACAGGGGGATCTCCATGGGACGGCCGGTCAGTTTGGTATGGGTATTGGAAAGGGACATATTTTCCGTTCCTTCAAATACCTGAATGACGGCGCGTCCTTCATACATCTCAATGATACGGCCGATCTTTTTCTCTTTTCCGCCCTCTATGCTCAATTCCGCAATTTCATCATAGAACGCGTCCTGAATCCCCTCCAGAACGATCAGAGGTCCGTTGATTTTACTTAAACCCAGATATTCAATCGCCATAATGTCCCTCCTTAATTCTTCGCAAGCACTTCATTATAAAACTTATCAATGTCGCGCATATATTGGCCAAACAGTTCAGGCTGATCGTTTGGCACGTCATATTTGATCGCGATAATCCGGTCGAAAATATCGCTTTCCTTTAAGATCGACATCGGCATTCCCATCGCGATCAGCGCGGATGCCCGTTCGTGCAGATACAGAATGGTCTGCATCATCTTTAACTGCTTTTCCATGGGAACGCAGGTATCGTCCTTGTGGAACGCGTTCTGCTGTAAGAATCCCAGACGGATGACTCTGGCGATCTCCAGCGTCAGCTTCTGGTCGTCTGGCAGAACGTCGCTGCCGATCAGCTTCACGATCTCATTTAAGCTGCTCTCCTGATTTAAGATGGCCAGGATCCGGTTCCGGCAGGAAATGAAGTCCGGCCCGACATTGTTATTGTACCAGTCGGCCAGATCGGCCAGATATTCGCTGTAGCTGGTCAGCCAGTGAATGGCGGGGAAATGTCTGGCATATGCCAGATTTTTATCCAGTCCCCAGAAGCAGCGGACAAACCGTTTCGTATTCTGTGTAACCGGCTCGGAGAAGTCGCCGCCCTGAGGCGATACGGCGCCGATAATGGAAACGGAGCCCTCCGTACCGTTTAAATTCTGCATATAGCCGGCGCGTTCATAAAATGCGGACAGCTTGCTTGCCAGATAGGCGGGGAAGCCTTCTTCCGCCGGCATTTCCTCCAGACGGCCGGACAGCTCACGCAGCGCCTCTGCCCAACGGGAGGTCGAATCCGCCATGATTGCTACATGATACCCCATATCCCGGTAATACTCCGCCAGTGTAATGCCGGTATAAATGCTCGCCTCACGGGCGGCAACCGGCATATTGGAGGTATTGGCGATCAGAATGGTACGGTCCATCAGCGGATTGCCGGTCCGGGGATCCACCAGTTCGGAAAATTCTTCCAGAACCTGGGTCATCTCATTTCCACGCTCTCCGCATCCGATATATACGATAATATCCGCGTCAGACCACTTCGCGATCTGATGCTGCGTCATTGTCTTGCCGGTTCCGAAACCGCCGGGAACGGCCGCTGTGCCGCCTTTGGCGATCGGGAACAGGGTATCCAGGATCCGCTGTCCGGTGATCAGCGGACGGGTAGCCGCGAACCGCCGGCTGGTAGGCCGGGGAACCCGGATCGGCCACCGCTGTGTCATAGTCAGATTGATCTTTTTGCCGTCCGGCGTCTGCAGTACGGCAATCGTATCTTCGATGGTGTATTTTCCGTCCGGAACCACACTTACAATGGTACCTTCCAGATCGGGCGGAACCATTACCTTGTGAAGGACGGCGCTTGTTTCCTGTACTTCCGCGATCCGGGAACCGCCGCCGACCGGACTGCCCGGTGCGGTGATCATATGCACATCCCAGAGTTTTTTCGTATCCAGAGAATCTACACTGATCCCCCGGCTGATATAGAAACCGGACTGCTTCGCGATCTCAGACAGAGGACGCTCGATCCCGTCAAAGATATTATTGACGATACCGGGAGCCAGCGTAACGAAAATGGCGCTGTCCGTACCGTATACCTTGTCTCCGGGCTTTAAGCCGCTGGTTTCCTCATAAACCTGAATGGTGGTCTGCTCATCGGTCAGTCCGATGATCTCCCCCACCAGTCTTTCTTCACTTACATAGACCATCTCGCCCATCCGAAAGGACGTCTTCCCCTTAATATAGACGACAGGTCCGTTAATCCCATATATAATCCCTGTTTTTTCCGCCATGGCGAGACCTCCTATTGTTTCGTGTTAAAGTTGAAATGGTCCCGAACCTCCTCCAGCTTTGACTGGAAGGATTCATCGATCAATATGTTCTTCGACGGGATAACCGCCCGGGTGCCGCCCATAAAGGAATAGCTGCTGACCGTAAGCCTGGTGTCGGTTTCCGCGGAAAGCTGCTCCAGATAAGCGCTGTCTTCCGGATCGATATAAATGGTCATGTCTTCCGTATCTGAAACCTCTGTTCTGGCTTTTTGAATCTGATTTTTCAGCACTTCCACATATTCCGGCGTTTTCCGGAACGCTGCGATCATTTCCAGAACTTCCGTAAAGAGCTGATTTTTTAACTGGCTGCTTCTTACGCTTAATTCCCGTTTGATCTTCAGCTGCTCATGGGACAGCTCCTTCCGGTGCGCACGCTGCAGGCTGTCTGCTGCACTTTTTTGCGCGAGCTCGGATTTGCGGATGGCTTCTGCCTTGTGATCCTCGAAACTGTTGTCAAGCTGTTCCTTATAATCTGCCACCAGAGCATGGGATCTCTGCATGGCGGTCTGTTTGGACACATCCACAAAATGTTCCAGTTTATCTTCAATATTCAAACCTATCACATCCTTTACAGTTTAATACCGATGGCTTCATTGACATAGTCGGTAATGAAGTTGGGCTTACGGCCTGTTCCGTGCCGGTCCGGGATCTCCACGATCAGCGGGAGACGGCGGTTTAGTTTGACGTCGTCGATGATCTCCGGAAATTCCCGTCCGAATTTCTCGGTCAGCAGAACAATGCCAATGTCCTTGTCGGAAAAGGCTTTTTCCAACGCTTCCCGTAATTCCTGTTTTTCATGAACAACCACACCCTCAATCCCGCTTAAACGCATGCCGGTATAAGTGTCTATGTTGTCACTGATTAAGAATAGCTTCATAAAAAATCTCCAATCCGGAGTGTTTACACGGACTCCATTTGATTGCGCAAATTACAGTCTGCCCAGGATCATGAAGGAAATGATCAAACCGTATAAGGCAACACCTTCGGCCAGACCAACGAATACCAGAGACTTACCGAATATCGAAGAATCTTCGCTGATTGCGCCCAGTGCGGAAGAAGCTGCGGAGGCAACGGCAATACCGCCGCCGATACAGGACATACCGGTTACCAGAGCGGCAGCCAGATAGCCGAGTCCGGTAGCGAAAGCAGGGGATTCTGTCAGCGTCTGCTCGGCAGCGGAAACGTCGCCGGTAAACAGAACGATTTCAGCTAAAACAATAATGCCGAAAAACGCGACTACATTCCCGATCAGCGCTTTCTTATAACGGCCCCGGTTTTTCTCTCCGGCGAAGAACGCGATAAAAGGAACGACAATGCTTAATACTAATGCGATAAATAAAGTGATCTTAACTAACATGATGATATCCTCCTGTTTTATAGAATGATTATTGAAACCAACTTAGCGGTTGGTTGTTTTTGTATAAGGGACAAATTCCCGGCCGGTACCTTTATAGAACCGGCTGAACATCTCGTAATATTCCAGACGCAGTACCTGGATTCCCACAACTAAGCCTTCCATGCCGCAGACGAACAGATTGCCCAGAATGACAACAAGAATATTGGCGTTTGGATTCTCCGCCGTATATCCGGCAAGCATCAGGACAACCTCCATCATAGCCGCGTGGCTGATGGCAAAGGCGCCGATACGGACGAAGGAAATGGTGTTGGAGAAGTAGCTTAAAAGCACTTCAAACAGTTCAAAGAAGGACTGCACAACGAACATTCCCTTGCTGCCGGGGATCACCTCGGCTTTGTGCCGGATCAGGTTGGTCAGCGGTTCCTTTAATACGATCAGAAGCAGCGGGATCCCGAACATAACTGCCATGACGATGCCTGCCGGCAGGCTGTGGCCTGTCATAAACAGAACGATCACCAGGACCAGAGAACCGTAAAATACGATGCCGGCGATTCCGTTGTTGCCGAATACGGCATTTTCCAGATTCTTTTCCCGCAGGCCGTTAATAATGTTTAGGATCATGGTAACCAGGATCATAAACATACCGAAAGCAATGGCGACGACCAGAACGGTATTCAGCGTCCCCACAAAAGGAACATCAATGGTTTCTTCCTTCGGTCTGAGCCACAGGGGTTCGATCCAGTCCTCAAATCCGAAGACGCTGCCGAACAGAAATCCGAACAGAATGGAAAAGATACCCGCGCGGGAAATAATACCTGCCAGCGGAACCTTCTTAAAGTGGTACAGCAGCCAGCCGCCGATCAGCAGCAGAAGCCCCTGTCCCACATCACCGAACATGGCACCGAAGATAAAAGCATAGGAAAGCGCCACAAACGGAGTCGGATCATATTCGTTGTAAGCCGGCAGCCCGTACATCCGGATAAATAGTTCAAAGGGTTTGAAAAAGCGCCAGTTCCGCAGTTTGGTCGGCGGAGAAGAATGTTTGGCTGAGGCGGGTTCCTCAAGCAGGATCACTACATTGGGATCGCCTGCCGTTTCCTGCATCAGCGCTTTGGCTTCGGGTTCTGTCAGCCAGCCGCAGATAATGTAGAACACATTTCCTTCATTGGCGGTAATGGCGGCCATCTTCCGAACGTCAAAGTTTTCAGAGGCGCGCTGTACCTTTTCGGAAGCCCGGAAGATCTTCGGCTTCTCAGCGGCAATCCGCTCCTGAAAGCGCGCATTTGCTTCCTGCAGCCGGGCATCCAGCGCGTCCAGCTTTGTTTGAATCGCGCTGCAGGCGTCCTCCGGCGTCCCGTCGTATTCTTCCGGAATGAAAGTCTTTTCAAAATGGAGCGACGCGTAGACGGCGTCCACCTTGTCATGCTCCGCTACCGGAACAAAATATACACCCCAGATATACTGGGAATCGGCTGCGCACTGGATAAATACCATAGAAGGATCTTCCGCGGAATACGTGGAAAATGGAGTCCAGTACTGAACCGGGATCCGCCCGAACCGGAACCGCAGAAAATGGAAGTTCAGGATTCGGGAAACGTCATATTGCAGTCCCCGGAACGGCGCGATCTTGTCAAATGCGTCCTGCAGCTGGTCCCGTTCTTTTTGCAGCTGTTCGATCTCCGCTTTGATCTCTGCAAACTGCGGTACCAGATCCCGGATATATGCCATGGATTCATCTACCGTCATGGCGGGCAGCGCCGCTTCCGGCTTAACGCCGTCTGTATAGCCGATGAGTTCATTTGCGAGACGGATCGAATCCCGGTAGGGATTGGTTTCCGTATAGGCACTCAGCTTCGCAGTGCCCTGCAGTTCTTCTAACGCATTTTCTAAATGGATTTCATGCCGACTGATATAATTGTCGATGACCCGGTCAATATCGTGCTTGGGGCCGGTAACGCTGATGAAATTCATTTTTTCTATCACTGTTTATCACCTCCGTTATACAATGTTTTCCAAAATGACATCCGGTGGATAACCATAACGGATACATTCAGTGGCTGTTGTCAGGTTACGGATTTCTTTTTGTTTTAAAAACAAAAATGTGGTAATGCACGCAATGGAATACGGATGCTTTCGAAAATTCTTAAGATGCATCTGTTTTGCGGCGACGGATTCTATCTGTTCCATGGAAGAAACCTCCGCAAGCTTCTCCTTTGTAAAATATTTGCCGTAATGGGTTCCGGACAGGATCTCAAAGAACCGGTCCATGGATTCCGCTTCTGAAAGCGCAAGCAGTTCAGGGGCACGCAGTTTATAATAGATCGGGATCAGGAAAGAATAGATCTGTGCCGTGGAGAGCCTGTAATATTTCTTAGACCGGTAAGCCCAGATGATATTGAGCATATCGATCCGCATGCCGTAGTTCTCCGTGATCATATCCAACTCTTCACCCTTGAAGAATTTGTTCTTTGATTTCCATATCTTGGTATAATAGATCAGATCCAGACACATCTCGTAATCGAAAAGCGTCAGTTCGGAACCGGTCTGCCGCAGCTTCAATAACGGCTGTTCATAGGCCGTACCTTCCAGATTGTGGATAAATTCATCGATATTGGCAGACTCGGCGACCCGTCTCGTGTCGATCCGGGAATGCAGTTCAAAATCATTCTGTACGACTTGTATGGCAGAATCAGGACGGCTGTCCAGGATATTGCGCAAATACCGCTTTAATACGGAAACCTCATAAAGGATAAAAACGCAGTCCAGGAATTTCCGCTGTTTCTGGCCGGCAAAGCTGTAAATCTTTGTAAAGTCGCGATAGGTGCTGCCACGGAGAAGCGCTTCGATATCGCCGCGGTGTACCTCCGCGGGATCCATGCGGGCAAATAACTGATTGTATCCCGGATGTTTCTGCAGATAAGCAAATAACTCAGGGACAGATGTCAGGCCGGCGATCTCCCGATATTCTTCCGGGGTGATCAGCTTGCTCTGCATGGCGCGGATCTTAGTGGTCAGTCCGCTGTAAGCAATTAAACTTCCCATAGGCTATGACCTCACAATCTGCTCAAACAGTTCCTCTGCCAGACGGGTGTGGTTTGCGTTGTACCATTCCTCCAGCCGATTCGACTGCGTCTCCGTTTCCGCACGGAGCGCCTGCAGATTCTGTTCGGCCTCGGCGTTCAGCGTGTCCCGCAGCTCTTTTAATTTGGCTTCGGTCTGTTCACTCAGCGCATTGTCAAATTCCTTTTTCTTTTGTTCCATTTCGGCGGCATAGGCACGTTTCTGCTCCTCCGCGCCGGAAAGGATTTCGGCAGAAGATGCTTCAATCTTAGACAACTGTTCAATTACCTGGTTAATTTCTCTGGGCATAGTGTCACCTCTCTCCTTTCACAACTACATACATTCTACTACTTTTTTTCTAAAATGCCAGAGGAAATTTGCTAAAATTCTATTTACTTCCCCCTGAATTTTGTGTATTATTTACAAATATAAGTCAGAAAAAACAGCGGAGGTCTGCAATGCGTCTGAAAAATGTGCCCGGTTCCAGAGAAGCGATGGAGGAAAGTATCTATGTGATCACAGAACCGGAGGGAGAAAAAGGTACCTGGAAAACGCGGTCCGGCGGCAGGCCGCTTCAGATCGAAGTCGGTATGGGAAAAGGAAAATTCCTGATGGAGCTGGCTGCCCGGAACCCGGATATTTATTATGTAGGAATTGAGAAGTATTCCAGCGTTTTGATCCGTGCGGTGGAAAAACAGCAGATACAGAAACTCCCCAACGTAATCTTTGTTCGGATGGACGCGGAAGCGATCACGGACGTCTTTGAACCGGGAGAAGTGGATAAGATTTATCTGAATTTCTCCGATCCCTGGCCGAAAGACCGGCATGCGAAACGGCGACTGACTTCCGTGCAGTTTTTAAACCGCTATGACCGGATCCTGGCGCCGGACGGCACTGTGGAATTTAAAACAGACAATGCCGACCTGTTCCGATTTTCCCTGGAACAGGCGGAAGCGGCGGGGTGGACGGTGACCGCGCATACCTTTGATCTGCACCGTGATCCGGAATTAAGCGCCGGAAATGTGATGACGGAATATGAAGAACGGTTTTCCGCTATGGGCAATCCCATCCATAAAATGATCATTCGGCGATAGAGACAGGGAATTCGGTGGCGTCTGCGGCTTTTGCGAATATACTATGTATGAAAGTGGTAAGTCGTGAATGGAAAACAGGGGGAAAGGTTATGGGAATGAAATGGCGCTGCAGATGCAGATGGCAGGGCTTTTGTTATGACAACCCCCGCATCCAGCGAAAGCTGTGCTGTTTTTGCTGCTCGCTGCGGGAGGTCATGCAGATCCTGAACGGATGCGATTGGAGGAATCGGAGGTAGAATCGAAAAAAATAAAAAAAGTGCTTGCATTTTCCGGGAAACTTGTATATAATCCTATTTGCGTCACAGTTGTACAGACTGTACGAAAGCGCAGATAGGCGCCGCTAGCTCAGTTGGTAGAGCACCTGACTCTTAATCAGGGTGTCCAGGGTTCGAACCCCTGGCGGCGCAGAAGAAAAGGACAGCATGGTAAGAAATGCCATTCTGTCCTTATTTTATGCGGTATTCCGGGGTTTTAAGAGAATCCCGTCAATGTGCGAAATATGCTCATTCCAACACCCGAATCTCATAGGAATCAAAGTCGGCGTATCCGCCGGCTTTTTTTGTCGCAAAACAGCAGAGCTCATAGCGGTAGCCCATGAAATGATCCGGGGTGTAGAGCATCTGCAGGGCAGGGCCGATCTTTACCCATTCACCGTTTTTGCGGTAGAAGCATTCCGCCAGATCGATATTATCCCGAAAATCGCAGCGGATCATCAGTTCTGCCGTAGTTCCGTCCAGTTTGACACAGGCCTGCTCGATGCCGGGACGGTTGTCGCCGCGGGAGCCGTACCGCTGTTCACTGCGGGTAAGCATGACAATATAATTTTCCCGGTTTCGGCGGGTAACGGCGAGAAAACCGTAGTGGCTCTGCATCGCGCACAGCCCCGCGTAGTCGCCTTCCGAAAGGTGGGAGACGTCAAGCTTCACGGAACCTTCGCATACCGGTCCCATAGTCCGCTGTCCCAGTGAGTTACGGGCGAGGGTGACGTTTGGCACGGGCCGCCCTGTCCGAAGGCGAAGAAAACCGGGCCGCTCGGTCAAACTCCACAGACGGTTGTCGGGAATGTGGTTCCACTGCCATGCGGGATGAAGCCGTTCTCCCGGCGCATAGTTAAAATCGTCCGAAATGACGATCGGTTCATAGACATATCCGGGACGGGTCGATTTGGTTTCAATCCAATGCGGAACCTTTCCGTTGACGCCGAAAATCGGGAATCCGGTTTTGGCGTCCCATGTAACAGGCACCAGTACGGGAATCCGGCCGACCGCGCCGTGATCCTGAAAGAGCATGGCGTACCAGTCCCCGTCAGGCGTATCTACGATGCCGCCCTGCGCCACGCCTGCATTGTGGTAGCCCATGTCGTCGTCTAAAATATTGCTGCCGCGGTATTCCCCGTCTATGGTATCGGAGAAAAAGCACGCTTCCACGCGGCGTTTTGAACCGTAGCGCAGCCAGTGGATCATAAAAATATAATATCTGCCGTTGATCTTGTACATATGCGATCCCTCAAAGCGCAGGCTGACAAAATCGGTATCCCGGATAATGATCTTGTCGATCCCGCCCGGCAGCGGTTCTGAAAGATCCGGTTTCATTTCCACCAGACGCAGATTGCCGTTGCCGGAAACGATAAACGGCCGGTCTCCTTCAAAATAGAGCGAGCAGTCGTGATAAAAGCCCTTGATCTTGCGTTTCTCCCAGGGTCCTTCGATCCGGTCCGACACAAACAGAAATGAAATGTCCTGGTCGCGGGTATCGTTTGCGACAAAGATCACATAAAATTTTCCGTTGTGCCAGCGCAGCGTTGCCGCCCACATGCCGGCGCCGTAAATGCCGCGTCCGTCCTCGAGCCGTTCTCCCGCTGAGTCCTCCAGGATCTCATACAGATAGGTCGCGATTTCCCAGTGGATCAGGTCGTAAGAACGGAAGATCACGCCGCCCGGCATCAGGTGCATGGTAGTGCTGATCATGTAGTATGTATCGTCTGCCCGGATGATGTCAACATCCGGGATATCCGCCCAGACGACAGGATTGTTTTTCATAAGATTGTTCATAATTCTACTCCGTTTTTCTCTGTTGAATGTACAGGTTATTCTTTATCAGTATAGGGGTTCGGCACAGAATAATCAAGCGTTTCCTGCAGAAAAAGAAAGTGGAAAGAGAAAATGCAAAAAACCTTCGGCTTCACGGGGAAACCGAAGGCTTTTGTTTGAGAAAAAAGGTCGTATGCAGGCTCTGCCTGCTACAATAAGGAAAAAGGAAACATTATGAAAAGTAGCTTCAGGTCTTTCTGACCTTCATGCTATGGCCACAGTATAGGCTGAGATTATGAACAGATGATGAACAAAAAATGGAATTGCGTTGAATTTCTTGCGTAAAATGTGTGAAAATGGAGAAGATGACGAAAAAAATGGAAACTGCGAAAAGTTATTGTGCAATTTGCACAATAAAAAAAGGAAAGTTTGTATAGTTTCTTTTGCATAAATGCGTTACAATAAAAAGCATAAGAGAGGCAGAATTTTTAGAGACCAGAAAGGAGTTTTATTTATGGAATTAGAGCAGTTGATTGCGAAAGGCAGATTTAATGAGATTTATAAATCAGGCAACCTGGCAGTGAAGGTATTTAACGAAGGCTACGCGAAGGCGGACGTATTGAACGAGGCTTATGTGGCCGCGCGGATCGAGGAGATCGGGCTGAACATCCCCAAGGTAAAGGAAGTTCGGGAGATCAACGGGAAACTTGCCATGACCATGGATATGATAGAGGGAAAGACATTGCTGCAGATGATGGAGGAAGATCCGGAGAATGTGGAACAGTATGTGGATATGATGGTTGATATCCAGCTGGATATGCATTCCAAACGGTGCCCGAACCTGCCGAAGTTAAAGGATAAGCTGATGGACCGGATCAACAATTCCGGGCTGGACGCGACGAAGAAGTATGAGCTGCTTACGATCCTGGACGGCGCTCCCAAGCATAAGAAAGTGTGCCACGGGGACTTTACGCCGCAGAATATCATTATTTCCGACGGCGTTCCGTATATCATCGACTGGAACCATGCGACGCAGGGGAATGCCAGCGCGGATGTAGCGCGTTCTTATTTGTGGCTGTGTCTGTACAATGCAGAGATCGCGGATCTGTATCTGGATAAGTTCTGCGAGAAGAGTCAGACAGCAAAACGGTATGTACAGCAGTGGCTGCCGGTTGTAGCGGCTGCCAGATTATCCAAGCATGTGCCGGGGGAAGAAGACCTGCTGCAGAGATGGATCGATATTGTACAGTACCAGTAAATAATCATTTTACTTTTGGTTTTTAGTATTCATATTTTTTCCTTTCAAAGAGGGCGGGGCGCAAGTCCCGCTTTCTTTCCTCTTACGGATATGATATAATTAAGTAATAAGGAAATGATTGCCGGAAAACCGATGCCGGCAGGGGAGATCAGATATTATGCTGTATGAGAAATTAAAAGAATACGGAGAATCGGATTGGTATCCCTTCCATATGCCGGGGCATAAACGGAATCCGGCGGCGCCGGGAGAATTGCCCTACGCCATCGACATTACCGAGATCACGGAATTTGACGACCTGCACCATGCCGAAGGGATCCTGCGGGACTGCATGGATTGGGCGGCAAAACAGTATGGGACAGATGCCACGTATTTTCTGGTAAACGGAAGTACCTGCGGGATTCAGGCGGCTCTCAGTGCGGCAGCAGAGCCGGGGGAAACCGTGATCATGGCGCGCAACTGTCATAAGTCCGTTTACAATACGGTTTTTTTGCGGCAGTTAAAACCGGTTTATCTATATCCGAAGGAACTGCCGGATCTGGGAATCAACGGCGGGATCGAACCGGAGCAGATCGCCAAAGCGCTGGAAGAAACTCCGCAGGCGAAAGCGGTCATCCTGGTATCTCCCACCTATGACGGGATCGTGTCGGATATCGGAAGGATCGCGCAGCTCTGCCATAGACGGGGCGTGCCGCTGATCGTCGACGAGGCGCATGGCGCGCATTTTTCGTATCATAAATTTTTCCCGGAGTCGGCGGTCAGGCAGGGTGCTGACGCGGTGATCCAGAGTCTGCATAAGACGCTGCCGGCGCTGACACAGACGGCGCTGCTGCACTGTCAGGGAGACTTGCTGCCGAGAAGCGGCGTGGAGAAGTTTCTGCGCATCTATCAGAGCAGTTCCCCGTCCTATGTCCTGATGAGCAGCATCGACAGCTGTCTGCGGTATCTGGCAGAAGAAGGCCCGGCGCTGTTTACGCAGTTTGCAAAGCGGCTGCAGTGGTTTTACGGGCAGACGGCCGAACTGCGGAATCTGTATATACCCCGGCTTGCCGGACAGGACCCGTCCAGAATTCTGATCTCTCTGCGGAAGTATAATAAAACAGCCGGACCGCGATACGGAAGCTGGCTGAAGGAAAAGCTGCGGGAGTACCGGCTGGAGCCGGAAATGGCAGGCTACGATTATGTGACGGCGCTGACCTCCTGCATGGATACGGAAGCAGGTTTCCGGCGCCTGGCGGCAGCCTTACGGGAGATCGACGCAGAACTGGGGCAGCAGAAAACCGGAGACGCACAGACGTCGGACAGGCAGACAGAATGGATTGCCGGACATATCGGGCAAACGGTGGAAGATGCGATTTATGTGTATCCGCCGGGAAGTCCGATCGTGGCGGCCGGAGAGGAGCTGACAGCGGAGCGGGCGGCGGTTCTGATCCGCTATGCGGAAAGCGGACTGGAGATCCGCGGCATTCCGGAATAAAGAGCAGGATACGCCGTAAGCGGCGAGGATAGCGGCGCGGCTGACAGCGCGGAAATGAGGGAAACATGGGAAGATTATATATTCTGATGGGGAAAAGCGCTTCCGGCAAGGACAGCCTGTATGAAGCGCTCCTGCACTGTGAAGAACTGCATATAAAACCGGTTGTTGGGTATACTACAAGACCGATACGTTCCGGGGAAGAAAACGGAAGAGAGTATTTTTTTACGGATGAAACAGAATTTCAAAGGCTGTCGGCCGCCGGTAAAATCGTAGAGCAGCGCGTCTATCAGACCGTACACGGCCCCTGGCGGTATTTTACCGTTGACGATGGGCGGATCGTTTTAGAGAAAGACAGCTATCTGTATATCGGCACGCTGGAATCCTATATGAAGATCCGGGATTATTATGGGGCGGAGCAAGTAGTGCCGCTGTATATCGAGGTGGAGGACGGACTCCGGCTTAGCCGGGCGCTTTCCAGAGAACGGCAGCAGACGAATCACCGATACGCGGAACTGTGCAGACGGTTTCTGGCGGATACGGAGGATTTCAGCGAGGAGAAGCTGAAGCAGGCGGGAATTCAAACGCGGTATGAAAATGTGGAGTTTGCGGCATGTCTGGAACAGCTGAAGGCAACAATAAAACAACAGCAATAAAAAAGAAAAAGAGAGGATGAAAAGCGATGAATGGTGTGATTGACATTGGCTCCAATACGGTGCGATTGTCAGTGTATGGGGAAAAGGAAGACGGCAGCCTGAAAAATATCTTTAATAAAAAGGCGACTTTGGGGCTGGCGGCCTATGTGGATGCAGACGGGTATCTGAGCGAAAAGGGGATTGCGGAGACCGTCAGGGTATTGAAGGATTTTAAGCATATTTCCGACAGCATCGGTTTGGACCGGCTGGCGGCGTTCGCCACGGCGTCTGTCCGAAACGTGGTAAATTCCCGGGATGTGGTACGAGCTATCGAAGAAGCGGTTGGAATCCCGGTGGACGTGCTGTCCGGAGAAATGGAAGCGGAATGTGATTTTATCGGAGCCGGCTATAGAATGAAGCTGGATACCGGCGTGCTGGCGGATATCGGCGGCGGAAGCACGGAGCTGGTTTTTTATGAAAACGGATGCATGAAGCGGGCGTTTTCGATTCCCATGGGGTCGCTGAGCCTGTACAAGAAATATGTATCGAAAGTATTTCCCAGCAGGGCGGAGATGGAGGCGATCCGGCATCACGCGAAAGAACGGCTGGCGCAGTTTCGGGGGATAGAAACGGACTGCCGGAGTCTGTGCGGCGTAGGCGGAAGTATCCGGGCCGCGCTGAAGCTCTGCAATGAATGGAGCGGGAAGGAGAAAAACCGGGAAATGGAGCGAAAGGACGTCAGCGCGATCCTTCTGCGCTATCTGCAGAAACCAAAGGAAACCATGACGGATATCGTGCGGATCCTGCCGGATCGGACGCATACGATCCTGCCGGGACTTTGTATTCTGTACGCAATCCTGGAGACGTTTCAGGTGGAAGAAATCAAGGTCAGCGCGCTCGGCGTAAGAGAGGGGTATTATCTGAGCCGGCTTGCAATTTGACAAGGGGTATGTTAGAATAAACGGGCATGGAGGTTGATAGAGTATGATTTCGTTTGAACAGATTCTGGGACAAGAGCATATCGTGAAGCATTTTCGGAATGCGATTGAAACGGGAAAGACGGCGCACGCCTATATTTTAAACGGGGAAGACGGCAGCGGAAAACGGACACTGGCCGGTGTATTCGCGGCTGCCCTGCAGTGTGAGGCCGATCAGGGGAGGCCCTGCGGCGTGTGTCATTCCTGTAAGCAGTGTGAGAGCGGCAGTCAGCCGGATATTCATTGGATCACGCATGAAAAACCGAATACGATCAGTGTGGACGATGTGCGGGAGCAGTTAAACGGGGATATTGTGATCAGACCGTACAGCAGCCCGTATAAGATTTATATCATTGATGAGGCGGAGAAGTTAAATGCGGCGGCGCAGAACGCCATTTTAAAGACGATTGAGGAGCCGCCGGCTTACGCTGTGATCCTGTTTCTGACCAATAACGCGGCGGCATTTCTGCCGACAGTCATGTCCCGCTGCGTATTGCTCAATATCCGTCCGGTCGGAGAACAGCAGATCCAGGAATATCTGATGAAGGAGAAGCAGATTCCGGATTATCAGGCGAAGATCGCGGCGCGGTTTTCCGGCGGCAATGTCGGGAAGGCTGTGTGGTACGCCGTGTCCGAACAGTTTGAAGCGCTGAAAAGCAGCGCGTTACATATCCTCCGGCATGCGAAAGAGATGAGCATTGAGCAGCTAGTCGCATCGGTTGAGGACGCCGGAAACTATAAGGCGGATATTTACGATTATCTGAACCTGATGACGATGTGGTACCGGGATGTGCTGCTGTTTAAGGCGGTACGGGATGTAGACGGTCTGCTCTTCGGGGAGGAACTGCGGGAGATCCGCAGACAGGCTTCGCTCTGCGGTTTTGACGGACTGCAGGAGATCCTGGAGGCACTGGATAAAGCAAAGGTACGGCTTCGCGCCAATGTAAATTTTGAATTGACGATGCAGCTGTTATTCATGACGATTCATGAGAAAATGCGGAACAAATAGCGGATAGATGGAGGAAATATGGTTTCAGTAGTTGGAGTAAGATTCAGAAGAGCCGGCAAGATTTATTTCTTCGGGCCGGCCGGCCTTGATATAAAAAGAGGGCAGCATGTCATTGTGGAGACAGCCCGGGGCATTGAGTACGGCGACGTGGTGGCAGGCGTAAGAGAAGTGCCGGAAGAGAGCATTATCGCGCCCCTGAAGGACGTGATCCGGATCGCTACGCCGGAGGACGATAAGACAGAGGCGGAAAACCGGGAGAAAGAGAAGCGAGCCTTTGAGATCTGTCTGGAAAAGATTGAAAAGCACGGTCTGGAAATGAAACTGATCGGCGCTGAATATACGTTTGACAATAACAAACTGCTGTTTTATTTTACGGCGGACGGCAGGATCGATTTCCGGGAGCTGGTAAAGTCGCTGGCAGCCGTATTCCGGACACGGATCGAGCTGCGCCAGATCGGCGTGCGCGATGAGACGAAGATGGTGGGCGGCATCAGCATTTGCGGCAGACCGCTTTGCTGCCATACCTATCTGGCGGACTTCGCGCCGGTTTCCATTAAGATGGCAAAGGAACAGAACCTCTCTTTGAATCCGACCAAGATTTCCGGCGTCTGCGGCAGACTGATGTGCTGTCTGCAGAATGAGCAGGAGACCTATGAATATCTGAATTCCAAACTGCCCAATGTGGGCGATCAGGTGGAGATCCGGGAGGAGCACCTGAGGGGCGAGGTTTCCAGCGTCAGCGTGCTTCGCCAGCGGGTAAAGGTGATCGTTGAGGTCAATGACGAAAAAGAGATCCGGGAATATCCGGTGGAGGCGCTTCGGTTCCGGAAGAAGAAACGGTATGATAAGATGAGTACGGAAGATACGGAGTTGAAGAAACTGGAAGCGCTGGAGCAGCGGGAAGGAAAGTCCAAGATCGATGATTGAGCTTAAAGAAGGCGAACGGCTGGACGATCTGAACATTAAGGGATATCGGATCATTCAGCATAAGGATAAGTTCTGTTTCGGCATGGACGCCGTATTGCTTTCGGAATTTGCGCGGGCAAAAGAAGGGGAACTGGTGCTGGATCTGGGAACCGGAACCGGCGTGATCCCCATTCTCATGGAAGCCAAGGGCAAGGGCAGCAGCTTTCGGGCGCTGGAGATTCAGCCGGAAAGCGCGGCGATGGCGAGGCGGAGCATAGCCTTAAACGGATTACAGGATAAAATCGAAGTGGTGGAAGGCGATATTAAGACGGCGTCGGCCCTGTTCGGGCGCGCCGTTTTTGACGTGGTGACAGTGAATCCCCCATACATGAACGATCGGCACGGACTGAAAAATCCGGATCTGCCGAAAGCTATCGCGCGGCATGAAGTGCTGTGTACTCTGGAGGATGTGATCCGGGAGGCGTCGGCCCTGTTAAAGGAACGGGGGCGTCTGTATATGGTGCACAGACCGTCCCGCCTGCAGGAGATCATCACCCTGATGCACGACTATCATGTGGAGCCTAAGCGGCTGAGAACGGTACACTCTTACGCGGACAAGGAGGCGATCATGGTGCTGGTGGAAGGACTGCGGGGCGGCGGCGTGTTCATGAAGGTGGAAAAACCGTTTATCATCTATGAGCGGGAGAATGTTTATACGGAAGAGGTGCAGGCGATCTATCGGGAAACATAAGAGATGTCAGATTCCGAAATTTTTACAGTTCCTTTACAACTCCATCAAAAGATTTACATACATTTGGATTAAGATAGATTTAGTATGATGGGGCGTAAAATCGTCGTGTAAACGCTCCGGAACGGAGGAGATTATGAGGAGCGGAAGAAGGATTATAAAAACAGCCACAGCCGGGATTCTGGCTGTGGTTTTATTGTCCGGCTGTGCGGAAGAAAAACAGGAAGAAACTATGGCGCCGGAAGCAACGCTGAAGGAGGAATACCGGGCGCAGGATACGACGGCATACGCGCCGTCTTTAAAGGTATCCCGGCTTGCGGAAATCGGAGCCCCGGAAAGCTGTGATCTGGAAGCACCTGTCAGCAGTTACGGCATAGCGATGAAATTTCATCTGTCTGTCGAGGTGCCGGATGCGGAACAGGTATATCGGATCCGGACAAGGGTAAAGACGTTTGATGAGAAATTCGTGTCGGACCTTGCGGCGGAGATTGGGAAAACGGCCGGCCTGACATGGGAGGGAACCCCTGAAAAGTTTCAGACAGAAACGGTGGAAGGAGAAAACAGGACAGATAAAAAACAGACAGCCGCTGCGGAAGGAAAGGTCGGAGAAGATATCTGTAGGTTTTCTGTGACGAATTATCTGGGGGAAGACGGAGAGCAAAGCGCGGAGGCTTTCTATATCCGTTATCCGGATACGGAAAAATTGTCTGCAGAGCGAGGACAGGTCGTCCGGGCGGGAGAATACCGGGAATTGTGGCGGGGACAGGAACAAGAAGCCGATAAATATAAGCTGGAGATCACGAAAAGCGAAGCCCAAAAGCAGGCGGAAGCATTTCTGGAAAAAATCGGGATCACCGGCGTACAGGTTGCTTCTGTAAAGGGAGCGTGTCAGGAGGTCTTTGAAATGATACCAGACGGAAACCAGCAGGATGATAATCCGGATAAGCTGGTGGGAACGCCCAGGACGATCGAACTCCGCCGGGGATGGTGCATTCGGTTTTCTCATGTGATCGATGCCGTACCCGTGAATGTGTTCAAACCTAATGCGGCGATGGAAAGAACGCTGCAGGAAGAGAAAGAGAAAGCGGCGGAAGCGGCGGAAGAACAGAGAAAGCAGTTGGCTGCGGAACAGGGCGTCAGTGTGGGTGAGGTAAAAATAAAGGAAGGATTCCCATATGCGCAGCTCCCGGAACAGCTGTATGTGGTGGTAGGAGATAACGGGATCATGCAGTTTGGCTATAACGCTCCGCTGGAACTTGAAAAAATGACGAAGGTACCGGCAGAACTGATCACCTGGAACGACGTTGCAAAGATCGTGGAGCAGAACGGCCTTTATTTTAAAAATCTGACGTTGTTCGATCCGGGGATCAACAATGAAGCAAGCAATGCGCGGTTGGGCTATATGCTTCAGGAATCGGACGGAAACGGATATGATCTGATCCCGGTGTGGGATTTTTATAACAGCGAGGATGAAAGCCTGGCTCTGTTTACGGTCAACGCCTCCGACGGTACGCTCATGACCCGGCCGCGGTTCTATAAATAGACGAACCCCCAGGATCCGGCGGGGCCTGAATCTGGAGGATGTGTATTTGTACTATCTGGAGGAGGATAAAGAGCAGTAAAAGAAGTTGTATTTTACATAAAGATTCGTTATAATAAGGGGCATAGGTAAGGAGGAAGATCATGGCAGGAACTCTTTTCTTATGCCCCACTCCTATTGGTAATCTGGAGGATATCAGTGTACGGATCCTGCGTACATTGAAAGAAGTGGATCTGGTGGCGGCGGAGGACACCCGGCACAGCCGGAAATTATTTAATCATTTTGAAATTCATACGCCCATGACCAGTTATCATGAGCACAATAAAATTGAGAAAGCGGCTTATCTGGTCGAACAATTACAGGCCGGAAAACAGGTCGCTTTCATTACGGATGCCGGAACGCCGGGGATTTCCGATCCCGGGGAAGAATTGGTGCGGCAATGCTATGAGGCGGGAATTACCGTATCTGCGCTGCCCGGACCGGCGGCCTGCGTGACAGCGCTTTCTATGTCCGGACAGGCTACCAGACGGTTTTGCTTTGAGGCGTTTTTGCCTCCGGATAAGAAGGAACGCAGCCGGATTCTGGAAGAACTGAAAACCGAGACCAGAACCATTGTATTATATGAAGCTCCGCACCGGTTGGGGAAAACGCTGACGGAACTGTTGGAGGTACTGGGGGATCGGAGCGTTACGCTCTGTAAGGAACTGACGAAATTGCATGAAAACGGTTGGAAGACATCATTATCGGAAGCGGCAGCGTACTATCAGGAGACAGAGGCAAGAGGGGAATTTGTTTTGGTAATCGCGGGAATCCCCGTTTCCAGGCTGGAAGAAGAAAGCAGACAGGCGTGGGAGAGCATGGAGATTTCCGAACATATGGCGTATTATGAGAGCCAGGGAATGCCGCATAAGGAAGCAATGAAACAGGTGGCAAAAGACAGGGGCGTGTCGAAGCGGGATATTTACCAGTCATTGTTATAGATTTTCCAAATTAAATTGACAACCGACAGGGAGTTGTCTATAATTAAACATCATTGTAGAAATTCGGATAGGAGAAAGATATGGTAGATGAAATGATGGCGCAGGTAGCGAATCTCGACCCGGAGGTGGGCGCGGCCCTGCAGGCGGAATGTAAGAGACAGCGCAGTACGATCGAGCTGATCGCGAGTGAGAATATTGTAAGCAGGGAAGTCATGCTGGCGATGGGCAGTGTGCTGACCAATAAATATGCGGAGGGATATCCGGGAAAGCGCTATTACGGCGGCTGCGAGAAGGTGGATATTGTGGAGCAGATTGCCATTGACCGGGCATGTAAGCTGTTTGGCTGCGATTATGCCAATGTACAGCCGCACTCCGGCGCACAGGCGAATCTGGCGGTATTTTTTGCCGTTCTGGAGCCGGGTGATACCGTGATGGGCATGAACCTGGATCACGGCGGACATCTGAGCCACGGGAGTCCGGTGAATATTTCCGGTAAATATTTTAATATTGTGCCTTACGGCGTTGACGACGAAGGTTTTATCGATTATGAGGCGATGCGGGAAACCGCGAAGAAAGTACATCCGAAGATGATCATAGCCGGCGCCAGCGCTTATGCGCGGACGATTGATTTCAAGAAATTCCGCGAGGTCTGCGATGAGGTAGGCGCGGTACTGATGGTAGATATGGCGCATATTGCCGGACTGGTTGCGGCAGGCGTACATCCGTCGCCGTTTCCGTATGCGGATGTGGTTACAACTACGACGCATAAGACGCTGCGCGGCCCCAGAGGCGGCCTGATCCTTGCCAATGCGGAAGCAGCCGGCAAATATAATTTCAACAAGGCGATTTTCCCGGGCATTCAGGGCGGTCCGCTGATGCATGTGATCGCGGCGAAGGCAGTCTGCTTTGGAGAAGCGCTGAAGCCGGAGTTTAAGGCCTATGCGCAGAAAGTGGTTGATAACGCGCAGGCGTTAAGCAAGGCGCTGATCGCGAACGGATTCCGGATTCTGACTGGCGGCACGGATAATCACCTGATGCTGGTAGATCTGCGGGATACTGAGATTACCGGCAAGGAACTGCAGAACCGCTGCGACAGTGTAAATATCACATTGAATAAGAATACGGTTCCCAACGAGCCGAGAAGCCCGTTTGTGACATCCGGTGTGCGGATCGGAACCCCTGCGGTTACCACAAGAGGAATGGGCGCTGCGGAGATGGAGGAGATTGCCTCCCTAATCAGGATGACGGCGTTTGAATATGAGGAAAAAGCGGACGAGGTACGAAGCGCGGTTGCGGCATTATGCGAGAAATATCCGCTTTATGTGTAAGACAGAATGGAGATTGATATGGCACATATCATTGACGGGAAAGCAATTTCCCAGCAGATCAAGGATGAACTGAAGGAAGAAGCGGCGCGCTTGAAGGAAGCGGGGAAGACAGCCTGCCTGGCGGTGATCCAGGTGGGAAAAGATCCGGCCTCCAGCGTTTATGTGAACAATAAGAAGAAGGCATGCGCGTATATTGGGATCGAATCGCTTTCCTATGAACTGGAAGAGACGGTTTCGGAGGAAGAACTGCTTTCTCTGATCCGGGATCTGAATGGAAATCCGGCGGTAAACGGAATTCTGGTACAGCTGCCGCTGCCGGCGCACATCGACGAATTCAAGGTGATCCAGACGATCAGTCCCGAAAAGGACGTGGATGGATTCCATGAGAAGAATGTAGGCGCACTGAATACCGGCGGCAAGGGCTTTGTATCCTGTACGCCTGCCGGTATAATTCAGCTGTTGAAGCGCAGCGGGATTTCCACTGCCGGAAAACACTGCGTTGTGATCGGAAGAAGCAATATCGTGGGCAAACCGGCGGCAGCCTTAATGCTTCGGGAGAATGCCACCGTGACGATCTGTCATTCCAGGACACAGAACTTAAAAGAAATGACCAGACAGGCGGATATCCTGATCGTGGCAATGGGCAGACCGAAGGCGATTGACGCCGATTATGTAAAGGACGGGGCTGTTGTCATTGACGTCGGCATCCATCGAATGGAAAACGGGAAGCTGTGCGGCGATGTGGATTATGCCAGTGTGGAGCCGAAAGCGTCCTATATTACGCCTGTGCCGGGCGGCGTAGGCCCGATGACGATTGCGATGCTGATGGAGAACTGTATGTCTGCCATCCGGTAGAGGGTTAATTGATCTGGAGGGTTACATGGAGCAGAAATCCATTTTAAAAAAGAAATATTATCTGTACCTGACGGAATTTTTCGCAGGTATGGCGGTAATGGCGGTAGAGTTGGGTGCCAGCAGATTGCTGGCACCTTATTTCAGTTCGTCCCAGATCGTGTGGACGATTATTATCGGAACGATTATGATCGCCATGGCGTTAGGCAATATCTGGGGCGGCAGAAGCGCGGATAAAAATCCGAACCCGGACAGACTGTACCTGCGGCTGCTGATTGCCGCAGTCTGGATCGCGGCGATTCCGGTGGCGGGAAAATATATCATCCTGCTGATCTCCGCGGTACTGGTCGTGACGATCAACACCAACTTTCTGATCTGGGCGGCATTTCTGGCCTGTATGGTTATCTTTGTTTTTCCCCTATTTCTGCTGGGGACCGTAACGCCGTCTCTGGTGAAATATACGGTAAGCAGTCTGGATGACAGCGGGAAAACGGTGGGAACTCTGGGCGCGTTTAATACGATCGGCAGTATTATCGGTACGTTTCTGCCCACCTTTGTTACCATTCCTGCGGTCGGGACAGCCATTACATTTCTGATCTTTGCCGGAATCCTGCTGCTTCTGGCGCTGATTTATTTTATCAGTACCAAAGGAAAGCGGATCGCCTGCATCGTGAGCTTGATCCTTTTTGGAATCTGCGCGGTATTTGGCAATATGGGAGGTTTCGCGTTCTGGGAAACGGATCTGCTGTATGAAGGGGAGTCCGTCTACAATTATCTGCAGGTAAAGGAGAAACCGGATCGAGTGATCCTTTCCACGAATGTGCTGTTCGGTGTGCAGTCTGTTATGCTAAAGAATGGAGGTCTGACCGGCATGTACTATGACTATGCGCTGGCGGCGCCGGTCATGGCAGGGCTTGCCGAAACAAACGCGGCGGGAAATGACGGGGCTGCCGGAACAAATGGGGAGATTCTGGTTCTGGGAATGGGGACCGGTACCTTTGCGGCTCAGTGCAGACAGTATTTCCCCGGCGCTGTTACGGAAGGGGTGGAAATTGATGAAAAAATCACGGACCTGGCACGCACTTATTTTGCGCTGCCGGAATCCGTTTCCGTTACGACTTATGACGGGAGGGCATACCTGCAGGGAATCGACCGGAAATATGATGTGATCATGATTGACGCCTATCAGGATATTACCATTCCGTTTCAGATGTCTTCCGTGGAATTCTTTTCCATGGTAAAAGAGCATCTGAAGGAAAATGGCGTTATGGTAGTAAATATGAATATGTATTCCGAACACGAGGGAGCGATCAACCGGTACCTGGCCGATACCATCGCGAGAGTATTCCCTGAAGTGTATACGGCTGACGTGTCCGGCAGCACAAACCGGGAACTATTTGCGTCGGTACGTCCCGGACTGGAAGCCTGCCTGACAGAAGGAACCCGGCAATTGAAAGATCACCAGCTGCAAGAGATGATGGAAACCGTATCCGACAATCTGGAACCCTATGAAGCAGGAAATGACCTGCTGACTGACGACAGGGCTCCGGTAGAGCTGCTGGGCATGCAGGTCATTGATGAACTGATCGGACAGGAACTGGAAGACTATAAAAAGGCGTTTGAGGAACAGGGAATCCGCGGACTCATCGGCCAATAAAATTAAGCCGCAGTCACGAACTGCTTCAGGAAATCCTCATAGCCGCAGGGTTTTCCGAAGTAAAAGCCCTGGTAATAGTCCGGGAACAGTTTCTGGATCCGGGAGCGTTCCTGCGCGGTCTCGATGCCTTCCGTACAGAATTTCAGATTCAGATCGTGCACCAGTCTGCTCATCAGGGACAGCAGATTGTATTCATATTCGCTTTCCAGCGCTTTGGCTGTGAAGGAACGGTCGATCTTAATGATATCAGGCCGCAGGTCGTTTAAGTAGTGGAAGTTGGAGTAGCCGGTGCCGAAATCGTCCAGGGCCAGCAGAATGCCAAATTCCTTTAATTTTGCCCAGAACCGGGTAAAACGCAGATCGGATTCCAGCAGACCGCTTTCCGTCAGCTCGATGATCACGGCGGAGGGATCCAGTTCATGCCGGATGATCGCAGAAGTCAGTTCGTCGAGCAGATCGGTTTTCATGATCTGGACATAAGATACATTGATGCTGATCCGGAATTCCGGAACCCACTGCCGGATATTTTTACATGCCGTCAGCGCCTGTTCGGTCATCCAGCGTCCGGCGGGAACGATCAATCCCGTTTCTTCCAAAATCGGGATAAATTCTGCCGGAGATACCATACCGAACTGCTCGGAGCGAAACCGCATCAGGGATTCTGCCCCGTACAGCTTATCGGTTCCTGCGCTGAACAGCGGCTGATAATAAGCCATAAAGCCTTCAAAATTGTGGGAGACAGCCTGCCGCAGCTCCCGCGTCAGACTTTCGGTCCGCAGAAATTTATCATAGTCTGTCTGTTGGAATACATAGCAGGTATTCCGGCCTGCCTGTTTCGCCTGGCTCAGCGCGAATTCAGACAGCTTCATAATATTGGGAAATGACAGATCTTCAATATCCTGAAATTGCAGGATCCCGCAGGAAACCGTATAAATGGCCTCGTAGGAATTCTCGGAGATAAAGCGGCTGATCGCGCGGCGAATATCCCGGTACAGGGAAATGGAATCCTTTTTCCCGCTGCCGATCATATCTACGATCATAAATTCATCCGATACGATCCGATACAGCTGCTGTCCGGGCAGCATACAGCCGGCAATGCATTCCGCCGTTTTCCGAAGGATCATATCGCCGTATTCAATCCCCATCCGCTCGTTAATATCCTTAAATTTATCAAGGCCCAGACGGATCAGATAACTGTTGGGAGACAACACCGGAAGCTCTTCCATAAAGTACTGTAAACTGGATTGGCCCAGCAGACCGCTGACATTGTCCGCCTTCTGCCGCTTGCCGATCTCATTGATACAGCCTACCATATACTGTGCCTGCCCGTCGCGGCTGACTACATGACCGCGGCAATTGATCCAGAGCGGCTGCCCGTCTAACGCCCGCCACCGGTACTGCAGATTGTGCTCGGTTTTTTCCTGCGCCAGCAGCGCGCGGATATCTTCCTGCAGCGCCGGCAGATCTTCCGGATAGACGACCTGCGCCAGATTCCGGGCGACATTGTGAAACGCATTGCCCGGAAGCGCGAATCGTTCCTCTGCAGTCGGAGAGATATAATAAAAGTCATTGACAAAATCATAGACATACAGGTGGTCATCCATGCAGGGATGGATCAGGTCAATGATCTCGCATAATTGTTCGGTTGTGATATTCTGAAAATCCTGGTTCATAAAATAGCCTCATTTCTGCAAGTCACCATATAAATTTGTATGTTCCAAAGATACACAGAGCATTATATGTGAAAGAATAAGCAATTGCAAGCCAATAAATGCACAATTTATAAAAAACTTCTGTGATTTTTCTGTTCAAATACACAAAAATCTGCTATAATGATACATCATATGAAATCTGGAGAAACGGAGAATGGAGAAGGTATTGGGGAAAAAGAATAAGCTGATATGCTTATGCATCATTTTTTTGGTTTTGGGCTTCCTGTGTGCGGGAAGGGCTTACGGACAGGCCGGAACGGTTTCAGATGATACGATTCCGGAAAAAGATATCCTGACACCGGAGGAAAGGGCATATGTTACAAACCTGCGGCCTCTGACTGTGGGGTGTCCCATGAACGCCAACCCTGTTTTTTATCTGAATGAAGAGACCGGAGAGATGGAAGGCATTTCCAAGCGGATCCTGGATCTGGTATCGGAGAAAACGGGACTGCAGTTTGTTTATAAAGAAATCCCGCAGGGGGAGATATCCTATCAGACGCTGCGGGATCTGGATATTGACCTGATCGCCGGGATCGAATCGAATCCGGTCAATGCGCGTGCGGATGGACTTGACCTGACGGTACCTTATTTTGAAGCAAAGACGATCATTGTCTGCCGGAAAAATGATACATTTGAACCAAAAGCGAAGGTTCGGATCGGAATCGCGTCCGGTTCGGAGACGATGGAGCGGGTGATTAAGAATGCATATCCCAACAGCTCCGTGACCTTATATAATTCTCCGGAAGAAGTGATGGACGCGCTGTCTGACCGGAAAGTGGATGCGGTGATCAGCAATCAGTATACGGTAGATCGGATCCTGAGCCGGCCGAAATACGACGGTCTGCAGATCGCGGCGATGGCGGATATCGGGGATCGTTACTGTATGTCTCCGATGTTAAAAAAGAATGTGGACGGCTCAAGCAATACGGAACTGACCAACGCGCTGCTGATGCGGGTACTGAACAAAGGAATCATGGCTGTTTCTGATACGCAGCGGGGATTTATTATCATTGACGAGACGATGCTGAACCGGTATCAGCTGACGCTGGGCGATCTGTTTGACCGGTATCGTCTGTGGGTGATCATCCTCCTGGGGACTCTGGGATTGATCGTGGTCATGGCGATCATTATGCTCAGGCTGCAGGTTCGGAATAAAGGCCTGGAACTGGTAAGGCAGGGAGAAGAGAGACACAGGCTTCTGATCGAGAAATCGGAGCAGATCGTATATGAGATCGATGTGCAGAAAGGGGAGATTGTTACCTCAGCTCTGTTTAAGGTGAAGTTCGGCTGGGATCTGGCGAGACAGTATAAGCCTGTCGAGTGGGAATCGGTTTTGGAACAGTGCCGGATCCATCCGGAGGATAAAGAATATTTTACCCAGACGCTGCAGAAGTCGTTTGCGGATAAAAAAGACTGTAAGATAGTAGTCCGGATCATGTGCGCGGACCAGTCCTACCTCTGGTGCGATATCCGGCAGTTTGTGGTTCTGGATTCAAAAGGCAATTTAAAGCAGGTGCTGGGTTTGATCCGGGATGTCAATAAGGAACATGACGAACAGCAGAATCTGGAAGAAAAGTCCAGGCGGGACGTACTGACCGGACTGATGAATAAAGCCTTTTTCTATCAGGAAGCCGAGCAGTATCTGGAAAAGTGCGGCGTGGAAGACTGCGCCATGATTTTCGTGGACGTGGATCATTTTAAACAGCTGAACGATACGTTAGGACATATGATCGGAGACCGGGCGCTGCGGGATACGGCCGCGGTGCTGAAATCGGTGTTCCATGAAAAGGATCTGGTTTCCAGATTCGGCGGCGACGAATTCTGCATCCTGGTAAAGAATATTAATGTTGTCCTGCTGGAACAGACCTT
>CANQOK010000020.1 GCA_947625465.1 uncultured Lachnospiraceae bacterium | reverse complement strand
GTGTATGTAACCGGCAGTAATTCTAAATTTTTATCCAGCGATATTGTAACTGAATTTAGGGGCAGAGGAGATGAAATCAGAATTTATCCGTTATCCTTTTCAGAGTTCTATGCGGCTTTTAATGGAGATTACGATAATGCTTGGGAGGAATATATGATATACGGCGGCCTGCCGCAGGTAGCACAGTTTCCCCAGGAACGTCAAAAGGCGGAATATCTTAAAAATATTTTTACCAATGTTTATATCAAGGATGTGGTAGAGCGAAATAGGATTCAAAATGTTGATGAACTTGGAACTTTGGTGGATATTCTTGCTTCTGCCATAGGAGCGTCTACGAATCCGACTAAAATATCGAACACCTTTAAAAGTGAACGAGGTATTAATTATAGCAACAAAACCATATCCAACCATATTGATTATCTGGCAGAGGCATTTTTGATTTCTAAGGCAAACAGGTATGACATTAAAGGCAGAAAATATGTGGGGGCAAATCTGAAGTACTATTTTTCTGATATTGGACTTAGAAATGCCAGACTAAACTTCAGACAGCAGGAACCTACTCATATTATGGAGAACATTGTTTACAATGAGCTGCTTATGCGTGGCTACAATGTAGATGTTGGCGTTGTGGATGTATTTGCAAAGAATGGAGAAGGAAAGAGAGTTCATAAGCAGTTAGAGGTTGATTTTGTAGTGAACCAGGGAAGTCAGAGATATTACATTCAAGTAGCTTATGATATGGCTTCTGAGGAAAAACAGACACAGGAACTTAATTCGCTCCGAAATATTTCAGATTCATTTAAGAAGATTGTTATAGTAAATGGAACGAAAAAGCCATGGAGAAATGAAGAAGGCTTTGTGATTATGGGCATGAAATATTTTCTGCTTAATTCGGATAGTTTGGAGTTTTAGATTCAATCCGTTTTGTTCGCACGGCGACAGGTCTGATCGTCAATCTGATCCTATAAAGAGAATTATGACTTAAACAAAATCTCGATTTTCCTGCTGCTTTTCGGCAGGTGTTTCCCTGGAAGATTCTGTACAAAAATAAACATTGCGCATCTTTTTTGATAGCTGTATAATGATACCAAACCATTTTAGATCATTTTTTGCAGAATAATTGCAAAGAAATCAGAAAGGAAGCAGAGAGCAGTTATGTTGAAACGAATTTTTGCAGCTTTGCTGGCGGCGGCGGTCGTCGTGGCAGGCACAGGAACAGTGGCTCTGGCAGCGGAGGCGGGCGTGCCCGCTGTTGTGTCGGAGGAGACAAGACAAGCAGAAACGAGGAAAGAGGCCCCAGCACAGGAAGGGGATTTTCAATGGGAAGAAACCGAGGATGGCACTGCTGCCATCACGGGCTACACCGGGGAAGGCGGCGCTGTGGAGATTCCCGCGGTCATCGGGGGAAAACGGTGACAGTTATTGGGGAGTCGGCGTTTGAGGGCTGCACCGGCCTGACTGCCATTACGATTCCAGAGGGCGTCACCACCATTGAGGACTGGGCGTTTCAGGGTTGCATTGGCCTGACCGCTATTACGTTTCCGGAGAGTGTCACCACCATTGGAGAGGGTGCGTTCTATGATTGCGCTGGCCTGACCAACGTCAAGATCGGGAACGGTGTCACCGCTATTGGGAACAGGGCGTTCGAGTGGTGCGAAAAGTTAAAAACTGTGACGATGCATGGCAGTGCGCCTACACTAGGGGAAGACGTATTTGAAAACTGCGCAGAGGGCTTGACGTTCCATGTGCCCTGGAATGCCGCCGGTTATGATGCGGCGCCGTGGAATGGCTATGAAGTGCTGTATGACGTGTTGGCTGCGCCGGAGATTCGTTCGGTTTCCAACACTGCCAACGGTGTGCAGATCACCTGGGACGCAGTACCCGGTGCGGTCCAATACCGGGTGTTTTATGAAACGGATAACGGCGGCTGGAGTAAGATTGCCGACACCGCCGACACTAGCTACACTTGGGAAAATGCCCAGGACGGCACGACGTACACATTCACAGTGCGGTGTCTCTCTGCCGATGGGGAAAGCTATACCAGCGATTACGCGATTGGAAAAACCATTACTTATAAGGAGGAGCCCGGTTCCGGCACAGCTTCCGACCAACCGTCGGGAAAAGACCCGGCGGACCAAAATGCGGGCAGCGAGAACCCGGATAACGGAAATCAGAGCGAGGCAGTTGCCGGCTCCGGCAGCCCGGAAACCGGGGACAGCATGTCCCTGCTGCTCTGGACAGCGCTGCTTTTGATCGGGGCTTGCGCCGGAAGCCTGACGCTCGTACTGCGCCGGTGGATTCAAAGCTGATCGGTTCCAAATGAAACTTCCAGCCGGACAATAAAAAGTCTGGCAAAAAGAAGGGGCTGCGCACTATTTAGTGCGACAGCCCCATTGAATTACAGGAAATTTACAGAGTGTCTATTGATATACACAGAACAGCGCTTCTTTCGGCTGATTTAATATCTGATATTAAATCAGCCGGAAGAAGCGCATTTATCAATCCATTTTACAAAAAATTTTTAAAATTGCTTTAACCGTGCAGATACTTTGCACGGTATTCCGTGTTGATCTCGGAGATTTCTTTTTTTCCATCGATGTAATCCTGATACATTTGATAGGGATCTCCGCCGCCGAGACAGCAGGAGGAACAGTTTTCGCAGCCGCCTCCGCCGCAGTCCAGCGACCGCCGGATGATTTCTTCCCGTTCTTTTCGTGTCGTATCTTTGATTAAAATCTTCATAGACAGACCGCCTTTCAGAATGAATTTAGGAATCTTCCCTGTCCTGGACCTGGGCTGTACTTTGCCTTAAATATTCCCGATAACCGCCTGTCAGATTACAGGTATCATATCCGGCGTCGGAAAGCAGCTCGGCGAATTGACCGCTGATCTCGCCCACCTGACAGAAAAGACAGATTGTTTTCTCCTTTGGAAGCTCGTAAAGTTCGCCGATCCGTTCCACCGGAATATTGATCGCTCCCGGAACAGTTCCAAAAGCATACATGCTTTCGCTGCGAAGATCTACGAGAATATCTCCTTCCTGACGGTCTTTTAAGTATTCCCAAATGTTTGCTTCCCGCATCATAAAGGAAAATCACTTCCTTCCGACACAGAACGGCTGCAGCACGCCGGTTCGTATTCTGCGCGGTGTTCGGAAAGGAAAAAAGAAGTTCGTTTCCTGCCGCAAACCGGGCAATCTTCCCTCGCTGTACCGATGTGAACCGTCTGTGTGCGCATGGTAAGGCCGTCGATGTGCAGCACTCGGCCGGTGAGCAGATCTCCGACTCCCAGCAGATATTTGATTGCCTCCGTGGCCTGAATACAGCCGAGGATACCGGGGATCGTACCGAGAACACCCGCCTCGGAACAGGTGACAGCATTTTCCGGCACCCCGTCCAGCACACAGCGCAGGCACCCGCCGTGTCCGGGCACATAGGTCATAGCCTGTCCTTCAAAGCGCACTGCACCCGCATGAGAATACGGCTTTTCCAGAAGCACGCAGGCATCGTTTATGAGAAATTTTGTTTCAAATCGGTCTGTGCAGTCTAAGACAAAATCATAGGGAGCAATCACTGACTCAATATTATCCGGCGTGACATGTTCGGAAATCAGCCGTATCGTTATATCCGGATTGAGAGCGGTAAGCGCCTCTTTTGCCGATTCGGTTTTGTTTCTTCCGATGCTTTCCGTCCGATGGATGATCTGTCGGCCGAGATTGGAAAGCTCCACCCGGTCTCCATCGGCAATTCCAATAGTACCGACGCCCGCTGACGTCAGATACAGCAGCGCGCTTGCGCCCAAAGCGCCTGCGCCGATCACTAAAACACTCGCCGCCGAAAGACGCTTTTGACCGGCCACGCCGATTTCTTTCAGGACGAAATGGCGGGAGTACCGCTCGGCCTGTTCCTTTGAAAACGCCATAGTTACACCTCGTCGTTTTTCGCTTCTTTCAGCGTTTCGTTCATGCTGCCGGTGCGGTAGCCCAGCAGGTCAAGGGTGACATAGGTAAAGCCGAACGACTGAAACTGCCGGTAGATTTTTTCTCTCACGCTGAGCAGCTTTTCAAATTCCTTCGGTTCGATCTCAATTCGCGCGATCATTCCGTGGATCCGCACCCGCACCTGATGAAACCCAAGGTCCAGTAAAAGCTGTTCCGCCTTGTCTACCATAGCCAGCTTTTCCTCGCTGATCGTTTCACCGTAAACAAAGCGGGAAGCGAGGCAGGCAAAGGACTGTTTGTCCCAGGTCGGCAAGCCAAGTCCTTTCGACAGTTCGCGGATTTCCGCTTTCGTCAGTTCTGCTTCCCGCAGCGGACTTTTGATCCCCAACTCTTTGACGGCGATCAGTCCCGGACGGTAGTCTCCGTTGTCATCCAAATTGGAACCTTCCGCCACTGCGCTGATTCCATTTTGCTTCGCAATCTCCCATATTTTTTCAAACAGTTCATGCTTGCAAAGATAACAGCGGTTTTTGGGATTCTGGCGAAATCCTTCAATATTCAGTTCTTCTGACTGACAGGTAAAATGGGGGATTCCGTGGGATTCGCAAAAGGCTTTTGCCTCGTCAAGTTCCCGTTTAGGAAAAGAACAGGATTGCGCCGTAACAGCAATCGTACGATCTCCAAGCACCTGATGGGCGACATAGAGTAAAAGGGTAGAATCCACGCCGCCGGAAAAGGCAACGCAGACGCTTTCGAGCGAACGAAGATTGTTTTGTAAATTTTGATATTTTTCAGATAATTCCATCGTATCTCCCTTAATTTATATTCTGAATGTTTGCAGAAACCGGGTCAAAATTGTTCATAGTCTGCTTCACAGCTTCGCATGGCGAGAATGGTGCGGTTGATCAGATCGTCCAAATCCCAGCCAAGCATTTGAGCGCCTCGTTCGATCACCTCACGGGAGCAGCCTGCCGCAAAGTTTGCGTTCTTGTATTTTTTCTTAACAGATTTCAGCTCCAGATCCGACACGCTTTTGGACGGCCGCATGATTGCCACTGCTCCGATTAGTCCGGTCAGTTCGTCCACGGCGTATAAAACCTTTTCCATCTCATGCTCCGGCTGAATATCGACTGTGAGCGCATACCCATGACTGGCGACCGCATGAATCAGCCGTTCGTCCGCACCGAAGTCTCGCAGGATTTCCTGCTCTTTCACGCAATGCTCGTTCGGAAACTTCTCAAAATCCAGATCGTGGAGCAGACCGACGATCCCCCAGAAATCTTCCTCGTCGGCATATCCGAGTTCTTTCGCAAAATACCGCATCACGCCCTCTACCGTAACGGCGTGCCGCAGATGAAACGGTTCCTGGTTCCATTGACACAGCAGATCCCACGCTGCGTCTCTTGTGACTTCACTTGACATTTCGGTCGTTCCTCCTTTTATATGGAAAGTTTAGAATACAACATATTAAACCTATCAACATTATAAGCATTATATGCAATTCCAACCCATCTGTCAATAGTACCGAATCAAAAAGCAAAGATAATCGCAGCGTGCAGTAGCGCTTATGGCGGATTTTACCTTACAGGCTGTTTCTGAAAATCTCCACAATCTCATCATGATCCAGGACCTTGTAGCCGTCTGTCTGAATCAAGGTGCTCTGCGCCAGATCTTCCAGCATTTCTTCGCTGACGCCAAGCTCGGTGATATTCATGACAAGGCCAAGCTCCTTCATCCAGTTTTCCATAGCGTTCAGACCTTCCGCTGCCACCTGTTCGTCAGACTTGCCGGAGGCGTCCACATCCCAGACATTCTTGGCAAACCGGATGAACTTCGCTAACCCGTAAGGCATGATATAGCGGTAGTAGGGAAGAGAAACCGCGGCCAGCGTCATTCCATGGGTCGCATCCGTATGCGCTCCGACAGCCTGCCCCAGCATATGAACCATCCAGTCAGTGGATTTTCCTCTGGAAACAAGGGTATTCAACGCCCATGTAGCGGTCCACATCAGATTGCTCCGGGCTTCGTAGTTCTGCGGGTCTTTGACGGCAATGCGGCTGGAATGGATCACGCTGCGCATCAGTCCTTCGCTGAGGTAGTCGCTGGTATTGTCGTCTTCGCCGGAAAAATACTGTTCACAGATATGATTGAAAATATCGTAAATGCCGGAAACCATCTGGTAGGGAGGCAGTGTCAGCGTATATTTCGGATTCAGGATAGAAAACCGAGGCATAATGGCTTCATCTGCAAAGACATGGCCGATTTTCATTTTTGTCTCACGATTGGTAATGACCGCGCCGGCATTCATTTCCGATCCGGTTCCGACCATGGTCAATATGCAGCCTACCGGAACAATTTCACAGGTGGGCTCTTCAAAACGCAGATAATATTTTTCCCAGGGGTCTTCCTCGCAGTTTACAGAGACAGAGACCGCTTTTGCGTAATCGCATACCGAACCGCCGCCCACAGCTAAAAGCAGATCGGCATGATGCCCTCTTGCAATCTCAATGCCTTCATACAATTTTTCGAGTGTCGGATTTGGCATAACGCCGGAAATCTCCGCCACGTTCTTGCCGGCAGCCTTTAAAATTTCTGTTACTTCGTCATAGATACCGTTTCTTTTGATCGAGCCGCCGCCATAGATCAGCACCACGTTTTTGCCGTACTTTAAGAGTTCAGCGTTCAGGTACTGAAGCGACGCGTCGCCAAAATAGAGTTTTGTGGGGTTGCAGTAAGTAAAATTTCCTAACATAGTAATCCTCCCGAATTTATTGGTATTTTCTGACACGACGTCAGTATAATCAGTATAGCATTATTCTGACACAACGTCAATATATCTGAAAAATTTATTTTTCCGGAATGTGCCGCATATGTATTTTTATAGGAAGATTTATGGAGTACAGAGATGCGGTTTATTTTATATTTATCCAATGTGATGATCCCGCTGGTGGTGGTCTATGTGGTGATCTATGGGCTGCTGATGAAGCGGAATGTATATGAGGATTTTCTGGCGGGCGCGAAGGAGGGGTTAAAGACGGTGGTGAAAATCGTGCCTACCCTGATCGGACTGATGGTAGGGGTCGGGGTGCTGCGGGCTTCCGGATTTCTGGAGGATCTGGCCTCCTGGCTGGGAAATATAACGGAGTACATCCACCTTCCGGCGCCGCTGCTGCCTTCCATTCTGGTACGGATGTTTTCTTCTTCGGCGGCAACGGGCTTACTGCTGGATCTTTATAAATCATACGGGACGGATTCTTATATCGGAATGGCGGCCTCGATCATGATGGGCTGCACGGAGACGATTTTTTATACCATGTCGGTATATTTTATGGCGGCGAAGGTGACGAAAACCAGGTGGACGCTTACGGGCGCGCTGATCTCCACATTTGCCGGGATCGGAGCCAGTCTGCTGCTGGCGGGCTGGATGTAAGAATTGAAAAGCCGGGCAGTCAAAAAGGAGAGAAGCCAAAATCGGCCTCTCTCCTTTGGTGTGCGAAATACTGCCTGTTACGGCGTAAAATATTTCAACAGTTCACTGTTCTTAAAGATCCTTAACAACTTTCAAAACTTTGATCAGTTTTTCCTTTTCCTCATCACTGTAGTTGGACAGTAACTTCATAATCTCAGTATCCAGACTGCTGGTTTCTGTAGATCCGTCTTTGTCCGTGAATAATAAGTAGTCTACAGAAACGCCAAGCAATTTGGCATAATAAGTAATTACACGAAGGTTTAATTTTACTTTGTTATTTTCAACATTACTGATGTAAGCGACCGTTACATTCAGAGCAGTTGCAATGTAATCCTGTGTAATGTTCTTTGCTTTTCTGAGCTGCTGAAGCTTTTGCCCGATAGCGGCATAATTTAATTCGCTCATAAAAAACCTCCAAAAAATAGTGGTACGAATAGTATACTAAATGAAACAAAATAAATAAATAGGGAAAAGATATAAGTTGTATATTTTTTATCAAAAAGTATGGGAACAAAACATAAAAAAAGAGAAACAGGGGATATTAGATATAGCCGAAAATCAATTGTAAAGGGGGAGTAAATGATGAAGCAGGCTTCAAAATATCATGTGAAAAAGGTAAACGACCAGTCCCGACTGCGGGAACGGCAGCTGGATACCATTCTGGATCAGCGGAATATCTGTTCCGCGACAGACTGCACCGGGCTGATCCCAAACGGAATTGTGGATGAGGACGAGCTCCGCTCCTATGAGGAATTATATCCGTATCTGCCTTTTGATGAAGAACCCTTTGAGGATGAATAAGCGCTGTGGAAGCGGGGAAAAAACCTGCTTCCATTTTTTTCAGAAACTGCTTGAATTTGTGAGCAAGAAAGAGTAGAATAGTACAAGATTTCGATTATTTTAAGGAGAGTTTGGCATGGCAAGGTTAGTAGTCAATCCCCATCACAAGATGGGACATATCAACAAAGATATTTACGGACATTTTGCGGAGCATCTGGGCCGCTGTATTTATGAGGGGCTGTATGTGGGGGAAGATTCCCCGATCCCGAATAAAAACGGTATGCGTACCGACGTGGTAGAGGCGTTAAAGGAGATGAAGATCCCTGTTCTGCGCTGGCCGGGCGGCTGTTTTGCGGATGAATATCACTGGATGGACGGCATTGGCCCGAAGGAAAGCAGAAAACGGATGGTGAATACGCATTGGGGCGGCGTTGTGGAAGACAACAGCTTTGGAACCCATGAGTATTTTGAACTGTGCGACCAGTTAGGATGTGATACATATGTCAATCTGAATCTGGGAAGCGGAACGGTACAGGAGATGTCCGAGTGGATCGAATATATGACCTTTGAGGGCGATTCCCCGATGGCGAATCTGCGCCGGAAGAACGGCAGAGAAGAGCCCTGGAAGATCAAATATGTGGGCGTCGGCAATGAGAACTGGGGCTGCGGCGGCAATATGACGCCGGAGCATTACGCCAACGAGTACCGCAGATATCAGACCTATGTAAGAGATTACAGGACGGAAGAAGAAAAGAAGGAAGGCATTAAGCCGGGCATCAAGAAGATCTGCTGCGGCGCCAATGTAGACGATTACGGCTGGACCGAGGGCGTGCTGGAGACCTGTTTCGCGGGTTATCCCAGACCGAAGACCGGACATATGGACGGGCTGTCCCTGCATTATTATGTACATCCGGAAGGCTGGAAGATCAAGGGTAGCGCGACGGATTTTGACGAAGAAGTATGGTATAAGACACTTGCCAAAGCATTATATACAGAGAAACTGATCGAGCGGCACGGCACGATCATGGACAAGTACGATCCGAAGAAAAAGATCGGCATGATCGTGGATGAGTGGGGCAACTGGTTCAAGGTTGAGCCGGGCACGAATCCGGGATTTTTGTATCAGCAGAATACCATGCGGGACGCGCTGGTAGCCGGGATCCATCTGAATGTTTTCAATAAACACTGCGACCGTGTGAAGATGGCGAATATCGCGCAGATGGTCAATGTGCTGCAGGCAGTGATCCTGACCGAAGGCGAGAAGATGATCAAGACGCCGACTTACTATGTATTCCATATGTACCGCTTCCATCAGGACGCCGAGCTGGTTGAGTCCAGTATCGAATCCGAGAAGATCGGCGCGGACAAGTGGCAGGTTCCGAATCTGCAGGAGTCTGCTTCCGTAGCGGAGGACGGCACGATAAATATTACGGTCAATAACCTGTCCGCGGATACGGATTCACCGGTTGAACTGTTCCTGACCGATACCGAGATTCACGAGATCAAGGCGGAGATCGTAACGAATGAGATGCACGCCATGAATACGTTTGAGAATCCGGATGTGGTAACGGAGGTTCCGTTTACGGAATTCAAGCAGGAAAACGGTAAGGTCAGCTTTGTACTGCCGGCCTGCAGCGTAATGCACATTGCGGTAAAATAAGAAAAAGTAAAAAAGTGCTTGATTTTTTGAATAGAATAAGGTATGATATGCATTGTGTCAGATGACATAGGTCTGACACAATACATTTTGCGGAAGTGGCGGAATGGCAGACGCGCTAGATTCAGGTTCTAGTGGTAGCAATACTGTGTGGGTTCAAGTCCCATCTTCCGCAGGAAATCCTCATCATCAGATGAGGATTTTTTTTGTAGTGCGGATATTTTTTAGCGCTGTATATGTCGTTTACGTAGTATTTCTTCTACTTGCAGTTTATTATTCACAAAACGAGGATGTATATCGGCATTGACGTTATGTGGCGGTATGGCGATTACACAAGCGGAAGCAAGCAGCCGGTTGACTGGGCGGCGCTGAAGGAAAACAGGCATAACTGTGATTCCCTCTGGATATTTTTTCAAAATTGTGCTATTCTTAAATCAACGATTTAACGGATTTGACTGAATGGAATATCGGGATTCTATCAGAAAGGAATGACAGAAATGGCGCATGGGGTTTTTACGAAAATAACTGCTGTTTTGTTTGCTGCCGTACTTTTGATCGGGAGCGTATCCGGAGCGCCTGCGTATGCGGACGAAAAGATATCGAAAGAAAATCAATTTACAGAAGAAGAAAAAGCATATGCGGCAGCCTGCGGAACATTGAAGGTGGGGTATGTACGGGATCGAAAACCCATCTCGTTTCGTGGAGAAGACGGAGAACTGGCGGGAATTTCCAGAGATATCTTTGACCGGATCTCCGAACTCACAGGATTTCAATTTGAATATGTCGAACTGCCGGCCGGTTCCGTAACCTATGATTATCTTCTGGGAGAAGGATTCGATCTGGTGACCGGCGTGGAATATAATAAGGAAAATCAGAAAGCAAGAGGGATTCTGATGAGCGATCCCTACCTTTCAAGCCGGAAGGTGATCGTGGCAAAAGCCGGATTGGAATTTAAGGACGAAGGGCATTATAAAGTGGCGATCTCTACCGGTTCTCAGACGATCAAGAAGGTGCTGACTAGCCGGTATCCCAATTTTGAAATGGCAGACTATGACACCATAGAAGACTGTTTGACCGCAATCAACGATGGGGAAGTGGATCTGCTGATCCAGAATCAGTATGTAGCAGAGTACTGGCTGTATAAACCGATCTACAGTGATCTCAAAGTGATCCCGGTCGTGGGGATGGACGATCAGATGTGTTTTTCCGGCGTAGTGCCGCTGGAACAAAATGACAGCGCCGTCTGGGAAGAACGCCAGATGCAGGTTACCATGATCAATAAAGCCATTGCCCAGATGACCGACGGCGAGGTGGCGGCTTATATTATTGAATCCACGATGGAAAATATGTACAAATATACAGTGGGAGATTTCCTGTATCAATACCGTTATACCCTGATACTGCTGGCGGCTGCCGTTGTCGCGATTGTCTTTTTGGTATATATCAATATACGCGTTCAGCTTCGCTCCATTAAGGATCGTGCCGATGCGAAGGCAAAAGGAGATTTCCTTTCCACGATGAGCCATGAGATCCGAACGCCGTTAAATGGATTGTTAAGCCTTAATTATCTGATGTCCCAGAATCTGGAGGATCGGGAAAAACTGACGCATTATCTGCAGCAGTCTGCTTCGGTGGCCCAGTATCTGCAGTCATTGGTAAATAATATTCTGGATATGTCAAAACTGCAGGAGAGCGAGATGCGGCTGGAAAAGAAGCCGTTTAATCTGCAGCTGCTTCTGGAAACCGTGGAATCGATTGAAAAAAGCGCTATGGAAGAAAAACAGCTCCATTTTCAGATGGATACGGAATTGCCGTATCCGGAGATTTTGGGCGATGAACTGCGGGTTCAGCAGATTTTGATCAATATTGTTGATAATGCGCGAAAATACACGCAGGAGGGCGGTTCTGTCACTGTGACAATCCGGCAGGAGAAGGGCGCCGACGGCAGGATCACAACGCTCATTGAGACAGCGGACAACGGTCAGGGCATGAGCGAAGAATTTCAAAGGAAGATTTTTGAACCGTTTACGCAGGAAAGCAGCACGGTTTCGCAAGGCAATCAGGGAACCGGATTGGGAATGGCGATCTGTTCTATGCTGGCGGAACGCATGGGCGGCAGGCTGACGGTAGAAAGCAAGCTGGGAGAAGGCAGCCGGTTTACCTTTATCCTTCCGGCGGAACCGGCAGCCCGGCAGGATTCGGAGCAGGCGGAAGAAACGGAACTGATGGCTGCAGAAGCGGCTGATCCGGATAAGCAGGAGAAAAAGCCGACGATCCTGATCGCGGAAGACAATGAACTGAACGGAGAAATTTTGCTGGAACTGCTGACCGGAGAAGGATTTCTTGCGACCCGCGCAGAAAACGGGAAAAAAGCGCTGGAAATATTTGAATCCTCTGCGCCCGGCACCTACAACGTGATCCTGATGGATATTCTGATGCCGGAGATGGACGGATTTGAAGCGTCGAAAGCGATCCGCGCGCTGAACCGTCCGGACGCGGCTTCCGTTCGGATCTTTGCCTGCACGGCGAATTCGTTTCAGGAGGACAAAGAACGGGCGATGGAAAGCGGAATGGACGATTTTATCGCGAAGCCTATCGATATTCAGGATCTGTTAAAGAAGCTGGAATCCTGCCCGGTCAGGTAACGGGAAACGATAAAAACAGGGAAAGAGGAGGGTGAGAAATGGTTTTTTCAAATTCAAGAAAATTATTATTAAGCGGATGGCTTAAAGAAAATGGAAACACAGAGTATAACTCACCACTGAAACTTCAAAAATTTCTGTTGTTTTATGAAGCATTTGCAAAGATAAACGGAGATACCGCTGATTTCAGCCACTTAAAGGGATACATGCGGGGACCTGTATTCAGTAATGTCTGGGGCGACTATACGCATGAGCGGTCTGCGTTTGATCATGCAGCGCAAGAGGAATATTCTGTTCACCGTGAACAGGTCAATGAAGAGCGCGCAAAGAGAAGTCATTTTATTGTAAGTGTGCTTTCTGAAAATGAGTTATCGGCGTTGACACACAAACTGAATATTTGGAGATCAAAAAGATCTCGGATTATGCAAGGAGAACGGCAGGTAGACTTACTGGAAAGTGATTTCGATAAAGAAGATACGAATACAATGAAGCTGTTGGAAGAAATGTATCCGATTTCATTGATAGATAATTCTCGAATTATTAAAATTGATAATCATTATTTTATTTTTAATAAACAGGATGCAGGTAAACTGACAGAACAACATTTTGATACGTTAAGTGCCCTATCTGATAATGAAAAATTAAATAATCCTGTTTATGTTGAGCTGGATGGAGAAGGGAGGCTTATCGTTGATTAAAGAAAGAGACGTAATTCGCGTGAAAGTTCCGTTTCCTTCTATTGACTCAGATCTTGCTGTTCAGGCTCATTATATAGATGAACCTGCAAACATAAAAAGAAACCCATTTTCCCGGACTTCACGAATCGACTGCGATAAGCTTTTTACAACTAAATCTGTTCGTTATGATGATGGATTAAAGACTACGAAACGTCCGGATGTCTGTCAGGATTTGTATGATATCGTGAAAAAGGAACTCAATACTGATGGCTATGATATAATTGAAGTAAATGAGGATGAATTGGTTTCTTTAAATTATCTTATTACCAGGATTCAGGCTTGACAAAACCGGATAAATACAGTACAATTGATGAGCACGCTGAAAAGCGGGCACAATTTTATAAGTTTGAAGGAACTTCAGGAGAAATACTCAAGTGGCTGAAGAGGCGCCCCTGCTAAGGGTGTAGGTCGTTTACGCGGCGCGAGGGTTCAAATCCCTCTTTCTCCGCTTTGCTGGGAACCGGGAAAGGCTTATTTTATGGGCTTTTCCCGATTTTCTTTTTTAAGCTTTTTTTGAGAACTTTTTGGGAATTTTGAGAACTTGTTACATATTGTTGCATTATGAAACTAAGATTTTATTTAATTGTTCTATGCGTTCTGCTCTTCTCGTTGTACTGTAGGTATAAGAATTATAAGTTGTTGACAATTCTCTGTGTCCTACTTGCTCTCGTACAAAATCCGGATCAACACCTTTATTCAATAAAATTGAAATATAGGTTTTCCGTCCTTTATGCGGAGAGCGCCGAGAAATATTTAATTGTTCACAGATACGATATAATTTCAAGGCAACATTAGATGGGGTAATGTCATTGAATAAAAACGTAGAAGAAATCCCCTTCTTGATTTGAATTTCACGGATTTTTTCTACAATATCAAAACATTTATCACAGACTAATATATCTCTGGGATCTTCATTACATTTTAGATATTCCATTCGCACAAATTTTCTTTTTCCCCACGTTCCATCTTCGTTCATCTCATCGTCAACGATCAGGGAACAATGTAAATAAAGACTGTTATTTTCCTTATCGAAATCCTCATAACTCAGACCTAAACATTCCCCGATCCGAATACCGGTATAAAAGAAAATGGGAATTGCAAGATAGTTTTCATCTTGCGTCTGCTCGGCTAATTCCTTACAACAATCTATTATCAGTGCGACCTCATCTGGGAAGAATACCTGAGTTTCGGCTTTCTTTTTTGGAGTTCGCCTAAAAGAGGTTGAAGGAATCTTTATCAGCTTGCATGGATTTCGGTCAGTCACTTCCTTGTCAATCAGATATTGAAAGACCTGCCGTAAGATGGTTGTTATATTGAAATACGCTTTTTGTGTCAAATTATATTTTTTAATCAGCGCATGCGACCATACTTTAATATCAGCGACTGTCAATTTTAATAAGGGAGTGGATAGAATCTTTTCAGATAATGGTTCATTGATGTAATACTTATGATAATCAGTATCGATCCTGTGTACCGTGTTATTCCGATTAGCGGTAAGCAGTTTAAATTTTAACCATTCCGGATAGATTTTTTCAAGAGTACATTCAGAATCGAGATTATCTTGACTATAATATTCATATAGATAATCATACATCAAAGACTCTGTCCTTTTTACAATTTTGTGCCGTCCATATTTGTTGGAATCATCAGAGATATATGTATACCATCGACCGTCCTTTCCCTGAAATATTTTGTATCTATGTATCCGTTGTACGTAAGTTTTATGTTTTATCATATCACAAATGTTCCGGATATCATTCATATCTAATATATCACATGTAGTTAAATAATCCAACAATTCTTTTTCGTTTTTTGGTTGCATAATTAAAAATAATTATGCAGTATCGAAAGATTCGGTTTCTCAGAAGTTCAGTTTCTCGGATTTATAGGGTTTGGGGATTTTCAGATTTAGAAGATACTGCACAAATTTTTCCCTCCTTTCCTATTTATTTTTTTGGTTTATGTGTCAATTCTTTTACCATTTTTAAAAACAAGTCAGCATTTGGATTCCGTTGCGGCGGCTCATGCAGTGGAAAATCAAATTTTTCTGCCAAAACATAGCGTAATTGTTCCAACGTAACTTTTTTAAAAATTATTTCATTTGTACTGTTATTTACGATAGCATATATTTCACAATATCCGGGACGGCGGTTTGCTTTATATCCCTGCCAGTATCGTTCAAGACGGCAATTAAAATAATCTCGTAATATCTGTTTAATGCGTTGATGACTATACGGTAAATAAACATGTACCAAATGTAATTGAACATCATCTGGAATTTCAATTACAATGTCATCTTCATTTTCATTTTGTTCATTCATCTTCTTATACCTCCTAAATCTAAATTTAAATTTTCTTGCATAAAAGGATTTTCCGGTTCTTCCTCTACCGGCAGAAATCCGGTGTTTCGTTCCATATATTCTTTAACAGAAGAATATATTTTAATAGTTCCATCTTCCAAGAAATGCCGTACTTTTGTAATCCTTCTTAAAAAAGCGTTCCAAGTAACCGGAGAAGCTTCTTGTATACCTGAATATTGTTCTTCAAGCGGAATATTGCTGATTATATATACCTTTAAATACGTAGCAGTCTTATTATGGTATCGGGCAGCCAATTCACACGGATATCCGTCTAAATAGTCCAACATTTGTTCTATTTTTAAACTACTCCGAAATTCTTCAAATACGAGTACCGAGTGACGAACACTTTGATAACCGTCAAAAGGGTGGGAATAGTCGGTGATCCGGTATGTTTTTTCATACCCATTTTCTTCTATTACCGTTCTGCTTTTTCCTAAACCGGTTGCTCCGAATATGTATTCCACTTCAAGATCTCTCCATGTACTTCGATATTCTTCTTCTATCAATAATTGTTGTGCATGTTCTATCTGAGGTAAATACTGTAAAGATTCCGGATAGGCTTTTATGATCTCCGCAGTGCTTAACCCACTTTCTATCATGTCATAGATAAATTGCAGTTTACCACGCAAACCCATTCTCTCATTATTTGGAATTTCGCCGTATTCCTCAAATGTACCTTCTATAGATGTTTCACTTTTTAAAGAATTTTTCCATTTTCCTTCTTTGAGGATATAATTTCGATTTTCTATCGAATCTCCATAGGCTTTTTCTATATGAGCAGTAGGAAAAGCGTTTTTTATCGTACTGAACCGTATGGGCGAATTAGCGACACAATAGATATGCGTATGGGGTGTAGAACCTTCCAAACCTATTTCATCTGCCATACACCAATAAATCACACTTTTTAAGGTTTTCATTCGCTCTTTGATTTCCTCATGGGAAAATGGACAGGATATTTTTATATCCGCATTTTCGGGATCTGAAATTTTAACATCTAAAGGATTGTTAATAGTAAGCTGATATTTCCTTGCCTGCAAATCCTTTTTCATTTTTGAGGATTCTTTTAAGGCTGTGCTACTACAACTGTCCTTCATTTATCTCACCTTCTTTCACTGGATCATTCAATAGCGATTTTGCTACATTTTGTTGTAACATGCTAATCCCTATTGAAACATCTGTAAAAAATAATATTTGCTACAGCCACTTGTAATACTAGACGTGGCTGTCGTTCGACAAGCTAACTTCGCCGCCTCTGGCGGCTCCGTAGCTGTCGAACATGCCGAATGACTCCAAGCAGGAAATAATTTGTTTATGGATAGATTGCAGATTACGAATCCGGGGTACTTTCAAAAATTTGGTTCCGAAATAATCGGTTTTAATAATACCTTCTCCAACATCGTAGACTGGTTTTTGTTCCAGATCATCGCCCTGCATTATCATTTTCTTAAATTCAAGACTGAGTTTACCCAATGCAATATAAACCATAAATTGTTCCCTTCCGGGAATATATTTACTATCCGGTCTCTGCATTATAGAAAAAATGCCGCAAAGCATAGACCTTCCCATCAGCAGGATTTCCAACAGGTAATTACTATATTTCTCAGCCAGTTTTTTATCTTGCTGAGTTTGCCATATCTGGAAACCTGCCATTTCGTCAAATATCAATAGCCGGAGGCGACCGTCTTTTATCTCTCCATTTTTTACTTTCTGGTACTCTGCATAAAAATCAGATAATCCCTTGGAACATGCTTCCCCTGTATAGTACAGGGGATAGCCGGATAGATAAGCATAATCAGAGGAATTCTTGAAATCAAGAATCCATAGCTTAACATCTCCTTTATATTCCATAAGGATATTTCTTAATATTTGTTGTACCAAATAGGATTTACCGCTCCCACTATTACCGGTTATAAGCCAGTGTAGGCTTTTATGTAAATCAATATAAATACCCATTTGACAGGAATAATGTTCCCATATTTCCAGATCAAATCCGACTTTGATTTTACTATGTTCAGGTATCATCATCGCTATTATCCATTTCCTTTCTACGTAAAAGTGCTCTGTTATTAACCTGTGCTCGTTTTGAATTCAGTTGTAGAGCACCATACCCATTCAGCGGAAACCAAACAGCCAACAAATCTTTTGAAAGAGCAACATATAATGAAATATAGGATATGCCCGTCCACTCCATATATAAATCAGCAAATAATTTATATATGAGATTTGCTACTTCGTCACGGTTATCTGCATACTCGCCATTTAATCCCCAACATGAAAAATAAAATATAACTATGTCTTGATTAAACCGTTGGGAATTTGAGAATTTAAAATATCTGAAAATATGAGTCTTATTAACTCTATCTTCAAACATATTAAAATCCTGAGGCAGACAATATACCGTCTGCCGGAGCTGTTTAATCCTCGTCGTAGTATCTAAATATTTCCAACCTTTTTGAATTGTTGTAGTTATTGTTCTTCTTGTATCGACCGGAGATTTCCCCCAGCCGAAGCGAAGAACATAATACCACAACAAATATGTGAGGATTAGAAATATTAATATTCCTAATAGAAGTTTTATCATTAGCTCACCTCCTTTCCTTAAAAATAAAATATTCTTTTAATTATTAATAAGAATATCTTTTAGAAACGCTTCTCCTTTATAGTTTTTTCCATAAACTAAGTCGACAAGCGTTCCTACTTTTATCGTGTCGCTATAATCGCCACGAATATATTCTGTCTCAACAGCCTCGCCATCAAAAGCGAGAGCATTAGAGGTCCGATATTCGTCTTGATCTATAGCAAGATATAGGGTAGTCCCAATATTTTTTGAAGACTTAGCCTGAGTTACAATGTAACCTAATATTTTTGCTTTCATAAATATTCACCTCCTTTCTATCTAAGTTTTAAGGAAATCAATTGCTTTTGATGCATGAAGTATATTCCAAAAAAGATGGAAAAAACAGGACATTTTAGGCGAATTTTTTAAATGCCTGAAAACCATATAATAATTCCATCGCCGTCAGGTTAAAGAATTGCATATACAAAAGCAACACTTTTAATGGAAATATATTTCCCTGTTCTGCTTTGCGAAGAGTTCGGAGATCAATTCCACTAGTTGATTGCAAAGCTTCCAGCGAGTACCTATTTTCCTTTCTTACTTTCCGCAGTCTCTTTCCAATTTCTGCAAAGTCAAGATTATCCGGACATTTAAATTCATTACTCTGAATCGTTTCAGGTATAGAATTAGAGCATGGAATTTCTGGCATAACTTTTTTGCCGGCTACCTTTAAATCGTATGCCCCATTAAGTGGGATAAAAGTACCCATTAACAAATAATCAGGATTGATTGAATCTTCCTTACAAAGAGCATGCAGTATTTTTAAGGTAAGCGGAGCTTTAGCCTCATAATACTTATAGGCGCTTTTTTTTGAAATATTTTGTACTGTCATACAAATCTGTAAAAATTTAGCAGTGTTCCGATTCGTGTGATCGATTGCTGTTTTAGGATAAAGCGCTATAATCCTTTTTAGAATTTGATCCCAACTATCTGCTAATTCCCTATTGCTACAACCTTTTTCACTAAAATTTACTTTTTTATCTTCTTTCATGAAGACCTACCTTTCCGAGTCTTCATGAGACAAAAATCTCCATGAAAACTCTAAAAAAAAATTTTCATGGAGATAAAATACGAATCTTAAAATGTACTTTAAGTAAAGCCATTAAAGCTGTTGTTACTTATTGCTTGTTTACTTTAACGAAAAAAAGAACAGGGTAATGAATAATTTGTCTATTTGATGGAAAATATGGATATGGGAAGGGAAAACTTGCTTGGTTTGTTGTGTCAGCAGATAACGCATTGTTACTTATTGCTTGCCTATTTTAACGAAAAAAGAGAACAGGGAATGAATAATTTACTTAACTTTTATATGGGTTGTCTATTTCGATGGAAAATATGGATATGGGAAAGAAAATATTTGTTTACTTTTTCATGGGTTGTCTATTTCATGGAAAATATGGATATGGGAAAGAAAATGTTTGTTTACTTTTACTAAAAACGTGTTTTTCCTACCGACAGGATAAAAGATGGGTTAAGATCCGGATATTTAAGCCGGCTTGAAGGCTAAAAAAAATCATAAAAAATCCACCAACTAATTAAAGTTGATGGAATATAGATTAGTTTTCAGTATCATCTTTTTTATAGACTAGGATATCTTCTACTCTACAATTCAGTATAGAACACAAAGTATTGATCGTATACGTTGATACATTGTTGTTTGCTCTCAATCTGGATAACTGTCCGGCAGATATATGATAATCTTTAATTAACCGATATTGAGATATCTGTTTCTTTTTTAAAGTTTGCCATAACGGATCAAATAAAATCATAAAAAACCTCTTTTTTACTTGACATATTACCCGATTGTGGTCTATAATCATATTAGCCTTATTTGGGTAATGAATATATCAAATACAAAAAATACTAAGGAGGTGATTTATATGAGAAAAGAAATTGCAACAGCCTTGATCTTTATATTGGCTATAAGTAGTATAGTCGGTATGACTGGCTGTGCAGAAAAGACGGAAATTGCAGTTGATAATAAAGCAACTATAATGAAAGCAGAGACCAGTGAAGAAAATACGACAATCTTTTCCGAAGGTTTGGAGGAAGGGACTCTAGGCGAAACAAGCACAGCGGAAGTAGTTGACGGGGCTGATGGGAAGGAAACCGGAACGAAGGGTACAACGGGAACGGAAAAGGTAACCGGTACAACGAAGGCGGAAGGGAGCACGAAGGCAACAACTAGCAAGGTTGCGACAGGAAATGTAGAACCGACTAGGGAAGCCTACACGTATACGAAACCTAATAGGGTAACCGCAACGGCTAACACAACGAAAGCTACAACGGGTACTAAAAATACCACAAAGGCAACAACGAAAGCGGTAACGGCAACCACTAAAAAGGCTAGTACAACTGCAACGACGAAGGCTCATTCGCACACATGGTTAGAATACTACGGAGACCTGCATATGATGGTAACAAAAACCCGAACGGTAGTAGTTAAGGAAGCTTGGCAAGAAAAAATTTCCGACGGTGTGGAAGCTTGGCAGTGCAACGAATGTGGATTTGTTGGAACACCACACGAAGTAACTGAACATTATGATATAGTAAATACTATTTTTGCAAAGTGTACAACTCACGGCTATAATTCCTTGACAAAAGAGGAAAAGGCGGTGTATAATAATAAACATCAAAATGGATGCTCTTATTCAACACAGGGAGAATACATTTATGCTAAATATCCAAGTCACTATATTGAAGAACCTGTCTATGTAGATCACCCAGCTGTAACCAAAACGGAAACCTACCAGGAAGAAAAAGTGCAAAAGAATGTCTACTTAGGAACTTACTGTAAAGAATGTAACGCTTGGCAGGTAGGCACGGTTGCAGCAACAAAACCACAGGATATAGCGGACGGAAAAGACAACTGGAATTTCATCCACGATACTTCTAAAGTAACTAATCTTCATACCGTTCCTCAGAACTAAAAATCTAACTTGTCAAAGTACCACTTGTCTATGGATAAGTGGTACTTTTATTTTAAAGGTGGTGTAAAAATTTGTAGAAAATGTAAAAATCTTCTAGATAGGTATTGCAATTCCAGTAGATATCTGCCTTGATCTACATAAAACCACTTACCATAGTGAATCAAATAAAATTATAAGTAAAACTCCTTTTTTTAACTTGACATATTACTCAAATATGGTTTACAATTATATTAGCATTATTCGGGTAATATGTCAAGCCTATATGCCATTTTAAACAAAAAAATACTAAGGAGGTGATTTGTGTATGAGAAAAACAATCGCAACAACATTGATTTGCACGTTAGCAGTCGGAAGCGTAATCGGTATCACCGGCTGTTCGGAAGCTAGGGTAGAAAGTGAGACCGTTAGGGTACTGGCGAGCACTACTCATATAGAAAACGTAATCGAAACCTCTGGTGAAGGGGTAACCTTTAAAACCGAGGGTAATGAAGCTAACACCGCTGAAACTACCGAGGTGAAGAATGGCGAAACAAGCACAGCGGAAGTAGTTGACGGGGCTGACGGGAAGGAAACAGTTACGAATGGAACAACGGGAACGGAAAAGGTAACCGGTACAACGAAGGGTACAACGAAGGCGGAAGGGAGTGAAAAAAGTGCGCCGGGGGTAACCCAGCCTACAACAAGTAGGGTAACGACGGCGGTAACCCAGCCTACCACGGCTAAAAGGGTAACGGAAAAGGCAACAACGGCGAGAAAAGTAACACAGACGGTAACAAAGCAAACACAGAAGGCAACGCAGAAAGCGACCGAAAAGGCAACAAAGAAGCCTGTTCAGCAGACTACAAAGAAGCCGACCGAGAAGGCAACAACGCAGGCAAAGAAGGGGTATTCCTACAAGGCATATGTGCTGAATGAAGAATGCCTGACGAATTCGGTAATAGCGATTTACATTAAGACCGATAATCCGAATGGGATGTGGGGTAAAAAAGGTAGTGTTATTGTAGAAACGAATATTGACGAGCCCGGAGTAGTTGGTAGATGGTCTACATTAACTTATGCAGATGTAAAAGGTACAAAGGTAGAATCCGACGCCGTTTATAAAGTAGATGGTGGTTATTTGTATTCTATGTCTTTTGAAAAGCCAGGAACGTACACGGTTTATATAAAGGAAACCATAGGCGACGAGTATTACTGTTATAATAACCTTACAAAGGTATCTTTTAAGATTACGGTAAAAGACTACAAAACCGAAGAAGCCAAGTGGGTAAAAAATACAGTAAAGGAACTCTCTCCGAAGCTGAAGAACCTGTCTGCAAGGGGTAAAATTGACTACTTGAACAATTGGATTAACACTAACTTCAAATACTGCTTAAATGACGGTAATTACAATTTTGTGTATCTGTTGAGTGATACAATAAAACCGTATTGGCAGAGTAAACGTGGCACATGTATAAACTTCACAAACATCCTTTGTATGCTTGCGAAAGAATTGGGGTATAATGCAAAAGGCGAAGCAGCAGGATACTTGCAACACGAATACGCAATCGTATATATCGACGGTGAATGGGTAGAATATCCGGAACAGCCAGGCTCTGAAGAAAACGTATTCAACCCGAAGACGGTGAAGTATTGGGACTTCAGCCAGTATAAGTAAAACGGTTCAGAGGGCAAGAAGAAATTCTTGTCCTCTTATTTTTTATATAGAAGGTCTTGTTTTTGGGGTGGATGTTTGGTATAAAATTTTGACAAGAAATGATTTTGCCTATAGAAAATTTATTTTTAGAAAAGCTGTGTAGTATTAAGAGTATTGAGAACTTTGCGAGAACATCTTTTAGAATGATATCCGGAATACTCCTTTCTACAAATATTCCGGTTACTTCAAATCCCTCTTTCTCCGCTTCGGTGGGAACCGGGAAAGGCTTAATTTATGGGCTTTTCCCGATTTTTTATGTTAAGCCTTTTTTTCTTTGGATTACTTCGCCGAAAAGTATATTGTTTTTAAGTATCTTTTAGAATGGAAATTTATACATATGTCAAAAAATCTATTGTAAAAAGTATGTGAATAAAGTATAATTTATTTCACATAAGCAGTGAGAGGGTAACAGGATATTGAGGGGACAAAGGAAACTATCAAGAGAAGCAGATTTTACAATGAGAAAGGTGGAATGTCATATGACAAGAACGAAGAAAATTCTCAGTGTATTACTCAGTGCCTGCCTGACACTGAGCATGTACTCGGGAATAGAAGCCTTAGGACAGGAGTATGGACACGCTGAGGGAATCCAAACCGCAGCTGTTTCCGGAGCTCCGACAGCTTCCAGATCGGACATTGCCGATACAGAGGAAAACATTGAGAAAATGCACTGTGATGCTGCCGAAGGCGGTTGCCATGTGCTGGGCTCGACTTCCGGTATCTATCCCCATCCGGACAACCCCAGCAGGCTGGTTCGCGGCGAAATGGAAGAAAAGTATTATGAAGCATCCTGTACGCACGGATCTGGAACTTCTTCCCTGCGCCCCTGTCAGTACTGCAATACCTGGTTTACGGTTATTGTTGACGACGGAAAACAGGGCCCCACACAGCATCAGTTCGAAGCGGAGCAGAGAGAGAAGAGTGATTGCGATGGGCTGACCTATATCACACAAACATGCTCCGTTTGTGGGTTTGTAGAGGTCAAAACGGAAGGGGATAAACCGATTGACCTTAAAAAACATACACAGTGTGAAACTGGGTCAGTCAATCATAACGATTGCAAAACCGACAATGTAAAAATCACTACCTGCCAAGAGTGCGGTATCGTGATCGCCTGCGAAAGCATCGGCCCGAAGGGGCATTCTGGCGTTACCAGATTGACGAAGAACGGAACCTGTAAAGAAAACGGCGCCGAGGTTTTTGAATGCTATAACTGTTCTGAAACCTTTACAACCGTACTTGAGACAAAAGACAAGCATTTTTACACGAACAAGGGAAAGAGCCCGACCTGTACCGAACCCGGTTGGAAAGAAAGCAGCTGTATTTGGTGCAACACGCCGAACCCGGAGCACCCCGGAAGGGAAGAAATCCCGAAATCAGATCATAAATGGGAGGATATGGAAAGCTCTGCCTGTACGAACGAAAAAGTACAGCGATGCGTCCTCTGCGGCGAGATGAAAACCGAGGGCGGCGACCAGATCGTACACACCTGGAAAGAAGAAGTACTGACTATGCCCGCCACCTGTACCGAAGCCGGATATACCTATAAGGAATGCCGGAAATGCGGTGCCATAGAAAAGGTTCAGGAGAACACAGAGGAACCGACGGGACATGATTACACCATCCCGGTCATTCTGCAGCAGGCGACCTGCGGCGTGGAAGGCCAGGAGACAAAAAGATGCTCCAAATGCCAGGCACTCAGTGAGGAAACCACAGTCATCCCGGCGACAAATAAACATACGCCCGCAGCAGATGATGGAGACTGCACAACGCCAGTGCTCTGCACGGTGTGCAATCAGACTGTGGTCGAGGCGAAACCCGACCACGATTGGAAATATACTGCCATTGCTTCGCTTCAGGGTGCGCAGAAGCAGCACAAAAAAACATGTAAATCCTGTAAGACCACCGAAACGGAATACTGTTCCGGAAACGACGACGGAGACTGCACGACGCCGATTATATGTCAATACTGTAATTCGACCATAAAAGACGGCTCGATGCATGTGCCGGGGTACGAAGCAAAACGTAAATATATCCCGGTTCCTGGCGAAATGGATGAATACCATATAGCTTTGTGCTCACACACGGGATGCAGCAAGCCCGTAGAAAGCAGCAGGGAAGCGCACACCTATGTCAACGGCAAATGTACAAAGTGTGAGCATGTCCATGGCAAAGAGCATATTCCGGACGGAATCTATGAATCTGACGGCGAGTACCACTGGCAGCACTGCACCTTATGCGGCGCAAAAACAGAACTGGAAGTCCATGATGTATCGAAAGACAGTCCGTACGAAGGGGACTGCACCCAGGCGGTGAGATGCGGGATCTGTTATGGAGTTGTTCGGGAAGCGTCATCGCATAATTACGAGGGCTCCTGGCAGACCACCGGCGAGAACCATTACCGGGTTTGTATCAATCCGGGCTGTGAGGTGCAGGAAAAATACAAACATAATGTGATTGACGACTACGATTGCACCACACCCAATACCTGCAAGGACTGCGGTCTCGTCATCGTGGAGGGCACCCCGAATCATTCCTGGGTATATGACGGGTCCGGGCATACCGAAACCGGGCACAGTCTGATCTGTACCAATAACGACTGCCATCAGGAAAAGACAGAAGAGCATATTGCCGGAATCGTTGCAAACTGCACCGAACAGGCGGAATGTAAGATCTGCCACACCAAATTCGGATCTCTTGATCCGTCCAATCACAATGGCGGCGAAGAAATTCGGAATGCGAAAGAAGCCACTGAGGAAGAGGAAGGCTATACAGGCGATGTCTACTGCCTTGGGTGCCAACAGATAAAACAGCCCGGTTCCGTCATCGAGAAAAAACCGGCGCATGAACACCAATATACCGAGTTTCAGTATGACGAGACGGCGCACACGCCGAAATGCTCCATCTGCGGCAAACTGAAAGAGGAGGAACGATCCGACCATGTCTGGGGAGCCTGGGAAGTTCTTGAGAACGGCGAAGGACATTCCCGCAGCTGTATCGTGTGTCAGAGCGTGCAGCGGGGTGCACATGAGCACAGTGAGGCCGTTCCCGACTGCACGGCCGACATCACCTGTGTTACCTGTAAGGCTGTCATCGTGGAAGGAAAGCAGTCTCATCAGTTTAACGGGCGAGTCGAGGTGGTAGGCGACGGACACACGATTGCCTGCACAAACGAAAACTGCCAGGTAAGCTCCACTCCCGTTCCGCATACGGGCGGCGAAGCCTCCTGTCAGAGCGGCGCCCACTGTGAGGTCTGCGGTGCCGAATACGGTGAAAAGAATCCGAACGTCCATACGGGCGGCGAGGAACAGCGCAACCATAAAAACCCCACGACGACTGAGAAGGGCTATACCGGAGACATCTACTGCCTGGGCTGCCAGACTCTGCTGAAAGAGGGCGAAGAGATCGACATGATCCCGGAAGAACATACGCATACCTTCGGTGACTGGAAATCCGACATCACAAACCATTGGAAAGAGTGCGATTGCGGCGCGATCGAAAACAATGCGGAGCACCAGTACGAAAAAGGCGTCTGCCTTGTCTGCGGGGCGAAAGATCCGTCATACAGCGGTGATCCCGGTATCCTCGTGGAGCCTGACAATGGGATCGAAGCGGAAATTCCTGTCGGCCAGACAGAGTTCTACAAGGATGTAAAACTGGTGGTTGATAAATTATCCGCTTCTGATAAGGATTACGCCAGCATTTTGAACACGGTGGGAAAGAAGTACAAGACCTTTGTCCCGTTCGATATCCGGCTGTTCGATACTGTGACCGGGCAGAACATCCAGCCCAACAGTTCGCTCACGATCCGGGTTCCGGTGCCGGAAGGCTGGGCGGCAGACAAAACGCTCGTCTATCATGTGGAAGGCGATACGATGACGGCAGTCAAAACCTCTCTCAGCCAGGACGGGAAATATGTAACCTTTACCGTAGATCATTTATCTTTCTATGTCCTGGTGAATGCGGAATCTGAAAAGAAGGACGATTCATCCAACCCGGGTACAGAGAATCCGGGCGAGAACCTGCAGCCATCCAACCCGGGTACAGAGAATCCGGGCGAGAACCTGCAGCCATCCGACCCGGGTACAGAGGATCCGGGCGAGAACCTGCAGCCATCCAATCCGGGTACGGAGGATCCGGATGAGAACCTGCAGCCATCCAGTCCGCAGACAGGGGACGACACGCAAATTTTCCTGTGGTTTGTCCTGGCAGGCCTAAGCGCCGCCGGTCTTATCGGACTGCTTCTTTCTGAGAAGCATCGCAGGAAAATAGGGATACTTTCCTGATAGAAGAATCTTCCCATGTGATGGGTAGTGACATTGATAAATTCTCTTAAGCAATCAAGGGGAAAGGCGCAGGAGTAAATGAATTGAGAACTCTGATTCTGATGCAGTGCGCATTGGAATTCGAGTTCTCATTTTTTTTAATTTTTCTGCAATGAAATCTGTATTTACCGCACTATATGGGTGAAAGGAGGTTGAGAGCATGGCAGAGAGCACTTCTGAAACCGATATCTTAATCTGTGATCTTGTAGAAAATTATGCGGAAAAGATCTATTACTTCTGTCTGAAAAAAACAGGCAGCGCAAATGAAGCAGAAGATCTGACCTCAGATATTCTGCTGAATATCATTACATCGCTGAAAAAAGGGATAATTCCGAAGCATTTTCCGGCCTGGGTGTGGAAGATCGCACGGAACAGGTACAGCGCATGGTGTGATAGAAAAAGCAGATATTCCGAATCAGTGGCCGGCGCTGACATCGGAGATTTCGAAATTGAGGACCAGACGGCAGATCTGCTGAGCGTGCTGATCCGCGACGACCAGCTGCAGCTGCTTCGTCGGGAGTTATCGCTTATCGCGTCGGATTACCGCAACATTGTTTTGGCCTATTATATGCAGAACAGAAAAATCAGCGATATTGCCGGGTCTCTCGGCGTCCCGGAAGGCACGGTGACGTCTAAGCTGTACCGTGCGAGAAAAATATTGAAAGAAGGAATGGATATGGCAAGAGAATATGGAAAGAAAAGTTATGATCCGGAAAAAATTTCATTTTGCGCTTCCGGCAATCAGCCGACCGGACTTCCGTGGTCGGCAGTCGGAAGAAAGATTCCGGATAATATTCTTTGTGAGGCGCATAATAACCCCTGCACGCTGCAGGAACTTGCGCTGGAACTGGGAATTGCTGCTCCCTATATGGAAGAAGAGGCGGAAATACTGGTTAAAGCGGAACTTTTGAAAAAGCTGGATGACGGCAGATATCTGACAAACTTTTTTATTGAACCTAAGGAATGTCAAAACGAAGAGAATGAAATAATCTGTAAATTTACGGAACGGCATGCGGCCGCCTTCTGGCAGCTTGCGAAGAAAGCTCTGGAAAAAGCGGCTGCGCTGGGAGTGACCACCAGTGATTACAGCGAGGAAGACGCGCAGATGTTTTTCGCCTTTTATCTGGAGCAGAAAATTGAAAATTCCGCATTATCAGACCATTGGTGGGAAAAATTCAATCGGGCTGACGGCGGAAGCTGGGGAATGATCGGATTTGAACAGGGAGGCGCCTGCCGTTTGCCGTCTGCATTCTTTAATAATAATGGAAACGGGTGGAATCAAATCTGTTGGGGTGGCTATCAGGCTGTGCCGCAGGATCCGGTATTCAAACAAAGAAGATATGCGAATGATGTGCCCGCCCTGCATCTTAATATAACGCTCAAACAGATTGCGGACGGCTTAAGCCCTGCGGATCTTTCCGGCGCTGAAAAAGAAAACCTGCAAAAACTGGTAGAAGACAATTTCTGTATCTTGCGCAAAGACGGTACGGCGGCGGTAAACGCGCTTGTATTTAAAGGGGATATGGAAAGCCGGCTGAAGGAATATCTGGAGGCATTACCGGAATATCAGGCTTTGCAGAAGGATATGAAAGACTGCATCGGGGCTGTAAAAGAAGTTGTTGCCCGTTACTCCAATCCATATTTACAGGACGATTTCGAATACTATGTCGGAATGTCCGTTACTGAACTGCGTTCTACCTTATCGCGCCTTTGGAAAGACGGCGGCCTCTATACAGGAGAGAGCGCCCAGTTTTGCGCCTTTTATTGCTGACCGGCGTCACCTTTTCCTTGTATCTCCTGGTGTTTTTTGTTATACTGTTAAAATCTACCGGTATTCTGTAAGCGAAATCTGGTTATCCTATCCTTATATTCTTAAATGATAAGGAAGGAGAGCCTGCAATGATAGAAGGGGATACGATTAAACTGCTGCGGGAATGTGACGCAGGGATCAAAATGGGCGTGTCCGCCATTGATGAAGTGCTGGATTCCGTGAAAAATACGGAATTAAGCGACTGCCTGATCGACTGTAAGACGCAGCATGAAGAACTGAAGGTGGAGATTCAGGAACAGCTGGACCGTTATCATGATGACGGAAAAAATCCGAATCCTATGGCAAGGGGAATGTCCTGGATGAAAACCAATATGAAGATGGGAATGGATTCTTCGGATCAGACCATCGCGGACCTGATCACAGACGGCTGCAATATGGGCGTGAAGTCGTTAAGCCGGTATCTGAACCAGTATCAGGCGGCGGATGAACAGTCTAAGGATATTGCCAAACGGCTGATCTCCATGGAAGCAAAGCTGACAGAAGATATGCGTCCCTATTTGTAAAACAGGGAAAATAAAAAGGTGCCCGTTCGATCTTTACAGGACAGAACGGACACTTTTTTGCGTGGGTTATCCCTTTAATCCGCGGGACTGACGGTCCATATCTTCTACTACGATATCGTAAATCTCGCCCAGAGAAGCACAATATTCCAAAACCTTCCAGGGCTCATTGGTATGAAAATGAATCTTGATCAGCTCTTCATCGCCGACCGCCAACAGGCAGTCGCCCTTAAAATTCTCTGTGAAGTAATCGCTGATCACATCTTCGTCTAAATCTTCTCCCTCAATTAACAATTGCGTGTCATATCTGTATTCTAACATCTGATCTCCTTCCCGGAACACTTCTGAACTCTGTTATGCTCCAACTCAGATAAATTATAAAGCATTACGCATAGAATTTCAAGAAAGAAGATTTGCTATCATACGCAAAATCAGTTATAATGGAAAAAAATCTGAAGTTTGAAAGGAGTTTTGTTATGGGATTGATCAAAGCGGGCATCGGAGCGCTGGGCGGAACTCTGGCGGATCAGTGGAAAGAGTTTTTTTATTGCGACGCTATGGGGAAGGATGTGCTGGTGGTGAAAGGGGAGAAACGGGTCTCTTCGCGAAGCAGCAATACAAAGGGAAATGACAATATTATTTCCAACGGTTCGGGAATTGCGGTAGCGGACGGACAGTGCATGCTGATCGTAGAGCAGGGCAAGATCGTGGAAGTATCCGCGGAACCGGGAGAATTCCGGTATGATGCCTCTACGGAGCCCAGTATTTTTGCGGGAAGCCTGGGACAGAGCATTCTGGATACCTTTAAGACGATCGGGAAACGGTTTACCTATGGCGGCGATACGGGGAAGGATCAGCGGGTTTATTATATCAACACCAAGGAATTGATGGAGAATCCGTTCGGAACGGCAAATCCGATCCCGTTTCGGGTATTGGATCAGAACATCGGTCTGGATATTGACGTGTCGGTACGCTGCAACGGTTATTATTCCTATAAGATCGCGAATCCGCTTCTGTTTTATACCAATGTATGCGGCAACGTAGAGGAAGCGTTTACAAGGGAGCAGATCGAAAAACAGTTAAAGACGGAATTTATCAGCGCCCTGCAGCCGGCGTTCGCGCGGATCTCCGCTTTAGGCGTGCGCCCGAATCAGATTCCGGCCCATGTGGAAGAACTGTGTCAGGCGATGAATGAAAATCTGAATCAGAAGTGGAATGAGATCCGCGGTCTGCAGGTCGTTTCCATCGCCATGAATCCGGTTACGCTGCCGGAGGAAGACGCAGAGATGATCAAACAGGCACAGCGCACGGCGATCATGCGGGATCCGGGTATGGCGGCGGCAACGCTGACAGAGGCGCAGGCGGCGGCTATGAAAGCGGCAGCAGCCAATGAAAACGGCGCGTTTACCGGATTTTTAGGCATGGGTATGGCGAACCAGGCAGGCGGCGCCAATAATATTCAGGGTTTATTCCAGATGAGTGAGCAGAAAAAGGCGGAGCAGGTGCAGAATCAGGCACAGAACCAGACACAGAATCAGACACAGAATCAGACAGCCCCGGCAGGAACTGTCTGGGTATGCGAGTGCGGTACCGAAAACACCGGCAAATTCTGCTCGGAATGCGGGAAACCGAAGCCGGCGAAGGAATGGACGTGCAGCTGCGGTACTGTAAATAAAGGAAAGTTCTGTTCAGAGTGCGGGAAACCCAGACCGGATAACGGATAGAAAGGCAGGCAGATATGGCAGAGCAGCTTCAGTATAAATGCCCCTGCTGCGGGGGAAACATTGAATTTGACAGTACGATTCAGAAAATGAAGTGTCCGTTTTGCGACACTGAGTTTGAAACGGAGACGCTGAAAGCCTATGATGAAGTCCTTCAAAATGAACAGCCGGACGATATGACATGGAATACGGATGCGCAGAACGGCTGGCAGGAAGGGGAAACCGAGGGTATGCGGGTGTATATCTGCGAGTCCTGCGGAGGAGAGATCATCGCGGAAGAGGTGACCGGGGCGACACGCTGTCCGTTTTGCGACAATCCGGTCATTATGAGCGGACAGTTCGCGGACGAACTGCGCCCGGACTGCATCATTCCGTTTCAATTGGATAAACAGGCTGCGAAAGAAGCGTTTAAACGCCATTTGAAAGGAAAACGTCTGCTGCCGAAAGTATTTAAGAATGAAACGCATATCGATGAGATTCAGGGCGTTTATGTACCGTTCTGGCTGTTTGACGCAGATGCGGAAGCGGATATGCGTTATCGGGCAACGCGGGTTCGCAGCTGGAGTGATTCGAATTACATATATAATGAAGTAAGTCATTTTCTGGTCCTTCGTTCCGGAACCCTGAGTTTTGCGGGAGTACCGGCGGACGGTTCTTCAAGGATCGCGGATGAGCTGATGGAATCCATTGAACCCTACAATACCGGAGCGACGGTCGATTTTCAGACCGCTTATCTGTCCGGGTATCTGGCGGATCGCTATGACGTATCGGCTGAAAGCAATCAGAAGCGGGCCAATGAACGGATCCGCGTCAGTACCGGACAGATGTTTGACAGTACCGTAACCGGCTACGCGACCGTGACGCCGGAGAACTGCAATATCCGGCTGACGAACAGCAAGGCGCGCTATGCCCTGTATCCAGTGTGGCTGATGCAGACTTCATGGAACGGACAGCAATATACCTTTGCCATGAACGGGCAGACCGGTAAATTTGTCGGCGATCTGCCCGTAGATAAGAGCGCGTATTGGAAATGGCTGGGCGGCTTGACAGCAGGATACGGACTGCTCGCGTTTGTGATAGGGTTTCTCAGCTGGGTATTATAAAGGAGGGGCAGGATGCGGAAAAATAGGATTTTATCGGTTATGATAGCGGTCTTGCTGCTCTGTTTGATTGCCCCGATGCAGCTGATGGCGGAAACCGGTCCGGAAGAGCGGCAGCTCCCCAGACTGGTGGATAATGCCGGACTTTTGAACGGGTTTGAGGCGGAACAGGTATTGGAATATCTGGATCAGGTCAGCGAGAAGCAGAAAATGGACGTGGCCGTTGTGACGGTGCCGTCTCTGGGCGGAAAAGATGTACAGGCATACGCGGATGATTTCTATGACGATAACGGATACGGCATGGGAGAAGATGACGACGGGATCCTGCTTTTGATCAGTATGTCGGAGCGGGAGTGGGCGATGACCACTTACGGGAAAGCGATCGATGTTTTCTCTGACCGGAAGCTGGAAACGATCGGGGACTCGTTCAGCCCGGATTTAAGCGCGGGCAGGTATCAGAGCAGTTTTATAGAATATGCCCGACTGGTTGAGAAGGAGATAGAACGGTATGACGCCGCGCACAGATTTCCGTTTTTTAAGTATTTTGGCGGAGCGCTGGTGATCGGATTGGTTTTAGGTCTGGTTACGGTTTCTTATATGAAGCGGCAGCTGAAAACCGTGCGGCCGCAGCGCGCGGCGGCAAATTATGTGACGCCGGGCAGTCTGCATGTGACCGGCAGCGGAGAACTGTTTTTGTACCGTACGGTCAATCGCCGGGAAAGACCGAAGGAAAATTCGTCCTCCGGCTCTCGCGGTTCCGGTTCGCGCAGCGGCGGAAGTACGCACACCAGTTCCTCCGGCAGGAGCCACGGTGGTGCCAGAGGCAGATTTTAACAGAAATTTAATGAAATCTATATGAAAAATTTTCAAATTTTAAGGAACAGAAAATTGACAAAAGTCAGAACAGAAGGTAGAATAATTTACATATAAAATGTTCTTGGGGGAACAACTAATATTTAATCAGGAGGTTAAGAATGACAACTACAAGACGCAGAAAAATCAAACACGCGGTGCAGAACGTTATCGTTCTGCTGCTCACATTCGTGATGGCGTTTTCTCTGCTGCCCGCAGTTGCTGCTTTTCCGGAGGAAAGTTCCGGGCAGACGGAGGAGATTAAATCCGAATACTTCTATAACCAGCTGAATGAACGGGCCAAAGCGATTTATGATAAGCTTTTGGGAGAGTTCACCGGTGTACAGAAGGAGGAGTATTATTCCGGTACTAAGATCATCGACCTGATGGATCTTCAGACCAAGGAAGGAAAGAAAGTTATCGACCAGGAAGACGTCGAGGCTTACATAAGTGGCAATAAGGACATCTTTAATGATTTTGCCGCTGCCAAGGACGCGCTGGATCTGGACCATTCCGAACTCTGGTATCTGGATTCGGGATATCTTACGTTTCAGGTAACCAAAGAGGGGAATGATTATCATGTCCTGATCGGCCCCGGCAGAGGGGAAACCTACTTGCTGGCAGGCCAGGAGATTGAAGACCTTAAAACCAAAATAGCCGAGACAGACGAAGCGATCGAGCAGATTACGGCCGAAGCGCGCCGCGCTTTAGAGGAAGCTGAGAAGCAGGCCGAAACGGGATTCTCCGAACAGGATAAGACGGCGACGCTGATTACATCGGTTCACGATCAGATCATTAAGAAGATTCACTACCGGTATGAAACGGAGTGCAGAACAGTTAATGGCGTAGCGAATGCGAATGCCAAGTATATCCGTACGATTTACGGCGTTGTAACACATGAGGGAGTATGCGAGGCTTATGCCCGTACGCTTCAGGTCTGCCTGAAGAAACTGGGCGTGGAGTGTGTATTGATCCACGGGGTTCAGACGAAGGGAACACCTGAGGATCATATGTGGAACGCGGTTAATATCCCTGAAAATAATGAGGATCACTGGTATGTCGTAGACGCCACCTGGGACGATCCGCTTACCGCGAACTGGGACGGTACCCGTGACCTTACGTTTGATAATGGGCTTGACGGAAAAGAAACGAATACATATCTGATGGTAGGTCAGTCACTCGTCGGCGAATACTGGCGTCCGTCAGGATATGTTTCGACAGGTAATTTTGAATTCCAGTATCCGACCATTGAAACAGCAGCCTATTCAGGAGCTGTTGTTTACGGCGGCGATGACGGACTGAAAGTGCAGTATTCGACAGGCAGTTCGCAGGAGGACGGTGTTCCGGCAGGCGTTTATACCGCTACCTATAAGGGAATGAATGCACAGGAGGCGGCAGAAAACGGTCTCTTCTTCATGCTGAAAATGTATGATTACCATCCGGACGGTACCTCTAATGTCATGGACGAGTGGTACTATGTAAACGCTACGCTTCTGCTCAGCAGCAAGAATCCGTATTTTGGCGATTATGAGGATGGACTGCGGTTTTCCAGCGCGACCTGCGAATATGTCGAGATCGCGGTAACGACGCGCAAACCCGATCATTTTGATGATTGGAGCGAAGATCCGCTGACCAGTTATCTTTCAAGAAATTATGAGGCAGGCTATTTCCATGGAGAAGAAAGCGAGATCATCGCCCAGTCCGGCATGCTTTATAATGTAAACTCCAAATATGAGGCGCCGCCGTATGTATTGACGCAGACTCCTGCGCCTAACGGCAATGCCACAGCGGGATATGAGTACAGATTTAAGGTTACTTTTGACGACGATCTGTATCACATTCTGCCTGATGATGAAAATGCCCGCAGCGGGATTGCTGCCGCAGACGTCAACTTCTTTGACAATTACGAGGAAGCGAAAAAGCAGACGGTTCAGGTCCGTTATACGACAAATCAGCAGGATCTGCACAACGGCGGGGCTGTTGTACAGACGCAGGTTTCCGGCGAACTGCCTTTTGATAAAAACCGCGATGGAATCGTTGATATGGAAGCAGGCAGCGCCGCGGATCTGAAATGGATCTATAAGTCCGATCCTGTGGCTGACGGCGGTCATGGCGTAGAATGTCCGAATCAAGATTATCATGCCCAACACGGTAAAGAATGCTCTGTTGAGGATGGATGTCCGATCGTCGGTGTAGAGTTTAATTTCCGGGCTTCTGACCAGTGGATCGACGACATTACGGAATACAATTTTTCGATTGAGGGCGTTGTGGGCTCTCGTTCCAGAAAATACGCCAACAATTTCTCAGTCATAGCGATGGTTCCCGGATTATGCCCGGCCTGCTACAGAAGTCAGGGAATAGACTGGAACCTCTGGGGACAGCCCACACTTCTGGACGCGCCCGAAAATCTTGACCTGCACGCGATGGCAGAGGCCGGCGGTACAGATGAGGATACACTGGCGGCTCTGGATGCGGAAATGAATAAAAGCGGACTGAACGGCCGTCTGATGCTTGTCGTTGAAAATAAGAGCAAGGGCGCAGGCAGCCGTGAGGAATATGAAAAGATTGACGGTTTCTTAGAAGAGCATGAGGAACTTGGCGGAGAGATTATGTCCTCTTCTGTATTTGAGATTAACTTTAACCGTCTTTGCCCTATGGTAAAACTGAAACCCAATCAGGGACAGTCCCTGCGTGTGCAGGTAGGCTATCCTGCCGGTATTACCTACGAGGATTTAGGCAGCGGTGAGGTTGAGTTAAAGGCATATCATTTTACCCGCTGCGCGGAAAATGAACCTTGTGAAGAATATCAGAAAGAGCTTGCAGCCGCTAAGACACAGATTGAAAGGGATGAAGTAAAGCGGACGCATCCATGGGGTTCGCATATCATAGGCGTAAATGAGATTACCATTGTTCCTACCCCTTATGGAATGGTAATTATGTGCGACGCGTTCTCTCCATTTGAGATCGTTGCGGTGAAAAAGACCGATCAGACGGCGAAAGCTGCTTCTGCGGATAAGACCGTTGTTGTCGTTTCCGATATGAACGGTACGGTTACATATGACAAGGATGGCGAAACTGTTCAGGCGATTGGTACTGACGGCAATGTTAAGTTTGCTGAGGGTGAAACAAAGACATTTACCGTTAATCCTAAAACTGGTTATGTAGTAGATACGGTATCTTTAGACGGAGAAGAGATTGAGGTAGCCAATGATGAATTTACCGTTAAGAATCCTGAAGATGGTGCTGTGCTGAATGTTACCTTCCTTCCGGAAACAGTAAAAGAGGCTGAGGAAGAAGCAGGTTACGGCACTACAGTTGTCGCTTCTGTCTGCACCCATAAGGATGTTGTTTCAGTTCCAGAAGAAGGACATGACACTGATGTGGAGCCTACCTGTGAAACAGACGGCTACGCACTTGGCACCAAATGTGAAACATGTGGTCAGACACTTACCGAAGCTCATGTGATCCCCGCTACGGGACACACTATTGATAAGACAAAGGCAGGATATTATACGGAAGGGAAAGCGCCTACTTGTGAGGAGAACGGCAACCGTGATTTTGTCAAGTGTACAGTATGTAATACCGTCCTTTCTAATCAGGAAGAACTTCCGGCACTGGGACATGTCTTTACCAAATACGAAGACGGAGAGGAGACCTGCCAGGGGCAGGAAATGACGGCACAATGCGACCGCTGTTCCGAAATTGAAACACAGATAGACCCTGCGGGCAAGGTTGCTCACCAGTTTGTATTGAAAGAAACTAAGCCTGCCACCTGTGAAACGGATGAAGTCGAGATATTCAAGTGTAAGTGGTGCGAAGAGACCAAAGAAGAAGTTAAATCAGGCACCAAAAAGGGGCATAGTCCCGATGAAAACGGTATTTGCACGGAGTGCAATAAAAATGTCTGTGAAGAAGAAGGTCATAGGCTTATTGACACGGAAGCAAAAGCGCCTACCTGTGAGGAAGACGGTCATACTGCAGGAAAGAAATGCAGTGTCTGCGGTTATTGGGAAGTTCCGGAGGAAAGGATTCTGGCTACCGGCCATAAGTTCGATGGACATAAAAAGGGCTCTCGCTGCTCGGAATGCGGGAAAGAGATGTTAAGTGATGAACATACTCCTGTACCAATGGAGGAGATTCCGGCAACCTGTGATCAGGAAGGCAGGACAGACGGCACACATTGTTCCGGATGCGGTGATATCATTGAACAGCCGAAGAAAGTGCCTGCAAAAGGGCATGACTGGGATACCGAGACTGCCGAGTGGAAGTGGTCTGAAGAAGGCACAATTTCAGCATCCGTTGTACTGACCTGTAAAAATGATCCCACGCATCATGAAACTCTTGCCGCGGAAATTAGCGAGTCTATTGAAAAAGAGGCAAGCTGCACGGAAGAGGGGCAGGCAGTTTATACCGCTATGGTAACCGTAACCGGATCCAGCGGAGAACAGAAGATTTCATCCAAATCAGATGTGATTACGCTGCCTAGAACAAATCATAAATTCAAAGAACTCGGGAATACACCTGCTACCTGTATCCATTACGCGTTCACGACATATGAGTGTGAAATATGTCAGGAACAGAAGGTAGAGACCGATGAGGAAAGCGGATATGCGGAGCATGATTATGTATTTGATCAGCAGAAATCTATTTCCGCAGGCTGTACGACTGGCGGCATAAAGGTTATGGTGTGTGAAGTTTGTAAGGACGAGATATCGGAGACAGTTTCTGCCCTCGGGCATAGCTGGAAGGAAGAATCTGTTGCGTGGAACTGGTCGAAGGATTATGCTTCCTGCATATTGACAGCAATTTGTGAAATCTGCGAAGAGACAGAAACGGTTGCGGCGGAAGTTTCGGGCGATGTGAAAGCGCCTACCTGTACGGAAGCTGGTGAAACGGTCTACACGGCAACAGTTGAGCGGAATGGGAAGATATATACCGTCAGTGAAATTGTTTCCAGTGACGCTGTCGGACACACAGCAGAAAAAGTTGAGGCAAAGGCGGCTACCGAAACGGAAGCTGGTAATATTGCGTACTGGTATTGCGATGCCTGCGGCAAATACTTTAAGGATGAAGCGCTGACGCAGGAAATCACCAGGGAAGAAACTGTGATTGCAGCGACAGGATCAACGAATCCAGTAAATCCGGAAGATCCGGAAGATCCGACAAAACCGGCAGACCAGACGAAACCGGAAGAATCGACAAAGCCGACAGACCAGACGAAACCGACAGACCAGACCGGCTCAGCAAAGCCGACCGGACCGGATACGCCGCAGACTGCGGACAATAGTCATGTTGTTCTGTGGCTGCTGCTGTTGGGGGCCAGTGCTTTCGTAATGGGAATAACCTGCAGAAAGCGGACGTACCGGAGCTTTTAATTAAAAATATGTATTAAGAAGAGATAAAAACCGCTGTTTTCCTTTCTGTTTTACAGGACGGCAGACAGCGGTTTTTCCTTGTATTTATAAGGCTTTTGGAAGAAGAAAAAAAATTGACGGCAATTAGAAAAAAAATCAAAAAAATGGTTGACAAATAAAAGCTGTGATGATATATTATATAAGCTGTCGCTTGCGGCAGGCGAACATTGAAAACTGAACAACTGACAGACCATCCCTGAAAATTCGAAAAGATTTT
>CANQOK010000019.1 GCA_947625465.1 uncultured Lachnospiraceae bacterium | reverse complement strand
CTCAGACGCCGCCTGCATGAACGGATGACTTCCGTTTCCTTCTGGTTTGGACAATATAAGACATACCACATAACATTTCCCCATCTTTGAATTAGACCATTTCGCAGTTTTTCTTCGTAGAGTGTGATACTCTACGAAAAAATTCTCCGTCAAATTTCGTAGCTATCTTATCATTATCTGCAGGTCTTGTCAACCTGTTTCCCTAAAATATTTCTGGTAAATTATGCAATTAGATAACAGCCAATATTCCAAAATATAACATTTCTTGACATTCTTTTTCTTATTCTGGCAAATATCTCAGTATTTTTTCCTGAAATCAGCTGAAATTTATTTATTCGCCGTCAGGATCGCCGTCAAAATTACCGTCAGAAAACCGATGTAAAAATGACCGCAAACCCCCGTAAAATAAGGAAATTCTGTAAAGAAAGATTCTTCGGTTTCCTTTCTCAAAAATTTCTATTCGCCGTCAGATTCGCCGTCAAAATCCTGTCGAAGAAAACCAAAAACGCCGTAAAATGGGCGTTTGCGCGGATTTTTTCGTAGAGTATCACACTCTACGATATTTTTTTGCTTTTTTCGACAAAACAAAAAAGAGATGGTATCCAAATGGATTGACTGCATACCATCTCTTTTCTTCCTAAAAAATGATTCTCTTTACTTCCCGGCCAGCCGCAGCACTTCCTCCAGCGGCAGCCCTAAACAATTTGCGATCTCTTCCGGCTTGATAAGGTCGAGCAGGCTTTTCGCAATTCTCTGACGTTCCGACTGCTCGCCTCGCGCAAAACCAGACTGCTCGCCGGACTGTCGGCCTTTCTCAAAACCGGACCGCTCGCCTCGCGCAAAACCTTCCCTCTCCCGATCCCGCATCATTAACTCTAATTTCATATACGCCTCCCTGGACTGATAGTCCTTCTTTACTTTCTCTACTTCCTGCTCCAGCTTCTCTACCAGTGCTCCGCCGTTCCCGCTTACCTGTTCCGGACACTTCAGATAAGTAAGAAACTCCCGCAGCAGAGGATCCGCCTCTTCCGTATTCCTGCCTGCATTGACAAATACAATTTTTGTTCCTTCTTCCAGATACAAGTCTGCCTCTTCCTGACATTGTCTTTGGAAAGTATATACACACCGTCCGCGTCCGAATGGATCGAACATGCAGAGGAAGATCACGATGGTATCCGGCAGCTCCTCGTATTCCATTCCCTGCCGCAGCAGATCCAAGTCCATCTGCCCGGAATAATACCGGGCGCGTTTGGGCAGGGCACGAACCAACTGGACTTGCATCTCCACATTGTAGCGCGTATGCGACTCGTCATCTGCCATCACGTCCAGACGGACGCCCTTGGCGGCGTAGGCGTTCTGAATACTCTCCTGTGTGCTGATGACCAGCTTCGCCTTGGCGATCTTCCGGCCCAGGATCACTTCTAAAACGCCGCGGCAGACCTCCGGGTTCGCCATGACTTTACAGAACATGAAGTCGTCGCAGAAAGTCAGATCTTCAAAACATTTCATGGAACCTCCTTTATTATACTATAATTTCTTTCGTTTTTCAATAACAATCTGCAGATTAAAATTATTATTTTTTAATTTAAACAACATTATATATAAATGGGTACTTATTGTCAATGATATTTTTATATAAATTTAAATATTTGTTTTGTGATAAATTCTTCTTTTTTATTTTTCCGATTGACATTTTCTCAAAAGAGGAATAGTATACATAGTGAACCGTTCACTGTGTATACTTTTTATAAAGGCAGGAGCAAACAAATGCAATACGATACGGAAGCTGCACTGGAAGCATGGCTTCGCTTATCTTCTGCTGTCAGCAACAGCAGGCTGGTACTGGATATGCCGTATAACGAAGCTGTGATCTGCAATCTTTTATACAAGAATCAGATCTACCATCCCGACCGTCAGATGACGGCAACGGATCTATGCAAAGAAACGAAAATGCTGAAGTCCCAGATGAACCGGACCTTAACCCGAATGGAAGAGAAGCACTATATCAATCGGACCCGAAGCACCATTGACAAACGGAAAGTCTGGATCGCGCTCAACATGGAGCACAGTGAGATCTACCGACTGCAGCACCAGAAGGTTTTACGCTGCATTGCCGCGATTGCCGATAAAGTAGGAAATGATAAATTGCCGGATATTATTGCGCTGTTTACCCTGATCGCCGAAACGGCAGAAACGGTGTTCATGTAAACGCTCCGGAACAGAGGTTGATATGATACGGATATTAGTGGATTCTTCTTCCGACTACCGTTTGGAAGAACTGAAAGAAAAAAATTTAGAACTGGTGCCGATCACCATTACGCTGGGCGATCGGGATTATATCGAAGGCGTTAACCTGGACCGGAATGAATTTTATCCGCTGCTGGCTGAAAGCAATGATTTCCCGAAGACTTCGCAGCCCTCTCCGCAGGCGTTTCTGGATATATTTGAAGATGTGGAAGAAAAGGGAGATTCCCTGATCTGCATTCTGTTATCCTCGGGGCTGAGCGGAACTTATCAGAGCGCGCTTCTTGCCAAAAATATGGTTGCCTGTCCCGATATTTATATGATCGATTCCCTGTCCGCTACCTTTACCATTAAGGTAATGGCCGACTATGCGTGTAAGCTGCGGGATGAAGGCAGATCCGCGCGGGAGATCGCGGAAGCTGTGGAACAGTTAAAATCTCATGTAAAGGTAATCGCCGCGCTGGATACCCTGGAGTTTCTGGGCCGGGGCGGCCGGATTCCCAAGGCGGCGGCTGCCATTGGCGATCTTGCCAATATCAAACCGATCATTACTCTGACCGAACAGGGCGTCATCGGCATTTTAGGCAAAACGCTGGGCCGGAACAAAGCAATTCAGGCGATTCTGAAACAGCTGCAGGGATTTGAATTGAACTATGATTTTCCCGTTTATCCTATTTTCTCTTATGGGACGGAAAACTGTGAATATTTTGAAGAAAGGCTGGTCAAAGAAGGGTATCCGCTGTCCGAGCGGCTGCAGATCGGGCCTACGATCGGAACCCATATCGGTCCGGAAGCATTCGGCGTCATCTTTGTTACAAGATGACGCCGACTTTTATTTCCGTTTTTAATTTTTATGCGATCGGTTCAAAATCCGCTGCGCCGTGTTTGCACAACGGACAGATGAAATCATCCGGCAGAACGTCTCCCTCATAAATATATCCGCAGATCTTGCAGACGAAGCCTTTCTTGCCTTCCGTATTCGGCTTCGGCTTCACATTGTTCTGATAGTAGGTGTAAGTCATGGTCTCCGCATCGGAAATCACTCTGGATTCCGTCAGACTGCAGATAAACATACCGTGCGTCCCCAGATCTACATACTGCTCTACTTTCAGAGACATAAAGGAATTGATATACCGGGGCAGGAATGCCAGCCCATTATCGGAACGCAGCGGCTCCATATTGGCAAACTTGTCCATGGTTCTGCCGCTCTGGAATCCAAAGGTCTCAAATACGGAAAACGGCGCGTCTGTGGACAGGCAGTTTACATTCATTCTGCCGGTCTGCTTGATCACGTGATGGGAATAATTCTCCTTATTGATCGTAACCGCGATCTGATTCGGCGTATTGGTCACCTGAGTTACGGTATTGACGATCAGGCCGTTGTCCTTCTTGCCGTCGTTGGAGGTTACCACATACAGGCCGTACCCGATATTGAACAGCGCCGTCAGGTCATTCTTATCCGCCGTATCGTCATTCTGTGCCAGATAGTCGCGGCAGAATTCCTGTGCCAGCGCCTCGATCTGCTCTTTGCTCTCATCATTCAGCGCGGAGCGGATCGTAACGGTCGTATCGGCAAAATCCAGATTCTTGCACTTGCTCAACATTTCCTTCATGGTCTTCGCTGCCAGCGGCGCCCAGGAACCGTTCTCCATAAAGCCGACCATCCGCTTCTGATAATTCCGCTCTGTCAGGTGATTGATAAATTCACGCATGAACGGGAAGATATCCGCGTTATAGGTAGTAGTCGCCAGGATCAGCTTGCCGTAGCGGAACGCGTCTTCCACCGTCTCCGCCATATCGTCCCGTGCCAGATCCGATACTACCACTTTCGGGCATCCATTCGCGCGAAGTTTCTCCGCCAACAGTTCTACCGCTTTCTTCGTGTGACCGTATATGGAAGTATAGGCGATCAAAATTCCTTCTGATTCCACCTCATAGGAGGACCAGATCTGATACAGGTTCAGATAATATCCCAGATTCTCCGTTAAAACAGGCCCATGCAGCGGACAGATGATCTGAATATCCAGCCCGGCGGCCTTCTTCAGCAGATTCTGCACCTGCGCGCCGTATTTCCCTACGATTCCGATATAATACCGGCGTGCCTCGCAGGCCCAGTCCTCTTCCACATCCAGCGCGCCGAATTTACCGAAGCCGTCCGCGGAAAACAGTACCTTATCATAACTGTCATAGGTTACGATCACTTCCGGCCAGTGCACCATCGGCGCCGTTACAAACGTAAGCGTGTGCTTTCCGAGGGAAAGCGTATCTCCTTCGCCTACCACAATTCTTCTGTCCGCAAACTCGGTTCCGAAAAACTGCTGCATCATCGTAAACGCCTTCGCGGAAGAAACGATCGTCGTGGTCTGATATAACTTCATAAAATTCGCAATATTCGCGGAATGATCCGGCTCCATATGCTGGATGATCAGGTAATCCAGCGCCTTACTTCCCAGCACTTTTTCAATATTATCCAGCCACTCATGCGTAAATCTGGCGTCCACCGTATCCATGACCGCGATCTTCTCATCCAGGATCACATAGGAATTGTATGCCATTCCATTCTCTACTACATACTGCCCTTCAAATAAATCCACCTCATGGTCATTGACGCCCACATATCGAATGTCGTTTGTAATTTCCATCTGTCTATCTCCTTTACCATATAAATGAAATCATGTGAAATCAGTGTACCACAAATTTGCTGATTTTACCATCCGTATTTCACATTTTCTTACGCATTCGATTCAAATTCGCCTGCTACCTTCTCAAGCAGGCTTCGGATCTGCAGGGTCTGCGGACAGATCTGCTCGCATCTGCCGCACTTGACGCAGTCCGACGCCTTCCCTTTTCCCTCTGTAATCCGCAGATAACGGCGCGGGCTGTTGGGCGCGCTGTACACCTTCCATGCGTTCATGCAGCTAAACAGCGCCGGAATGTCAATCTTTTTCGGGCAGCCGTCCACGCAGTACCGGCATGCTGTACAGGGGATCAGTCCCTGGCTGCGGAAGATCTCCCGCACCTCGTCGATCGCGGCGAATTCTTCCTTCGAAAGCGGCTGAAACTCTTTCATATAACTGATATTGTCAAGCATCTGTTCCAGACTGCTCATACCGGACAGTACCATGAATACGCCTTCAAAACTGGCAGCAAACCGGATCGCGTAACTGGCGTAGCTTCCGCCTCCCAGTCTGTCAAATACGGCTTTGGCCCGCTCCGGCAGACGAAGCAGCGTCCCGCCCTTTACCGGTTCCATCACGATCACCGGCTTGTCATGCTTCCTGCATACCTCGTAGCACAGACGGCTCTGTACGATCAGATCCTCGTAATCGGTATAATTAAACTGGATCTGCACCACCTCGATCTCCGGATGCTGGGTTAAGATATCGTCCAGAACATTGGCCCGGTCATGGAACGAAATTCCGATATGCCGGATCTTTCCCTGCGCCTTCAGGCGGCCTGCCACCTCATAGGCATGACATTGGGTGTATTTCTCATTCTGCCGTTTGTTCTGCGCATGCATCAGATAATAGTCAAAGTATTCCACGCCGCAGGCAGCGAGCTGCCGTTCAAACAACGGCTCAATCTCCGCTTCCGTTTCAAAATACGGGGAGGTCAGTTTGTTGGTCAATATGTACCGGTCGCGCGGATACCGCTTTACCAGACACTCCCGAATGGCGATCTCACTCTTTTCTTCCAGATACGGATGCGCCGTATCAAAATACGTAAATCCGGCCTCCAGAAATACATCGATCATTTTGGAAAATTCCGTATAATCCACTTCATTCTGTTCCGTCATCGGAAGCCGCATACAGCCAAATCCAAAATTCTTCATCATTTACCTCCATTTATTTTTTATTTATTTTACCATGCCTGCAGAAAAATCCAACTGTTTCCATGTAAAAATCTGATGAAATCCGAGGACCTCCCACTGCATCCGCCAGACCGGCAGCGAAGTTCCCGCATGATCCCGGTGCAGATCCGGTTCTACTCGGAAATGCGTACCGGCTTCACAGCGGATCCGATAGTCTCCCCGCGGCGCGTGAATGGTAAATCCGTCCGGTTCTGCCGTGCAGGGATATCTGCTGATCAGATTTTCCGTAACCGCCGCAGTCTGCGGCAGCGTAAATTCATCCCATACCTGCCACTCCCCCGTTTCCAGGTCAAAAGAAACCGTGCGCAGGATTTTTCCTTCCGCTTCCAGCCCATAGGCATCGGCGAATTCTACTCTGACCGTACCCCGTCCGTCTGTTTCAAAGAAGGAGGCTCCGTAAGACGCTCCTGCTTTCTGCTCTTTGCCGTCAATCAGCGGAACATTATGTCCTTTGGAACGGCAGCACAGAATCGTATATCGATTCTCTCCGAAATAATCTTTGGTATATTCTCCGGCGCCCAAATCCGTCAGCAGTTCCTGCCCGTCCGCCAGCCAGAGGAAGCTGCCTGTGTCGTTGTGATTGTGCGGTTCTCCGTTATGGCCGCTCTTTACTGCCAGAACGCTGCCGCCGGCGGAGGTACAGACAGACCACTGGGCTTTGGGCAGCACAACCTGAGTGCCATGTATTTTTTGTGTTTCTATTTCTTCTTCTGCTCCGTTTTCCGAAACGGTATGGGAAAGCTGCGCCAGATATGCTTCGGTAAAAAAGAAATCTCTTGACAGGATCAGATACCGGTAACAGGGATCCGACTCCAGATCTGCCGCCATGGAAAAATCCGGAAACTGGACTGCCGGATACCGCATCGCCAGATAAGCGGCCAGCCCCATCCGGAATGTATCCTGACTGCTGCCGTCTGAAAAACTGAGTGTCCGACCGCCCGCCACAAAACATTTTTGCATAAACAGCGCGATCTGTTCCATTTTCGGAGCAGCAAGCAGCGCGTTCGCACTCTGCTGCAGTTCCGGATCCGCCTGTTTTTGGGCGTATATCGTCAGCAGATCTGCAAACGCCGTGTAGAAGCTCATGCCATAGGTATAATAGCCGAGCCCTTCCAGGCAGACGCCGTCTTCGCAAAAGCCGTCCAAATAATGCGACAGGCTCCCGCATACCCGAAGCAGGAGCGGTTTCAGTTCCGGCTCCCGCATGAACCAGAGGGCCGCGCCGCCGATTGAGCCGCAGCACACCGCGTTCCAGTTCATTTCACTGGTTTCCCACCATGCGTAAGGCGGATCTGAATTGATATACGGCGTCAGAACCCGCCGGAACACTTCCTGCTTTGCCCGTTCGCAAACAGAGGGCGACAGCTTTCCGGCAAGCCGCCCGATGATCTCCGCCAGCGCGAACGCCGTCTCCGCCGCGAACAGATCGACCGTGATCTTCCAATCCGGATTGCTCCGGTCTCCTACATGCGCGGGCAGGGCCCAGCACGTTTCTTTGCAGATTTCCGTAATGACCGCTTCCAGTTGTCTGAAATCCTGCTTTCTGCCGTAACGCATACTCAACAGCGCAAATACGGACAGATATTTTCTCCGCTTAAAATATACCGCTTCATACTGCAGCCGGTTTCCTGTTTTTTCAAACAGAGAAAACAATTCTTCCGTCAGCTCCGGGATCGGCTCCGCCGCAAGCAGTTCACCGGCCTGTTCCAATTGTGCTTCCCGGTCCGCCAGAAATTTTTTTAACTGCTCAATCATATCGAAACGCTGTCTCCAATACATTTTTTCCTTTGTGAATCGTATATTTTACCGCAGGGATTTTGGTCTTGCTCCGGATCAGGTTCGTATTCGGATCCACAGGCAGAAGCATTTCCTCGCCCGTACCCTGAATCCGTTTCACCCACCCCGTCTCTTTTGCGTCCAGGGGCAGCGCGAATCCGGCGTCATACGCCACGCAGTCATAATCGCTTTCCACCACATGGATCCGCCGGTGTCCCCAAGGCTCCGGTATTACCTCGGTCTGCACCCGGATTCCCAGAAACGGCGACCAGACCGACTTTATCGATGTTTCACTGCCGCTCCACTGCTCCACATGGTTTCTTACAAAAATATGTCCGTCCACTTCAAAGGACAGCACACTGTCCGGCGCGGCTTCCGCGAAATTGACGGCAGAGCGCATCACGCTGAATCCATATTTGGAAGAATAGGCAAACTTTGAATATTTTTCCTCGGTATGTGTATGAATATGATACAGAAGATTTCCGGCCGGCAGCATAACGACATTTCCATCCGGCATCCGCTGTATGATCCGGCGGGCATGCGGCAGGTATTTCTGCGGTTCCAGCGGCGGCAGCGGCAGCGCCTCCGCCTGCCAGAACAAATCGTTTTCAGGTCTTGCCAGACAGGCAAACAGCTTCATGCACCAATAGGGCGATCCCGGCGCGTTATAGCTTTCCGCCATCTGCAGATTCGGATAGCAGTAGCCGATCGTCAATACGCCCGCGTGATCAAAAACAGGCTGCCGCAGCCAGTATTCCAGGTTGCGCACAATGATCCCCTTCATCACGCCAGGCGGCAGCGGTTCAATCCCCGCCATCACGCAGGCGGAATAAAATGCAGCCTGCGCAAACCGGTAGGTCAGAGAACGTCCGTATGGCACCGCGCTTCCGTCCGGTGAAAACCAATAGACGAACTCCTTTCCAAACTGCATGGCCCGTTCCAGGAAGCGGCTGCACCGTTCGGGATCCGTATCCCGCATAAACATAGCGTAGACGATTCCATAGAAATGCATCGCCCAGGGCACATAGTAATCCGCATAGCCGTCCGGGCCGTCCAGGTACCAGCCGTCTCCCACATAACAGGATTCAATGAACTGAAGTCCCGCTTCCATACCGCTTCGGTCATATTCCTGTCCTGCCTGTTTCAAAGCGACATTCACTAAAATGTGGAAAAAACGCCAGTTGCAGTCATAGCATGGATTTGTATTGATCTGCGACAGCCAGCGGTACAGATTCTGCCGTTCCCGCTCCGTCATTTTGTCAAGGATCGGTTCCTTTGCGAGCAAGATCGTAAACGCGATCGACGCCATTTCCACCAGCATCTGATCATACGGCCGGCAGTCTCCCCAGTATTCTTCCGACTGCGGATCTGTTCCAGCCGCCAGTCCGCGTCTGTATATTTCTTCCCATTCTGCATTTCTGCTGCCGCCGCCCAAAAACGGAGCGATCGCCCACAGCGGTCTCGCAAAACCCTCTACCCAGGCGGTATGATCCGGATAATGGGCGCTGGTATCTCCCAGCTTCAGCAATGCCTTTTTCTGACTGTAAAAAGGCTTTAACGGTTCCAGAATCTCCAGCATTTTATCGGCAAATTCCTGTCTGGTCTGCATGATTGTTTCCTCCTGATTATTGTATTCCATATTCCCTGACGGGTAAAAATAAGACTGCTGCAGATCCGGTCAAAAATCTGCAGCAATCTCTTTATATCTTCTCATTTAAATATTTCTGTAAAACCTGCATCAGCTCTTTTACATCGATCGGTTTCGCCACATGCGCGTTCATGCCGGCATCCAGGCATCGCTGTACATCACCGGAAAACGCGTCGGCAGTCATAGCGATGATCGGCAGATCCCGATCCGGACGGTCCAGCTTCCGAATCTCTCTTGCCGCGTCATAACCGCTCATGACCGGCATCCGGATATCCATCAGCACAGCGTCATAATAGCCCGGTTCAGACTGTTCAAACATCTCTACGCAGATCTTACCGTTCTGCGCCCACTCTAACACCAGACCTACAGAGGACAGAATCTCATTGGCGATCTCCCAGTTAATCTCGATATCCTCCGCCAGCAGGATCCGTCTGCCGGTGAAATCAACCGCTTCCTCCGCTTCCGACACCTGCTTTTCCACGCGGGTTCCTTCTCCCATATACTGGCTCAGACACGCGTACAAAGTCGATTTAAACAGCGGTTTCGGAATAAACCCTTCTACATTTGCGGCAAGCGCTTCTTCTTCGATATCGCTCCAGTCATAAGCGGAGATCAAAAAGATCGGTACATCCGCTCCGACGGTGCGGCGCACCTCCCGGATCGTCTGCAGGCCGTCCATATGCGGCATCTTCCAGTCGATCAGAACAAAGTGATAGTCGTTATGTTCCTGATGGCGCTTCTCGATCAGCTTAACCGCTTCCCGGCCGTCCAGGATCCATTCCGCATGCGTGCCCAGTTCTTCCAGATTGGATACCGCGCTGCGGCACAGCTGATCATTGTCATCTACTACCAGAATATTCCAATCCGGCAAATGCATTTCTTCTTCCGTTCCGTCCGCTTTTTCCAGATCCAGGATCACATGGAACTCCGTTCCCTTTCCCGGCTCGCTTTCTACCGTGATCGTCCCGTTTAACAGATCTACAATACATTTTGTGATCGCCATGCCCAGACCGGTACCGGTGATGTTCTGTACCTGTTCCGTATCTTCTCTGGCGAAGGTGTCCCAGATATGCTGCTGAAATTCTTTTGACATTCCGATTCCCGTATCGGTGATCCGGAAATGCGTCCGCACAAAATCATCACCGTGCGGAGATTCCTCCTGATAGAGATGTACGCTGATCTGTCCCTTTTCCGGCGTAAATTTAACCGAATTAGACAGGATATTCAACAGGATCTGATTCAGGCGGACACTGTCGCAGTCTACATTTTCCGCAATAATCTTTTCAATAAATATGTCAAAGAACTGGTTTCGGTCCTTCACCTGCGGCTGCATGATATTGACAATATCGTCCATGGTTTCCCGCAGCGACATCGGTGCGATGTTTAACGTCATCTTGCCGCTTTCGATCTTGGACATATCCAGCACGTCGTTGATCAGCCCCAGCAGATGCTTACTGGACAGCCGCACCTTTTTCAGGCAGTCCTCCGTCCGTTCTTTGTCATCCAGGTTTTTCAGCGCGATCTCCGTCATACCCACGATCGCGTTCATCGGCGTACGGATATCATGGCTCATACTGGATAAAAATTCACTCTTCGCCTGATTGGCATGAATGGCTTCCGCCCTGGCCTGATTCAATTCATGCACCTGTTTCTGCGATTTCCGCAGATACAGCAGAAATACGATCAGCATGGTTAACAGGATCGTAAAGGAGCAGAAAAACATCGCAAGGATTCGTACCGTTTCCAGACCGGTAACCGCATCCTCCAATACGCCGTTCGGCATAACCGAGATCAGATACCAGTCGGAATTCTGAGCAATCGGCGCGCAGAAGATATGGCGGCGTTCCCCGTTTACCTGTATCAGCGTACAGTAATCCGCTCCGGTCTCGATCGCCTCGTGCAGTTCTCGAATATAGTCCTCCGGTTCTTTTCCGTCAACCGGCTCATAATCATGTTCGATGCGTTCAAAAAAACTGCTGTTATGTGCTGCGTCCTTATTTCGGATGATAAAATTTCCGTTCTGATCTATGATATGGGAAAACGCCAGAGAATTGCCCTCATCCAAATACATGCTCTCCTCCAGCATATCCATGGAAATAGAGGCAACCAGCGCTACGCTTTTTTCACCGTTCTGCAGCTGGTAGGCCGCCGGTCTTCCGAAGATCAGTATCTTTTCACCGTCATCCGTCTGCCCCTCGGCGATGATATTCCCGCCTTCTTCCAGGGATTCATAGACATTGTCAGCCCCTGCGATCCTGATCGGATCTCCGTAAAATGTCTCGATCTGCTGGTTTCCGGTATAAAAGCCCATAGAGACAAACCCCCGGATGCTGGCGCTCTGCTCCAGCCGCTTCATGACAGTTTCGGTATCTTTATTTTCTTCCGGAGGAATCAGGCCGATGATCACACCCATCTGTTCCAGCCGCAGCTCCATGATCGACGTAAATTTCTGCTGCAGCTGCTGATTGATCTCAGACATATAGATTTCCGTAACCTCAGAGACCGACTCCTCTGTTTTATTGCCCAGATATACCGTCACGCCGTAAAAAATACAGATACTGATCACAAATTCTGCGATCAGACTGACGATCAGAAATTTTTTAACCTTCCATTCCATGTACGATCTTATTCTCCGTCCTGTTTTTCTGCATCATCCCGGCCCATTACCACATCAAAAATATGCAGCAGCCTGGGATTAAAAGTTCCGCATTCTCCGTTATGTATCATGGATACCGCCTTCTTGGGCTCATAAGCTTTCTTATAGACTCGTTCCGATGTCAGGGCGTCATACACATCCGCAACGGAAACCGCCTGTGCCCAGATGGCAATCTCGTCTCCTTTGAGCCCGTCCGGATATCCTTTTCCGTCCCACCGCTCATGATGGTGCCGGCAGATATCGTAACTGTACCGGTAAACGCCTTCGTCCATCACATCCGCCGGAATCTGTTCCAGCATCTCGCAGCCTCTGGTCGTATGCTCTTTCATAACCGCAAATTCCTCTGCGGTCAGACGTCCCGGCTTATTTAAGATCATATCGGGAATCGCGATCTTTCCGACATCATGCAGTACGGAAGCAATTCCGATCTTCTCGATCTCTTCCGGCGGCATATAGTATTCCGGATACAGCCTGCCTGCTTCGACCATCAGCTTTTCCGTCAGGCCGCGGATCCGCTTCACATGTTCTCCGGACTCACAGTCCCGAAACTCAATAATGGTAGCTAATGTCTCCACCATCGACTGGTTCATTCTCTCAATCTTCTCTAACTGCTGCGCGACCAGACTTTCCAGATTGTTCCGATGTTCATATAATTCGACTACACTGGTGATCCGGCAGCGCAGGAAATGCGGCAGAAACGGTTTCGTAATGACATCCACCGCGCCCAGATTGTATCCCTCTAAAAGCATTTCTTCACTGCTGGCCGCGGTGATCAGAAATACCGGGATATTTTTGATCTTCCCGGTCTGATTCATATCCCGCAGTACGCCCAGTCCGTCCACATTCGGCATGATCAAATCCAGCAGCACGGCCGCGATCTCCGTATTCCCGTTGATGACCGCAATCGCTTCCGCTCCGTCACACGCTTCTATGATCTCATAAACGTCTTTGAAGATCTCCGCCAGGATCACCCGGTTCAGTTCCACATCATCTACAATTAAAATTCTTTTCTTCATGAAAATCTCCCGCCTTCTATCCCTGACTGCTCTGCCGGATACACCGGATCATTGCTTCCTGTGTCGGCAGCATCTTCAGATAAATTTCTTTCGCGCGCTCAGGTTCTCCTCCGCGCAGCAGGTTCACAACCTCTGTATAAGCAGTATATAGCGGCGTCAGGGAAAGGTTCCCGGTAACCCCCTTTAATGTATGTGCTTTTGTGATCACTTCGGTATAATCCGGATATACAAAATCCGCGCGGATCTCATTCTGCGTCACCGTATCCGGAAATTTCCCCAGCATCCGTTCATACAGGGAGACATTCCCCATAAATCTGCCCTTTCCTTCTTCTACATTCGCACCCAATTCCTGCAATTCGTCCAACAAACTCATTCGACTGTCTCCTTCTATATTTTATGCAAATATTCAAGACACCCGAAAATCGCGTGTCTGGAATATCTGTAACAAATCAATAAAATTATAACACAGCCCCCCGTTAGCCGTCAATAGAATCAGTCTCTCCCGCTTCGTCTTTTAAAAGCATCCCATAGTCAAACATTTTTTTGGAAACGATTTCCATGATCTCCAGAAAATCGTCCATCAGCGTATCCACATCGGGATCGGTTTCCACCCCCAGGCGTTCGCATATCCGGTTTCCGGTTTCATAGATCTCCTTGTACCTGACCGCACACGGCTCCCCCTCCGCAAACGCGTTCTCGACATAGCGGCTTTCTTCCGCGGGATACTCCGCCAGATTTCTGGTTCCGGTTACAAGCTGGTAAATTACATTTTTTAAATCTTCCTTATTTTTCATCACATGCAGTCTCCTTCGGCTCGAATCTCATAGAATCTATCTGAATCTAATCATTAAAATTATAAATTATTTAGACCGTAAAATCAACAGTTAGTGCAAAAAATGATACAAGTCCGACGGAGTCTAATTTTCTAAAATGCCTGCACCCTCTCTTCTACATAACATTTGAGCAGTTCCACCGTCTTCTCAATCCCGAGCCGGCTGCTGTTAATACAAATGTCATAAGTCCGGGAATCTCCCCATTTTCCTTCCGCATGGAAATTGTGATACTGCTTTCTTTTCTTATCATGCCGTCTCAGTTTAAACAGCGCCTCCTGTTCATCGAGCTGATACCGCTCCCGGATCCGCTTTACCTTTTCCGGCAGATCGCCCAGGATAAAAACAGAGATCAGCCCTTTTACATCTTTGAGCACGGACTCCGCGCAGCGCCCTACGATCACGAAGGATTCTCCGCTCTCCGCTTTCTGACGCAGATTTTCAAACTGCAGCTCCGCAATGATCTCCTCCATGGAATTGGAAAACGCGCCAACCCGCCTGGAGCCAAACAGCTTCCGGGGCTTTTCGTCATATTTTTCCAGAAATTCCACTTCAACATTCGTCGCTTTCGCGATCTCATCCAGCATGCTCCGGTCATAAAAATGCAGATTCAGCTGTTCCGCCAGCTGTCTGGCAATCTCATGCCCGCCGCTTCCGAATTCACGGCCAACCGTAATAATGATCTGTTGATCCATCTGTAACCCTCCCTAACAATATCTGATAAAAATGATCACCATAGATACCGCAACGACCAGAACCGTTGCCGGAGCCGCCGCCTTGCAGTACCTGCCCCAGCCGATCAGATAGCCGTTTTTGGCAGCTACGGAAGTTCCCACTACATTCGCGGACGCACCGATCGGAGTCGCACTTCCGCCGATATCCGTACCCATCGACAGCGTCCAGGCCAGCGTCGCCAGATCTACGCCCTGCGCTGCCGCCAGGCTCTTGATAATAGGAATCATGGTAGCCGCAAACGGAATATTGTCTACAAATGCGCTGGCAACTGCGGAGATCCAGATAATGATCGCCGTCATAACGATCAGATTGCCGCCGCTGATGGAGCCGATCAGGCCCGCGATCTTTTCCAGCACGCCCGTCTGTTCCAGTCCGCCTACAACCACAAACAGGCCAATAAAGAACAGGATCGTTTTATAATCCACTTTTTTGATCAGCTTCCACGCGTCTTTTCCGGCCGTAAGCAGCGTGATCACTGCGATCACCGCTCCGATATACGCCACGGTCAGTCCGGTCTGGGCGTGGGTAACCAGCATGACGACCGCCCCGCCGAAAATGGTAGAGCTGATAATAAAATCTTTCCGGCTCCGGATCGCTTCTTTCGGATCCGGCATTTTGGCAATATCCTCCTCCGAAACCGTCACGTGTTTTAATTGCTTTCCGTATATAAGATAGAAATAACCGATCACCAGGATCAGGCTGACGCCGGCCAGCACGCCGGTATTTAAAATGAAATCACTGAACGAATATCCCAGCGAAGTCCCGATAATGATATTCGGCGGATCTCCGCACATAGTCGCCGAACCACCCAGATTCGCGCAGAAGATTTCCGATATGATCATGGGAACCGGATCAAATTTCAGCAATTTTGCCAGTTCCACCGTAACCGCCGCCAAAAACAGGATTACCGTAATGCTGTCAATGAACATCGCGAGCAGCGCGGACATTACCATAAAGGTAAGGAACAGAAAAACCGGCCGGTAATGAACCAGTCTTGCCAGTTTCATGCACAGCCAGCGGAAAAATCCCGCTCTTGCCATGCCTTCCACCATGATCATCATGCCCATAATAAAAATAATGGTCGCCCAGTTAATTCCGGACGCGGATTCCTCCGCGCTTCCTGCCGTATACCAGAATCCAACCGTGAAGATACTTTTTACATTCAAGGTTTCAATGATCGCATCCATACTCTGCATTGACGCTCCAAAAACCAGGAGCAAGGTCAGCAGTCCGCAGACCAGCGTCACGATATACCGTTCAATCTTCTCTGTCACCACCAGCAGAAACATTACTACAAAAATTGAAACAGCCAATATCTGTGCCATATTTTTTCCTCCATTTCACTGTCTTTTCGTCTTTTAGTCAAAACTGCATTATAGAATATCTGTCAAAGCTTGTCAACAAAAAAACCGGCTGTTCGCTTCCTTATTTTTCCAGTTGTCTCATTTTTACAATCAATCCCATTTCATTCATGTGTAAAATTTAAAATGGTGCAAAAAGTGATACAAGCAATTCTATTTAATTTTAAGAAAGTAAAGAAGGAAGTACAGATGCCAAAGCAACGCAGAGAAACCGGAGAAAAAAATTTTGTTGCGCCTCAACTGATCACGCTCCGAAAATACAGATCATTTTCACAGCGCGATCTGGCAAACAGATTACAGCTCAACGGGTATGACATTGACAAAAATGTGATCACCCGGATCGAAACCTATCAAAGATATGTCACGGATTTGGAATTGAAAGCACTATCCGAAGTATTTCAGGTATCCTATTCGTATCTCATTGACGGTACAAAAACAGAAGAAGATAAACGACTGCACCCGCTGCTGCCGTAAGTCAGCGATCCAAGAGCCGGAACTTTCTTATCCAGAGAAAACTCCGGCTTTTCACGCCTCTTTAAGCTTCCGGCTCTCATGGCAGCAGAAATAGATGATCTGCTTTTCTTTTGCCAGCAGCCGTACCAGTTTCATAACGTTTTCCATATGCTGCGCGTCCAGATTCACAAACGGATCGTCCATAATGATAAAGGGCTGTTCTGTCTCATACAGATTATCGATTAACGCCAGCCGGAAACAGAGCGCGCAGGCGGTATACTGTCCCGCGCTCAAATGCCCGTCGCCGCGGTTTTCTCCGCCCCGCTCAAAGGAAATGCGGAAATCCCGATCCATTGTGACCTTTTCTCCCAGCGCCGCTTCAATCCGGTCCGCGTAATGCTGAAACTTCGTTTTGACCGGCGCCACATATTTTTCCTTCAGATTTTCCTCCGCCGTTTTCAAAGCTTCGATCGTCTCCCGATAAATCCTGTGTTTCTTTTTATAAGCTTCCAGGGTTTCTTCCGCCAAAGCCAGCTGATTCTGTTTTTCCTCCAGCTTCTCCAGTTCCCGCTCGTCCTCCGCGATCTCCCGCTCGATCTGTGCGGACTTCTTTCTCAAGTCGGTTAACCGTTCCTCCATTTCCCGCAGATCCGGAACAGTTCCGTCCGGGCGGGCAGAAAGTCCCTGTTCCCGCTTATATTCCTCCGCCTGTTTTTCCAGCGTGTCAGCAGAGTTCTTCAGCCGGTCGCATTCGCTTCGGTCTGTTTCCAGCCGTTTCAGCTGTCCCTCCAGATCCGGAAGCAGTTCCAGTCCGTAAGCCGACAAAATCTCCTGAATATCCTCCAGCCGTGCCTGATACTGCTTTGCATACTGTTCCCGTTTTTCCCGCGCTTCTTTTTCCTCCCGGAAAAGCCGCAGATATTCGTCCCGCATACTCCGCAGTTTCTGCAGTTCTCTGCTGAAATCGTCCGCAGACAGCCCATATTGTTTCAGAAACGCTGCCGCTTCTGTTTTCAGCTGCCGGCAGGCGTCTTCTTTTTCCCGCAGCACGGCCGCAGTCTCCTTCCTATGCCGCAAAAATTCTTCGTATTCCTCAGCGTCCTTCCGAAAGAACGCGGCATCCGTTTCCACATTCTCTACTTCATAGCCATAGGGAACCAGAAGCTGCTTCACCAGCATCCGGGATTCCTCCATCTGCTGCCGCAGCTGCTGCAAATTTTCATCGGTTCGATCCGGCCGTACTGCCGTTATGGCTCTGACTCTTCCCAGAATATAGTAAAATCCGATTCCGAAGAGCAGCAGGAGCCCGGCCACCAGCAGGGCCACGCCGGCCTGTGTCCGGGTTCCCAGCGTAAAAATACCGCCCGCGATCAGCAGGGCTGCCGCAAGTACGCCGAACAGCAGCGCTTTCCCGCCTTTCTTCGGTTCCGGCTGCTGCAGGGCGGCTTCTTCCGCCTTATGATTTGCGCTGCGCCATGCGGCTTCCGCCTCCTGATATGCCCTTACATTTTTTTCTATATTCTTTTTCACCTCGTCAGAAGGCGCGTGTCCGTCAAACCGTTCCGCCAGTTTCTGCTGCCGTTCCGCAGGCTTCTGCGCCTGCAGGCTGCCGATCTCATAGCCAAGTCTTTCGATATCTGAGATCTTCGCTGCTTCCTGTTCCAGCCGAATATCGTCCGGATATCCCTCCGCAAATACATCGGCAAGCTCTTCCAGCCGATTCTGTTTCCCGGCGTCAAAGGCAGCCGCCTCCCGATTTGCCCGCAGTACGGTCATCTGATTCCATGCAGCCTGCATCTGCTCTGTTTCTTCGGTTGTGGGGATTCCCTGCGGATATTGCTTTAACAGCGCGTCCCTGTCCTGCCGTTCTTTCTGATATGCGGCCACACGGCCATCATAATTTTCCCATTTTTGAAGCAGTACGCTTCTGTCCCGGATCTGCTTTTCCTGTACCTCCAGCCCGGCAATCTCCTTTCTCAGTTCCTCTGATCTTTCATACTTTCCGCCCAGCGCATCGGAAATGCGGTTCAGATTTTCGATCTGCTGATTTAATTCACGAATCGTATCCTGCTGTCCGGAGATCAGACCACCGTTTCCCCGGTCGGGCTTCAGATTTTTTCTTGCCTTGTCCAGAATTTCCTTCGCGGTATCAAAATTATTGACCTCGTCTGTGTGATCCACATAATTGTTGAGTTTCGCACTAATGCTTCCGTTGGAGCGCATCGTGATCTGCTCGGCTGTAATAAAGATCGTGCGCATAAAGGCTTCTTCGTCCAGGCCGAACAGTTCCTTTCCGATCTCCGGCCCGAATTCCTCCGTCGGCGTTCCGCCGCAGTATACGGCAAAGGTATCTTTGGCACCGCTGCCCTTATCGAAAAAGCGCTCGATCCGATACTGCTTTCCTCCCTTTTCAAAAGTCAGGCTTCCGCCGAATTTGCCGCCGTGAAACGGATAAAAATGCATTCTGTCGTTAAATTTCTGATTCTTTCTGGCGGCAGGAAGTCCGTAAAACATCGCCTTCAAAAAAGTCGCCAGTGTTGTTTTCCCATAGCCGTTTTCCCTGCAAAATTCCGTAATACCGCCGGAAAAGGAAATCTCTGTCTCTTTAATCGTTCCAAAATTTTCAATATAACCGTTGATCAGCCTCATTTTCTATCCTTCCACACTTTCTCCGCGCAATGCCCGAAGCCCCGCGCGAATGATCTGCTGCCGCTCCGTTTCACTATAGGTCTCATTCTGCAGCACGGTACGGATAAATTCACCCCGCAGCGACACATCGCCGGCCAGACTGTCCGGATCAATCTTCCGAGCTGTCTTATCCTTTACCGAGACGAAATAGTATTCCGGAGCAAGATACGCTTCCAGTTCCTTTTCCAGTGAATCATTGTCAAATGCGATCTCGCCCGTAAGATTAACCCGGATCATGTGATCCGGCGCGGCGGAAAGCTCTGCCCGAACCCGCTGAGCGGCATGATAACTGTCCTCCGTATCACTGATATCCACGGTGACCTCCTCAATGGTCCGGCAGGCAAACGGAATAAAGCGGTGACGGATCTCTCCGTCCGTTTCGATCAGCACAAATCCCTTTTCTCCGGTTTCATCAAATCCGCGTCCTTCCAGACAGCCGCTGTATACATATACGCCGCGGTCGTCCAGCTTGTTTACACTGTAAGAATGGATATGCCCCAGCGCCAGATAGTCGATCTGTTTGCCTCCAAGCCGGGCAATATGGATCCGGTCTTTTCCTCTGCTGCTGTCGGCCTGTCCGTGGAGCATTACGAAATTCTGCCGATCCGGATCCAGTTCCAGTGTACTGTAGATCGAAGCGGCGTTTTCCGGCGCCAGTTCGATCCCGGTAATCCTTACGTTTCCATATGTATAGGTCGTCCACTCTTTTCCAAAGGTCTTTAGGTTTTCCAGGTCGTCCTCCGTATAGGATTCCAGGCTGTCATGGTTCCCGCGCAGATACAGAAAATCAATTTCCGGATTATTCCGTACCACGCTATAAAAAAATTCTTTATCTCTTTTAAACGGCCTGTCGGAATCGAATACATCCCCCGCCAGTAAAATAGCCGTTACGCCTTCCTGTGCAGCATACTGCACCATACGCTGAAATGTGGCGCGAACCTCTTTTTTCCGTTCCTCCGCCTTTTCCCTGGGCAGCCTCGCTTCCATTTTGGAGCCCAGATGAATATCCGCACAATGTATCAGTTTCATAGAAATCCCCATTTCATTTTTCTTTGTTCCATTATATACAAGCAGCTCTCAAAAATCAATGAACGATTGATTTCGTTTTGATTCAGGACATACTTTTTTAAGAATTTTTCCCAATGGATATCCTTGTAAAATACACAAAAGGCGTCTATAATAGTCATACACATTTTTAATTGCTTTGGATTTCAAATTGTTTGAGAAATGGAGGATTGTGATGCTTGAGCTGATAGACATTAAAAAAGATTATCCTGCCGGCGACGGTGTCGTACACGCCTTAAAGGGAATCAGCCTGCAGTTCCGGGAGAGTGAATTCGTTTCAATCCTGGGGCCTTCCGGATGCGGAAAAACAACCATGCTGAATATTATCGGCGGTCTGGACCAGTACACCGACGGGGATCTGGTCATTAACGGCCGCTCTACCAAGGATTTTAAAGATCGGGACTGGGACGCTTATCGAAACCATTCCATCGGATTTGTATTTCAGACCTATAACCTGATCCCCCATCAGACGGTTTTGCAGAATGTAGAACTGGCGCTTTCCCTGTCCGGCGTCGGCAAAGTGGAACGCCGCAAACGCGCGATCCAGGCGCTGGAAGACGTAGGCCTGGGAGACCAGTTAAAGAAAAAACCCAGCGAGATGTCTGGCGGTCAGATGCAGCGGGTAGCGATCGCGCGTGCGCTGGTAAACAACCCGGATATTATTCTGGCGGATGAGCCGACCGGCGCGCTGGATACCGCGACCAGTATCCAGGTAATGGATATTTTAAAGGAAGTCGCAAAGAACCGGCTGGTCATCATGGTTACGCATAACCCGGACCTGGCGGAGAAATATTCGACCCGGATCATCCGGATGCTGGACGGTACGATCACCGACGACTCGACGCCGCTTTCCAAAGAAGATCTGGCTGCGGAGCAGACTAAGCTGCAGGCCAAAGCTACCGACAGCAGGAAGAAAAAGCCTTCCATGTCCTTTGCGACTGCTTTCGGCCTGTCCTTAAAGAACCTGTTTACCAAGAAAGGCCGGACCATTCTGACTTCATTCGCCGGGAGCATCGGTATTATCGGGATCGCGCTGATCCTGGCGGTTTCGCAGGGCATGACCGCTTATATCAATACCGTGCAGGAAGATACCCTTTCCTCCTATCCGCTGACGCTGGAGGCGCAGCACATCGATATGAGCACTTTGCTGTCTACCTTTATGCAGCGGGCGGAATCCGGTCTTGAACACGACAATGACGCTGTCTACCAGAAAACGATGGTCTACAATATGATCAATTCCTTAAATTCCATGGAGGCAGAAGAAAACGACCTGAAGGCGTTTAAGGAATATCTGGAGCAGAAACGAAGCGAAGACTCTGAAGAAAACAAACTGAGAGACGCAATTAACGGCGTACAGTATACTTATAATCTGGATCTGCTGGTCTATACAAAGAACGTTGACGGCAATGTGATCCTTTCCGATACCCGGGAGCTTCTGCAGGAAATGCTGATCGAGTACTTCGGTATGGATCTTTCTTCCATGATGGATATGGGAGAGCAGTACGGGATGTCCAGCCAGACACAAGCCAATATGCCCGGTATGTTCGGTTCCTCCGCCGTTTTATGGCAGGAGATGCTGCCCGGCGATAACGGCAAACTGATCAACCCCCTGCTGGAAAAGCAGTATGACTTAGTTTACGGTTCCTGGCCGAATCAGTATAATGAAGTCGTTCTGGTTTTGGATGAAAATAACGAGCTCGATGATATGGCGCTTTACGCCATGGGCCTGAAATCCAAAGAAGAAATGGACGAACTGGCTAAGGCCGCTTTCAACAAAGGCGAAATCAAGATCGAAGAACACAAATGGTCCTATGAGGATATCTGCAGCAGGGATTTCCGGGTAGTGTTCAATTCCGACTGCTATATTTATGATGAAAAAACCGGTCTGTATACCGATCTGCGGGAGACACAGACAGGTTTGAAATACTTATATGACAACGGCGTGACATTAAAGGTATCCGGGATCATCCGTCCCAATCAGGACGCCGTTTCCACCATGCTGTCCGGCTCTATCGCCTATACCAGCGACCTGACGAAATATGTAATCGAACACGCGAAAGATTCTGCTGCCATTGAAGCACAGTTAAAGGATCCTTCCGTCGACATTTTCACCGGTCTTCCGTTTAAAGAAAACACCGGCAATCTGTCCGATCAGGAAAAGATCGATGAGTTCAAAAATTATGTAAAGGAGTTAAATGAGCAGGGCAAGGCGGATGCTTATGTAAAGATCATGAGCATTCCTTCCCAGGAGCAGCTGGACGCGGCGGTTTCCCAGACCGTCGATCCCATGACCCGGGAAGATATGGAAAAGGCGATGCTGCAGGCGCTGACGCAGACCATGAATATGAGCGAATCGGAGGTTTCCGATTATATTTCCGCTATGACGGACGCAGACATGAAGGAAATGTTTACCCAGATGGTAATCGAGCAGACCAAGGCGCAGTATGCCGCCCAGGTTGCTGAACAGTTAAAGGGAATGAAACCTGCCGAGCTGGCCGCTGCCCTGGATCTGGCAATGCCTGATTACACGGATGAACAGTGCGTCAGCTACTATGACGAGGTGCTGGTATTCTCGGAATCCAGCTATGACGGAAACCTGGAAGATCTGGGATATGTCAATCTGGACGAACCCGCGACCATTAACCTGTACGCTTCCACCTTTGAGAATAAAGATGTGATCGAAGAGGCGATCGCGGCTTACAATGATACGGTAGAAGAACTGCAGAAGATCACCTATACCGATTACGTGGGACTGATGATGTCCTCTGTGACTTCCATCATCAACGCCATCACCTATGTACTGATCTCATTTGTGGCTGTTTCCCTGATCGTATCATCGATTATGATCGGCGTTATCACACTGATCTCCGTACAGGAGCGGACCAAAGAAATCGGTATCCTGCGCGCGATCGGCGCATCCAAGCGAAATGTATCCAGCATGTTCAATGCGGAAACCGTTATCATCGGATTTACTTCCGGTGCGCTGGGCGTTCTCATTACGTACCTGCTGTGCATCCCGATCAACATGATCCTGCACCATCTGACCGAAATCAACAACCTGAGCGCATACCTGCCGGTTCCGGCGGCTGTCGTTCTGATCGCAATCAGCGTATTCCTGACCTTATTTGCCGGCATCATTCCTTCCAGAAGCGCCGCAAAGAAAGATCCGGTCGTTGCGCTGCGGACGGAATAATATTTTGAATTGATAACAATAAAATAAACGGGTATCCGAACCGTAAGGAACGGATGCCCGTTTTCTGTTTCTGTATTATTTTACATGGCCGGCGGAGCCGCGTCAAAATCCCGCAGCAGCTGTCATCCGGCTAATTTTCACAGGCATGCCAGAGCAGCTGATTCTGTTCAAACAAAACCTCCAGCCTGCCGGCGTCCTTCATCCACGCCAGATAAGACCGCACCGTACTGCCTACCAATACATACTGTTCAAAATTCATGCTGAGTCCATATTCCGTAAACAGTTTCTGCAAAATCCGTTCAAAGGAGACAGGCTCCCCGCAGATCCGTTCAATCCGTTCCGAAATCTCCCATACCTTGTCGATATTGGCCTGCGCCAGACCGGCAATCTTCTCTGTCGCTTCCGCATGCGCCGGAATAAACAGTCTGGCCTGCATGGATTTTACCCGCTCCAGCGTCTTTAAGTACGCCTCCACATCATAGAGGAAACTGATCTGATATTTTTCCAGCGCCGTTTCGCCGGCCAGGCAGTCCGCCAGATATACCACATCATCCGGCGTCCGAAAACCCACCATATCAAAGAAATGTCCCGGCAGCGGGATCATTTCCAATCCATCCGGGAGGTTGTCCTCTGTCAGCGGCTCCGCGTTACTCTCCTGGGCGAGCAAAAATTTGTGCCGCAGATCCTTACAGGGGAAGCCGCCGTACAAAAAGGCCGGCTCCAGGATCGGATGTCTTGTAAAATCACATTCCGTGCCGGGCGCGTAGATCCTGCAGCCTGTCTGTCTCTGCAAATACTGATTGCCCCCGATATGATCCGCGTTGGAGTGGGTATTATAGATTGCTCTCAGCCGCCAGTTATTTTCATCCAGGATCCGGCGAACCCTGCGCCCCGCTTCCTTGTCATTTCCGCTGTCGATCAGGCAGACTTCCGAATCCTCCAGACGCACCAGTCCGATCTTCGCCGGACTCTGAATGTAATAACTCCGGTCTGAAACCTGTATCAGTTCATACATCATCCAGCCCCCTATTTCGTTCCGAAGATCCGATCGCCCGCATCGCCCAGTCCCGGCACAATGTAGCCGTGATCATTCAGCCGTTCGTCCTTCGCGCCAATATAAAGATCTACATCCGGATGCGCCTCTTCCATGGCCCGGATCCCTTCCGGCGCCGCTATGATACACATAAAATGAATCTTCCGGACTCCTTTTTCCTTTAACATCTGAATCGCCGCCACTGCGGAACCGCCGGTAGCCAGCATAGGTCCACCACAAAAACTTCCCGTTCCGCGCAGTCTCCCGGCAGCTTACAATAATATTCTACCGGCTCAAGCGTATCCGGATCCCGGTACAGACCGATATGCCCTACTTTCGCCGTCGGAATGATCGACAGCATCCCGTCCACCATTCCAATCCCGGCACGCAGGATCGGCACAACCGCAAGTTTCTTTCCCTGCAGTTCTTTCACGGTCGTTCTGCAGATCGGCGTCTCGATCTCTGTCTCCTGCAGCTTCAGATCCCGGGTCGCCTCGTAACACATCAGCATGGCGATCTCGCTGATGATCTGGCGGAAATCCCTGGAACCGGTTTCCACTCTTCGGATCACTCCGATCTTATGCTGGATCAGCGGATGATCCATAACGATAACCTTTGCCATTTTTACCTCCTATCCAAACTGTTTGTTTATTGTTTTTATATAAAAATTCCCAAATCCCTTAAAGGCCGAGCAGCAGTTCCGCCGCAAAGACGACAGCGCTGGCGAGCAGCGCGACGACGACCATACTTTTCCGCTGATAAGCCAGAACCAGCGCCGTCACAAATCCGGCCGCCGAGGCATAGCTGTTGGAGGTAGCCGTCAGGATCGCCGGAAAAGTCATGACCGCAAGCGTCGCATACGGTACATAGTATAAGAACGAGCGGATAAATCTGTTTTTAATTTCCCTTCGGATCAAGGTCAGCGGCAGCATACGGATCAGATAGGTAACGGCTGCCATGACCGCAATATACAGGTAAATACTTGTTTTCATTCTAAGTCCCGCGCGCCTTCCGCACGGCTCTCCTTTCTGATCAGTCTGATTCCGGCCTGTCGGGAAGCGGGAAGAAAATCGCCGCGCCTCCTGCAATCAGCAGTGTCAAAATAATGATCCGGAATCCTTCGGAAATTTCCTTTAACAGCGGAGTCACCGTAAAGACCAGACTCAGCAGCATGGCGATCACAACAATCCCCGCAACCACCTTACTGATACGGGCCGGCGGAATAATGATCGCGAGGAACATCCCATACAGGGCGATACTCAGCGCGCTGATCACCCGGGCCGGAAGCCAGCTTCCCGCTGCGGTTCCCAGAAAAGTGCCGCCAACCCAGCCCAGCACGGAGATCCCGATGAGTCCATAGAAATAAACCGGACTTACATAACCCGGCTTGCTTACGGAAACGCCGAAGATCTCATCTGTCACGCCAAACGCGATCAAAAACCGGTGGAAAAACGGAACCCGGCTGTCTATTTTCTGAGACAGAGAACAGGACATCAGGCTGTACCGCAGATTGATCACCAGCTGTGTGGCCGCCATCTCGCTCAGCGCCGCGCCGGTAGAAATCAGAGACAATCCGGCAAATTGTCCGGCGCTTGTCACATTGGAAGCAGACATCAGCACTGCCTGCCACACGGAAAGTCCGGTATTCTTTGCCATGATCCCAAATGTAAAAGAAACTGCAAGATAACCGAGAAAAATCGGGATTCCATCCCGGATACCGGCAGTAAAAGCAGCTTTTCGGTTCATAAATCATCCTCACTTATTTTGATCGCATCCATTTTCTGTATTTTCAATATACCATTTTATCGGATTATTTACAATCCAATCTTTTTATTTCTGTCCGTCTTCGTCCATAAAAAAACAGCCCGGAACCTGACAGTTCAAACTGCTTCGATTCCGGGCCGCTGCCCTTACGTTACGTTTCATGCAAAGAGGCTTAGCCCTCAATGGCAATGTATTTCTTCTCCTCTACCTGCGGCTTCTTCTCAACCTTCGGAATGGACAGCTGCAGCACGCCGTTCTCATACTTGGCGTGGATATCCTCCTGCCGTACCTCTTCGCCGACGTAGAAGGATCTGCTTACGCTGCCTGCATACCGCTCCTGGCGGATATATCTTCCGGTTTTCTCCTCTGTCTCGCTCTTATCAAGGCTCTTGGCTGCGCTGATCATCAGATAGCCATCCTTCAGCTCCAGCGAAAGTTCATCCTTCTGAAAGCCCGGCAGATCGACGTCTACCTCATAGTGATCGTCATGCTCCCGCACATCCGTCTTCATGATATGCGCTGCGTGGCGTCCGTACAATTCCTTCTCCGCCTTATTTATCTCCTTATTGGGGAATGCGGGAAAATCAAAAAAGTTATCAAAGAAATTGTCAAATAAATTATCTCCAAAAATACTGGGTCTCAACATAGGTCATCTCTCCTTTTCATTTTGTTTTGTTTTTTGTTATACCTGTGTTATAACACATTTATTAGCACTCGTCAATAGTGAGTGCTAATAATTTTTGTGAACTTTTTGTGTCTTACAAAAGGTATTTTTTGAGACAAAGAACCGCCTGTCAGTAGTCTTCCCCTGACAGGCGGCAAATATGAATCAAATACCGGCTTTTTTGCTTCTTGTTAACTCCGTTTCAGGTAATAACTGATAATTTCCTGTTCCAGCTTTACATTGTGTTCTTTCATATACATTAACACTTCACGATAGGCCGCATCATTTGCTAAAGCTTCCAGTCTGACCACATCATTATCAGTTAATTTTTTCAAACAATGCTGAAATCTTTCATCCTTTAGTTGTGGAATACCCATGCAGTATAACAGAAATTCTATATTCGTTTCCCTGCAAAGATGCCTGTGAATCAGGAAACCGCCAATATCGATATCTCCAAAATGTCGAAAGATCAGATCCGGATTGTCATGAATTACTTTCTTCAAAAACTGCAGCTGATGGCGATTCGCAAATCCGCCTAAGTACATCATTGCACAGCTGTCGTCTTTCATTCTTTGGTAGGACGTCTTGTTTTCAATCGTCATCAGTTCCGCTGCGTTGACTGTAATCCTTTGTACATGTTCAATATCGCTCGTTGCAATTGCAACTCCTCCCCGAAGCTTTGCAGTTTCCAGGACAAATTCATTCCATTCAAGCTTCCAGGCGCCTTTAATAAAGATTTCCTGTTCTGCGGGAGCAACGTGAAAAAGTCCTAATACAGCATCATTTCTTTCTCCTTCTTCTACAGGCAATCCGTCAATATTACCTAAAAAGGCGCATATTTCGTCATAATTATTCCTTTCAAACCACTTCGAATCACCGTATACCAGCGTAGAGACTTCACGTACATACAGATTTTCATTGTTTTTTTCCAGAAAATCCAGCATTTTTAAATTCGCTTCAATTCTCGCGGCGTCAATTGGAAATCTGGGATCTTCAATCTGCGTAAGGATCTCATTACAATATTTTTGTACAATTTCGCCCTTGCAGAGATATGCACCCACCATTTCTTTTACCTGTCTGGAAAGCATACTTTGCGGAATGATCGCATACTCTTCTTTCAGATACTCATAAATAGCATCCAGTTTTTCTGCGGAAAGATAGATTTTTTCTACATCTTCACTGAATTTTAAATAGTCCACAGTGACAAATCCCAGGCGCAAAAGTTCTGAGATCGCCTCATTGAGGTGCTGTTTCTCCATTATTTCCGCATTATTCCTGGTATAATTTTTATATATTTCTGAAGGTTTTAAAATGATTCTCCTGTTTGTATTGATGTTCTTCGCATATCGGTTATTATATTTTTTCAGCAGACTTTCGATCATTATTTTTTTATAATCTTTACTGCTCATGGAACTTTACCTTTCCTATCTGCATATTATCATTGCTGATTTTAAGAACCGGAATGATCACGCCGCACTCACTGCCGATCGACTCTAACTTATTAGGCGGTGCGCAGAATATCACCTGAAAATTCTGGTTTTTAAAGAACTCCAACATCAATTTTATATTGTGATCGCTCATCTTCTCAAATGGTTCGTCAATAAAAATTAATCGCACAGAATTGATTCTTACATTGTACAGCATAGACAAAGCCGCAGACAGGATCAATGTATATGGGATCTGCGTTCCCGCCCCTGAGTTATATCCGACCTGCCTTGACAGTTTTCCATCTTTTACCTCATCATTGTTGATAATGATCTCATAACTCATATAATTTCTATAATCCGCAAACCTTTTAATTTCCGCCATATCATTGTGGTCAATGATCTTATTAATAATATTCCGGATTTCCTTCTCTCTTGTTTCAACTTCATCATTTTCATATCCCATAAGACCGGTAAATGACAACTGCCCGTCCGACATATTGTTGGTATCCTGCAAATATTCCGCATAACGCAGAATCTTCGCATAATCAGAATTATCATTCAGCATTTTGACGTCGAACTGATATTTTGTTGAAAACTGAAGCTTTCGCAGCTCCTTATTAATATCCGAAATATCGCTTCTTGCGTCCCTTGCCGTCTCATAAATATTAAGTACAAATTCCCTTTTAAATATCCGTTCGTATATCAGGGTCTGTTCTTTCAGTTTTTTCTGAATGCCCTGCAGATCATCAATCCAGATTTTTCCTCTTCTTCTCTGATAATCTGCTTCACAGTTCAATCCGATCGGCAATTTATCAACTTCCTGTTTCCGATTATTATAAGTCTGCTGCTTGCCTAAAATGCTGGCCTCCAATTCCCGGACCCGGCGGTCTGTCCTTGTTTTTGACTCAGGCTGCATCAATCCACCGTTCCGGTTCTCACCGGATAAGTATCCATCGAATTCTTCCATCGCTTTTTCTACCACTGAGTTACCGGTTATGCGTTCTTTCTCTAATTCTGCCTGTTTTGCGGTTTCCTCTATCTGTAGCTTCTGAACTGTTTCTTTTTTTGCGGAACTGTTTGCCTCCAAAACAGTCTTTTGGGACAGATTCTCATCGCGAAGTTTCTTTTGGGCGTTCAATTGATTTCCGAGTTCAGATACCCGCTCATTTAATGCTATAAACTCCGCATTATTTTTCTGCGCTTCCAGCAATTCCCGATAATGGCTTCTCTCTTCATTCAGGCTTACTCCTACTTTTTTGGCTTCCTTATGCGCATCCAGATTATATTCTTTAAAACAATCCAGACCTGCCTGTAAATACTCTGATCGATCCTGCAGTTTTTGTTGCTTTGAAACAATCTCCGTTTCTCTGTTTTCCAATTCCTGCAATCGTTTCTCCGCAGTTCTTTTGTTTAACTCTATGGCCTGACTTCCCAGGCAATAGCTTCTTATCTTTTTTATATTAATATACGTTACCGCCATATTTCGGCTTAACTTCCCCTCTTTCGACATTGCATTATCAAAATCAGGTACTCTCTCAATGGCAACCGCATGAATTCTTCCTAACCAGAACTTAAAATAATTTGCCGCTGTTTCATTTTCAATCTGCAGATAGTAAAATACCGAGTCCTCCTCACATTCAAGAGACCTTGCCATTAATCGTTTTGTATTTACTAACTCTACATAGCGATGCCTCGACTGGTCTAATACCGCGTTCGCAACATCAAACACCTCTTTGGAAACGATAATGGCATACCGATGAACCCCCAAAAATGCCTCTATGGCATCCCTCCAGTTTTCATCCTTTAATTCTACCACATATTCACATGCCATGTGTGCTTCCTCATGAATTCCGCGTTTCCGAAATTCACGATTGATCTCTTTGATCAGTTCCATCTGTTCCTGAACATGGGCATAATTGAATCTGTTTTTATTACAGTTTTCAATAATGCCGCTCTGCTCGATCAATTCTTGCTGAAGGCTTTCCAACTCCTGATTCAGCAGTGCCCTGTCAGCAATCAGCCGATCCCTGCATTTTCGTATTTCTTCCTTTAAGGAATCGATAAACCTCTGCTTTTCTGCTATTTTAATTTCTTCTGAAGTCAACATAGCAACCATATTGACATCCTGTATTTCCACACCCGCTTCCGTCAATTGGCTGACAACCTTCTGCATTTGTTTCTGAAACATTTCCAGTTTATCTTTTTCCTGATTCAACACAGCAAGCTGTGCTTCATACGAATGAATCAACTGTTCTGACGCACTGATTGCTTTAGACACATCCAGGTCCAGCAGTGCCCTTTTTGTTTCTGAGTAGGATATGTCAAGGTTCTCAATTTCCTGATCCTGGGCGGAAATCGTTTTTGCCAGCGCCTCACAGGTAATCGTATTCTTTTGAATGGTCTCTTCCGCTTCATGAATCTCTCTCTGGCATTGTAACAGTTCTTTGTATTTCTTCTTTATATCATCTATTTTTAATCTAAGCGCCTTCTTATCATGTTCATCATAATCCCCCAGAATAGAATCCAAATCCTGCAATTCCTGGTTGATCTGCTCCAGGCTGCCGTTGATCTGTTCAATATTCTTCTTAGCTTCCTTCAGTTTATCAAAATTAATATTGTGTTCTTCTAACACAGACTCCTTAATAAATTCCTGGATTTTCGCGGCAGGGTTATATGCCATGATATTTCTAAGTTTTCTTTGATATTTAGACACCTCCTGATAAGGCAGCTTAAGCCCTATCATTTGCATAAACAGCGTAATCCCTTCTTTCTTATTTTTCATCTGCACCCCATGCTTCTTTTGAAAGCCGGATGCATCATAAGGCTTTATAACGGAACCATCCTGATAAACAAAGGAGACATGATCGATTGTTTTTCCGTCCAGCGCATACCAGTATGTCCCTCTGACATCTGTCACAGCCGTCTCAATTACAACTCCCAGTACAAATGGATTGTCATTGATCTGATCATAATATTCCATAGCAATGTGGGTATATACTACCGGTATTTTTTCCGCGGGTCTTGCATAGATTCCGGCGCTGGCATCCACCAGACAGCGCGTATAAGATACTAAATTTCGTTTTCCAACACCGGTATTATAGCCATTTGTCGCCTTATTAAACTGTGTGTCTCCTGTATACGCATACTTAATGGCATCCAATATAGTAGACTTACCGCATTCATTCTCCCCGGAAATCAATGTCAGATTCTCAGAAACAGGAATTGTTATGTTACTGAACCCATACCAGTTTACCAAATGTATCTTCCGTAAAATAGTTTTATTCATCTGTATCCTCACTTTCTAAATATTCATCCTGTTCCATCTCCGAATCATCCCCATCAGGCACATATTCCGCCATAACCTGTTTTAATTGTCCGATATCCATACAAAATTGCAGCGACGGATACAAGCGGACTCTTCCCTCCTCTGTTGATATGTCGTCACTATAATCAATTAAACTGAATTTCTTAAATATCCGATACGTATCTTTAAACTCTGCCGGCTTCAGATTAATCTGATATATTTTACATTTATCCATAATATCGCCTACGGTTATATATACCGGTTCTTCATAACCCATACGTTCCAAAAACAACAGCCAGAGTACCATTAACAATTTAATCTGTTTTGGATCAAACCGGTACAAATTGATGCGTTTTAAGCCCACGGTTTCTACATCCTCGTCAGACTGCTGCAGCATCGCTACTTTCATCCGGTCCTCCACAACAACCTTATAGCCAATGGCAGCCAGATATGTATTCACATCATATTGATTGGATTCTGACGATATAAAATCATACAGCTTTTCATCCTTATCAGCCACAATAAATGTTGCATCCAGCATTTTTCGAATGCATCTCTTAAATAAATACGCATCCTCTTCACTCATCTTTTTCATAAAGTCAAAATCATTCATAGCCGGCCTCCTGTTATTTCTTCATTATCGTTACATTCGTAATATCTGCAATCTTTGTTCTAACACTTTCTTCCGACAATTGAACCTCATATGGGAATTCCGCATTTTTGGCATAAAGCATTGCTGCCGCATACATTAAAATCTCTTCTTTCGTCTGAATCTCTTTTTCCTTAATGCTGATTCTGTTCCCATTCCCAAATTGTACTTCAAGAAAACCTCCTACTTTTTCCACGGAATAGCGGTTTGGCGCGCTCTGAAACAGCTTTTCTGTCTGCGCGGCCTTCTCCTCTTCTGATAATTCCGCTGTGGCAAGTCCGATATTCTGTCCCTCATTTCGGATTCGCTTATTCTTCTCAAACGACTTATATCCAATATATTTCTGATTCATAACCCGTGTACAGGATCCAACTTTATCCATGGCAATATTCTGCTCTTCCTCCGGCAGTTTTGAAACTGCATTTAAGAAATCATTAATTGCCGCCTCCAATCTGATTCCATTGCTCGCCATCAACATAATTCTTGTATTGGCCAGATTATAGTAATTATTGATCCGTTTGTCTATCAACTCCATATTTTCTCCGTATTCAACGCTCAGAAAATACTGCAGTTCCGAAAAATACCGTTCAACACGTTCTTCTGATTCTTCATAGCTGAGCTGTAACTTTTCCGCACATTCCGCCACCATTTTTCCCCGCATCTCTTCCTGTCTGAGGATACGCAGTTTTCCCTTGATATACGAAATCTGTGTGGGTATCAGCCCATTGTTTTTCACAAAAAAATATTCGCTGAAAAACCGGTCTAACATTTCATCTTTCATGATAAATTGCCCGAAACTGTTAATATCCTGGAATACGATAACCGCTTTCATAATGCTTGCAATACTGTCTTTTAAATCCGCGAGTTCATTTTTCAGTTCTGTTTCATTGTCAATCAGGGGAACAAGAATATTCGTATACGGTCTTTCTCTGCGCACAGAATCTTCATCAAATGCCGATTTCATAATCTCGTACATGGAAAAAATACGATTTGACATCGTACCTTCTCCTGTCTTTTCAGTCATTTTTCTCAGAAAATCCATAACTCTTCTGCAGTCAGTGGAAATATTGACCACATAATCACCATTTCTCCCAATTTCCCGTGGGAGGACCCAGCCACACTCACGAAATAACGCAAGAATTTCTGCAGCCTGCAGTTCAATTCCTCTTTCGTCCGACGCCATTTCATCAATCATATCTTCATCACCCTGCAGGGACTGATTGCCTTCACGGATTCCGGTATTTTTTATGTACACCGTTATGCTGTCTTTTGCCTCTGATTCGTACAGCACCGGTAATTCTTTCATCTTTTCTATCAATATCTGGATACAATCATAATATACTCTTCGATATTTCAAGGTTAATGGCTTAAAAAAGGAATCATTTTTTATATAATCAAAAAAATTCACTGATTATCCTCCATATCATACAATAATGCAGCCCATGATCATTCTATTATTTTTAATATATCATTTTACTTCTTTATTTACAATGAAATCTTTTATCGCATGATCAAATACTTGTGCTTCCCGGCATGGATATATTTCCAGATATTCTCCCTGCTGGTAGAAATTGATTTTTTTCATCTTCTCATTTCCTTTCTGTAAAAATTTTGATTCGCATAAGAGAAAAGCACCATTAAAGATACTGCCTGTATATCTCTAAGGGTGCCTATTGCACTTTTTTTCATCAAATTTTAAAGCGTAGATCTCATATCGGTCCCAGTGCACATCAAAATGGTCGTAAAGCAGCAGTCCGTCTGTCGCCTGATAGTCCTTTTGTATCCGGATCTCTCCGACCTTGGTCCCGGATAAAAACGCTTCATAGGAAACAAGATTGCCGTCCGCGGCAGTTTCGATAAACGTGATGGACACGAGGGACACCTCCTTACTGCTTCATTCTGATAAATCGGTTATTTTTCAACGTCACCATAAACGTCACGACCCTGTCAAGCATACGATCCGTTTCGTCCGGGAAGGTTCTTCCATGATCTGCACAATATCCGCTACCGTACATTTGCCGTCTATGCTCTGCCACAGCACACTGCCGTATTTGTCCAGCGCGATATAACGGATAAAATTATCCCACAGATCCCGGAACCGGGATAAGCCTTGATAGACCAGTCCACCTCACTCGGGAACAGCTCCTTAAAAAATTTTATTTCTATTTCCCATTATACTCCAAATGCCGTAAAAATCAACGCGGATCCCCGCAGTTTTTGCAGTTATTTGAAATTTATGTGAAGTTTAATGTCAAAATACCGGCTGGGATTCGTCGATCCATACGTCAGCTTCACTCGTTTCCGGCGGTTCAAACAGTGCAATACATTTCTCCGCAAGATTCCGGTCGACATAATAAGCTGCTGTATCTCCCGCTGACACCGAGGCATTCCTGCGCTTCACCCGTTCCCGCCATACTTCATCGCTGACGTTTATATAATGCAGCTCACATTTTATATGGTTGTTTTTATAAAACTCCCTGGCCCACGCTCTCTTTTCCCTGGTCCAAAATCCCCAGTCCAGGATCACATCTGTCCCCACCGCGACAATCGCAAGGGACTTTTTAAACAGATAGGCCTGTACCCGTTCGGTGTATGCATCGTGCTTCTCGCCGGTATAGGGGCCGAATATGGAAAGCATGATTTCATCAACCGACAGTATAACCGCTTTGTTTTCCATACGGATCCGTTCCGCATATACGCTTTTTCCGCAGCATAGTTTGCCGCAGATCAGAAAGACTTTTGCCATGGCTGCTGGTACTCCTTTCATGGGTTTGGTGGTAGAAGCTGCCGCCGCACTTCAGCCGGAAATCAGATTGCAGATATATACCCTTCCATTTCGCAAAAGGCAATCATTACCTTCCATTGATTCTCTTAAAATAATCAATCAGGATATTTTTCACATGATAATACCTTCGCGCATAGGAATTGTCTACACGGATTAGTTCAAAATGATGTTCCCGGCATATCTGATTTTTCTTTTGATCTCTTCTCATCACAATTTCATCTTCCCGATGTTCTTTCCCGTCAAGTTCAATGGCTAAAATGGGAATGTCCTGCTTGACAAAATTCTTCTGATATACTACGAAATCAAACTGCCCCCGATAGAAAAAATCTTCATGAGAAAAGTTTTCACCAAATACCTGTTTTACAGGCACTTCTTTTTTTACAGAGCATCTGCCTTCACCATTCAAAATATTGTCCAAGGCATGATTCAGATTTTCCAAAAAAGCTTCCTCTGTCTGAGTGCTGTAAGGCTTGACCCCCAGCGCCCTTGAATTTGTATTTCTTGGCGTAATCGTACTTTTTCCATTGGTCTTCACATAATTAACCAGTTCAAACAGGTCGTCTCTTTCCTCCGGATGCAGATTATGCAGTCTTTTAATATTTCCCTCGTCTCCTATGATGATCAGCTGCTCTCTGGCACGCGAAACGGCAACGTTAATAAGTTCTTTGTTATTTTTCAGCCATTCATAACTTTTTTCTCCGGTCTGCTCTGTAACAGCCAACGAAAAAAGAACTACATCCTTTTCGTCACCCTGAAACGCATGCACTGTACCGCAGGTCACATTAGTAATTCCCCTCATTTGCAACATCTCCTGAATACAATCCTTTTGATTTGTAAAAGGAGTAATGATTCCGATCGCCTTCTCTCTGTTCGCTGCGGCATATCGGGCAATTGTCTCCGCCTCCTCGACTGAAGCGTTACGCACAGAGGCAGAACTTCGTGGAACATTTACAAACACAAGCGGGAGACGCGAATGGACTGAACTATCAATCTTTAACTTGTTGTGATAATATTTCTTGTTGCTGAATTGAATAATTTGATTATGACATCTATAATGATGGCTTAAAAGTGTCTCATAGCTGACCGCGTCACACGCCAGATAAGTCTTATAGATGGAATTTTTAATATAATCATATTCTTCCGTTACATTATACATTTTTTTAAGAATTTCATTGGTTTGGGGATTCAGGGTAATCACCGGATTCAACTGCTGCGGATCTCCAACCAGCATCAGATTATTTCCCCTTATAATAGGCACCAGAGACACTGCCGTATTACACTGGCTTGCCTCGTCCATAATTACCATATCAAAATACTGCGCAGGCTTTCCTATTTTATGGGCGGAAATACAGGTGGTAACTACAATAGGAAAAATTCTCAGAAATTGCTCCACATTTTCTTCCTCTGAAAGATATTTTTCAAAAATTTCCACCTTATTTTCCCAGTCAGATAAAATTATATTTTTCAGCTTTTCATTCTTCGGCTCATCCAACCGCCTGATACAGCGTGCCGACGCATAATACATATAATTCAGCAGATACTTGTCATCCTGGGGAAGCAAATTCAACGCCTTTTCCAGGGAAACACCTTTTAATTCTTTCTGCCGCCTGTCTACATTTTCCATCTGGCGCCCAAAGAGATCCGCGTAAAATGGCAGATGCCGCTGCTGAGTATCCGCTATTTCTTTGATCGCTGTTTTTTTCTCCTGTAATTCCAACAGCTCCTCATACTGTTTCAGAAGCTGCGAAAGTTCGCCCAGTTTTTGCGTCTCCAGCCTTTTGTTCCGTTCCAGATTCTGTTCTTTGATCGGAATATTCTTTGTCTCGTTATAAATATTGCGCATATACTCCAGAGCCTGTTCCACTTTTTCCATGTTTCCCAGGCGGATCACAGGAAAGGGAATCCTCTTGCCATACGCTGTTTTCATATTACAGAGTTTTTCAAACACACTGTCAATGGGATGATTGTTATAAGATGCGAACAACACCGTCCGTTCATTAAAAAAGGCGGTGGTGATTGTATTCAGAATTGTATTGGTCTTTCCCGTACCCGGAGGTCCCTGCACATATGCCAACGGATATTTCATTGCGTTGTTGATTGCTAAAAGCTGATCCATATTGATCTGTCTGTTGACAATAGCAAATGGATAGGTCTTCCTTCGGACAGGACGGCTCAACATCTCACCAAAGAAAGCACTGATCGGAGCAGAGACGAAATCTCTTCCTTTTTCATACATCTTTACAATAGCATCATATTCCGGCTGCAGATCTATCTTTACATCTCTGCCCAAGGCAATGACATATGGCATGTCATCCACTCCCTTGATCCAGGGGTTATTTTGCGTGATTCTGTCCTTGATCAATTCCTGGTTCTGCTCAAAGTGCTCCAGCAGTCCATAGTCCTCTACATTCAGAAATTGGCGAATACTCTGCTTTCGCTCCAGAATCTCATATTCATAACAGACAGTTATTTCATCATCCGGACGCAGACATCTGCCTTTTATGTCGAACAAAAGTCTCCTGTATGCCAATACATACAATCCTTTCTGCTTCGGCAGATGAACACTCATAACATTTAGACCAAGTTCTATGTTTTTCGGTTTCTTTTTAGGCAAAATATCCAAAGAAAACTGTTTGATCAGCGCGCCGAATTGTTCTTGCATAAGAGGATATTTCCCCAATATGGACTTTTTCTCTGCAAGTTTATCACCGTCAAACAGGCGCAAAAGACTATAATCGCGATAGTAAGGCACCGTATCCAGTTTGTTGCATGCCGCCAGATAGTTGAGGATTTTCAGATTTGCGACATTGCCAAACAATCCTTCATATTTTTCCGGATAGATTTTGATGTCTTCAATTAGATTCTCATTTTTCTTCTGGTAGGATCCCTCAATGACCGTTGCGGAAAGAATAGAGTCAAAATCCAATTTCAACTCTTTTAGACTCATTTGCACAATATGCAGACCATCAACAGATAATCTCCTTTTGCGGGCATCCAAGTCACGGATTCCGATCCAAAATTTTGTCCGTTCCTTGCCTTGATTGTGATATTCTATCTGCAGCCATTTCCCTTCATGAATGGCCCGGAAAACAGCTTTTGATATTTCATTCATGCCGAAGTTTCTCTCCTTTATATCCATTGAGCCACATCTATTAAAGTTTTTTATCATTTAATCAATTTTGATTAATAAACAGTAATCTACCATCTATTTCAAGTTATAGATGGTTTCGCTTATAAAGTCAAGCCTATAATTCTATTACAATCGACAACCCATTATGTATCCTTCTTCATTTTCTCTCTTTCAGCTTTTTCTTCATAATTTCATAAACCAGCTTCACATCACAATATTAAAAAGAAACAGCTTTACACGAACTTCAATTATCACAACAGAATGATTTCGGCCGATGTGCAAGTAAATGCTGACAAGACAGCGCCGGTGTGCTATACTTTTATTATGATATTTATGTACGGTTATTTCGAACTATTGAAAAAGAAAGGGAGGTAATTTGTCTATGAGAAGTATTGATATTGTGACACGCTCAAAAGAGATCCTTTATGATTTAGGGTGTGTTTACAGAACAGACGATATGTGGGATTATTACGGGGACGTTATCCAAACTTGTTCGTATTCAGGCTATGGGCTTAAAATCGTTGCATATGACTTGCCGGCAATTGTATTTGAAGATAAGACCACCGGAAAATTGATTCCCGGCATTAAAAAATACATGAATAAAATTTCTATCTATTATAAAGATACTATAATGTTTGATTCAGGCCGCAATATTTATAAGAGCGGAATATGGGAAGAAATACTTGATGAACTTTACATTAAATTGCCAGTATTAAGGCAAAAAATAGATGACTGGCATCAAAAAGAATTACATTGTAATGAGTTTATGGAGAAATGTTTCTTGCCTTTGTATCGGCGAGGGATACGCACAATAATTGGCAAAATTAAAATTGGCTATAAGACCGTAACCACCGCTGAGATTAATAATTGTGGTTCTTATATAGACGAACATTATTATTATGTAGAAGTAAATAATAAGCAAGTGCTTTATGTGGTAGTGTCAAGTAAGCTATGAAAAACTGAGTTGAAAAAAATAGGCTCAGATGAACCTTGAAAAACGCAGATATTGATCTCATAAGACCTTGGGGCGTTGCTCCAAACCCCACAAGGGACCAGCGCCTTGACCCACTAGCGGGCTCTGCCCGCACCCGTCCTCGC
>CANQOK010000018.1 GCA_947625465.1 uncultured Lachnospiraceae bacterium | reverse complement strand
TTTGCCATGCCTTTCTTTTTAGAATTTTTATGAGGTTTATCATAATTATAATGCACTTATGGCATTTTGTCTCTAAAGAAATTTGAATAATTCAATACTTTTTACTGTATGGTAGAATTTACCCTTGCACTGGAATTTACTTTTTCAATTAAGGAAATTTTGCATCAGGTCTGAAACCGCAGCCAAGGCAAATTTCTTAAGCATAAGTTTTTCTAAATCAGATTTTTTGTAACTTTTTTCAAAAAGATATAGATTTTCCCGGGGAAAACAAGTACAATGGGAAAGAAAACAAAACTGAAAGCAAATTTTGGAAAAAAACAGGAGAACGATAATGGGAAAAGTGATCATTAAGACAAAGAATCCAAAAGAGCCGCTGGGCGATCTGTTCGGGCTCTTTTTTGAGGATATTAACCATGCGGCGGACGGCGGCCTGTATGGAGAACTGGTGAGAAACCGCAGCTTTGAATTTTCCCCGATTGACAATCATACCTATCACGGGATGACGGCCTGGGAAATCGCGGATGAGAAATCGGTAACAGCCGAGCTGCTGGATAGCGGAGCCGTTTCGGAGAAGAACCCGCACAATCTAAAGATTACGGTAAAGAAAGCAGGAGCGAAGGCGGCGCTGATCAATCAGGGATTCGGAAGCGGGATTCCCGTGGAGGCAGGAAAGGAATACGCCTTTTCCTGTTATGCGAGGACGGATTCCGAAACCGGCATGGAGATCCGGGTGGAGCTGACCGATGCGCATGGCAGTCAGATTTACCGGGAGAAACGGTTCCGGGTTACAGGCGCGGAATGGAAGCAGTATACGCTGACATTGGATTCTGAGAATACAGATTACAGCGGACGGCTGCGGATTACATTTCCGGAAAACGGAACCGTATATTTCGATATGATTTCCCTGTTTCCCAAGGATACGTTTCGGAATCGGGAAAACGGCCTGCGCGCGGATCTGGCGCAGCTTCTGGCGGACATGAAACCGCGGTTTCTGCGTTTCCCCGGCGGCTGCCTGATCCATGACGGAGAGCTGGACCCGGATGCGAGAAATTCCATGTACCGCTGGAAGAATACGATCGGTCCGCTGCCGGAACGGTCGGCCAGAAGGAATAACTGGGGGTATAATCAGACGGCCGGACTGGGATACTATGAATATTTCCAGTTTTGTGAAGATATCGGCGCGAAACCGCTGCCGGTACTGCCGGCGGCTTATGATCCGCATCATCAGCGGATGGCGCCGCTTGATAAGCTGCAGCCCTGGATCGACGACGCGCTGGATCTGATCGAATTTGCCAATGGCGGAACAGATACCAAATGGGGAGCCGTCCGGAGCCGGCTGGGACATCCGGAACCGTTTGGACTGGAATACATCGGGATCGGCAATGAAGAGATCGGAGAAGGTTTTGTAGAACGGTATCCGTATTTTCATAAAGCGATCCGCGAAAAATATCCGGAGATCCGGATCATCGGTACGGCAAGTCCGTTTGCGGCCGGCTCGGAGTACGAACGCGGCTGGAAATGCGCGAGAAAATATCATTCCGACCTGATCGATGAGCATTATTACCAGAATCCCGAGTGGTTCTTAGGCAACATGCACCGGTATGACGATTTTTCCGCAGAGAATCCGAAGGTATTCCTGGGAGAATATGCCTCCTGCGGAAATACCTGGTACAATGCGCTTGTAGAATCCGCTTATATGACGCAGCTGCAGAATGACGCGCACGCGGTGAAGCTGGCGTGCTATGCGCCCCTGTTCTGCCATGTGGATTATGTGAACTGGAGACCGGATATGATCTGGTTTAATAATCATACTTATTTTTTGACTCCGAATTACCATGTACAGAAGTTATTTATGAATCATCAGGGCGATATGCTGCTGGAACGGGAACTGGTGGATCTGGGAGAAAATCAGGTGACGGAACCGGATACCAGCGGAGAGATCCTGGGCGTGGTTTTCGGCGGCAGCGTGAAATACAGCAATATTCAGGTGACGAACCATGAGGATAACAGTACGGTCAGCGTAGCGGATATTCAGTTAAAGGGAGATATCGCGGCGGAGCCGATCCTGTCTCTGGCAAGCACACACTATACGCTGACGCTGGACGCAGAGCAGCTGGAAGGAATGCGGGGCTTCTATATTTCCTTCGGACAGAAATCTCCGACTTATAAATTCGCCTGGGAACTGGGCGGATGGCAGAATCTGGATTCGCAGATCAATGACGACCGAAACGGCAGGGTAAGCTGTCTGACCGAAAACAAATATTCGATTGAGACCGGCAGGGTATATCATCTGAAACTGGTGGTAGACGGCGCCCATATCCAGAGTTATGTGGATGGAGAGCTGATCAATGATGTGACGGTACAGCCGGTTGTGATCGAACCGCTGTATGTGACAGCCAGCGCGGAGAATGAAACAGGCGATATTATCGTAAAAGTTGTCAATCTGCAGAACGAAGACGTAACGACGGAGCTGGATCTGTCGGACAGAAGAAAGAAACTGAGCCAGGGCGAGATCTACTTTATGGGCGGTTATCCCATGAATGCGGAGAATTCCTTTGCGGCGCCGAATCGGGTAGAACCGAAAGAAGACAAAATTTCCGTAACAGGCAATCGGTTTACTTATACATTTCCGAAAGAATCATTGACCATACTGCGGCTGCGATAGAAATGGAGGACAATACAGTGGAAGAGACAACAGTAGAAAGCAAAAATTTTATCGAACAGATGATTGACAAAGATCTGGAGGAAGGACATTACACCCATGTACAGACCCGTTTTCCGCCGGAGCCGAACGGATATCTGCATATCGGCCATGCCAAATCCATTTTATTAAACTATGGATTGGCGCAGAAATACAACGGCAAGTTCAATATGCGGTTTGACGATACCAATCCGACTAAGGAAAAGGAAGAATTTGTTGAGTCCATTAAGGCGGATATCGAATGGCTGGGAGCAGATTGGGAAGACAGGCTGTTCTTTGCGTCCGACTATTTTCCGCAGATGTATGAAGCGGCAGTCAAACTGATCAAAAAGGGAAAGGCCTATGTCTGTGACCTGAGCGCGGATGAGATCCGGGAATACCGCGGAACACTGACGGAACCGGGAAAAAACAGTCCATACCGCGACCGGAGTGTAGAGGAGAATCTGGAATTATTTGAAAATATGAAGAACGGCGTTTACGCGGACGGAGAAAAGGTGCTGCGCGCCAAGATCGACATGGCCTCTCCGAATATCAACATGCGGGACCCTGTTATTTACCGGGTGGCGCATATGAGCCATCATCGGACCGGAGATACCTGGTGCATTTATCCGATGTATGATTTCGCCCATCCCATTGAGGACGCCATTGAGCATATCACGCATTCGATCTGTACGCTGGAATTTGAAGATCACAGACCGTTATACGACTGGGTAGTACGGGAACTGGAATACCCGGAACCGCCCAGACAGATTGAATTTGCCAAATTGTATCTGACCAATGTGGTAACCGGAAAGCGGTATATCAAGAAGCTGGTCGAGGACGGAATTGTGGACGGCTGGGACGATCCCCGTCTGGTCTCCATCAGCGCTTTGCGCCGCCGCGGATTTACGCCGGAGTCCATTAAAATGTTTGTGGACTTGTGCGGCGTTTCCAAGAGCAACAGTTCTGTGGATTATGCGATGCTGGAATACTGTATCCGTGAGGATCTGAAGATGAAGCGGCCCCGCATGATGGCGGCCCTGGACCCGATCAAACTGGTGATTGACAATTATCCGGAAGGCCAGACCGAGATGCTGACCGTGGATAATAATCTGGAGAATCCGGAACTGGGAACCCGGCAGGTACCCTTTGAACGGGAACTGTATATTGACAGAGAAGATTTTATGATCGAGCCGCCGAAAAAGTATTTTCGCCTGTATCCGGGAAATGAAGTGCGTCTGATGCACGCGTATTTTGTAACCTGTACCGGTTATGAGACGGATGCGGACGGAAATGTGACGGTAGTGCACTGTACCTATGATCCGGAGACAAAGAGTGGAAGCGGATTTACCGGCAGAAAAGTAAAGGGAACCATTCATTGGGTTCCGGCCAGCCATGCGATCCGGGCAGAGGTGCGGCTGTTTGAGAATATTGTGGACGAAGAGAAGGGAAAACTCAATGAAGACGGTTCTCTGAACCTCAATCCTAATTCTCTGACGGTTTTGAAAAACTGTTGTCTGGAGCCGGCACTGGCAGACGCTAAGGCCTTTGACAGTTTCCAGTTTGTCAGACAGGGATTTTTCTGCGTAGATTATAAGGATTCCACGCCGGAGCATCTGGTCTTTAACCGGATCGTATCGTTAAAGAGCAGTTTCAAACTGCCGAAATAGAGGTTGACGTGAATGAATTGACAATCCATCTGGAGCCGAAGAGCCGCACTCCGATGTATGAACAGATTTATTTATATATCAAAAAAGAGATCAAAGAAGGGAAGCTCGCGACAAAAAGCAGGCTTCCCTCTGCACGTTCTCTCGCCTCCTATCTGGGAGTCAGCAGGACCACGGTGGATATGGCGTATATGCAGCTGGTTTCCGAAGGGTATATTGTTTCCGAACCGGCAAGGGGATATTTTGTAGCGGAGATTTCCGGACTTTACCATCTGGATCATCTCCCGAAGCCTGCGGTTCCTTCTAAAAACAAGGCGAAAGAGGAGAAGCCGCTGGTAGATTTTTCCCCACGCGGCGTGGATCTGCGGTATTTTCCGTATTCTACCTGGCGGAAGCTGTCAAAGGAAATCCTGAATCTGGAAAACGGTTCGTTGTTTAAACACGGACATCCGCAGGGGGACAGCGCGCTGCGCGGCACGATTGCCTCCTATCTGTTTGAATCCCGGGGCGTATACTGCGAAGCGGATCAGATTGTTTTAGGCGCGGGGCAGGAATATCTGCTGCTGCTGTTGTCACAGATCTTAAATGAGAAGAATGGGCAGGCTTACCGCAGAATCGCCATGGAAAATCCGACCTATCCGCAGGCTTATCGGGTGCTGCGGGAGACCGGGATGGAAGTTGCGTTCGTTCCGATGGATGCCCGGGGGATGCAGGCCGCGGAACTGGAAAAGCAGCCGGTCAATCTGGCGTATGTGATGCCGTCCCACCAGTTTCCGACCGGGATCATCATGCCGATCAGCCGCCGGATGGAACTGCTTGCCTGGGCAGATCAGGCTCCGGAACGCTATCTGATCGAGGACGACTATGACAGTGAATTTCGCTATGTGGGAAAGCCGATCCCCGCTTTACAGGGGACCGGCAGCCATGATAAAGTCATCTACTTCGGAACATTTTCCAAATCCATTGCACCGGCGATCCGGATGGCTTATATGGTGCTGCCGAGGGAATTGCTGGAGATTTATCAAAGCAAACTGGGATTTTACGCGTCCACCGTGTCCGGCCTGGATCAGAAACTGGTCAACGCGTTTCTGGAAGGCGGTTATTATGAACGGCATTTAAATAAAATGCGGGCCGTTTATAAGGCAAAGCATGAAACGCTGTTAAATTCCCTGCGGGAACAGAATCTGCCGGTTCAGATTTTGGGAGAGCGGGGCGGTCTGCATATCCTGCTGCGTATGAAAAACGGGATGTCCGAGTCGGAAGCGATTGCCTGCGCGCTGCAAAAAGGAGTCCGGGTTTATCCGATTTCGGATTACTGTATGGAGAATCAGGCGGTACCGTGGGAATCTACGATTTTATTGGGCTATGCGGCGTTAAGCGAAACGGAGATCCGCAAAGGAGTGGCACTGCTGGCGGAGGCGCTGAAATAATGCGTACCCTATGGGAAACTGTGCATATATTGTTAAAAAGGAATAAAATATATGAACAGAACCTGTTGCAAATTCAGCAATGTAACCCGTCAGTATCTGGCGGATTACGAATGCATTTTAAATAATATGATCCAGGGAATGAACTGCGCTCCTTTAGGCAGCAGTATTTCCGCCAATTTTATCGAACAGATGCTTCCGCATCATCAGGCAGCGATTGAAATGAGCCGTAATCTCTTACAGTATACGACCTGTCTGCCGCTGCAGAATATCGCTTCCTGCATTATTTCAGAGCAGACGCAGAGTATCGCCAATATGGAGGCAATCTTATGCGAAGCGCAGAATATGACTAACTCCAAGTGTGAATTGTGCCAGTATCAGGAATACGCGAACCGGGTGATCAAGGATATGACCTGCGCCATGGAGCAGGCCTGCGCGACCAACAATATCAATCAGACCTTTATGCGCCAGATGATCCCGCATCACCGCGGCGCTGTCTTACTCTCCAAAAATGCCCTGCGATACTGCATTTGCCCGGCTTTGAAGCCGATCCTGTGCTCCATTATCCGATCCCAGGAACGGGGAATCGCGCAGATGGAACAGCTCCTGCGCAGCGACTGCTGACTGCAGCCTGTAATATGATATAATCGGTTTTCATAAAAATAGAAATGCTGCCAAAGTCACGGTTGCCCGTGGACTTCGGCAGCATTTGTGCTTGTACGGTTATTGCGTTACGCCACTGATGATCAGGGTAGTAATGGAATTACCCGGCATTGTAGTCTGAATCTTCTTATCAGCGGTGGTAATGTCAGGCAGCTCGGCCCAGTGTTCTCCCTTTTCCATGGAACCGCTGGTGCGGATTACTTTTACGGAAGAACCGACATTTTGAAATGCGGACAGGTCGATCGTACATGCGGTTTCTTTCCGCTGCGTATTGATAACGACCACGGTCAGTTCCTGGCTTTCTTTTTCATAGGCGGCCAGCGCGGAATCTCCGCAGTGGATGATCGTGGAGCCGGGACGGATATAACGGGTAAACTGTCCGATCCCGTAGTATTTCTGAGTCAGCACAATGGTCTCTTTGTTATGATCTGCAACCGCGGCGCCCCAGAAGCCGGAATTTAAGTTTACCATACCGCTGTCTTTTCTGCCGTTATAACCTTCCCTGGAAATGTGATTGTCAATAACCTGCCACATTACCCAGGCGGAAGGGGAGAGGGCGTTGATATCGGAAATAATCTTATTGCCGATCCAGAGCGCGGAGCCCATTTCTTTAGCCATCATACCGGCGGTTTCTCCGCCGTCTACCTCGCTCATCCAGAGGTTGATGTTTTCCTTTCTGGCAAGCTCGCCCAGTTTTTCAATCCCGCTGGTTCCGTAAGTGTGCGTGTTCAGCCTGCCGACTACTGCCTTTGCTTCCTCGGAATATGTGTTATAGGCAGTGATCTGTTTGGAAGGCTCTGTTTCATCACTGGCCGCAATGAGAATATTGTCAAGTCCGTGCTTTTGGAAAGCGGCGGCTGTAGCGGTCAGCAGATGGGACTGGTCTTTCCCCGGCGAGATATGGCAGCCTTCCTGTTTTTCGCTGTTGGCGCTCCAATAGTTTGTATTGGGTTCGTTCATCGGAGAAACGCTGGTGATCGGAATATTCAGGTTATTCTGTATGTAATCGGCCACTGTCGCCAGATATTCGGCAAAGTCCTCATAAGCGTCGGCGGCCAGATTGGTTACATTGGGATCGGTGCCGCCCGAGGAACAGCCGCTGACCGTCATAAAATACGGCGGGGAGTTGGAAAAGACTTCCACCAGCGCTTCCTTTCCGGCTGCTTTCACACAGCGCTCCATGACGTTTAACTGATTGTGATCCGCATCGTAATCATAGACATAATCCTGTTTGGCCTCATCCCAGACAAGCCATCCCGGGATAGCGGAGTCCGTCCGCTTGATGTGGTCGTGGGACGGATCGTCGCCGCCGCCGATATTGTATCGCATAATGTTGAGACGGAGCCCGTTTTCTCCGTAAAATAAATCCGCGGCCTGCTGCGCGAGCGTATCCGAGTAGCCCAGCCGGTTCGCCCACCAGCATAAACTGGTTCCCCATCCTTCAAATACGCCTCCGTTGGTTACGGAAGCGTTCTCCGGAGAGACGGTAACGGAGAGGGAAGCATCCTGAACGCTGCCGGTTGTGACCGCCGGTGTGGCGGGTTCGTAATCATCCGTTCCGCTGTGATTGCCGGCGGAGCCGGATTCTCCACATCCGCCGAAGCAGAAAAGAGAGAAAAGGCAGACGCCGCATAAAAATAAAAGTTTTCTGTTACGCATAAAACCTCCATAATGAAACTTAGAAAAATGTTAGAAAAAATCCCTCTTGCCTTCAAATCAGACAAAAGGGATCCTATCATACTGATTGCACTTACTTATTTTTCAATTTCGTCTTCCATAAAGTCTACGTCAGAACTTTCCTCTTCGGCAGGTGCCGCAGGTTCTTCGGCAGGCGTTTCTTCCGGAACGTCTTCACCGGCTTCCGCTTCCGGCGTATGATCGACCGGAATCGTTACATAAGTTCTGTCTGCGGAATCTTCTGTCGTCTCCTCAAAGCTGTCATTGTCAAAATCGTGATCAGCCTCTTCGTCGCAGGTACAATGCTTGTCTTCCGCTTTCTTCTTTAAAACAAGCACAGCCGCAGCGCCGGCCCCCAATGCTGCAACAGCAGCAACAATCTTACCAAATTTAGCCATTGTATCCTCCATTCTGTCGCATTACGCGCATCAATAACTGTAATAGTTGTATTATATCTCATATACCGGAAAAAATAAAGCAGAAAATTTATAAAAATGAAATTTTTGAAAAAACTTGAAATCCGGGTGCATTCATGATAAGGTTTGAATCTGAGGGTGAAATGCGATATGGAAGAACGGATATGCAGATGTAATATTCCTGCCAATCTGCAGAAGCAGGAAATGTATGAAAAAATAGCGGAATATATTGAGCGGCTGGATCCGGAACAATGCGTGGCGGATGCAGAATATGAACGCAGGCTTGGGATCTGCAATGCCTGCGATTCCCTGATCGGCGGGCTGACCTGTAAGTACTGCGGCTGCTTTGTCCTGGCGCGCGCGAAGAAAGTGACGCAGAATTGCCCGAAACCGGGGAAAAATATGTGGTTATAGACGGAAATATCTGTGCATAATGAAAAGAAACAGAAGAAAATTGAAAAAATTGGGAAAGGACACATTTTAGACACAAATATGTTATAGCATACCTATAACAATGATTGTTAGCACTACTTTCAATAGAGTGCTAATAAAATACTTGCAAAATATGGATATCGGTGCTATGATAGGAAGGCAGACTGATATGCAAGCGATTTTAAGGAGGTAATGAAATGAAGTTAGTACCATTATTTGACAAAGTTGTAGTGAAGTTTCTGGAAGCAGAAGAGACAACCAAGTCCGGTATTGTTTTAACCAACGCGTCCAAAGAGAAGCCGCAGATGGCGGAAGTCGTAGCGGTAGGACCGGGAGGCATTGTGGACGGCAAGGAGATCTCCATGGTATCCAAGGCCGGAGATAAAGTTGTATGTCCCAGATATGCCGGTGAGAAAGTAAAGATCGATGACGTCGAATATGTGATCGTAAAACAAAGCGATATCTTAGCGACGGTAGAATAATTGACGGCAGAATCATTATTTGCAGATTATTTTCAGAAAGTGAGGATTTAAAACGATGGCAAAGGAAATTAAATACGGAGCAGAAGCAAGAAGCGCATTGGAAGCCGGTGTGAACCAGCTGGCGGATACCGTGAAGGTAACCCTGGGACCGAAGGGAAGAAATGTCGTATTGGATAAGTCTTTTGGCTCTCCGCTGATCACAAACGACGGCGTTACGATCGCGAAAGAGATCGAACTGGAAGACGCATTTGAGAATATGGGCGCACAGCTTGTAAAAGAAGTTGCGACCAAGACCAATGATGTGGCAGGTGACGGTACGACTACGGCGACCGTACTGGCACAGGCTATGGTAAATGAAGGCATGAAGAACCTGGCAGCCGGCGCGAACCCGATCGTTTTGCGGAAGGGTATGAAGAAGGCATGCGACGCGGCAGTAGAAGCGATTGCCGCTATGTCCGAGAAGATTTCCGGCAAGGGTCAGATCGCCAGAGTTGCGGCCATTTCCGCCGGTGATGATGAAGTAGGCGAGATGGTTGCCGACGCGATGGAGAAGGTTTCCAACGACGGCGTTATCACGATCGAAGAATCCAAGACCATGAAGACGGAATTAGACCTGGTAGAAGGCATGCAGTTTGACAGAGGCTATATTTCCGCATATATGGCAACCGATATGGATAAGATGGAAGCGAATCTGGATGATCCGTATATTTTGATCACGGATAAGAAGATTTCCAATATTCAGGAGATCCTGCCGGTACTGGAGCAGATCGTACAGAGCGGCGCGAGACTTCTGATCATTGCCGAGGATGTAGAAGGCGAAGCATTGACCACCCTGATCGTCAATAAGCTGCGTGGAACCTTTAACGTAGTGGCTGTTAAGGCGCCGGGTTATGGCGACAGAAGAAAAGAGATGTTAAAGGATATCGCTATCCTGACAGGCGGCCAGGTGATTTCCGAAGAACTGGGCTATGAACTGAAGGATACGACTCTGGATATGCTGGGACGCGCAAAGTCTGTTAAGGTGCAGAAAGAGAACACGATTATCGTTGACGGTATGGGCGATAAGGCTGAGATCACAGCGAGAACCAATCAGATCAAGGCGCAGATCGAGGAGACGACGTCTGATTTTGATAAGGAGAAGCTGCAGGAACGTCTGGCGAAGCTGGCAGGCGGGGTAGCCGTGATCCGGGTAGGCGCCGCAACCGAGACCGAGATGAAGGAAAAGAAGCTGCGGATGGAAGACGCCCTGAACGCGACCCGCGCGGCTGTAGAAGAAGGAATCATCTCCGGCGGCGGTTCCGCATACATCCATGCGTCCAAGGAAGTCGGAAAGCTGGTTGAGACTTTTGACGGCGACGAGAAGACAGGCGGCCGGATTATTCTGAAGGCTTTGGAAGCTCCGCTGTTTATCATTGCGCAGAATGCCGGACTGGAAGGTTCTGTCATTGTAAATAAGGTAAGAGAATCCGAAACCGGCGTCGGCTTTGACGCATATAAGGAAGAATATGTGAATATGGTAGAAGCAGGGATCCTGGATCCTGTCAAGGTTACCAGAAGCGCGCTGCAGAACGCGACTTCCGTGGCTTCCACCTTACTGACGACGGAATCCGTTGTCGCAAATATGAAGGAAGAGACTCCTGCAATGCCGGCGGGCGGCGCAGGCGGAATGGGTATGATGTAATCCCATATTCGGATAGGCTGAATTCCCCCATAAGATTGGAAACAATTTTATGGGGGATTTTTCATTTTCTCATTTACGAAGGAAGAAAAATCCTGTATAATGGAGACAATACATTTGAGGAGGAATGCTCGTATGGAAGATACATTTGTGGAATGTCTGGTGAAAACGAGGACAAGCATGCTGGGGAATCTGGCGCGGGTCGGCGGTATCCTGCTGATCCTGCTGTCTTTTGGAACGGTTATATTCCTGGCCGGATACTGTCTGATCGTAGTGTTTTTTGCGGCATATCTGGAATATCTGATCTGGCACTGGACCAGTGTGGAATATGAATACGCTTTTATTTCCGGAGAACTGGATGTGGACCGGATCCTCGGACAGCGCAGCAGAAAACGGTTTTTTACGGTCAGCTTTGATACGATTGAAATTGCCGCTTATGAAGAGGACGAGCGGATCCGGGGATATATGAATCCGGATGTGACCGTTATGGATTTTTCCTCCGGGACAGGAGAACGCTGCATGGCGCTGTGCGGAACCGCCGACGGACACAGGGTTCGGATCATGATCGAACCGGATCAGGAGATGGCGGAAGCGATGGCGAAATACGCCCCGAAAAAAGTCTTTTTGTCATAGCGGATTTATTTGAAAATAAGGGTTGACATCCCTGCGGAAATTTGTTAGGATTGTTAAAATTTCATTGAACAGCTGACGAATCAACAAAAGGAGAACAGAGATGGGAAAGATTATCGGTGAAGGAATCACATTTGACGACGTGCTGCTGGTGCCTGCGTATTCTGAAGTTACCCCGAATATGGTATCTTTGCGGACGCATCTGACGAAGGACGTCGTTCTGAACATTCCGATGATGAGTGCCGGAATGGATACCGTGACGGAACACAGAATGGCAATCGCTATGGCAAGACAGGGCGGAATTGGCATTATTCATAAGAATATGTCCGTAGAACAGCAGGCGGATGAGGTGGATAAAGTAAAGCGTTCCGAATATGGCGTTATCACGGATCCGTTTTATCTGTCTCCGGAACATACTTTGAACGACGCCAATGAGCTGATGGCAAAGTATCGGATTTCCGGCGTCCCGATTACCGAAGTAGGGAGCAAGAAACTGGTTGGCATCATCACGAACCGGGATCTGAAGTTCGAGACTGATTTTTCCAAGAAGATTAAAGAGTCCATGACCTCTGAGAATCTGGTGACGGCAAGAGAAGGCATTACCTTAGAGGAGGCGAAGGCCATCCTCGGAAAGGCCAGAAAAGAAAAGCTGCCGATCGTAGACGCGGATTTTAACCTGAAAGGGCTGATCACCATTAAGGATATCGAGAAGCAGATCAAGTATCCGCTGTCCGCAAAGGATTCCCAGGGACGGCTGTTATGCGGCGCCGCAGTCGGAATTACCGCGAACCTGATGGATCGGGTTGCCGCGCTGGTTAAGGTGCATGTAGATGTGGTTGTGCTGGATTCCGCGCATGGCCATTCCAAAAATATCATGAATGCGGTCAAAGAGATCAAGGCTGCCTATCCGAAGCTGCCGGTGATCGCGGGGAACGTCGCAACCGGAGCGGCTACCAGAGCCCTGATCGAGGCCGGAGCGGACGCTGTGAAGGTCGGGATCGGACCTGGTTCGATCTGTACCACCCGTGTGGTTGCCGGGATCGGCGTGCCGCAGGTGAGCGCGATCATGGATTGTTATGCCGCTGCAAAAGAATACGGGATTCCGATCATAGCGGATGGCGGCATTAAGTTTTCCGGCGATATGACAAAGGCAATCGCGGCCGGAGCCAATGTCTGCATGATGGGTTCCATCTTTGCCGGCTGTGATGAAAGCCCGGGTTCCTTTGAACTGTATCAGGGAAGAAAATATAAAGTATACCGTGGAATGGGTTCGATCGCGGCTATGGAAAACGGATCCAAAGACCGTTATTTCCAGACAGACGCCAAGAAACTGGTGCCGGAAGGCGTAGAAGGACGTGTGGCGTACAAGGGAACCGTGGAAGATACCGTATTCCAGCTGATCGGCGGCCTGCGTGCCGGTATGGGCTACTGCGGTACCCCGGATATCGAGACACTGAAAGAAAAGGGCGAATTTGTCAAGATTTCCGCGGCATCTTTGAAAGAAAGCCATCCGCACGATATTCAGATTACAAAGGAAGCGCCGAACTACAGTACAAATTAGAAAACGCTTATTTGGGCGCGGGAGATTCCTGCGCCCGATTTGTTTATGCTTCAAGAAACAGAAAGACGCAGGGAAGAAATATGAAAAAAAGTACAAAAGTATTGCTTGTGATCATAGGGGTTTGTCTGATCGTTCTTATTATCCTGCAGATCTTTTTTTCCGGTCAAACGGCGGAGCCGGTGAATGCGGAAGTGCAAACGACGGCGGGGACTGCCGGCGGAAACCTGATCAAAGATGATTCTTATGTCTGGCCGGAGCTTACCGTCGATCTGCTGGATATCAATCCGTATTCCAGACCGGGTACGGCGCTGTCGGCAGTCAATAATATCGTGATCCACTATGTAGCCAATCCCGGAAGCAGCGCGAAGGCAAACCGGGATTACTTTAACGGGCTGGCGACTTCTCATCTGACGAGTGCCAGCGCACATATGGTAGTGGGACTGGAAGGCGAGATCGTACAGTGTATTCCGTTAAATGAGGTCGCGTATGCCTCCAACGACCGGAACAATGATACGATTGCGATTGAGGTATGCCACCCGGAAGCGGACGGAAAATTTACTCCGACCACCTACGATACCCTGACAAATCTGTGCGCATGGCTGTGTCTGCGGTATGGTCTGCCTGCGGACGCACTGATCCGGCATTATGATGTGACCGGAAAAAACTGTCCGAAATATTATGTGGAGCATGAGGACGCCTGGGAGCAGCTCAAATCGGATGTGGCAGCGAAAATGCAGAATTATCCCAAACAGAACGCTCCCGTCGGTTGACATTGGGTATCGGTTTTATTATAATATAAAAATACTGGAAGGCCGCAGACGGCAGAATGAGAGGTAAAAAGATGAGAGCATTGATTAGCGTATCTGACAAAACCGGCATTGTAGAGCTGGCAAAGGAACTGGTATCACTGGGCGTAGAATTGATCTCTACCGGTGGTACATACAGAAAGCTGCAGGAGGAAGGCGTTCCTGCGATTGAGATTTCGGATCTGACCGGATTTCCGGAGTGTCTGGACGGACGGGTAAAGACCCTGCATCCGGCTGTTCACGCGGGACTATTGGCGATGCGTTCCAATCCCGACCATATGAAACAGCTGGCGGATCTGGGAATTGATACCATTGATCTGGTGTTTGTGAATCTGTATCCGTTTAAGGCAACGATCTTAAAGGACGGCGTTACCAGAGCGGAAGCAGTAGAAAACATCGACATCGGCGGACCGACTATGCTGCGTGCCGCTGCCAAGAATTATCAGGATGTGGCAGTTGTCATTGATCCGGCTGACTATCCGCAGGTTCTGAGCGAATTGAAAGAGAATCAAGAAGTTTCTTTAGATACCAAGTTTTACCTGATGCAGAAGGTATTTATGCATACGGCCAATTATGACGCCATGATCGCCGATTATCTGAAAAAACAGAGAGGAGACGACAGCCTTCCGGATACGCTTACCATGACTTTTGAGAAGGTACAGGATATGCGTTACGGTGAGAATCCGCACCAGAAAGCGGCGTTTTACCGGGAAGTCGGCAAGAAGGTCGGTTCGATCGCAGACGCGGACCAGTTAAACGGCAAGGAGCTTTCCTTTAATAATATCAACGACACCAACGGCGCGCTGGAACTGCTGAAAGAGTTTACGGAGCCTACCGTTGTCGCCTGCAAGCACGGCAATCCCTGCGGCGTCGGCAGTGCGGATACCATTATGGAAGCATGGACCAAGGCTTATGAGGCGGACAAGGTTTCCATTTTCGGCGGTATCGTAGTTGTAAACCGTGAGGTAACAGCGGAACTGGCTGCGGAGATGAAGAAGATCTTTTTAGAGGTGATCGTAGCGCCGTCTTATACCGAAGAAGCGCTGGAGATTTTATGCTCCAAGAAAAACGTGCGTGTGCTGAAGCTGAAGGATATCGAGGTGCCGCAGGATCCGGGCGCTTATGACTTAAAGAAAGTAAACGGCGGTCTGATCGTGCAGACTATTGACAGTAAACTGCTGCCGGAGGAGGACCTGAAGGTGGTAACAGATCAGGCGCCCACGGCAGAGCAGATGGAAGACCTGCTGTTTGCATGGAAGATGGTAAAATTCGTCAAATCAAACGGCATTGCGCTGGCCAAGAACAAACAGTCTGTCGGAATCGGACCGGGACAGGTAAACCGGGTATGGGCGACCAGACAGGCGATCGAACATGCGGCTGAGCTGATCAGCGCGGATGCGACCAAAGGCGCGGTACTGGCTTCGGATGCGTTCTTCCCGTTTGACGACTGTGTAGAAGCTGCTCACGAGGCAGGCATCACAGCCATTATCCAGCCGGGCGGATCGGTCAGAGATGAAGATTCCATCCGGAAATGCAATGAATACGGAATTGCCATGGTATTTACCGGCATGCGTCATTTCAAACACTAAGCGGAACGGGAGAAGTATATGCGGGAATTTGTAATTACAACGGAAAGCAATAACGATATGCCGAAAGAGTTTCTGGAGGCGAATGGGATCGGTGTGATCCCGCACTATTATACGGTAGAAGAGGAGACTTATGGCGGCGAATATCCGGAATTGTCCAATCGGGAATTTTATGACGCGATGCGTGCCGGCAAAAAAGCGGGGACGATGGCGAGTAATCCGGCGGTGATCGAGGAGATGTTTACTGCATACGCCAAAGCGGGAAAAGATATCTTACATATCAGCTTTTCCGCGGCTTTAAGCGGCGGATTCGGTAATGTTTCCGTAGGCGCACGGAATATCTGTGAAGAATATCCGGGAATGAAAGCGATCGTTATCGATACGAAATCCGCTTCGGTCGGAGAAGGAATCCTGCTTATGAAAGCGGTGGAGCTGCGTTCGGAGGGAAAGACCATTGAAGAAACAGCGGATGTGATCCGCGATCTGGTCGAGCATCTGTTTGTACAGTTTACGGTAGAAAAACTGGACTATCTGTATCGGGGCGGCCGGCTCTCCAAAAGCAGCATGGTGCTGGGCTCTCTGGCAAATATCAAGCCGGTTTTATATGTGGATCCGGAAGGAAAACTGGTTCCGCTCACCAAGGTCAGAGGCAGAAAAAAGTCCCTGACTACCATAGTAGACAATGCCGCGAAGCAAATGGGAAGTTATCAGGATAAACAGATCCGGGTCGGCATTATGCACGGCGACTGCGAAGAGGACGCATTGTATTTAAAGACATTGCTGCAGGAGCGCTTCGGCTATCCGGACGAACTGTTTCTGATCGTGCCGATCGGCCCCAGCATCGGAGCCCATTCCGGACCGGGAACCGTCGGGCTGGTGCTTCTGGCTGACAGCAGAGCATAAAAGAGAATAACTGCAAAAGGACGATCGCCGGACTGCCTGATTGATAGCCAGCCGATGCGACCGTCCTTTTTCTGATCTCTGCCGTTTCCTTTCGGCAAAAGATTTATTCTGTCAGAAAAATTATTTTGGCAAAAAAGTTATTTTGTCAGAAGCTGCAGGATCTCGTTGCTTCTCGCGATAAACGCGGTCATGGCTTCCGGTTTCAGCGGGCCGTGGCTGATCATGGCCAGATCGTACAGCTGCTTACAGATCATCGGCGTATGTTCGCCTTCCGCATTGGCGAGGACATACTGTACCAGCGCGTTGTTGGCATTTAAAACCAGCGTTTCTCCGCCGCCGAAGTCGCCCATTCCCATGCCGTACATATTGTACATCTTCATCATATCCTGCATCCGGCGTGTTTCCTCGGATAAGGTGATCATAGAAGAAATGGATTCGTCTTTCAGACGCTCCACCTGAACGGTCAGGTTATCGTTCTCCAGAACCTTCTTAAACAGAGCGGTCAGCTGCTCCGTGGTCTCCTTGAAAGCTTCGTCCGACTCGGTTTCTTCCTTGAATGTCGTAGTCAGGTCGGTATCGATCCGCAGGAATTTGATGCCCGGATTCTTCTGCTCCAGCTGGGAAATAAACGGCTGGTCGATATTATGTGTCAGCAGAACCGCGTCGATCTTTTCCTTCCGGAACATATTGATATACTGACTCTGTTCAACCGGATCGGTTACATAGTAGAGCAGGGTGTCTTCCTTTTCCTCGTGTTCATGGTCGTGATCTTCACAGTCACAATGGTCATGCTCGTGTTCTGATTCTTTCGCTTCGGTTTCGGAAGCGGAAGTACCGTCCGCATTGACCACTTCAACTTCAGGCTCCTCTTCGGCAGGCTTGTTTTCTTCGATGAACTCTTTCAGAGTCAGATACTTGTCGTCCAGATTCTTAAACAGGATGTAGTCGCTCATCTTTTCGCAGAACTTTTCATCCTTGATACAGCCGAATTTGATGAAGGGACTGATATCGTCCCAGTATTTCTCATAGCTTTCCTTTTCCGTCTTACACATGCCGGACAGTTTGTCCGCTACCTTCTTGGTAATGTAATCGGAAATCTTCTTTACAAAACCGTCGTTCTGCAGCGCGCTCCGCGATACGTTTAACGGCAGATCCGGGCAGTCGATCACGCCCTTTAACAGCATCAGAAATTCCGGAATGACTTCTTTGATATTGTCCGCGATGAACACCTGATTGTTATATAACTTGATCGTGCCTTCGATGGATTCGTACTCAGTATTGATCTTCGGGAAATACAGGATACCCTTTAAATTGAATGGATAGTCCATATTCAGATGGATCCAGAACAACGGCTCCTTATAATCATGGAATACCTTCCGGTAGAAATCCCGGTATTCTTCCTCGGTACATTCATTGGGATGCTTGCCCCAGAGCGGCGTCGTATCGTTGATCGGGACAGGGCGCTTTACGATCTTCGCCATGTTGCGCGCGGGGGAAATCTCTACGGTTTCCTTGGTGCCGTCTTCCTTTTCCTCTTCCCGGGTCTTGGCTTCTTCTACAAAATGTTCAATGACGGTATCCTTTTCGGTCACCTCTTCGTCCGGGACATTTTCATACTGCGGTTCAGCCTTCTCATTTTCCAGGAAGATCGGAACCGGCATGAAGGAGCAGTACTTATCCAATACTTCCCGAACCCGGTATTCGTTGGAAAATTCCAGACAGTCCTCATTCAGATACAGGGTGATCTTCGTACCCCGTTCGGTATAATCTCCGTCGGTCATATCAAAATCCGTGCCGCCGTCACATTCCCAGTGTACGGGAGCGGCGCCTTCCTGATAGGAAAGAGAGTCGATGGTGACCTTGTCCGCTACCATGAACGCGGAGTAGAAGCCCAGACCGAAATGCCCGATGATCTGATCCTCATTGGTCTTATCCTTATATTTCTCCAGAAACGCCTCCGCGCCGGAAAAGGCGATCTGGTTAATATATTCTTCCACCTCATCCGCGGTCATACCGATTCCGTTGTCGATAAAGGTAAGGGTCTTATCTTCCGCATTGGTCAGCACCCGTACCTTAAATTCGTTGTCGTCCGGCAGCTGGATCTCACCCATCATTTCTAATTTCTTTAACTTGGTAATCGCATCACATCCATTGGAAACCAGTTCCCGCACAAAAATATCATGGTCGGAATACAGCCATTTCTTGATGATCGGGAAAATATTCTCACTGTTAATGGATAGACTTCCATGTTTGTTTGCCATCGTATTCACTCCTTTATTTTACAGAAATTGTTATTCACGAATCATATTCTAGTACCACTAGAACAAAATGTCAAGTAAAAATTAGCACTCTTTTCAAAAGAGTGCTAACAATTACAACCATAAGTGATTATAAATAGGAAATCAGGAGATTTTTTACATAGGTATCCCAGAGTTGTTCCAGCGTCTTATCCAGAGTAAAGACGGAAAGAGAAGTGCCGGTCGTGCAGGTAAGTGTTTTCTGGGCATATCGGATATTCAGGACGAGGCTCTGCACATTTTCCGGCAGCAGGCCGGTATCGTTTCCTTCCATAAAAGCGGCGATCTGCGGCTTCGGCATAAGCAGTGTAATGGCAAACTGTTCCGGCAGCCGGTTTCCTTTGATCATAGAAAAGCAGACCGGTTTTACATAGGACCAGGGAATAAAGTCAGAGGGGTGCTCCTCCCGAAACTCTTCCGCGCCGGCGGAAAGCCTTCCGCTGATTCCGTAGGTACAGAGCGTGGTAAAAGAAGCCTCCCGCAGCAAAAAAGAATCAAATGCGGTTCCGATAAATAAGTCCTGTGTAAACTGTCGGATCGCAGTAATCTCTAAGGAAATCATAAAACGCCGCCTTTCTGTGCCGTTTTGCACCAATAGTGTATCACAAGCCCGGCGCGCTTTCAATTCTTTCTTAAATTTTAAACGGCGAAAAAAATAAGATTTCTGATCTTTGCTATTGACTGCAAGAGTATGAAATGCTATTATAAGTAGTAATCAATACTACGTTGAGCAGCCGGCAGAAGACTGCGGGCTTGAAATGCTTACGGGAAAAGGGGATTTATGCGATTTAAAATTGTTGTAGACAGTTGCTGTGATCTGCCGGATTCACTGGAAAAGGATCCGCATATTGTAAAGGTTCCGCTTACCATTCGTCTGGAAGGCGATGAGATCATAGATGACGAAAGCTTTGACCAGCTGGATTTTATAAAACGGGTTGCTGCCTCCGAAGAAGGACCGCAGACGGCCTGCCCTTCTCCGGACGCTTATAAGGAAGCCTATCGGGGCGAGGAGGACGCCGTCTATGTCGTGACGTTATCCGCGCAGTTAAGCGGTTCTTATAACAGTGCCGTACTGGGAATGAATCTGTATTATGAGGAATACGGACATGATAAAGAGATCCACGTGTTTAACTCCTGCTCGGCCTGCTGCGGAGAAGGACAGGTGACGCGCCGGATTTTGGAGCTGGCGCAGCAGGGTATGCCCTTTGCCGAACTGGTACCGGAAGTGGAAGAGTTTCGCTATGGGCTGAACACCTATTTTGTCATTGAAACACTGGAAACGCTTCGGAAGAACGGGAGACTTTCCAATCTGCAGGCGATCATGGCCGGCGTGCTCAATATCAAGCCGGTGATGGGCGCGACCAAAGAAGGCCTGATCTGCAAGCTGGGACAGGCGCGCGGGATCGAAAAGGCGCTGCAGAAGATGATCGAGACAGTGATCGCGCAGGTTGTGGACGCCGAGAATAAGATTTTAATGATCACCGAGTGCAACTGCCGGGAACGGGCGGAATGGGTCCGGGAGGAGTTCCGCAGGCTGGGGCATTTTAAAGATATCCTGATCACAAAGGCAGGCGGGATCAGCACCGTATATGCCAATGACGGCGGGATTGTCGTCGTCGTATAAAACAGAGCTTCGGATTCCGCAAAGGTTTCTTTGGATTCCGCGCTGCGGGAGGTTTTCTCTGGATTCCGTAAAAAGCCCTTGACAAATCCGGGAAAACTCACTATGATTAGAGCGTAGTTTTAAAATTATTTTTGAAAACGCATGGATGAGACGAGTACATGTCAGGGAAGTACAGAGAGAGGCGTGCAGGCTGGAATCGCCTTACGGAACCGATATGGAAGACCACCTCGGAGCGGCTTTAACCAAGCCCGGCCACACACCGTTATCGTGAAATGAAGTGGTTTTAAACAAGCAGGGTGGAACCGCGTATCAGATGCTATACGTCCCTACTGATTATAGAGATATAATCGGTGGGGTTTTTTATTTTTGAATTTAGGAAAGGATGGAGAAATCATGAAGATCACATTGAAAGACGGCTCCGTAAAGGAGTATGCGCAGCCTATGTCTGTGTATGAAATTGCGAAGGATATCAGCGAAGGTCTGGCAAGAGCGGCCTGCGTCGGGGAAGTAGACGGGAAGACCGTAGATTTGCGTACGGTTATAGCGCAGGATGCGGCTGTCAATATCCTCACATTTGACAGTGAGGCAGGAAAAGCGGCATACCGCCATACCACATCGCATGTGCTGGCGGAGGCTGTAAAGCGGCTGTATCCGGAAGCGAAACTGGCGATCGGCCCGTCTATTGATACCGGATTTTATTATGATTTTGACTGTCAGTCTTTTACCAGAGAAGATCTGGATCGGATTGAGGCGGAGATGAAGAAAGTGATCAAAGAAAATGCGGAGATCACACGGTTTGAGCTGCCGAGAGAAGAAGCGATCCGTTATATGGAAGAAAAGGGAGAGCCGTATAAGGTGGAACTGATCCGGGATCTGCCGGAAGACGCGGTAATCTCATTCTACAGCCAGGGCGCGTTTACCGACCTGTGTGCGGGACCGCATCTGATGAAGACCGGCATGATCAAGGCGTTTAAGCTGATCTCCTCTTCCGGCGCGTACTGGAGAGGCAGCGAGAAGAATAAGATGCTGACTCGGATCTACGGTACGGCTTATACGAAAAAAGAGGATCTGAACGCGTATCTGGCGCATCTGGAGGATATCAAGAAGCGCGACCATAACAAACTGGGCCGGGAAATGGAACTGTTTACCACGGTAGACGTGATCGGACAGGGTCTGCCGCTGCTCATGCCGAAAGGCGTACAGATCATTCAGAGACTGCAGAGATGGATCGAAGACGAAGAAGAAAAGCGCGGCTATATGCGGACCAAGACGCCGCTGATGGCCAAATCCGATCTGTATAAAATGTCCGGTCACTGGGATCATTATAAGGAAGGCATGTTTGTGCTGGGAGACGAGGAGAAGGACAAGGAAGTCTACGCCCTGCGCCCGATGACCTGCCCGTTCCAGTATTTTGTATATAAGGCAAGCCAGAAGAGCTATCGGGATCTGCCCTGCCGCTACGGGGAAACCTCTACGCTTTTCAGAAATGAAGACTCCGGAGAGATGCACGGACTGACTCGTGTGCGCCAGTTTACCATTTCCGAGGGACATCTGATCGTGAGACCGGATCAGATGGTACAGGAGTTTAAGGATTGTCTGGCATTGGCGAAATACTGTCTGACCACGCTGGGCGTTGAAGAAGACGTGACCTATCATCTGTCTAAATGGGATCCGGAGAACCGGGAGAAGTATATCGGTGAGCCGGAAGTCTGGGAGCAGACGGAGCAGAGCATCAGGGATATCTTAAATGAACTGCAGATCGAGTTTACGGAGGATGTGGGAGAAGCCGCGTTCTACGGGCCCAAGGTAGATATCAACGCCAGAAACGTATACGGCAAAGAGGATACGATGATCACGATCCAGTGGGACGCTCTGCTGGCTGAGCAGTTCGATATGTATTATATCGATGAAAACGGGGAAAAGAAGCGCCCGTATATCATTCACAGAACCAGCATGGGCTGCTATGAGAGAACGCTGGCCTGGCTGATCGAAAAATACGCGGGCAAATTTCCGACCTGGCTGTGTCCGGAACAGGTAAGAGTCCTGCCGATTTCCGATAAATATCATGACTATGCTGCTGAAGTAGAGGCCAAATTAAAAGAAAACGGGATTTACTGTTCAGTGGATACCCGTTCCGAGAAGCTGGGCTTTAAGATTCGGGAAAGCCGGCTGGACCGGATTCCGTATATGCTGGTTGTCGGACAGAAGGAAGCAGAGGAAGGCGTGGTCTCTGTCAGAAGCCGGTTCGCGGGAGACGAGGGAACCAAGCCGGTAGAGGAATTTATCGACCAGATCTGTAAGGAGATCCGGACCAAGGAGATCCGTAAGATTGAAGTGGAAGAGAATCAGTAAGGAGCGCAGCCATGAATCAGGAGACAATTTATCCCGTGCCGATCCGATATTACGAGACGGACGGCATGGGGATCGTGCATCACTCCAACTATATCCGCTGGTTTGAAGACGCCAGATGTGCCATGCTTGCGGAAGTGGGATTTCCCTATTGGAAAGTAGAGGAATCCGGCGTTATGATCCCTGTCGTTTCGGTTTCCTGCGAATACCGGAAAATGGTCCGGTATGGAGATCAGGTAGAAGTCGCGGTCCGTGTGGAGCGGTATACCGGCGTAAAACTGGAGGTTTCCTATGAAGTCCGGGAATGCGTTACCAAAGAGATCCGCGCCGTCGGGACCAGCAGCCATACCTTTTTGGGAAAAAATGGAAAACTATTGTCTTTGAAGCGAAACTATCCGGAATTTCACGCCATGCTTACATCGATGGCGGGAAAAGGAAATTTGTAACAGGCATAAACGGTATGATTATGAAAATACTATTTCTGAGTTCAGGAATAGGAAAGGAGAAAAATCATGCCGGTATTAGCTTGCGGAGTAACGAATTGTTACTACAATAAAAGTAATTCCTGTTGTCGGGAACACATCTCCGTAGAGGGAATGCACGCGATCCGTCCGAATTCGACCGCCTGCGGGAGCTTTCGGGAACGAAAGGATACGGTAACGGGAAGCTGTAAATGCGATATGAATCCGCAGCCTGTTGTGGAAGTACAGTGCGACGCGCAGAAGTGCTGCTTTAACGACGACTGCAGATGCATGGCGGATCGAATCACCATTGCAGGGCAGGGCGCATGCCATTATTCAGAAACAGAATGCAGGAGTTTTGACTGCGACTGTCAATCGTAAAACAGAACACGGGCAGCCCGGCGGCTGCCCGTAATACATAAGAGCAGGAGAAAACCATTGAAATCCATTATTTTAGCATCAAAATCGCCGCGCAGAAAAGAACTGCTGACGCAGATCGGCGTGCCGTTTCTCTGCTGTCCGGCAGTCGGCGAGGAGGTCATTTCCACCTCTGTGCCGGAAACGGCGGTGAAGGAACTGGCGCTGCAGAAGGCGAGAGAAGTCCGGCAGCAGTATCCCGATTCCGTCATTGTGTCGGCAGATACCGTCGTCGCGTTTGACGGCCGGATCCTGGGAAAACCGGCGGATTTGGAAGACGCGATTCGTACGTTAAAGCTGCTGCAGGGAAATGTGCACAGCGTTTTTACCGGCGTCACCATCATAAACGGGGAAGATGAGATCACGTTTGCGGAAGAGACCAGAGTCCATGTTTTTCCGATGACGGAAGAAGAGATCGCAGCTTACGCCGCAAGCGGGGAGCCTATGGATAAAGCCGGCAGTTACGGGATCCAGGGGCGGTTTGCCGCTTATATAGAACGGATCGAAGGCGATTATAATAATGTGGTCGGACTTCCGGTCGGCCGTCTGTGGCAATTTTTGAAAAAAATACTTGACATTCCCAAAGAGGAATGATATTCTATGACTGTTACGGAAAGCAGAGGTATCCTCTCACCGCGGCACAATCGGGTGACCGTCGGTTCATAACAGGGAAGTAAGACTTAGGTCTTTTGTTGTGATGAGCGGATTCTTTCTGTCCGCTCATTTTTAATTTTATCAAATGTATTTGGAGGTGCACGACGATTAACGGTTTAATGATTAATGAACAGATCAGAGACAGGGAAGTCCGTCTGATCGGTGAGAATGGTGAGCAGCTGGGTATCATGTCAGCAAAGGAAGCGTATAAGCTGGCGCAGGAAGCAGAGCTGGATCTGGTGAAGATCGCTCCGAATGCCAAACCGCCGGTCTGCAAGATCATTGATTACGGCAAGTATCGCTATGAGCAGGCGCGTAAGGAAAAGGAAGCCAGGAAAAAGCAGAAAATCATTGAAGTAAAAGAAGTGCGTTTATCTCCGAACATTGAGGAGAATGACCTGAATACAAAGGCAAACAATGCCCGGAAGTTTTTGACAAAGGGAGATAAGGTGAAGGTATCTCTCCGGTTCCGGGGCAGAGAGATGGCCCATGTCGCTACGAGCAAGCATGTGCTGGACGATTTTGCCAAAATGTTAGAGGATGTAGCGGTGATCGATAAGCCCGCCAAGATGGAAGGCAGAACCATGACGATGTTTTTAACTGAGAAGCGATAAGCTGTGCAGTTAAGATAAATGAAATGAAGGAGGACATAAAGATGCCAAAAATAAAGACAAGCAGATCAGCAGCAAAGCGGTTTAAGAAGACAGGTACCGGCAAGTTAAAGAGAATGAAAGCCTATAAGAGCCATATCCTGACCAAAAAATCTCCCAAGAGAAAGAGAAATCTTCGGAAAGCTACCATTACCGACGCAAGTAATGTAAAGAATATGAAGAAGATTTTACCATATCTATAATCAGAAGGACAGGAGGAAGTTAAGATGGCAAGAATTAAAGGCGGCTTGAATGCCAAGAAGAAACACAATAGAGTATTAAAACTGGCCAAGGGTTACAGAGGCGCGAGAAGCAAGCAGTATCGGGTTGCAAAGCAGTCCGTTATGAGAGCGCTGGCAAGTTCCTACGCAGGACGGAAGCAGAGAAAACGTCAGATGCGTCAGCTGTGGATCGCCAGAATCAATGCGGCAGCAAGAATGAACGGCTTATCTTACAGCAAGTTCATGTACGGCCTGAAGCTGGCAGAGGTTACGGTAAACAGAAAGATGCTGGCTGAGATGGCAGTAAACGACGCGGAGGGATTCGCGAAGCTGGCAGAGACGGCCAAGGCAAAATTAGCATAAGTATATTGCGGATCAAAGAGATAACGGTTGCAGGAGTCATTCCCGCGGCCGTTTATTTTTTTGGATTTTTGTCCGGCGCGGGCATAAATATGAATTTTTATTGAACCGCCTCACAACTATGGAATTTTTCCGTCAAATCTGGTATTCTATACATAAGATTTGTGGAAGAAGACAGATAAGGAGGTAAATGCAGCCGATGGAGAATCTGAAGATTTTAGTGGTAGACGACGAACCGAGAATGCGGAAGCTGGTAAAAGATTTTCTGGTCAAGAAAGAATATAAGGTATTAGAGGCGGAGAACGGAGAAGAAGCGATCGAGATCTTCTTTAAAGACAGTAAGATCGATCTGGTGATCCTGGATGTGATGATGCCGAAGATGGACGGCTGGCAGGCGTGCCGGGAGATCCGTAAGTTTTCCAAGGTCCCGATCATCATGCTGACGGCCAAGAGCGACGAACAGGACGAGCTGCTGGGCTTTGAACTGGGCGTGGACGAATACATTTCCAAACCGTTCAGCCCGAAGATCCTGGTCGCCAGAGTGGACGCGATTTTGCGGAGAACCAATAAGATCGGAGCCGAACAGATTTTAAGAGCCGGGACACTGGAACTGAATAAGGCCGCGCATATTGTAAAGGTCGGCGACAGAACCGTAGAGCTCAGCTTTAAAGAATTTGAATTACTGGTTTATTTTGTTGAAAATCAGGGACTGGCGCTTTCCAGAGAGAATATTTTAAATAACGTCTGGAACTACGACTATTTCGGAGACGCCAGAACCATTGATACCCATGTGAAGAAACTGCGGAACAAACTGGGCGAAGACGCGGATTATATCAAGACGATCTGGGGTATGGGCTACAAATTTGAGGTGGACAAATAATGCTGCATTCGATTCGCACACGGCTGGTTATCATACTGGCAGGTATGGTAGCCGGCACGTTGATGTTTTGTATCCTCTTAAACTCCTTCTTTCTGGAGGGGTATTATAAGAGCAATAAAGAAGCTGCCCTGAACAGCGTTTACCATCAGTTACAGTCCATTATCCGGACTGACAGGAATCTGCTGAATCCGGAGAATCAGGACGTTCTGCAGGAAATCTGCGAGCAGTCCAGCGTTTCTCTGCTGGTACTGAATGCCAATCAGCAGACACTGTTTTCTACCGGAAATGGGGATCGGGAGCTGGCGGCAACCTTTTTTAATATGATTGTATCGGGCAGCATCAATTTTTCCGACAATGAAAATCAGGTTGAAGATATTGTGGATAGCGGAAGCGGACTCCGGTATCTGGAGATGTATGGCGCTCTGAATGAAGAGAGCTATTTTATTATGCGTGTTCCGATGGAGAGTATCCGGCAGAGCGTAAATATTTCCAACCGGTTTTTCCTGTATATCAGTTATCTCGCGATTGCGTTAAGCGTGGTGATCATGTGGTATATTTCCAAGAGCTTTACCAAACCGATCCTGCAGCTGGCGGATATCTCCGAGAAGATGTCGGAGCTTGATTTTGATGTGAAATATGTGGGGGACCGGAATGATGAAATAGGCGTGTTGGGAACCAGCATGAACAAATTATCCGGTACGCTGGAAACCACGATTTCCGAGCTGAAAGCGGCGAATAATGAACTGCAGAAGGATATCAACCAGAAAATTGAGATCGACAATATGCGGAAGGAATTCCTTTCCAACGTCTCCCATGAACTGAAGACGCCCATCGCTCTGATCCAGGGCTATGCGGAAGGCCTGAAGGAAGGGATCAGTGAAGACCCGGAGAGCATGGAATTCTACTGCGACGTTATCATTGACGAAGCCAATAAGATGAATAAGATGGTGAAAAATCTGCTGGAACTGAATCAGCTGGAATTCGGGAACGGGCAGATCACGTTTGAACGGTTTGACCTGATCTCCGTGATCAGCGGCGTGTTAAGCCGTTCTACGATCCTGATCGAACAGAAAGGGGCCACGATCATTTTTGATAACCGGAAGAGCATCTATGTCTGGGCAGATGAATTTCAGATCGAGCAGGTGATCACGAATTATATTACCAACGCCCTGAATCATCTGGATGAGAAAAAGACCGTCCGGATCGATGTGGCGGAGCAGGGAGAGAATATCCGGGTTGCCATTTTCAATTCCGGCAGCCATATTCCGGAAGAGGACTTAGACCGCATCTGGATCAAGTTCTATAAGGTGGATAAGGCCAGAACCCGGGAATACGGCGGAAACGGGATCGGGCTGTCGATCGTAAAGGCTGTTATGGACGCGCATAATCAGAAATGCGGCGTCGCCAATGTGGAAGGCGGCGTGGTGTTCTGGTTTGAGGTGGAAAAGGACAAAAAGCAGGAGACACGGTCAGATACAGGAGAACAGGATGAAGCAAGAACAAGGGCAAGACGAAAGCAGTAAGCTGCTGCGGGTAAAAGAGCTGGCGGCGGACGCGGTCTGTGTGATCGTCGCGATCGGGGACGGAATGCGCACAGATGTAAACGCGCTTATACAGCGGGATCCGGTCTATAGAAAGCATGAAAAAAGAAAGCATGAAAAAACAGAAGCAAAAACAGCGCTGTCGGACGAATGGATCCGGAACGCCTGTCTGTTTCATCTGCTGGAGGAGAAAGATGCGCTTGCGCAGAGCCGGATTTTCGACTATGATAGACTGTGGCAGTGGATCCGGTTTAAGAATTATTTTATCATCTGCAATAATACGGACGGTCTGTTTTCCTACAGCCTTGCAGACAGGAAAAAAACGGTCATGCCGTTTGGTACGCCCTGGCTGCTGCAGTGTGAGGAGAATTGTACGGATACGGTGACAGAAGCCGGAGAGCTGCTGACAAATTTTTATGAGTGCTTAAAGCAGCGGCCTGAAATAGATGCAGCGGATCTTCCGCGCTGTCCGCACTGCGGGAAACCGCTTCGGTTTAATATCCGGCGCGGTCCCGGAGATAAGCTGTACTGTGAAAACGGGTATCTCAAAGACTGGATCTCATATCGGAACTGGATGCAGACGACGATGCATCAGAAGACGCTTCTGCTTGAACTGGGAGAGTCGTTTGAAGCGCCCGGCGTGGTTCGGTTTCCGTTTGAACGGATGGCGTATCTGAATGAGAACGCCTTTCTGGTCCGGGTCAACGAGCGGTTTTATCAGTACGGCCCGGAGCTGCAGAATAAGGCGATGGGGATCGCGAAAGATCCCGCAGTATTTTTATCGGGATTACTTGGAGGTAAGGCAACGAATGATAACGGTAATCGATTATGACGCAGGGAATCTGAAAAGTGTGCAGAAGGCACTGGAATTTCTCGGGGAAGAGGTTGTTGTTTCCAGAGACGCCGATACGATCCTGTCGGCAGACGGCATTGTGCTGCCGGGCGTGGGCGCGTTTGGAGACGCCATGGAGAAGCTGAATCGGTATGGACTGACTGAACCGATTAAACAGGCGGCGGAACGGCAGATCCCGTTTTTGGGAATCTGTCTGGGACTTCAGCTGTTATTTGAACGGAGTGATGAGTCAGAAGGCGCGGCGGGCCTCGGAATCCTGCCCGGCGAGATCTTGCGGATTCCTGCCCGGGAAGGGTTAAAGATCCCACATATCGGCTGGAATTCTCTGCATCTGGAAAATCAGGGCAGATTGTTTGCCGGAGTCCCGGAAAACGCCTATGTGTATTTTGTACATTCCTATTATCTAAAAGCCAGAGACGAATCCATTGTAAAAGCGTCGACGGAATACGGTACGCATATCCATGCTTCTGTGGAGAGCGGCAATCTGTTTGCCTGTCAGTTTCATCCTGAGAAATCCGGCGATGTGGGACTGCGGATCTTAAAGAACTTCGCGGAACTGACGCACGGGGACAGAACAGGAGGGACAGCCAATGCATACTAAACGGATCATTCCCTGTCTGGACGTGAATAACAACCGTGTGGTTAAGGGAATCAATTTTGTAAATTTAAAAGACGCCGGAGATCCGGTGGAAGTAGCGGCTGCCTACGATAAGGCGGGCGCGGATGAGCTGGTATTTCTGGATATTACGGCGACCAGCGACGCCAGAAAAACCGTGGTGGACATGGTGCGCAGCGTGGCGGAAAAGGTATTTATTCCGTTTACGGTCGGCGGCGGGATCCGCACGGTCGATGATTTTAAAGAACTGCTGCGGGAAGGAGCGGACAAGATCTCCGTCAATTCCGCGGCGATCAACAATCCCCGCCTGATCAGCGACGCCGCGGATAAATTCGGCAGTCAGTGCGTTGTCGTTGCGATTGACGCGAAACGAAGGGCGGACGGAAGCGGCTGGAATGTGTATCAGGCAGGCGGCAGGATCGATACCGGGCTGGACGCGCTGGAATGGGCGGCAAAAGCGGAAAAGCTGGGCGCCGGAGAAATCCTGCTGACCAGTATGGACTGTGACGGGACCAAAGCCGGATACGATATCGAACTGACGCGTCAGATCGCGGAACACGCTTCCATACCGGTGATCGCTTCCGGCGGCGCGGGGACGATGGAACATTTCTATGACGCACTGACGGAAGGCAAGGCGGAAGCGGCGCTGGCGGCATCTCTGTTTCACTATAAGGAAATGGAAATCCTGGAACTGAAGCGCTATCTGCGGGACAGAGGCGTTTCCGTCAGGCTGTCTGCGCAGTGATGATACGACAGAAACGAAAGAGGGAATTTGAACATGGCAATGATCAGTAATGACTGGCTGACCGGAATCCGGTCGGAGTTTGGGAAACCTTATTATCGGGAACTGTATCAGTTTGTGAATCAGGAGTACCGGACGCGGGTGATCTATCCGCCGGCAGACGATATTTTTAACGCGTTTCACTTTACGCCGCTTAGCAAAGTAAAAGTGCTGCTGCTGGGACAGGATCCCTATCACAATGAAAAACAGGCGCACGGACTGAGTTTCTCCGTTTTGCCGGAGCAAAAGGAGATCCCCCCGTCTCTGCAGAATATCTATCAGGAGCTGCATGACGACTGCGGCTGTTATATTCCGAACAACGGATATTTGAAGAAATGGGCCGATCAGGGCGTGCTTCTGTTAAACACAGTGCTGACCGTGCGTGCGCATCAGGCCAATTCCCATCAGGGAAAAGGCTGGGAACAGTTTACGGACGCGGTGATCCGGGCCGTAAACGCACAGGACCGGCCGATCGTATATCTCTTGTGGGGCAGACCGGCACAGAGCAAGGAACCCATGCTGACGAATCCGAAGCATCTGGTTCTGAAGGCGCCGCATCCCAGTCCGCTGTCTGCTTACCGCGGATTCTTCGGATGCAGGCATTTCAGCAAGGCGAATGAATTTTTAGTTGAGCATGGAGAGACGCCTATCGACTGGCAGATCGAAAATATTGAGGAGCAGTAGAAGAAGACGCCCTGTCGCGTAAAGGCTCCGGAAAGAGGAAACTATGGCACAGATCAGTGTTTTTAAGAATAAACAGGTTAAGGAGAAGATCAATAAAATTTTTACCGAACAGACCGGACTGGAGAATTATCACGTCGTATACGGCTATATGATGAAAAAATCGTTTCTGAAACGAAGTGTGAGCAGCTGGATCTTAGGGTATACAGAAGAAAAAAAGGAACTGATTGCGATTCATATCCGGTATAACGGAGAAGTACTGGAAAATCCGTTTTATTTCAACGCGGAAACGCTTCGCGGGATTTCTTTGAAAAACGATAAACTTGTGATCGATTCCACAAAACTGCTGCAGCCGATCACGATTATCGTCCCGAAACTGGTTTCCGAGAAAATGGAGGCCGCCATGATCTATCCCATTGAGCAAGCCGCCGCTGCGGAAGCCCTGGAAAAATTCGTGCAGACGATTTTAAAATAACCTGATTGGGAGATAAGGAACGGAATCGATATGAAAAACAGTAAGATCGCAGTGATTTTTGACCTGGACGGGACTCTGTGGGATTCTTCCAGACAGGTCGTTGAAGCATTTAATTTAGCCTTTCAGGACTGCCCGGAGATTGATTATACGATTACCGCTGCGGATATGCAGCGGAATATGGGGAAACTTCTTACGGATATCGGAAAAGACCTGATCCATGTGGAAGATCCGATACGGAGAAATGAGATCCTGGATCATTGTATGGAGACAGAAGTGGCACATCTGGCCAAAGTGGGCGGCGACCTGTTCGCAGGCGCAGAGGAACTGCTGGCGGAGCTGTCCGCGCAGTATCAGGTCTTTATCGTAAGCAACTGTCAGGCCGGATATATCGAAGTATTCGCGGATTATTACGGCTTCTGGAAATATCTGGACGACATTGAATGTCCGGGCAATACCGGAAAGCTGAAAGGAGACAATATCCGGCTGATCATGGAGCGCAACGGCGTGGAACTGGGAATTTATGTGGGAGATACCTATGGAGACTATGACGCCGCGTTTCATAAGGCAGGAATCCCGTTTATCCACGCGGCATACGGGTACGGCACCGTGGAGGAGGCCCGGTATAAGGTGACTTCCATTTCCCAGATCCCGGATATGGTAAAACAGGTGATCGGAGACCAAAGACAATGAGAATTTTGATAATCAGACACGGAGAGCCTAACTATACGAAGGATTCTCTGACGGAAAAAGGATGGCGGGAAGCGGAGCTGCTGGCGGACCGGCTGGAAAAGGAAAAGATTGACGCATTTTACTGTTCCCCGCTGGGAAGGGCGAAGGATACGGCAGTCTGTACGCTGAAGCGTCTGGGAAAAGAAGCGGTAATCTATGACTGGCTGCAGGAATTTTATTATCCGATTCCCAACCCGGAAAAAGAGGGCACCCGGATTGCATGGGATTTTATGCCGGGATTCTGGACGAAAAAACCGGAGCTGTATGATAAAGACGAGTGGATGCATGCGCCTTTATTCGCCAATAGCGAGATCGCGGCGAAGCAGAAAATGGTAGCGGAAAATCTGGATCTTCTGCTGGCGCGGCATGGCTATGAACGGTGCGGCAATTATTATAAGGTGGTAAACGGAAACAAAGATACGATCGCGATTTTCTGCCATCTGGGCGTAGAGTTTGTTATGCTTTCCCATTTACTGGGCGTTTCGGCGCCTGTATTGTGGCAGGGCTGTTTTGTCGCGCCGACTTCCGTTACGGTTTTAAAGACGGAGGAACGGGTGAAGGGAGAGGCGTGCTTCCGCTGTAAGACGATTGGGGATACCGGACATCTGTACGCGGGCAAAGAGGCGCCTTCGGAATCCGGCTTCTTCCAGGAGGTCTGGGTACCGGGAGGAAAGTAAAACCAGACATCTGACCTTTTTACACCAATTCTGACTTTTTGGGTTTGTAAAATGATTTACGGTTTGTTATAATCAATTTATCCAAAGAGAAAGTGAGGAACGTAAATTGAGTTACGGAGGACTGAAAAAAAGAATGAAGCGCGGAACTGCCGTTTTCATGGCGGCGATTCTGACGGTATCGGCATGGCTTCCTGCGGGCGGCGATGCCGAGCTTGCATTTGCGGCTGCTCCTGAGGACAGTGGGCTGGCTGGAGCCGGAGAATTTTCGCTGAATGAGGTGAAGCTGACAAATCCATACTTTACCAATGCGTTCGCGAAAGAGAACGAATACCTGCTGAGTTTTGATACGGATAAGATCCTGGCAGGTTTTCGCGAGACCGCAGGACTTGACATGAAGGGGGCAACCCGGTACGGAGGCTGGGAAAATTCCCTGATCGGCGGGCACAGCGTGGGGCATTACCTGACCGCCTGCGCGCAGGCCTATGCGTCGCTGGACGATGGCGCGCCGGAGAAAGCACAGTATGAGAAGATTTTAAAGACCATTATCGACGGTCTGAAGGAGTGTCAGGACAAGGTGGGAACCGGTTTTATTTTTGGTTCCACGCTGGTAAATAAGAGCAATATTGAACAGCAGTTTGACAATGTGGAGAAGAACCTGACGAATATTACAACACAGGCGTGGGTGCCCTGGTATACCATGCACAAGATTCTGGCAGGTCTGGTAGATGTTTATCAGTGTACCGGGTATGCGCCTGCCAAAGAGGTGGCTTCCAGACTGGGCGACTGGATCTATAACCGCGTCAGCAAATGGAGCGCGTCCACGCAGACTACGGTTCTGAACATTGAGTATGGCGGCATGAACGACTGTCTGTATGATCTGTACAGCATCACAGGAAAAGACACCCATGCCGTTGCGGCGCATATGTTTGACGAGACGAAGCTGTTTGAGCGGGTTAAAAACGACGAGGCCAATGTCTTGAATAACCGGCATGCCAATACGACGATTCCCAAATTTGTGGGCGCCCTGAACCGCTATGTACAGTTAAACGGCAAGACGGTAGACGGGGAAAAGATAGACGCGTCCGACTATCTGGCATACGCGGAAGCGTTCTGGACCATGGTAACGGAGAAACATACCTATATCACAGGCGGCAACAGTGAATGGGAGCATTTCGGCGCGGACAATATTCTGGACGCGGAACGGACCAACTGTAACTGCGAGACCTGTAATACCTATAATATGCTGAAGCTGACCCGGACATTGTTTGAGATTACCGGCGATAAGAAATATTCCGATTATTATGAAAATACCTATCTGAACGCGATTCTTTCTTCCCAGAATCCGGAAACCGGCATGACGACGTATTTCCAGCCGATGGCAACGGGATATTTCAAGGTGTTCAGTACCCAGTATGATAAGTTCTGGTGCTGTACCGGCTCCGGCATGGAGAATTTTACCAAGCTGCAGGACAGCCTGTATTTTAAGAAGGACAACAGCCTGATCGTGAACCAGTACATCAGTTCCGCCGTAACCTGGACGGACAAAAAAGTAACGGTAGAGCAGACGACAGAGATTCCCAATACGGATACGGCGGCGTTTGTCGTCAAGACACAGGGCGGAGACGCGGATATCAATATTTACTTCCGTCTGCCGGACTGGCTGGCCGGGGACGCTTCGATCACGGTAAACGGAACCGCTTCGCCTGTTGCGGCAGCAGGCGGTTACGCGCTGGTAAAAGGGCCGTTTGCCAATAATACGAAAATTGAGATTACCCTGCCGATGCAGGTGACAGCTTATAACCTGCCGGACAATGAGAATACCTACGCGTTTAAGTACGGTCCGGTTGTATTGAGCGCGCTGCTGGGTTCCGGCGATATGAATCAGACCACGACCGGCGTAAACGTAACCATTCCGGCGACCAAAGTGATCGACGCGCAGTATGTAAGCAGCGGTACCGATACCATTCGGATCGTAAACGGAAACAGCGTGGCTGAATTTATGGAACATATCAACGACCATCTGGTAAAGGAAGAAGGAAAGCTGGCCTTTACCTTAAAAGATACCGACGCCAATCTGACCTTTGTCACCCATTATTCCCAGTATCAGGAACGCTATGGCATTTACTGGAATTATGTCAGCGACGATTCCGCGGTCAATGTGGGTTTGCTGATGAGCAATAAGGAAAACGCCAGACTGCAGGAGAATCTGCTGGATACGGTTCAGCCGGGTTACGGGCAGTATGAAAATGACGATCTGCATCAGATGCAGGAAGCCGGAAATAAATCTGTGGGCGTGACATCAGACGGGACTTACCGCTACGCGAACGCGGACGGTTCCTTCAGTTACCGGATGATCGTGGATGAAAACGAGGCTACCTCTTTGTACGGATTCTTCCGGAAAGCGGACAACGGCAAGACCATGAAGATTTCCGTGGGAGATACGGTGATCTATGAAGAAAAATTAAATTACAGCGGCGCGGACAGCGAGTATTCGGTTCTGATCCCGGTACCGGCGGAAGCTATTTCCAAAGCAAAGGAGACAGTCAGCACGGACGGCGGGGAGAAAACAGCCGTGACCTTTACCTTTACGGGCGCCGCGGGAGAAGAATCGGCAAAACTGTGTACCTTCCTGTATACGATCCATTCCTTTGGAACCAATACGGATCTGCAGCTGGCGTCAGATGACGGAGAGATCAGCAGCAATAACGGCGAATTCCGCCTGATGCTGAAAGAAGATCAGGCAGAGGCCCATGTGACCTTTACGATTGGCGATCAGAACGGATATCTGATGATCAACGGCAGTATCGTGGACGATACGCAGGTACAGAAATTACCGTTAAACGGAAAATATACGGATTTCGCGATCGTCGTCTACGCGGAGGACCATACCACAAGCAAGGAATATAAGCTGACCGTAGAAGCGCCGGGCGAGGGCATTCGGGCAAATGTAGATCCGAAAGTGGCTTATTTTGTAGACTGCGGCGATCACGGACCGGCGACTGTATCGGACGGCGACCTGTTCGGCACACACAACAGTGTGACAGAACAGCTTTTAGGCAAGGATCCGGTTACCGGCTACACCTGGGGACTGGTCGACGACGCGACCGACCAATATAACGGTTCCGGCATCAGCGACGGTCTGTATACTGCCAATACCTGGTGCTATGAACAGAACGACTGCACAGACGGACTGGGAAAAACGGAGACAAACCGATATACCAAGAATCAGTTTGAGAATAACATTGACCGTCATCTGGACTATGAATTTGAACTGGAAGACGGCGCGTATACGCTGGAAATCGGTCTGGCGGATCCGTGGAATGTTTCTAACGCGCCGACCATTTACGCGGATAAGGATACCGACCATGAAACTGTGATCGCAAAAGAAGTAGCGGTTGCGACGACGCCGGTTGTGGAAGGAAGCGTGAATGTCACCGGCGGCAAGCTGACCTTGAACTTCCGTTCCAACTCCGCAGCGATCAATGTATCCTATATTAAGATCAGCTATGTGAATGTACCGGAACCGCCGACGGAAGCTTCGGCTCCGGATGCAGAGCCCGGCGACGACAACAGCAGCTTACCGGTGATTATTATCGTAATCGCGATTGTTGTGATCGCGGCTGCGGCAATTGCGGCAGTGGTAATCTCTAAAAAGAAAAAAGGGAAGAAGCCGGAAGCGGAGACAGAACAGGAAAAAGAAACAGAAACAGAAACAGAGGAAACCTAAACGAAGGAACCGATTGCATGAAATATGGATTTTACCTTTACCGGGAATACAGTAAAAAGTTAAGGAAAAAACAAAGATTAGCGACCGCTTTATTTGGAATTTCTATCACCATACTGCTGATCGTCAATATCGCGGGAAGTATTTTTAATCGGTATATCGACGCGATGACAGCTTCCAATGAGATTAAGGATATTATTGTTTATATTCCGGGAGCAGACTACAGCGCGTTTCGGGCTGCATGGCAGGGAGACGACCACGTGGTATCTATGGATATGAAGTACGAGGTTCAGGCAGATGCGGTTGACGCTCCCAAAGGGGCGGTAAAGGGCCGGACATTCCATATTATTCGTGCGAATGTCGCAAGACAGTGCGAGAGGATAGATGAAAAAACAGATTTGAAAGATAATGAGGTCGTGATTCCAAAATATATTTTTCAAAGCAATCATCCATCCATTGACATGACCGCGACAGCTTATCTCAATGGGGAACAATTTATCGGGCAGAAGATAAGTGTATCCTATGCCGGTAAAAACTGGGAACTTCAGGTCAGAGACGTATATGATAATGCTATGCTGTCGGAAGACGGTAAATATTATATTACAGAGGAACTGGCCCGCCAGATGTCCGGCGGATTTCCGGATATCACCGAACTGCAGGTAGAAGTCTTGGATTATGAAGATCAGGAACTCTATATCGATAAATTCAGAAATTGGATTTCAGAAAAAATACAGGCAAATGAACTGCCGGAAGAATCTGATGGATACGGAAGTATGGTTCATGCCGCAGGTTATATGAAAAAGGACGCAATTGATTTTATCAGAACCGCCATGTTTCTTGTCGTGGTCTTGAGTGCGGTCGCCCTCATATGGGCATGCTTTGGCATTGCACTCTCACAACTCAAGGGACTGCAGCTTCGGAAACAGGAATTTGGCCTGCTGAAAGCGATCGGATACAAGAACCGGCAGCTTGCGGCTATGCTGCGGACAGAAGCGCTGATGTTGTCTGTACGGGTTCTGATTGTTACAGGAAGTATTGTTTGTATAGCGCTGGCTGCTTATACGACATATATCTTAGCTTTTACAAATCCGTTATGGCATTTCCTACTGCCGACTGTTGACATATGGTTCCTTCTGGGAACGATAGCCGTGGGAATTTTGATCCCGCTGCTGGCATATGAGATTGCCATAAGAAAACTGAAAAAAATGCAGCGGTAACAGATGTTTTTGTTCATTCGTCCCAAAAAATATACCGTTCGTCCCAAATCTTGATCAGCCTGCTTGTTTTAGCAGGCTGATTGTTTTATGATGAGTTTACAGAAATATAAAGAGGGGTGAGGGAAAGATGAAATCAAGACTAAAAGACGATTGGTATCTGTATCGGGAATATGGAAGAAAAATGAAACATCACGGAAAACTGTCCGGCACATTTGCGGTCATTTCCATTTTTGTGCTGCTGCTGGTCAGTGTGATCTATGGAACGCTGGATTCTTATATTGAAACACTGCGGAATGGCTGGCAGCTTCGCAAACTCACTGTTATGGAGGTACCAGGGGAAGAAGTTTGCAGTCTGCTGCGGGAGAAGTATGCGGATAATCCGGATATTGAGGATATCTGGATAGATTACAACATACCAGTAGATTTTGTTGAAGGACCATCGGAATTGGAAAAATATAGTCTTCATTCAGCGAACGATATTATAAAAAACGATTGTAAACAGACAAGAGACCAGGAGGAGCTTTTGGATGACCAAATGATTATCCCTAAATTTCTTATACTGGATAAGATAAATGATATAGACAATACTGCAGTTTCGGGGGACCAATTTGTAGGGCAGAATGTAACGGTAAGTTATGCGGGAATGACTAAAACTTTCAAGATTGTCGGTACCTATGACAGTCCCAAAATAATGCAGGACGACTGCTACATCTCTGAAGATAATGTTACAGAGATGGCAAAGGCACTGGAAAAAGAAAATTATCTCCGTTGCCATGTGCTGCTTAAGGATCAGGATCAGGTAGAAAAATATAAGGATGAGATTGAAAGCCTAATACATGAGAGGTATGCCGGAGAATTTGGCGCGCCGGAACCGTCTGTACAGAGAATGGCAAATATGAAATCTAAAGAAACCGCAGTCAGCTTCTTTAACTTTGTCTTAAGCATGGCCTCCGTTCTGGCAGTTGTTGCGCTGCTGTGGACGGGGCTCGGCATCCTGCTTTCCCAACTGAAGCAGTTGAACCTGCGGAAGTCGGAGTTTGGGCTGCTGAAGGCGATCGGATATCAGAACCGGCAGTTAAGCGGTATGCTGCGGATAGAGGCATTGATGTTTTCGGCGCGGATCCTGCTGATTGCCGGGGTGCTGACAGTGGTGACCGTCCTTGTGTATACCGGCTGGGTGCTGTCATTTGTCAGTGAGTTATATCAGTCCATCTTTTTGCCGAAATTCAATTTAATCCTCCTGCTGCCGATCCTGCTGGCGGTGGGAATACCGCTTGCCGCTTATGAATTTTCAGCACGGAAGCTGAAGAAGATCGTGCCGATCGAGGATTTGAGATAATAGCGAAGGATTGAAAACTTTAGACTTGACAGGTGGCTCGAAAACAGTTAAAATCTATGTAAATACAAGCCTAGTGTCCTAAACTTATCATGGAATCGGGGTGAAATCGTAAGTAGATATGGGCATGGCGGCAAACTGCTATTACTACTATCATTTAGAAAGAGGTGGATTTTATGAAACAAAAAGTGAAAAAGATCATTATGCTCAGTATGGCATTCATATTGTTATCTGCCATCAGTGTCGGCGCGGTTTCAGTTACTTATACACTGAACACAGTGCAGCAACATATTGACGAATCTACTTGGACCAGTAAAGAAGTAGATATGGATGAGGGGACTAAAGAAACCTTCACGTCAATTCAATCTGTTGCGACTACAGGACATCTTGGGATTGTAGGAACAAAGATTAATACTTTCTGGATTAACGATGATGAATACAAATATGTAAGAATGTCTGCAGGCGGTCCGACTGGAATTCATTCCATATTTTCAGTATTTTTTGATTCTGGTAAATATACCTTTGGACTTACCAATGACCCTGAATTCATGGAAGAAGATGGAATATCCAGAAGCCCGGCAGGTTTGACATATTTTTCTACTTACACTGTAACTATTAATTAGTTAGAATCAATTGAATCGGATATCGAAACCGGTAGCTAAGCGGTATGCTGTAGATGGAGGCGCTGGTGTTCTCGGTGCGGACTCTGCTGATCGCCGGAGTGCTGACAGCGGTTCTTGTTCTTGTGTATATCGGATGGGACTGTTTTTTGTTAGCGGTTTATATCATTTCGCATTTTTACCGAAATTCAATCTTATCCTGCTGGTCGCGGTAGGAATTTTGTTTGCCGCTTATGAATTTTCAACGTGGAAGATGGAGAAGATCGTGCAATCGAGGCTTTGAGATAATAGTGAAGGATTGAAAATCTTAGACTTGGCAGGTAGTCTAAAGAGGTTAAAATTTATACAAACATAAATCTAATATCCTAAGTCTACCACGAAACCAGGGTAAAAAATAGTAAGTAAATAAGGGCATGATGGCGAACTGCTATTACTATTATCATTTAGAAAGAGGTGGATTTTATGAAACAAAAAGTGAAAAAGATCATTATGCTCAGTATGGCATTTGTATTGTTGTCTGCCATCAGTGTTGGCGCGGTTTCAGTTACTTATACACTGAACACAGCGAAGCAACATATTGACGA
>CANQOK010000017.1 GCA_947625465.1 uncultured Lachnospiraceae bacterium | reverse complement strand
GAAGGCATGGAGCCAGAGAGGCCGCCCCTCCTCCGTCTGCTCTGGACACTGTTTACGACAGAGCTGCCATTTGAAGAAAAGAAAGAAATTTTAGAAGCAGAATTTGGCATTTCCATGAAACCGAGAATAGAAAAGGAGATGAAAGAGATGTGTAATTGGAGTGAAGCAATCTTACAGCGCGGCGTCGATCATGGCGTTGAAATCGGCACAGCGCGTGGCATTGAGATCGGTACGGAGCGCGGCATTGAGATCGGCACAAACCGTACAAAATTAGAAACTGCTAAGGCGCTGATCGGACTGCTGCCCATCGAAGTGATCGCGGAAAAGATCGGGCTGCCGTTGGAGACTATATCCGGGTTGGAGTAACAGCCTGATCCGCCTGAAGATACAAGATTACCGCATTCTTTTGAAAATTCATTAAAAGGTCCCTCCCGTCTGTACGGAAGAGACCTTTTGTAATAATAGAACAATCCTATAGAATTTTTATCGGCGCCGTCATTTTTTTCATGTTCTGCCGCTTCATTTCCATAGAGATATGTACATAGCGGTTCAGCGTGATATTAACCGTAGAGTGTCCCAGGATTTCACTGAGCGACTTCATATCGAATCCTGCTTCAATACATCTGGTGGCAAAGGTATGACGCAGAGCGTGGAAGTTCATTTCTGAAATTCCAGCATTTTCCAATACCCGTTTAAAATAATACTGGAACGAACGGGGCTCATAAAAAGTCCTGCTCTTTCCAGTCAGTAAAAAAGCTTCATCGGATTGTGGTTTGTGACGTTGTAAGATTGGCAGTAAGAAATTAGGGATCGGGATATCCCGGATGCCCGCCTCGCTTTTGGGCGGCGTGATAATGACGTTGGTTTTAGTATCTTCTTCATCAGAGAAATTTTGTACCCGCTGCATCGTGGACTGGATTCGGATCATATGCTCTTCCAAATGAATTTCTTCCCATCTCAGTGCGCACACTTCTCCGATTCGAAGTCCCATATACAGACTCACCAAAATCCCCAGATTTTTCAGATTATCATTTTCCAGGAGGTAGCAGCCCAGTTTATCCTGTTCCTGCCGATTCAGAACCTGCAGATTTTTTTCCGAAACTTTAATCCGGATATTCTGAACGCAGCAGCCCACTGTAATGTTCTGCCTGCCGGCATATTGAAGGATTTCCCCAATTACAGTAAGCATGTCCTTTACTGTTTTAGGAGAGAGACCTCCACAGCCGTCCACCCGCCCGTACTGGATCTTAAACATGGCAAAATCCTCAATCTGCCGGGTCTGAATTTCGTCTACATGGTAATTACCCAAAAACGGCAGGATATGATTCTGCAGCAGATTCTGATATTTAACCATAGTAGACATCTTGGTATTGACATGAATAAACGCGTACCACTGCGCCGCGATCGTACGAAACTTGTCTTCTTCCCGTTCCTCTATCTGATGCAGCTTCCTCAGTTCTTCTACCTCTACCTTTTTCTCTGACATTTTCAGTTTTACATCTCCGTAATTTTTGGCGTATACATACCCGTATATGGCTTTTCCGGAGCTTTCATAGCCCTTGATATACCTGCCTTCCCAACGCCCGTCCTTTCTCCTGTAAATATTTTCTCCTCGTCTTGACATCTGTCTTTCCTCCTTTCTGATTCCGCTAATCGACTTGATTGGTCGATTTTTGCTACAATTGAATCATACACGATTTCATTATCTTACTTAATGAATCAGCTGATTCCTGGCGGAATTTATGGCAATAAAAATATCGCAGGGTATTTACCCTACGATATCTTTTGTATCTTCTCTACTTTATATGTTTATCAGTTTTCGTGTTTCCAGATCAGGTTGCATAAATACGCCGCCAAAACTTCATTTCCAGGCAGATACCAATTAAGGCATCGAAATAGTTCTTCTTTTTCGCAGTTTTTGCACTTATCCGCGATTTTTCGAAACAGCACTTTTAAGTCAGAAAACCGGTCCGCCCAGCCTAAACTCTTTACATCCTGTTCCGCAGCCGTTCCCGCAATGAAACGATTGATGGCTTCAAAAACCGGAAATACGTTATCTCCCGCTTCCAGTGCCTTTGTGATCAGTCTGAATGTTCCATACAGATTCAGGAACTCCGCCAGGCGATTTCTCAGAATATTAGAAGGGAACAGCTCCATCATCCGATATGACAATGTTTCATTTTCAAATCCTTCCAGTTTTCCGATCGCAGTCAGCAGCCGGTCTGCTTCGATTCCGGTTTCTGTCGGTTTCCCAAAATAAATCCGCCGGAGCAATTCCGTATCCAGCATGTAGTCCCAGTCATCTTCATAAGTCTTTTTCAATTGATTCAGGCAGTCTTTGATTTCCCTGAACGTCAGAAGTTCTTCGTGATTCAGAAGCGCTGCGGGACGCGCCGGCCGGTCATCTTCCCCGGAATATGCCAGATATGCCTTCCCCAGATCCGTCAAAGAATAGTATCTGTATTTCCCCGCGCTTCTGCAGGATAACAACGGATATGGAAACTGGTCAAACTTAATCATAATGTTAGAAAGAGATGCCGGTGAAGTTTCTGCAGCAGCGGCCAGGTCGCCATGCTTCCATTCATCCTGTATCAGAAACGCGTGCAAAACCTTTTTCCGCTTCGTGGTCATAAATGCATCGATTGCCCGAAACGTTTCATTTTCATTTGTTTCCTGTTTTACCTGCTTCCCTGTTGTCATTTCAAAGACCTTTCTACTTTTATAGTTCATTTTATTTAATAATAGTAACTGATTTTTCATCTATTGTCAATATTTTATTCATTATTTTTTAATTTTCATTTCACTTCATATTATATTTTGTTTTTATATTTCATTTTTTATAAAAAAGAGCAATAAAATAAAGGATACCGGAGTCTGTCAACTCGCGATATCCTTCATACTGCAAATTCAATGATTTGATCCGGGATCAAACTGCTTACAGATATAACATTTCCGAATACGCCATGATAAACGGGCCGCTGCCCTTGCCCTCATCGGGAAGATAATATTCCACCCGCTCATAATTATTGGCGTTGCTGGCGATCACCTTGAGATAAATGTCCGTCAGACTGCCGTTTTTCAGCTTCAACTCGGTCATTCCCACAAACGCTCTGACGGCGTACGCCCGGTAAGACTCCTCCAGCCATCCGTGACGCACCGCCTTTAAAATGGCATATACCATCATGGCAGTACCGCTGGTTTCCAGCCGGTTCGTATCCGTCACCGGCCGATCCGGCATATTTGCCCACATCCCGCTCGGATCCTGACAGCGGATCATCCCGTCTGTCAGCAGTTTCAAAGCCTGTTTGCGCCGCGCCAGATAACTCTCCGGCAGCACTTCCATCACATCCGTCATCGCCATTGCGTACCAGCCGATCGCTCTGGTCCAGTGATACGGACACACATCGTCCCTGCTGTTGCACGCGTGGTAATACAGTCCGTTCGGCGCAAGCATATTGTCCGCTACCCAGTCCAGGCGTTCATTGATCAGCGCAAGCTGCCGGTCGTCTCCGATCTTTGCCGCATAATGGGCCAGAAACGGCTGCAGCATATAAATGCCGTCCAGCCAGATTATGTAATTAAACGGTCTGCCGCCCGCCCAGCCGTGCCAGTAGTTATGTCCCAGCTTCTCCTCGGTAAATTCCAAAGCCACAATATTGCCTTTGGAATTCCGGTATTCCGGATCCGCTACATCCCGGTACAGTGCGCCGGCGATTTCCATATAAGCATCGCTTTCGCTGCTCATACGGACCAGCAGCGCCGCCGTTTTATAACAGTCCACGCCATGGCAGTCCACATACCCGGCCAGATTCCGGCTCAATTCCTTCGTGCCGTCCGGTTTGGTTACGATCATGGCGTCCAGGTAAGCTTTCACATAAGAAAGATATACGCCGTACTGCTCCGGCGCGGTTTCATAGACGTCAAACAGCCCTTCCATCACGACACCGTTATAATAACTCCAGTCAAACAAATAGGGCTCCTCTGCCGGGCTGCGCTTTTCATTATCCCAGGAGAAAAATCTCTTTTCATCCGGCACAACCCGTTCCGGTCTGTTCTCCTCCGATCGGACCGTCAGATTTTCAATATATTCCTTCGCTGCCTGTAAGGCCGCCTGTACTCTCTCTGTCTCCATCCGCTTCTACTTCTCTTTCCGCCAATTCCGCATTCCCAACGATCCGTTCCGCCAGATCACAGATATCCGACGCCGCGTGACTGTTGATCTGTTCCCGCTGATTCTGGATCATCCGCGCCCGGATATCTTCTTTTTGTAATTTCTTCAGCATTTCAATCAATTTGCTTTTCGCGTACCGATAAGAAATGTTCAGGGAAATACTCATGCCATGCTTGGCGAAATAATGCATATTCCGCATTTCACACCCGGGAATCGGAATGGTATGCACCAGCGAGATCCCGCTCACCGCCGCTTCCGTGGAAGAAAGGCCGCCCGGTTTCGTAATATACAGACTGCAGGCCTTTAAATAGAGCGGCATCTGATCGGTATGCTCCAAAACCAGTACCTGATCTCCGTATTTTTTATTCAGCTTTTTATACAGCCGGCTGTGTGTGCCGCAGAGAACAATCATCTGCATCTGCGGATCTTCTTTGCAGTATTCCGCGACAATATGGATTACCTGCTCGATCTTTCCGGCGCCCATGCTGCCGCCCGCGATCAGCACATATTTTCTCTCCGGATCCAGTCCCAGCTGCGAAATGGCCTCTTCCCGCTCCATCGGCTCGGAAAACGCCCTGCCGACCGGGATTCCCAGCGCATGCAGTTTTTCCTCCGGAATCCCGTATTTGATATAGTCGCTTTCCAGTTCTTTTGTCGGAACCACATAGGCGTCGCAGTCCGTCTCTTCCGTAAACGGAATGCAGGCGTAGTCGGTTGCCAGAAAAATCATCCGCGGGACTTCGATCCCGTGATTTTTCATATTGGTCAGAATATCCGCCGGAAACAGATGCGGCATAAAAACCACGTCATAGTGGTGTTCGGATAAATACTGCTCCATCACCTCTGTCATGGCGCCGTTGCAGTAATAGACCGGCGACTTAACCGGCAGTCTCCTGTACAGGCTGCCCAGCCGGTAAATAAATCCGAATAAAACCGGCGCTTTCTGTACCAGTTTGATATAAGTCTGATTAACACGATTGGCAAGCCGTTCACTGCGCAATGAATACGGATTCATCATTTCCGCGGCGTGTCCCCGACGGATCAGTTCTTCTTTTACTGCTTTCCCGGCAGAATCGTGTCCGCCTCCGGTGCCGCAGGATAGTATTAACGCATCCATAATAATTTGATTCCTATGCTTTCTAATTTCTCGCTGCTCTTATGTAAGCGGTAGCAGACCATAACCGTGATCAGCAAAAATCCCAGACTGACCGCCCAGTTATGAAAGAAAACGACCAGGCAGATCAGAGTCGTCACATAAGCGATAATGGTGCGGTAAAAATGCGGCGTTATCCGAAGCACCAGGGAAAAAAAAATAAAAAAGGCAGCAAGTAAAACGGCCGGTTTCCATTCCGGCAGAAGTCCGAGCAGGCAGCCAAACGTTACGGCAATGCCTTTTCCGCCCTGAAATCCGTAAAACAGAGGAAAGATATGTCCGAATACCGGCGCCGCCAGCACAAGCGCCAGCCCCTGTTTCATGAGTGCGGGATCCGAAATCCCCGCAATATATAAATACACCGGGATCCATCCTTTCGCCAGATCTCCGATCAGAGTCAGGATTCCGCACCAGAAGCCGCCGTACTGAAACGCATTGGCCGTTCCCGGGTTTTGATCCTTTGCTCCCTCAAAGATATCCCGTTTCTGGATCAGACTGGCAGATACCCGTCCGAATAAGACACTGCCGGACAGATATCCGAGCAGGATAAATGCAATCATTCGTATCATAATCCATTGTTCCCTTCTCGTAAAAATACCTCTCTAAAATAAAGATTTTATCGCTTTTTCACTTTTTTTTCAACCTTATTTAACAAAAAAAACAAAAATTAAAGGGCTTTTCCTTTTCTGTGCTTCTATGTTATAATACTGACAATAGAATATGTATTGTGGAGGTATGAATGAAAGCAAAAGAAGTCGCAAAATTGCTGACCCAGGAAGGGGAACGGATCGCAGGCTGCATTGTAGGGGCGGCGCTCTATGCCCTGGGCGTCAACATGTTTATCGTATCCTCCGGATTTTATACCGGAGGGATCCTCGGCATCTGTCAGGTGATCCGAACCCTTTTGGTCGACTACCTGAACCTGCCGATTCACGATTTTGATATTGCCGGTATCATTTACTATCTGGTCAATATCCCGATCCTGTTTCTGGCGTTTACCCGGATCGGCCGTAAATTCTTTGCAAAGACGCTGATCACAGTAACCGCCATGTCCTTCTTTCTGTCGATCTATCCGGTACAGTCGATCATCAGCGACCGGATTGCCTGCAGTATCGTAGGCGGCATCCTGGCCGGCATCGGCACCGGCATCACGCTGCGGATGGGCGCTTCCAGCGGCGGCGCCGATATTCTCGGCGTAATGCTGATCCGCTGGAAACAAAATTTCAGCGTCGGAAAGATGAATCTGCTGGTCAATCTGGTATTATATGCCACCTGTTTATTCCTGTTCGATGTGGAAACCGTGATCTATTCCGTAATCTATGCCGCTGTATATGCCACCGCCGTCGACCGGATTCATATACAGAATATCAACATTGAAGCGCATATCATTACAAAGATCCACACCGGCGCTATGGAAAAAGAGATCTTCGAGGAATTGAACCGCGGTATTACCCGCTGGGAAACCCAGGGCGCTTATACCAATGAGATCAGCCACATCCTGTATATCACGCTTTCCAAGTATGAACTGCACCGGCTGAAAGCAATCGTTCACAAATACGATCCCTATGCGTTTATCGTTACCAATGAAGGCGTTCAGATAGAGGGACATTACTTAAAAAAGCTGTAGCGTTCCGCTGCAGCTTTTTGATTGCGTTATCCGGCAGATCAAAGCAGTTTTTCCATGTAGATACAGCGAAAATTCTCGCCGTGGATCACCCGGCTGAAATCTGCCTGATACCCCAGTTTTTCATAGAACCCCACCGCGACATCCCGGCTTTCCAGAATTACCCTTTGATACCCCAGCTCCCGGATCCATTTCTCCGCTTCCGTCACGACCAGAGTGCCAAGTCCCCGATGCCGGTATTCCGGCAATACGACTACGCGGCCGATCGTCATGCTGCTGTCATCTACTTCATATAAACGGCAGGTCGCCACCGGAAAATCCTGATCCAGCAGAACGATATATTTGGTTTCGGGCGTATCATGTGCGTCAAATTCCTGCCGTAAAGTAATGTGGTGTGCTTTCGCCATCGCCTGGATCCGTACATAATACGCGCCTGCCTGCTGCCAGGTATTTGTTGCTCTGATCACTTCCATTTTCGATTCCTCCTGCTGCTGTATTTTGATCGGAACGGTCCTTTTGCCGTTTTTCTTTCTTACAGATTTCGTTCATATAGGTCAAACACCGGGATCTCCGGAATATCCCGCTTCAAATCCCGAGTCCCGGCAAAGCGAAATTCCATGGCTTCATACAGTCTTTTTGCCGGAAGATTACTCGGCACCACATCCAGCCGAAGCGCCGAATATCCTTTTTCTTTGGCGGTCTCTATACAATAGGCTACCATAAATTTTCCGATTCCTCTGTGATAACGCTCCGGATCGGCGGCAAGGGTATGGATCACCAGATAGCTCCCTTCCGGCAGCGAAACGCTCCAGTCCCCGGCGCTGTAATCCCCCATTGGATCCTCATTCAGGATAAAGGCGCCTGCAGCCTGTTCTCCATCCAGACAGAGGTACTGTACGCCATTTCGGATCGCCTGTCCGGTACTCTCTTTTCCCGGATAGCCGCCGTGCGTCCATTTCGGATAGTTTCTGTGCTGTTCCAGATACGCAGTCACTTTATCATAAAATTCGGCAGCCGCCTCCCAATCTGCTTCTGTACACTTAATAATCTGCATGAAACCTGATTCCTTTTCTTTTCCGAACTTTTCCGCAAGATTCCGGCACATTGCGGAGAATTGCAGGAAACCGCCGGAATCCGTTTCGTTCCGGCGGTTTCAATCTTAATTTATTCCTGTTTCGGAAATTGATTACTGTGCCATCTGCTTCGCAACTTCAGCCGCAAAATCCTCGTTCTTCTTCTCTAACCCTTCTCCGGTCTCAAAGCGGACAAATTTTACGACCTTCAGGTTTGCGCCAACTTCCTTCGCAACCTGCTCCACATACTTGCCTACGGACTGCTTGCCGTCCTCAGCCTTTACATAAACCTGATCCAACAGGCAGATTTCCTTCAGTTCCTTATTGATCCGGCCCATAACCATGCCGCTTATGATCTTTTCATTGGCATCCGGCTTCTCATTCTTGGCAGCCGTTGTCAGGATCGCCTTCTCATTTTCAATATATTCCTGATCCACTTCATCGCGGGATACATACTTGGCGTTCATAGCCGCAACCTGCATTGCTACGTTTTTCAGCGCTTCTTTTACTTCCGCATTTACAACGTCAGTCTCAGCCTGCACTAAAACGCCGATTCTGCCGCCGCCGTGGATATAAGGAACGATAATTCCGTTGTCTGCGGACAGCTTTGCGAAACGGCGGATCGTCATATTCTCTCCGATCACCGCAATCTGGCTGACCAGTTCTTCTCTGACTGTCTTAGACGGATCCGCAATCCAGGGAGTTGTCAGCAGTGCGTCTACATCTGCCGCATCAGAATCCAGAACGGTATCTACAACGCCGTTTACAAAGGTTCTGAACTTCTCGTTCTTTGCCACAAAGTCAGTCTCACTGTTTACTTCAACGATAGCCGCAAGTGTCTCGCCTTTAACGGCAGCCATAACAGTACCCTCTGCAGCGATCCGAGAAGCCTTCTTTTCAGCGGTTGCTTCGCCCTTCTCACGCAGAACCTTCACTGCTTCGTCCATATTTCCATCGGTCTCAGTCAAAGCCTTCTTGCAGGCCATAACGCCCGCACCGGTCATATCTCTCAATTCTTTTACCATTGCTGCTGTAATTGTCATTGTATTGTCCCTCCTAATTCCGTGTCCTTATTCAGCATCTTCAGCCGGATCGTACTCTGCAGCTTCTTCTGCTGCGGCGGTTTCTTCAAATACGTCGCCGTCAATTGCTTCTTCACCCTGATTTGCTTCGATTACGGCGTCTGCCATCTTGGCAACGATCAGTTTTACGGCACGGATCGCGTCGTCATTGCCCGGGATCACATAATCCAGTTCCTCCGGATCACAGTTCGTATCTGCAATACCGATCAGCGGGATTCCCAAAGTTCTGGCTTCCTGTACACAGATTCTCTCCTTCTTCGGATCTACAACAAAAATAGCGTCCGGAAGCTTCTTCATCTCCTTGATTCCGCCCAGGTTCTTCTCTAACTTATCCCATTCTTTCTTTAACTTGATAACTTCCTTCTTCGGCAATACTTCAAATGTACCGTCCTCAGCCATGTTCTCAATTTCTTTCAGTCTCTGGATTCTGCTCTGGATCGTCTTAAAGTTGGTCAGCATACCGCCCAACCATCTCTCATTGACATAGTACATACCGCAGCGCTCTGCTTCTGTTTTAATAGCGTCCTGCGCCTGCTTCTTGGTTCCTACAAACAGGATCGTGCCGCCATTTGCCACGATATCGGCAACGGCCCGATATGCTTCGTCTACCTTCACAACCGACTTCTGTAAGTCAATGATATAAATACCATTCCGCTCTGTGTAAATGTAGGGAGCCATCTTCGGGTTCCATCTTCTTGTCTGGTGTCCGAAATGTACACCTGCCTCCAGTAACTGCTTCATTGAAATAATACTCATGTTCTTACCTCCATTTGGTTAAATTCTTCTGCACGCTTCGCATCTGCAAAGGACTTCCGCAGACCGCGGAAGCACCGCCCCGCAGATCGGCATGCATGTTTTCTTGGTTCAACTTCAATACCATAACATAAAAAGCCCGAAGATGCAAGCGCTTTCGGGCCTTTTCCTGTAAAAAAATCAATTTTTTTCCTCTGCCGTTTTGACATATCCGCAGTTTTCATCTGCGCACGCCAGCTTATTTCCCCGCTGCACCATATAACCGCCGCATTTCGGACACCGTTCGCTGACCGGCTTCTGCCATGACATAAAATCGCACTCCGGATTTCCTTCGCAGCCATAGTATCTTCTGCCCTTTTTCGTTTTGCGGATCACGATCTCTTTTCCGCATTTTGGGCAGAGCACTCCGATCTTTTCCAGATAGGGTTTCGTATTCCTGCATTCCGGAAAGCCCGGGCAGGCCAGGAACCTGCCGTGCGGACCGTATTTGATCACCATCATCCGTCCGCATTCTTCACACGGCACATCGGATACCTCATCGGCAATCTCCACTTTTTCAAGCTCTTTTTCCGCGTTTTTCACCGCTTCGTCCAGATCGGGATAAAAATTGCTGACAACCGTTTTCCACTGCACTTCGCCTTCCGCGATCTGATCCAACAGAGATTCCAGATTCGCGGTAAACGTGACATCGACAATCGCCGGAAACGCTGTCTTCATGATCTGATTGACCGCTTCTCCCAATTCCGTCACATACAGGTTCTTTGCTTCTTTCGTAATATATCTTCTGGTAAGCAGCGTCGTAATGGTAGCCGAATAGGTAGACGGTCTCCCGATTCCCTGTTCTTCCATGGTCCGTACCAGTGTCGCTTCCGTAAAATGCGCGGGCGGCTGGGTAAAATGCTGCTTTGTATCTTCACTGATATAGGTCAGACCGGTATCTGCCGTCAGACCGGTGATCAGTCCGTTGGTCTTTTCTTTCGTTTCCTCACTGTCTGTGTAGACAGAAAGATATCCTTCAAATAACACGCGGGAAGTCGCCGTATGGAACCGATAATCCCCCGCTTGGATCTCCACGGAAATCGTCTCGTAGGAAGCGTCCTGCATCTGACTGGCCACAAATCGTTTCCAGATCAGCTGATAAAGGCGGAACTGATCTCTGGTCAGATCGTCTTTGATCAGCTCAGGGCGCAGGGTAACGTCCGTCGGGCGAATTGCCTCGTGCGCATCCTGCACATTCTGTCTGTTATTCTGCCGAACCGGTTTGGTTCCCACATACTCCGCTCCGTAATTTTCCTCGATAAACTGTCTTGCCATCGCCTGCGCGTCATCGGAGATCCGGGTGGAGTCTGTACGCAGATAACTGATCAAACCGACAGTGCCTCTTCCTTTGATATCAATGCCTTCATATAAGGTCTGTGCCTGGCGCATCGTTTTCTGCGTAGAAAAATTCAAAGCTCTGGACGCTTCCTGCTGCAGGGTGCTGGTAGTAAACGGCAGCGGCGCCTTTTTCGTCCGCTCACCCTTTTTGATTTTCTGAATCGTATACGGCTGGTCCTTGATCGCATGCAGGATCGCATCCAGTTCTTCCCGTTTATGGATCTCCAGCTTACCGTTTTTATCTCCATAGAATTTGGCAGTCAGCGGCTTTTTCTCGCCTTCCGCCTGCAGCATTACTTCCAGAGTCCAGTATTCCTCCGGTATAAATGCGTTGATCTCGTCTTCTCTGTCACAGATAATACGCAGTGCGACCGACTGCACACGTCCGGCGCTTAATCCACGCTTAATCTTCTGCCACAAAAGCGGACTGATGCTGTACCCCACCATACGGTCCAGCATTCTTCTGGTCTGCTGCGCGTCCACCAGATCCATATCAATATCCCTGGGCGTCTTCAGAGACTCTTTCACCGCATTTTTGGTAATCTCATTGAAGGAAATCCGCTTCATTTTCTTAGCGTCCAGCTTCAGCGCAATCGAAAGATGCCAGGAAATGGCTTCTCCTTCCCGATCGGGATCTGTCGCCAGATAAACTTTATCCGCCTTTTTGACTTCTTTGCGCAGTTCCGCCAGTTTATCTCCCTTTCCGCGGATTGTAATATATTTGGGTTCGTAATTGTGCTCCACGTCAATTCCCAGCTGGCTTTTCGGCAGATCCCGGACATGTCCGTTGGACGCTACCACCTCATAATTCGCTCCCAGAAATTTCTTAATCGTTTTTATCTTATTCGGTGATTCCACAATTACCAGATACTTTGCCACGAATTTACCCTCCTTACCGGCTATGCCGGATACGCCCTGTAAGACCGCATAAAATTTACAATTTCCAAATATACACTACTTCTTTTTATTTTTCAAGCTTTTTTTTCATCCTTTAAACCCTTTTGCCGGCAAATGTCCTATGTCCTGGCGTAACACCCCTTGCCAAGCTCCCGGATCTGTCCGCTCAGCTGCAGCTGCAGCAGAAGCGGAAACATCTGCTCCGGACTTAGCCCCATCTGCTCCCGCAGAGCGTCAAAACTCTGCGGAATATCTTTGATTAAATTATATAACTGCTCCAGGTATTTATTCTCTCCAAATTCTGGCAGGGTTTCTGCCGGTTCGTTTCGGCAGCCCGCCCCGAAGACGCGCGGAAGATCCGCCGGCTCTGTCAGAATTCCCGCTCCATTCTGGATCAGCCGGTTACAGCCCGCGTTTAAAGCGTCTCCGATCCTGCCCGGTACCGCATATATATCTTTTCCCTGTTCCAGCGCAAACTCTACCGTGATCAGAGATCCGCTTTTTTCCCGTGCTTCTACCACCACAACCGCGTCCGACAATCCGCTGATAAGCCGGTTTCTCTGCGGAAATAGAATGGGGAGCGGCGGCGTGCCGGGCGGATATTCCGTCAGAATACCGCCGTGTTCACAGATTCTGTCATATAATTCCCGGTTTTCTTTCGGATAACAAATATCGATTCCGCATCCCAGTATCGCCCAGGTCTTGCCTCTGCCGGACAGCGCTCCCAGATGCGCGCAGGTATCGATTCCCCTGGCCATACCGCTGATAATCCCGATTCCGGCCGCCGCTGCCTGCCTGCTGATCTCTTTTGCCATATTCCTTCCGTAATTGGAACAGGTTCTGGAACCCACGATCCCCGCCGCCGGCTGCCTGTCCGGCGGGATCTCTCCCCGCACATACAGGCTGTAGGGATAGTCGGATAATCGTTTTAACCGGATCGGATAATCCGGATGTTCCGGATATAAAAATTCAATTCCTTCTTTCTGCATCTGTTCGCTTTCTTCCACATATCGTTTTTCCTTTTTCCGCTGCCAGAGCCGTTCTTTTTCTTCCGCATTTAAGATCCGATCCGCAAAGAATCTCTTTTTCTCCAGCTGAAAAAAGGTTCTGACTGTCCCATACTGTTCTGTGATCTTCCGTATCTTCTGCCTGCTGACGCCGCTGCCGCACAGCCATAACCAGTAATCCTTCGTATCCATATGCTACCCCGTTTCCGCCGTCAGACTCTGCAGATCTGCCGCCCGATAGCTGATCGCCTCCGCTATATGCGCAGCAGCGATCTGTTCCGCCCCGTCCAGATCCGCAACGGTTCTCGCCGTTTTCATTACCTTATAATACCCTCTGGCGCTGAATTCCAAATGCCTTGCCGCCTGGGAAAGAAGCCGCCCCGCCTCTTCGGTCAACCGGCAATACCGCTCCGTCTGGCTGCCCTGCAGCTGTCCGTTAAATAAAATACCGGCATCCCGGTAGCGTTCCCGCTGCAGCTGCCATGCCGCCTGAATCTGTTCCCGCATTTCCGCAGAGCTCTCTCCGGTCTGTCCGTTCTCCAACTGCCCTATTTCCGCTTTAGGTACATAAGCTGCCAGATCGATCCGATCCAGCAGCGGACCGCTGATGCGCTGCAGATACCGCCTTACTTCCTGTTCCGGACAGCGGCAGCGGTTCCGATCCGGATAATACCCGCATTTACAGGGATTCATAGCAGCCACCAGCATAAAATCCGCAGGAAACACATATCTTCTGTCCAACCTGCTGATACAGATTTCTTTCGCTTCCATCGGCTGGCGCAGCAGTTCCAGAATATGGGGCGGAAATTCCCCGTACTCGTCCAGGAATAATACGCCTGTATGCGCCAGCGTAACCTCTCCCGGCTTCGGATATCTGCCGCCGCCGATCAGCGCCTGTTTCGTAATACTGTGGTGCACTTCCCTGAAAGGACGTTTCCATACAAATGCATCCTGCTCCAGCATTCCGGCCGCGCTGTAAATACCGGAAATTTCCTTGCATTCCCTGACAGTCAGCCGCGGCAGTATACCGGGAATCCGCTTTGCCGCCATCGTCTTACCGGCTCCCGGCGGACCGATCAGCAGCAGATTATGCCGGCCGGCCACCGCTGTCCGGACTGCCCGTTTCATGGAAACCTGTCCAATGATCTGAGAGAAATCCAATCCGTCTCCCCGATCGGTCCGGACTCTGAGCCAGTCTTCCAACTGAACTGCCGGCTCCGCGTCATAATCTCCCCCATTTAAAATAGAAACGACTTCATATAAAGTCCGAACCCCGATCACTTCTGTCTGCTCCGCCACGCCTGCCTCATATCGGTTTTCTCTGGATAAAAAAAAGCGGCTGCAATGGACGCTCTCCGCCTTTTGAACCATACGAAGAACGCCGTTACAGGCGCGAACAGTTCCCTCCAATCCCAATTCTCCCGCAAATACCGCATTCTCCGCCAGATGCTTCGACACAATCCCCAATCCGCATAGAATTCCCACCGCAATCGGCAGATCCAGTCCGGTTCCTCTTTTCGGGATATCCCCAGGCGACAGGTTCACGGTAATCCGCTTCGCGGGCAGAGTAAACCCGCTGTTTTTAATCGCCGCTCTGACTCGTTCCTTTGCCTCCCGGACTTCAGAAGCAGGCAGCCCTACCATTTCAAAAGCGGGCAGACCGTCTCCAATGTCTACTTCTACATCGACAATCTCCGCTTCGATTCCCAATACAACCATACCTTTTAAGCAGCAATACAATTACATTCCTCTTTTCTTCTAATGTTTGTATCTCATATTATCAAACAATTCTCTTTTTGTCAATAATGTTATCTATTATTTTTTTGATACCAGCTTTTTAGCTTTTGCAAAGCCTTTTTTTCAATTCGGGATACATAACTCCGACTGATCTGAAGCCGTTGGGCCAGCTCCCGCTGCGTGACCGGCTCGTTTCCGTAAAGTCCATACCGCATGATCAGGATTTCCCGTTCTCTGGGCGTTAAATACTCCCGCAATGCCCGCATAACCCACACGGTCTTCTGTGACCGGTCGCACCGTTCTACCACATCCAGCTCCTCTCCCTCAATCACATCCACCAGCCGAATGACATTTCCTTCCTTGTCTGTTCCGATGGGTTCATAGAGGGAGACATCTTTTGCATGCTTTTTATCGCTTCTCAGCATCATCAACAGCTCATTTTCAATGCACCGGGCCGCGTAAGTCCCCAGTTTGCTGGATTTTTCCGGATCAAACGTATCTACCGCCTTGATCAGTCCGATCGTCCCGATTGAGATCAGATCGTCCAGATCCCGGTCCGACAGCGCGTATTTTTTGATAATATGGGTAACCAGCCGCAGATTCCGTTCGATCAATACATTTCTCGCCTCTTGATCCCCCTGTTTCAAACGCTCCAAATATGTTTTCTCTTCAGCCTGTGTTAATGGTTTTGAAAATGTCCGCAAAAAAGCCACCTGAGAAACTATATTTCTATAGTTTATGCCCAGACGGCTTGTGTCGTTCGCCAAAGTGCGAGTCCTTTTTCAGTTTTCCCTGCGTCTTAAAATGTCATACACCTGCACGTTTGTACCCAGATCTACGTATAATTCCTGCTTAGGATGCGGGGCGCTTTCCATTACATTCCCCTCTTTGTCTGTGATCCTGCGTACCCGGACTGTCAGATCCGTACCATCCGGCTGCATAACCTCAATTTCTTCTCCGACTGAAAATTTATTTCGCTGTTCGATTCTCCAAAGGCCCTGCTCATTCTGTCCCAGGATCATTCCCAGATACGTATAGCCTTTTACATACGTACTGCTCTCATAAATCTGGGTTTCTTCATTTGGCCTGCCGAAAAAGAATCCCGTTGTATAAAGCCGATGCGTACACCTGGTAACCTCTTCCTCATAATAGGGAATCCGGCTCCGATACCCTTCGGGATCCGCAAAACAATCATCAATCGCAAGCCGGTAGGCTCTTGCCACGGTAGCCACATACAGCGCGGTCTTCATCCTGCCTTCCACCTTAAAGCTGTCAATTCCAGCTTCCGCCAGTTCCGGAATATGGCCGATCATACACAGATCCCTGGAATTAAACAGAAAGGTTCCCCGGTCATTTTCATAAACCGGCATATACTCTCCGGGCCGTGACTCCTCCATCACATAATACTTCCAGCGGCACGGATGGGTACATGCCCCCTGATTGGCGTCCCTTCCTGCCAGAAAGCTGCTGAGCAGACATCTGCCGGAATAGGAAATACACATGGCGCCGTGGACAAAGGTCTCAATCTCCAGATCTGCCGGAATCTGCCGGCGGATCTCCCGGATCTCTTCCAGAGACAATTCTCTCGCGGTTACAACCCGCTTCGCGCCCAGGCTGTGCCAGAATAAAAAAGTGCCGTAATTCGTATTGTTCGCCTGTGTGCTGATATGAATCTCCACTTCCGGAATGACTTCCTTCGCGATCTGAAAGACTGCCGGATCCGAAATGATCAGAGCATCCGGCTTCAGTTCTTTCAGTTCTGTAAAATACTGACGGACTCCTTCCAGATCCGCGTTGTGCGCCAGAATATTGGCCGTCACATAGACCTTTGCATTTCGTTCATGGGCGAACCGGATCCCCTCTGCCATCTCTTCCGGGGAAAAATTTTTCGCCTTTGCCCGCAGCCCAAACGCCTCTCCGCCGATATAAACCGCGTCGGCCCCAAATACAACCGCTGTTTTTAAAACCTCCAGACTGCTCGCCGGAATCAATAACTCTGGTTTCTTCATATCTGCTTTTATCCTTTCTCCGTATCCGGACCGTCCGGCCGCCTGACACTTACGGTAATGCCGTCCCCAATCGGTATAATGCTTGTTTCCAGAACAGGATGATGCTTCAGCAGATACAAATACTCCCGCATCCGGCTGTAGATCGTACGGTTCCGCCTCGTAACGGTATAACGGGATTCGATCAGATCTCCCTCCTGCAGAACATTATCCGAGATCAATACGCCGCCTTCCGGCATCAGCCGCAGGATCTCGGGCAGGAAATGAAGATACTGTCCCTTTGCCGCGTCCATAAAAATAAAATCGAAGGTGCCCTCCAGCTCCGGAAGCACCTTCATCGCATCTCCCTCTATCAGGGTAATCCGCGTATCCATTCCTGCCCGCCGGATATTTTCTCTGGCAGCGGAAATGCGTTTTTCATAATTCTCTATCGTGATGATCTCACAATCAGCAGGCATTGCCTGCGCCATGATCAGGGCGGAATAACCGATCGCCGTTCCGACCTCCAGAATCCGCCTTGGCGCTGAAATCCGGATCATTACCTGCAAAAAACTCTCCATTTCCTTCCGGATAATCGGGACATGATGCACGGCGGCAAACTGTTCCATTTCCAACAAAAGCGGCGGATTTGCCTGTTCCAGCGAATGGAGAAACGTCACAATCCTGTCATTTACAATCATTCTTCCTGCTCCTCAGTCTCCGGTCCGGTTTTCAGCATTTCAATGATCTGTTCCGCATTCTGAGACGTATTAAACGTATAATCTCCGGGTACGATATCCATATCATCCAGTTCGTAAATAAACGCCTGCAGCCGGAAAATAAAAGAATCGCCGATCACGCCATAGCTTTCCAGAATTCCGCCTACCTCTTTGGCACTGGAATCCTCTGGTATCGTCAGATAAATATCGGTCCCTGGCGCCTGTTCTATCCCGCTGGCAGAAAATACCCGCTGTCCGTATCGGTACGCCATCATCGTTAAAACAACCAGTACAACGACAAATATCGCATAGATCACGATCTTTACCAAATTTTTTGTAAATGCTTCCGACGCTTTTCTGATGTTCATGATTTACTCCAATCTGTATCTTGCTACACTTCCATAATGATCGGCAGAATCATTGGATTCCGTTTCATCCGTTTCCACAGGAAATCCCCCAGGCTGTCTTTGATCACCATTTTGATCCGTCCCCAGTCTGATACCCGTTTGTCCAGACATCCCAGCAGGGCCTCATTGACAACGCTGCGCGCTTCCTCCATCAGATTCTCCGATTCTCTCACATAAACAAAGCCCCTTGATACAATATCCGGTCCCGCCAACAGTTCGTTGCTGTAGCGTTCCAGCGTAACTACCACGATAATAATTCCATTTTCCGCCAGATTCTGCCGGTCCCGCAGAACGATATTTCCCACGTCTCCCACGCCGAGGCCATCTACCAGAAGTCCGCCCGCGGTTACCGTTCCGGTCACTTCGGCGCTTTCTTCATTCATGCTCAATACATCTCCGGCAGACAACAGGAAGATATTTTCCTTCGGGATCCCCATCGTTTCCGCCAGCTCCGCCTGCGCCTTCAGATGCCGGTATTCACCATGCACCGGAATCGCGTATTTCGGTTTTACCAGAGAGTAAATAAGCTTGATCTCTTCCTGACAGGCATGCCCGGACACATGGGTATCCTGAAAAATAACCTTCGCTCCTTTCATGGAGAGCTCATTGATCACACGGGATACCGCCTTCTCATTTCCCGGGATCGGATGAGAACTCAATACAACTATATCGGTCGGTTTGATCGTCACCTTCTTATGGATCGAAGCCGCCATACGGGATAAGGCAGCCATGGATTCTCCCTGACTGCCGGTCGTGATCAGCACCAGCTGATCATCCGTATAATTCTTCATCAGTTCAATATCGATCAGCGTATTCTCCGGAATATTCAGATACCCCAGTTCTCCGGCAATGGTAATAATATTGACCATGCTTCTGCCTTCAATAATGACTTTTCGGCCATACTGATATGCGCAGTTAATGATCTGCTGCACACGGTCCACATTGGACGCAAACGTGGCGACAATGATCCTGCTCTTGGTATTCTCTGAAAAAATGTGTTCAATGGTCTTTCCGACCGTCCGTTCCGACATGGTAAAGCCGGGACGTTCCGCATTGGTGCTGTCGCACAGCAGCGCCAGCACGCCCTTCTTGCCGAGTTCTCCAAACCGCGCCAGATCGATGGCGTCTCCAAATACAGGCGTATAATCAATCTTAAAATCTCCTGTATGCACGATCACGCCGGCAGGCGTATAGATCGCCAGAGCAGCCGCGTCTGAAATGCTGTGGTTGGTGCGGATAAACTCGATCCGAAAACTGTCCAAAATGATGGACTGTCCGTACTTTACCACTTTTCGCCGTACATTCCCCTGCATATTCCGTTCTTTCAGTTTGCCCTCGATCAGCGCCATCGTCAGTTTTGTGGCGTAAATAGGAATATTGATCTCATCAAATATATAGGGAATGGCGCCGATATGGTCCTCATGCCCATGGGTAATGATCAGTCCCTTTACCTTCTCAATATTTTCTTTCAAATACGTAGTATCCGGTATGACCAGGTCAATTCCCAGCATATCGTCATCCGGGAAAGACAGGCCGCAGTCCACTACAATAATCTCATCTTCATATTCAAACGCGGTCATATTCATTCCGATCTCTTCCAGACCGCCTAACGGAATCATCTTAACTTTTCCGATCTTCTCTTCCTTCAAATTAACCTCCAATTCTGCCCGTACTCTTATATCTCGATCTCCACATCTTCCAACAATTCTCCAAACACTTTGTACAGGGCTTCCAGTTCCGTATCATCCTCTACAAATTCATAAACTGCTTCCGCATCTGATTCTTCCGAACAATCACGTAAAATATAGGCTTCTCCGTCCTCATCCGCTTCGGAATCCGTTACCAGAATATAGTCCGTTCCATTGATTCTGCTTTCTTCCAATACATAAAAATCTATGCTTTCCCCGTTTTCGTCCATGATTGTAATCTGATCCACACTAATCCTCCGTTCCGGCGCTTTCCTGCGGCTTCATGCCCAGATAATCCAGATAACTCTGCAAAATAAAAGTTGCCGCAATCTCATCTACATACTTCTTCCGGTTCTCCCGCCGGATTCCCATTTCCATCATCGCTCTGTCCGCCGCAACCGTAGTCAGGCGTTCATCCCACAGCACAACTTCCAGTCCGGTTCTTCTCTCCAGACCGGCGCGAAATGCTTCGGCGGCTTTTGCGCGCTCGCCAATATCACCGTTCATATGCTTCGGATAGCCCAGCACGATCTTCTCAATCTGATATGTTCCGATCAGTTCCTCAATTCTCGCATATGTGCGGCGTAACTTATTCTCCTGTGTTCTCCGTATGATCTCTACCCCCTGGGCAGTAATACACAGGGCATCGCTCATCGCAACACCCACCGTCTTTGTTCCGTAGTCTAAACCCAATATTCTCATGCCGGCTCCATTCGTCAGTCTGTTTATTTCAGCTTCATATTGATATAATAGGTCAAAGCCTCTTCAATCAACTCGTCACGCTCTACTTTCATAATCAGACTTCTCGCGTTCTTATAACTGGTAATATAAGTAGGATCCCCGGACATAATATACCCTACGATCTGATTTACCGGATTATAACCCTTTTCCGCAAGTGCTTCATATACCAGCTCCAAAACCTTGGAAACTTCCAATTTTGTTTCCTGGGGGGATCTGAAATATTGTGTACTGCTTAAATCTTTCATTTTTCTCCGTCCTTATAGAAATTTTCTGTCAATTTTATTCTAATACAAATTTTCCAATTGGGCAAGCATTATTTCGCGATTCAAAGGTTTGCATATAAAAACATCTCCGATCCGATTATCCAGTCTTTCCTCAGTTTCTACCGCAACTTTTACATAAGCTCCGGTATGTCCCACCATATAGGTTTTCCCGTCTATGCTCTCCTGCTGTTCAAACAGAACCTCCTGCCTCGTCTGCTCCAGCGCGCGGTGAAACGCCTCTGTCAGCCCGGCGCAGACTGTTTCCAGTTCCTGCGCGCGGCGGCGCTTTGTCATACCGTCAATCTGTCCCGGCATAACTGCCGCTGCAGTCCCCTCTCTTCTGGAATAGGGAAAAATATGCGCATCCGCGAACCGGATCTGCCGTACAAAGTCTTTGGTAGATGCAAATTCCGCTTCTGTCTCTCCCGGAAATCCCACGATAATATCCGTTGTAATGGCTGCCATCGGAAAATACGTCCGGATCAGACGGCAGCACGCGGCGTATTCTTCCGTGGTATATTTCCGGTTCATTCGCCTTAACACCGTATCGCACCCGCTCTGCAGGGAAAGGTGAAAATGCGGGCATATATGGGAAAGCTCCGAAATTGCTTTCATAAAATCCTCCGTAATAACCCGCGGTTCGAGAGATCCCAGACGGATCCGCTCCACGCCGGGGATCCGATCGGCCGCCCGGATCAGACTCAGGAGATTTTCTGACGATTCCGGCTGTTCGAGTCCGTAAGAAGTCAGATGGATCCCGGTCAGAACGAATTCCCGGTACCCCGCCCTTACCAGACGGCTGATCTCCGCCAGCACCTGCTCCTGCCTGCGGCTCCGGATTCTTCCCCTTGCATACGGAATCACACAATAGCTGCAAAACTGGTTGCAGCCGTCCTGCACCTTGATATACGCCCGGGTATGCTCCGTTACGGTCTCGATCTCCAGTTCCTCGTATTCCGTTTCTTTTCCAATCTCTACCATATCAGTATTGACCGAATGGCTCCGTTCATACTGCCGGATTACCGAAATAATATCTTTTTTCCGGTTATTTCCGATTGCGATATCTACTGCTCCGTCCGCAAACACAGCTTCAGCCCCCGCCGTCTGCACGTAACATCCAACTGCAATCACCAGCGCTTTCGGATTCAGTTTTTTCCCCCGGTGCAGCATCTGCCGGGATTTCCGGTCCGCGATATTGGTCACGGAACAGGTATTGACAATATAAATATCCGCAGGCTCGGAAAACGGGACTAATTCATATCCATTCTGCACAAGCAGCTGCCCCATTGCTTCCGTTTCATAGGCATTTACTTTACAGCCCAAATTGTGTATTGCGACTTTTTTTCCCATTTCTTTCTTTTTCTCCAAATCTGTCAAATTAAACCGGTTCTTTTTGTGCATATTTAGGTATTGACTTTTCTATTGGTAACCATTACTATAATGGTAGATGTGAGTGCTGCGGAATGTATCTGCGCTCTGCAGCTTCTACATAAACTATTATAATAGAAACAGGAGGGCACTTTTTTATGAAGACCGTTTCAATTTGTTTGAATTCAATTGACAAAGTAAAATCTTTTGTGAATGACATTTCAAAGTTTGACAGTGACTTTGATCTGGTATCCGGCAGATACGTAATCGACGCGAAGTCCATTATGGGTATCTTCAGCTTAGATTTATCCAAGCCGATCGTATTGAATATTCATTCTGATGAAGGAATCGACGATATCCTGGCTATCTTGAATCCGTACTTAGTTTAAGAAAACATCACGGAAAGGACTGCTGCCGACGCAGCGGTCCTTTTTCTTGTCTTTGGAAAATCCCGTTTTCTTATCTGATCTCCTATCTGATCTGCGGCTGCGCGATCACGACTTCCGCCGTTTCAATCGCTTCGGCAACCATCTGTTCAATCTGTCCTGTCAGTTTCTGCTCCGACTTTTCAATGGACGCCAGATTCGGTTTTGTCACCGGATGCTTTGCTACAAATGTGGTGCAGCAGTCCTCATACGGCAAAATGGAAGTTTCATACGTATTGATCCGCAGCGCCACGTCTACAATTTCCTGTTTGTCAAACGCAATGACCGGCCGGTATACCGGCAGAGAACAGACCGCATTGGTTGCATTCAGGCTTTGCAGCGTCTGACTTGCCACCTGTCCGATACTCTCTCCTGTGATCAGTCCCAGACAGCCGTTCTCCCGGGCCAGGCGCTCTGCGATCCGCATCATATAGCGCCGCATCAGAATCGTCAGCTGCTCATGGGGGCACTGGTCATAGATATACATCTGGATGTCCGTAAAATTCACGATATGAAGCTTCACCGGTCCCGTATAACGGGAAATCAGCCGCGCAAGCTCCACTACCTTTTCTTTGGCACGCTCGCTGGTATAAGGCGGCGCATGGAAATACGTGGCCTCCAGTTCTACGCCGCGCCGGGAAACCATATAGCCCGCCACCGGACTATCGATCCCACCGGACAAAAGCAGCATGGCTTTTCCGGCCGTTCCCAGCGGCATACCGCCCATTCCCGGGATCGTCTCTGTATAAATATTGATTCTGGCACGGATCTCCACATTCACCCAAATATCCGGCGTATGCACGTCCACCTTCAGATTGGGGAATTCCCGCAGCAGGATCTCGCCGATCCGGCTGTTCATCTCCTGGGAATCCAGCGGATAATTCTTCCTCGCCCGGCGTGCTTTTACCTTAAATGTATATGCTCTCTCCCCGTAGGTTTCCCGCATATGCGCAATGATATGGCTGCACAGATCCGCAAAGCCGTTGTCCGCGATCTGTACCATAGGACAAATCCCGGTAATGCCGAATACCCGAGTCAAAGCCTCTATGGCCCCGTCATAATCATAATCGCCTTCCGCTTCCGCGTAAATCCGCCCGGACTCTTTCCATACCCGAAATTTTCCGTCCACATCCCGCAGGACTTCTTCAATCCGGCTGATCAATTTATCCTCAAACAGATATCGGTTCTTTCCCTTTACGCCGATTTCCGCGTATTTAATTAAAAATCCCTGATACATACTGATTCCGCTCCGTTCCGGCTCTGTTTTCCGTTTGCGGCATGCTAATGCCGTGTGTAGAGCCTTAGTTTACATAGTAACGCATTCAGTTTGAAAATACAATCGTCAATTTCGTCTTTTGTATTGTTTTCGCAGAAACTGAAGCGAATGGTGGAATCCAGCAGATCTTTCCGGATCCCCATTGCTTTCAGGGTAGCGCTGACCGCCGGTTTATTGGAAGAACAGGCCGAACCGGCCGATACGGAAATTCCATATTCCTCCAGCGCGTGCAGCAGCACTTCGCTCCGCACGCCCGCAAAGCTGACGCTTACGATATGCGGCGCACCCGCCTCCCCGCTCTGGCTGTTGACCGTTACCCCTTCAAGCTGACTGACCTGGTCAATAAAATAATCCTTTAACCCGATCATAACCTGCCGGTTCTCTTCCAGATTCCGATAAGCTTCCGCACAGGCGGCTGCCATTCCTGCGATCGCGGGGACATTCTCCGTACCAGAACGCAGTCCCTGCTGCTGCCCGCCTCCAAACAAAATGGGTTTGATTTTGAGCTTGTCCCGGATATATAAGAATCCGACGCCCTTAGGGCCGTGAAATTTATGGGCGCTGACAGACAGCAGATCGATCCCCATCCGTTTGGGGCAGATCGGATATTTGCCGAACGCTTGAATCGCATCCACATGAAAGACCGCGTCTTTTTTCTTTTCTTTTAAGACCTTAGCCAGCTCTGCCACCGGCATTACGGCGCCGACCTCATTGTTTACATACATAACAGAAGCCAAAATGGTATCTTCACAGACTGCATCGGCAAAATCAGACACGGAAACACAGCCGCAGGCGTCCACCGGCAGATAGGTCACCCGGAATCCCTGTTCTTCCAGGTATTTCATAACATTTCCCACGGAAGCATGTTCCACCTGGGTCGTAATGATGTGGTTCCCGCTGCGCCGGTTCGCCATCGCCGTACCGATCAGCGCCAGATTATTGGATTCCGTACCGCCGGATGTAAAAAAGATTTCCTTGCTTTCTGCTTTTAAAATCCCGGCGATCTCCGCCCTGGCCTCTTTTATATAATTCTCCGCTTCCATTCCTTTCCGATGCATGGAAGACGGATTCCCATAATCCTTCTGCATCACGATCAGCATTTTCTCGATCACCGCTTCGCTGACCTTTGTCGTAGCCGAATTATCAAAATAAATTTCTCTGTTCTCCATTCGGATTCTCCTGTCCCGATTTCATACGCGTATTTATGTCTCTAACTGGTACATCAGCACGGACAATGCCATCATTCCGGCTGTCTCCGTCCGCAGGATCCGTCTGCCCAGTGTGACCGGATAAATCCCGGCTTCCTTTGCCGCCGCTATTTCTGACTCACAGAAACCGCCCTCCGGTCCGATCATGATTCCGACCGACATGCCTGCCTGAACCTGCGCAAACAATTCTTTCGTATGCCGCATATCTTCGGCTTCTTCATACGGGATAAAACACAGATCCAGACCGGCCGCGTATTTGAGCGCTTCTTTCCATCCAAGCACCGGATGCACCCGGGGAATGATCTGACGTTTCGACTGTTTTGCGGCGCTTTCCGCGATACTGTTCCAGCGCGCCGTTTTGCTCTGCGCTTTCTTTGCGTCCAGCTTTACAACACACCGTTTGGTTTCTACCGGTATGATCTCACAGGCTCCCAGTTCCACCGCTTTCTGAATGATCAGTTCCATCTTATCGCCTTTGGGAAGCGCCTGAAACAGATATAAGCTGGCGGAAAGTTCCCGGTTTTCTCCTTCCACATCTGCGATCTGCGCCGTCACCCGGTCTGCTTCTATCTGTTGGATCACACAGGAAAAATCTTTACCCTGTCCGTCGCTGACCAAAATTTCTTCTCCCGGTTTCATGCGCAGGACATTCCGGATATGATTGACGTCATTTCCGGTAATCTCAATATACTGTTCTTTTATTGCCGTGGGCTGTACAAAGAACCGATACATACATGCCTCCGTTCCAAAGCCTTTCCGCGATTGGAAGACCGGAATTTCTTTTTATTTTTTCCGGGCACAGACACATACCCAGTCCCCTTCTCTGGTTATGGAATCCAGTTCCAGATCCGCGGCCGCCTGTATCGCCTGCACTACATCCTGCTCCTTGGTATACAAAATACCGGAAGAAATAAACAGCCCGCCAGGCTTTAAAAACTGTCCCGCAGTAGCGGCAAGCGGAACGATCACATCTGCCAGGATATTGGCGACTGCCATATCATAACCGCCGCCCAGCTGCTGCCGCAGTTTCTCATCTTCCAGTACATTTCCGGTCAATACCCGATAGCGGTCAGGATCCAGCCCGTTTAATTTCCCGTTTTCCTGCGCCGCTTCTGCCGCAGCCGGATCGATATCAACGGCCAGGACAGATTCCGCGCCCATTTTACAGGCCGCGATGGCTAAAATACCGCTGCCGCAGCCCAGATCCAGAACCCTGATGCCGGGTTTTCCCTCTGCTTCAATCTGTTCCAGACACAGTCTTGTCGTCTCATGCTGTCCGGTTCCGAACGCCAGTCCCGGATCGATCTCGATCATATACTGTCCCGGAGCTGCCTCTGCAGGTTCCCAGGTGGGTTTGATCAAAAAGCGTCCGACGGAAAACGGCTTAAAAAACGATTTCCAGTTGGAATTCCAATCCTCCTCCGGCGTAACTTCTTTTTGGATCGAAGCTTCTCCGATATCCATAAACGCAGCGGCTGTTTTCAGCCGCTCTCTCAATTCTGCAAGGAGTTCTTCTTCCGGCAGCTGACATTCTTCCAATCCGTCTGCTCCGCTTACGGTCATTCCAAAGCCTGCCGTCTGTCCTTTTCCCTGTTTTACATAAAACGACACATAGGCAGTCCCGTCATCCGGCGGCAGAACCGGTAAGATATCGATAAACATTTTCTGCTTATCAGACTCGGAAATCGGCACATGATCCTGTACCTCCAGTCCGTAAATCCCCAGTTCCATTAAAATGCCGCTGATCACGTCTACTGCCTGTGTCGTGGTCTTAATTGTATATTTGTTCCATTCCATACCAATTATTCTTTCATGGAAAACATTGTTCAGTCGTCAAACGCCTCCTTGACCTTATCCATGAATCCCTTTTTCTTCTTTTTATCGCCTCTTTCATCCGTCGGCTGATTCAGGGTATTCCCGGTCAGCATGTCAAACTGCTTCAATGCCTCCTTCGCGTCGGCCGACAGCCGGTTCGGAACCTGTACCACCAGCGTTGTATACTGATCGCCCCGGTTCTCCTTATTCCGCAGGCTGGGCACTCCCTTGCCCCGCAGACGGATCTTCGTTCCGGTCTGGGTTCCCGCCTTAATATTGAACAGGACATCGCCGTCTATGGTCCGGACACGGATATCGCCGCCCATAGCCGCCTGTGCAAAGGATATCGGTTCTGTCGAATACAGATCATACCCTTCTCTCTGGAATATCGGATGTCTGGAAATAATAACTTCAACCAGCAGATCGCCTCTGGAACCGCCGTTCGTACCCGGCTCTCCCTTATCCCGGATCCGGATACTCTGCCCGTTGTCAATTCCCGCAGGAATCGTAACCTGAATCTTTTTCCGGGCGCTCTGATACCCCTGACCGTAACATTCGGGGCATTTATCCCGGATCACTTTACCGGTTCCATGGCATTCCGGACAGGTCTGTACATTCCGCACCATGCCAAACATGGACTGCTGGGTAAACACCACCTGTCCTTTGCCGCCGCATTTGCTGCAAGTCTCCGGCGTAGTCCCCGGCTTTGCTCCGGATCCATGACAGGTCGGACATTCCTCTTTCAGCGTCAGATCCAGTTCTTTCTCACACCCGAACACCGCTTCTTCAAACGTAATCCGGACGCCGGTTCTTACATCAGCGCCGCGCATCGGCCCGTTTCCGCCCCGGCTTCTTCTTCCGCCGCCGAACAGATCGCCAAAGATATCTCCGAAGATATCTCCCATATCCATACCGCTGAAATCAAATCCGCCTGCTCCGGCTCCGCCGGCGCCGCCGTCAAAGGCCGCATGACCGAACTGATCATACTGGCGCCGCTTTTCCGGATCACTCAGCACGGCATAGGCTTCCGATGCCTCTTTGAATTTCATCTCGGCTTCTTTGTCTCCCGGATTGATATCGGGATGATATTTTTTTGCTAATTGCCGATAGGCCTTCTTCAGGGCAGCGTCATCCGCATTTCTGTCTACCCCGAGAACCTCATAATAATCTCTCTTATCTGCCATGATCGTCACCTTTATAAAAGGATTGATTAAACTTCTTTATAGTCTCCGTCTACCACATCATCGCCGGGATTAGAGCCTGCGTTCTGGCCTGCGCCCATGTCCGGGCCTGCGCCGCCTGCCGCCTGCTGTGCTGCCGCAGCCTGCTCATACATCTTCTGGAACAGAGCCTGCGCGCCGTTCATCAGTTTCTCTTTTGCAGCCTTAATGTCCGCAATATCGGAATCTGTCATGGTCTCCGGCTGTGATTTTGCCAAAATATCCTTTAACGCCTGTAAGTCAGCCTCTACCGCAGACTTCTGGGAAGCATCCAGTTTATCACCTGCTTCATTCAAAGCCTTCTCAACCTGGAATACCATAGAATCCGCTTCATTTCTGGCGTCAATGCCTTCCTTACGCTTTTTATCCTGTGCTTCAAACTCTGCAGCTTCCTTTACTGCCTTCTCAATCTCCGCATCGGACATATTGGAACCTGCGGTAATGGTGATATGCTGCTCTTTCCCGGTACCCAGATCCTTAGCGGATACGTTGACGATACCGTTTGCGTCAATATCAAATGTAACCTCGATCTGCGGAACGCCGCGCATTGCCGGCGGGATTCCGTCCAGTCTGAACTGACCTAAAGACTTGTTGTCTCTCGCAAACTGCCGCTCACCCTGTACAACATTGATATCAACCGCGGTCTGGTTATCTGCTGCCGTAGAGAATACCTGACTCTTCTTGCAGGGAATCGTGGTATTTCTCTCGATCAGTCTGGTCGCGATACCGCCCATGGTCTCAATACTCAAAGACAGCGGCGTAACGTCTAACAGCAGGATATCGCCCGCGCCGGCATCACCTGCCAGCTTGCCGCCCTGAATGGAAGCGCCGATCGCAACACATTCATCCGGATTTAAGGACTTGGACGGTTCATGACCGGTCAGCTGTTTTACCTTATCCTGTACGGCAGGGATTCTGGTGGAACCGCCTACCAGCAGTACCTTGCTCAATTCACTTGCGCTTACGCCCGCATCCCGCAGCGCATTCTGTACCGGCGTCGCGGTTCTCTCAACCAGATCACTGGTCAGTTCGTCAAATTTCGCCTTGGTCAGGGTAATATCCAAATGCTTCGGGCCGTCTGCGGTCGCCGTGATAAACGGCAGGTTAATATTGGTAGTCGTCGCGGAAGACAGTTCTTTCTTTGCCTTCTCCGATGCTTCTTTTAATCTCTGAAGCGCCATCTTGTCAGAAGACAGATCCACGCCTTCGGTCCGCTTGAACTCTGCCAGCAGATAATCTGTGATCTTCTGATCGAAGTCATCGCCGCCCAGACGGTTATCGCCGGCTGTTGCCAGAACTTCGATAACGCCGTCGCCGATCTCGATAATGGAAACATCAAAGGTACCGCCGCCTAAGTCATATACCATGATCTTCTGCTCTTTCTCGTTGTCCAGACCATAAGCCAGGGCTGCTGCCGTAGGCTCGTTAATGATACGCTTTACATCCAGTCCCGCGATCTTACCTGCGTCCTTGGTAGCCTGACGCTGCGCATCATTAAAATATGCAGGAACCGTGATCACTGCCTCGGTTACCTTCTCACCCAGATAACTCTCCGCGTCACCCTTTAACTTCTGCAGGATCATCGCGGAAATCTGCTGCGGAGAATACTTCTTGTCATCAATCTTAACGGAATAATCCGTTCCCATATGCCGTTTAATGGAAGAGATCGTCTTGTCGGCATTGGTTACTGCCTGACGCTTTGCAGGTTCTCCGATCAGACGCTCTCCGGTCTTTGAAAATGCGACAACAGACGGTGTCGTCCTGACGCCTTCCGCATTGGCGATAACCACCGGTTTGCCGCCTTCCATAACTGCTACGCAGCTGTTTGTTGTTCCTAAATCAATACCAATAATCTTACTCATAATGAGCCTCCTCATAATAAAATATATATAAAAATGTTTTCTGCTAATCCGCAATACAAAATCTTCATTTCGTATTGTTTCATAACCCATACAGAGTTATCTAATTTGCCACCTTGACCATGCTGTGGCGTACCACGCTGTCGCGGTACCGGTAGCCCTTCTGAAATTCCTCCGCTACCGTATTCTCTCCGAAATTTTCATCTTCAATATGCATAACCGCATTGTGGAGTTCCGGATCAAATTCTTTTCCCACAGCTTCGATCGGCGTCACGCCGGCCTCTTCCAGGCTGGTGATAAACTGCTTGTAGACCTTCTGCATGCCTTCCGTAAATGCGTCCTGCTTCTCCGCTTCCGGAACCGCAGCCAGCCCGCGTTCAAAATTATCTACAACCGGCAAAATCTTTTCTACAATACTCTTGGCGCCTACTTCAAACATAGCGGCTTTTTCTTTCTCAGTCCGCTTTCTGAAGTTTTCAAACTCTGCCATCAGCCTTGTATAGCGATCGGTCAATTCCTCAATCTTCTGATCCCTGGGATCTTTTTTCTCTTTCCTGATCTTGCCGAAGATGCCTTTTCCCTTTTCTTTTCCCGGTTCTGCTTCTCCCGTGTCTTCCTCATCCATGCTCTCATCTGACGATTCTTCCTCAGTTTCCGCTTCGGGTTCCCGGTCTGTTTCTTCTGCAGCGGTTTCTTCCGCAGGCTCTGCCGTTTCACCTTCTGCCGCAGACTGTGCGTCTTCCTGGACCGTCTCTGTCTGTGTCTCCGGTTCTTTGGCCTCTGCTTCTTTAATCTCTGCTTCTTCCTGTGCAGCTGTTTCCTGCTTCTTTTCTTCTTCCATATTCTTCACATCGCCGTGTCTTTCACACCGCTCTCCATTTCTTTATGATTTCTCCCCGGCATCCGGCTTCGGATATGCGCTGCCAAGCTGCTGTTTTACCTGATTTAAGGTCTCTACCACTTTCTCATAATCCATTCGCTTGGGACCGATGATCCCGATGGTTCCTCTGACTCCGTCCTCCAGCTCATAGGTGGCTGTAACCACGCTGCAGTCCTTCATCGTCTGCACCGGCGTCTCGTCTCCGATGTAGATCTGAATCCCGTTATTCTTCTCCGAATTCATAGAATCCGTCAGCAGTCCCGCCAATACTTTCTTTTCTTCCAGGGTGCTGATCAGCTTGCTGGCATTCTCCCGGTCACTCAGTTCCGGGTACTTAAAGATGTTGGTCGCGCCGCTGGTATAGATCTCCAGATTTTCCTCACTGTCAAACGCCTCCGCCACCGCATCGATCACAGCCCGGAGGATCTGATTTAAACTGCCCGCCTGCCCGGTCATCTGGGATATCATGGCAAGGTTGATCTCTTCTAACGCCAGTCCTGCCAGAGAAGTATTCAGCATCACATTCAGCTTCAGCACATCCTCATTGCTGATCTCTTCCGGGATCTCCAGGATCTTATTCTTGATCAGCTTCGACTGTGTTACGACAACACAGAGCAGCTTAGCAGGTTCTACAGCGGACAACTGAATGAATTTGATCTTATTCCTGGTATACTGCGGCGCCGTGATCATAGCGGCATAGTTGGTATTGACCGCCAGGGACTTCGCCATGTTCTGCAGCATTCCCTCCAGCCGATCCATCTTATCTACCAGAAATGTCTTCATATCGTCGACTTCCTGTTCCTTCTGTTCCAGCTGGGCTTCCCGTTCCTTCATCAGATTATCCACATACAGCCGGTATCCTTTGTCGGAAGGAATCCGGCCCGCAGATGTATGCGGCTGTAGAATATAGCCCATCTCTTCCAGATCCGCCATCTCATTCCGGATCGTCGCGGAGCTCAAATTCAGATCCGTATATTTGGATATCGTCCGGGAGCCGACCGGTTCTCCGGTCTCCAGATAATTCTGGATAACTGCTTTTAATATTGTCAGCTTTCTTTCATCCAATTCTTCGCTCACAATCTCACCTCATGATGTGGCCTTCTTACATATTATTAGCACTCATATCTAAGGAGTGCTAATATCTTCGTAAGTAAAGATAACACTGATAGAAATTTTTGTCAACACTTATTTAGAATTATTTTGTGAATATTTCGTGTTCTACTTTGTGTAGAACAAAAATAAGGGAGCCAACGGCTCCCTGCTAGTGTTTCCTATCTGTTTTATGGTTATTCCGTCTCTGCCTTCTCCGATTCCGTGCTTTCTGCTTTCCGTTTCTTTTTTCCCATATGCTTCCATACCAGAGACGCGGACAAGATCCCGTTCAGCAGGTTAAAGATGCAAAATGCCAGAAACAGCCAATCTGTAATCGCATTATCCAGAAATCCGATCATCGGATTCAGATAATCCAGAATCCAAAAAGTAATAAAAGCCGCTCCCAATACAATGGAGCCGTGCGGCAGCAGCCAGATGACTGCCCGTTTTATCTTTCCCAGGTATTTCATTCCTCTGCCTCCAAATAAATAATATCGCTGATGGCCCGTTCATCGCCGCTTAGCCGATTCAGATAATCATTCTCATAATACATACAGGCGGAATTTCCGCCATCCAGATTATAAGCCGTCTGACAGCCCAGCTTCGCCATAATCTGCGCAAGCTCCGTTATCGTCACTCCGCGGGAGTATCCGTCATCTCTGCCGTCCACCGTAACAAGCATATAGTGGCCCGGCGCAACATAACCGATGGCGCAGCGGGGATTTTCCTTGTTTAAATAAGAAGTGGTGCGGAATTGATCCAGCACCGCCCCCGAGCCGTCCAGCAGCTGCGGTCCGAATGTCCACGCCTGCCAAGCTCCTTTTTTAAGCACTGCTTCTCCGTCAAACGCTGACGGAGAATAGGTCTCCATGGTGCCGTCCAGATATAAAACACAGATATCCGCGTCCGCTACATTTTCCCGATACAGCACACCGTTCCGAATGACGACTCCCCGCTCACTGTTCCCGTAAAAATCTCCGGAAATGGAAAACAGCGCGTTGTTATCCCGGCTGATCGTGTCCGGAAACTGCCGTATATTTTTTCCATATACGCCCCTGGCAAACGCGGTCCGCAGATACTGTACATTCCGGACATACAGATCCGCCACAAAATACGTGACTTTATCGTCACCTTCGCCGATCTCCCGCTTTGTAACCGTCAGGTCGTAATGCGCCGTTCGTTTCTTTGCGATCTCCGTTACCGTGGTTTTCATAGTGTTCCATTCCGTATTCAGCTCTGCTTCTACCATACTGGTTCCGGTGTTGGTCGTATTAAATTTGTCTTTTTTCCCGCTGCCTGCGCCGGACAAATTTTCCTGTAGCTCCGTCAGATCGTCTTCGATATGGGAGCCGCTGCCTGCTTTCGGATTTTCTTCAAATCCTTCCTCCCCCGGGAGCGCAAACATATCTGCAATTTTCTCCGGGCTTTGGGCGATCACAATTCCGTTATCCTCATACTGCTTCGGCAGCACATAGTGGAATAATACGACAATTCCCACACACAGGGCGGCCGCCAAAAGATCTCCAAGCGCGATCAGCGCGATCTTCAAATACAGGCTTCGATTTTTCTTACGCTTACTCTCTGGTTTCATCATTGCTCTCACCATTCCGAAAAACAAACAGTTTTTGTACGATCAGACTGAGCAGAAACAACGTCAGTTCTGTTACAATCTTAGCCGCCATTTTTACCGGGATCACATATCGGTACAGCAGCTGCAGCAGTTCCGTATTGACCGCCAGAATAAAAACGGCCAGCGCAAAATATTTCAGCGCCTCTTTCCAAAGCGTTCCCTTGCTTTTAAATACATACCGCTTATTCAGATAGAAATTGAAACAGGCACTGATCACCCGGGCACCCACATTGCTGAGCACGATACTGTATGACAGCCCGCCGGTCAGCAGGGAAAACATCCCGAACAGAATAAAATCCACGCAAAAACTCAAAAAAGAGGCAAAGGAGAATTTCAGGATTTCCCGGTAGATGATCACGGAATCCCGGACAGCCCGAAAATGAGAGGTCCGATTGCCTTTTTCATAAACCGTCTGGATTGGGACTTCCACAATCTTTCGTTTCTGCTTCGCCCATGCCATCAGTACATTCATTTCATATTCATAGCGTTCACCCGGCACCTGCAGCATAAAGGAAAACTGTGCTCTGCCAAATCCCCGCAGGCCGGTCTGCGTATCCGATATAAACTGGCCGGAAGCCAGCCGGAAAACATATTTTGTCACCGTATTGCCAAACCTGCTGCGAAGCGGAACCGGCCCTTCAAAATTCCGGCAGCCGATCACCAGGGCTTCCGGGTTTTCCTCTAACGCCTGACTGATCCGAAGCACATCCGATATCTGATGCTGTCCATCCGCATCCATGGTAATCACCGCTTCTGCCTCCGGCATCTGCTCCGTCAGATAGCGCAGGGCGTATTTAATGGCTTCTCCTTTTCCCCGGTTCTCCTCCCGGTTTAGCACAATCGCGTCTTCTTTCGCCTTCTCAAAGACAGGAAGAAACGCGCTGCCGCTCCCGTCGTTTATGATCAGGATCGGATTCTCCGTTTTTTGCCGTATCGCACGGATAATTGCGAGTAAAGTTTCATCGGGTTCATATGCAGGTATTACAATCACAAATTTTTTCATTTTCTGCTCCCGGAGTTGCATTTTTCATACTGATTGATTATAATTTTATGTAAATAACAGGAAGGGAGAACTCTCTATGCTGTCAGATTTTCACGTACACACACGTTTTTCCGGTGATTCCGAGGCCGACCCTGAGGCAATCTTAGACCATGCGGTCTCGATGGGAATGCGGCACATCTGCTTTACGGATCACCATGATTTTGACTACCAATATGAAACGGACTTTAATTTGCCGGCAGAAGCTTACTGGTCCTATATGCCCGAACTGAGAGACCGCCGGGCCGGGCAGATTGCCGTCTCTATCGGTGTGGAAACCGGTCTGGAGGTACCTATGGGCTCCAGGCTCCATACCTTCGTAGCCGAGCACCCCTATGATTTCGTGATCGGCTCCTGTCATCTGTTAAACGGGATCGATCCCTACTATCCGGACTTCTGGCAGGATAAGACGGACCGGGAAGCGCTGGAACTCTATTTCTCCATTATCCGAGCTACGCTGGATACCTGCCGTGACTTTGATGTATACGGACATCTGGACTATATCATCCGATACAGTCCAAACGGGATCCAAAACTATAACCCCTCCGATTATCTCGAGCAGGCTGAAGATATCCTTAAAACACTGATCGCAGAGGGGAAGGGCATTGAATTAAACACCGGCGGTATGTATAAGGGCTCCGTCTTTCCCAACCCGCACCCGCTTTTTCTAAAACGATACCGGGAACTGGGCGGCGAGATCATCACCGTCGGCGCGGACGCACACAAACCCGATCTGGTCGGCTACGGCTTCCAGCAGGCAGCCGAGTACCTGAAAGAAGCCGGATTTCGCTACTACTGTATTTTCAAAGAGCGGAAACCGATCTTTCTTCCGCTTTGACAACATAACACTTTATGCTTCCGTGGAGTCTGCAGACTGCTCTGCCTGCAGCTCCATTTTTTCTTTTTTTCGATCGGCCTGTTCAGCGACAAAGGAAATAACCGCAAACAACAGTCCGACTAACGCCACATAAAAGCCTGCCGCTGGATGGCAGACGCCGTTCTTTTCCTGCACCATCGTCATGATCACTGTGACCCAGACCGGAATGGTTGCCAGGACCGTAAATACAAACGATCTCGTAAAACGCTTTTTTAATAAGAAAAAGATGGCGAGCAGCAGGAAAACTACCGCGATCCAGAGAAAAACGGATTCATAGCGAAAAGAAAACATCGCCATTTCCCGAACCGTATAGGTGCCGTATTCCGTCCCCCTGTTTACGACAGGCAGACAGAGTCCCAGCAGGATCAGCCCGTTTCCCAGAATACCGGCAATTTTTTTACATACATCCCAGACTAAAAACTTATCATAATACATTTTACCGCAATACCTCCCATTTCATTATCCTTTATGCTCGCCTACCGATACCGTTCTGCCACAGTACGGTAAGACATGGTTCCTCCGAAGATATCCAGCGCACTTCCGATCGTCACGTCCAGTCTGCCTGCCCCCGCCTGTTCCAGGCGGTCCAGATCCGCAAAAGACGATACGCCGCCCGCGTAAGTAACCGGGATCTTTCCCCAGCTTCCAAGCAGATCCGCCAGCTCCGTCTCAATTCCGGAAGTCTTTCCTTCCACATCCACCGCATGGATCAGATATTCACTGCAGTACGCGGAAAGCAGATCCAGAAGAGACGCAGTCACTGCTTCTTCCGTAAACTTCTGCCAGCGGTCCGTTACGATATAATAAGCGTTCCCCCGTTTTCGGCAGCTTAAATCCAGCACCAGATGTTCTTTTCCCACTGCTTTTATCAGTTTCTCCAGATTTTCGTAATCGATCCTGCCGTCCCGAAACACATACGACGTCACGATCACATGGGAAGCGCCCGCGCGCAGATAACTTTCCGCATTTTCCGCTGTAACGCCTCCGCCCAGCTGCATTCCGCCCGGATATGCCTGCAGGGCTGCCAGCGCCTGGACTTTTGTCGCCTCAAACTCCGGCGTTCCCGTTTGATTCAGCAGAATAATATGACCGCCGGTCAGGCCGTCTGCCCGATACATCCGCGCATAGGCATCCGCGCCCTTTTCCGATACAAAGTTATCTTTCGCGCTGTTATTCTCGTCCCGCAGACTGCTCCCGACAATCTGCTTCACCATTCCATTGTGAATGTCAATACAAGGTCGGAATTTCACACTGTCCTCCATTCTATCCCTATTCAATCGATTTCATTGAGGTCGCCAGGTCGATCTTCTTTAATTTAAAATACATACCAATGTTGATCACAATCGAAAATGCGGCTGTCAGCAGAGCACTGTAAAGGAAACTGATTCCTCTGATCTGCTTATAAAAACGGATCAGATCGATCTCCGCCGTCTGGATCACAAACTGGTGCAGAAATACGCCCAGTATGCAGCCGACTCCGATCCCCAGGATCGTGATCAGGATATTCTCCCGGTATACATATCTGGTAACCTCCGCATCATAGAAGCCCAGCACCTTCAGAGTGGCCAGTTCCCGCTTCCGTTCCGCGATGTTGATATTGTTTAAATTATAGATCACGACAAATGCCAGTCCGCCTGCGGAAATCAGAAGCACCAGCACAATGATATCAATACTCTTTAATACATCCTGGAATTTGTCCTGGATATAAGAATTAAACAGGACGCTGTTTACCGCTTTCAGATTCAGAAGATCCGATGTCAGCAGATCTTCTTCGATCCCTTCCGCCGTATCGAGCAGCATTTTATTGTATTCCGGTTTCTTTCCGTAAATCTCCTCATAAACCGCCGGCGTCATATAAATATAATGATAAATATAATTTTCAGCAATCCCCGCTACCTTTAATTCCTTCTGTTCGGTTTCACTGATTTCCAGCAAAAAGGTATCGCCCGTCTGAACATCCAGCAGACGCGCCATTTTATCGGTAATGATCACACCGTCATCGGTTAACGGCAGTTCCGCTTCTTTATCCGCGCGGTCCCGCAGTTTAATATACTGCGGCAGCCCGCCGCTCTCTTTCGGTACCTCCAGATATACGGTCAGTTCCTTTGCCGGCGAAGATGCCGTCACCGTTCCCTCCTGCATCTCCATATATCCGTTAATCCTGTTATCCTCGTTCAAAAATGTTCTGGCTTCTTCCAGCCGCGCGTCGCTGGTGCTTAAATTCATAACTACGGAAGCATTGTAGGTATGCAGTTCTCCATACTGCTGGTCGCTGATCTCACTGGTAGAGTCTTTCAGTCCGAACCCGACAAGCAGAAGCGCCATGCTGCCGCTCACGCCAAAAAGCGTCATGAAGAACCGTTTTTTATAGCGCACCAGATTCCGGTATGTAGACTTCCCGTAAAAGCCCAGATGATTCCAGAGAAACGGGATCCGTTCCAGTAAAACTTTCTTTCCCGCTTTCGGTGATTCCGGGCGCATCAGGGCAGCCGCATTCGCGGCCAGCGTCCGGTAGGACGCAAATACGGTAGCCGCCAATACCAGTCCGATGGCAATTCCCATCGCGGTCAGCGTATAAGTCAGATTCACCGGCGTTACCACATGACTCAGGCTGGGATATAAAATATGATACGCGTTTACGATCACGACCGGGAGCAGCTTGCTTCCAATGATGCTGCCCACAATACTGCCCAGCACGGTTGCCAGCAGCGCGTACCGGATATATTTCAGTGCAATGGAAAATTTACTGTAGCCAAGCGCTTTCAGCGTACCGATCTGTGTCCGCTGTTCCGATACCATTCTGGTCATGGTCGTCAGGCTGACCAGCATGGCAACCAGGAAAAAGATTACGGGGAATACAATGCCGATCCGGCTGATCCGCTCCGCGTCCTGGTCATAATCCAGATAAGTCTGAATGGAATTTCGGTCTGTCAGATACCATACGGGAGATTCCAGTTCGTCTCTGGCTGCCCGTGCGTCTCCTTCCTTCATTTGCAGATCCTTCAGCGTATCCTCAGCTTTGGCAATCTCCTCGTTCGCGGTCTGAATTCCCGCCTCCGCCTTGGCGATCTGCTCCTCAATTTCCGCAATCTGCCGTCTGCAGTCCGCAATGGTTTTGTCAAGCTGCTCGATCGTTCCCTTGTAAGGCGCCTGCTCCATTACATACTGCTGCTTCTCTGTCTCCAGCTGTTCCAGCGGCACATCCCGATTGGTCAGCTGTCCTGCCGGAACATATCCAAGATCAGAAAAGCGCTCAATATATCTGTCATAAACATCTACGGTTCCCTGAATCTGGTCAATTGCCGCCTGCGCCTGTTTCTTTCCTGCCTCTGCTTCGCTGATACCGTCTTCCAGCTTCCGGATTCCCTTTTCTGCCGTCTGGATCTGTTTCTTCAGATCCGCGATCACCTGATTGGCGTCCGCGATGCCGTTCTCTACTTCTTTCTCACCTGCCACAATTTCATCGATCACATCCGACGCGGCCTGATACATCTCGTCATACCGTGCCTGAATGCAGACATCCTGTACCTTATCTCTGATTTCATCTGCAGCCGCTTCTACCAGTTCGTCATACGCGTCTGTATAACAGGTCTCCTCCTTCGCTCCGGATACGGAAGCATAAATCTCCGTATAGACCTCCAGCGCAAACGCGTCCTCCGGCACGGCTGCCAGTCCGGCAATCTTACCGTCGCCTATCGTGCTGGTCCCTTTTGTAGAGGCAGACATATACTGTGTTGAAGTAAAGCTTCCTACAACGGTATATTCCGTATTGGCCAGCAGATCCCCGATCTCCCGGTCGCCGGCCGATACGATCTCCAGCTTGTCGCCGACCTTTAACTCCTGCTGTTCCATAAAAGAACGGTCCAGCATACACTCTGCGGAATTCTCCGGTTTTCTGCCGTCTGTCACCGTTACTTCATTGATCCCGTCCGGCATGGAAAGGAACCGGATCACATGTTCATTGTCTCCGATCTGTCCGATCACATCCCCGGAATACGCCCCTGACGCTTTCTCAATACAATCCAGCTCCGCGATCTTTTCCACATCAAATGCTTCCAGTCCCAGCGTACTGATGATCCTTAAATCCATCAGATTGGAAGCGTCATACATATGATCACCGGTCAGACGCATATCCGGTTCCGTAGAACGGATCCCGGCATAAAAACCGACGCCCAGTGCCACGATCAGAAAAATGGAAATGAACCGTCCGATGGTCTTGCGGATATCTACGTAAAACTCCTTATGAATCGCTTTCATCTTCTCATTCTCCTACCATTCCAGAATATCCGCCTTTACCGGGAAGGCGTTTTCCCTGATCTTATCCACTTTTCCGTTCTTAATGTGGATCACCTTATGCGCCATAGGCGCAATGGCGGAATTATGGGTAATGACAAATACGGTAATCTTCTTCTGTCTGCAGGTATCCTGCAGCAGCTTTAAGATCGCTTTGCCGGTCTGATAATCCAACGCTCCGGTGGGTTCATCGCACAGCAGCAGTTTGGGATTCTTCGCCAATGCGCGGGCAATGGCAACCCGCTGCTGCTCGCCGCCGGAAAGCTGCGCCGGAAAATTATATAACCGGTCCGACAATCCGACTTCCCGCAGAACCTCTCTTGCATTCATGGTATCTTTGCAGATCTGTGACGCCAGCTCTACATTCTCCAGCGCGTTCAGATTCTGAACCAGATTATAAAACTGAAACACAAAGCCGATCTCATCTCTGCGGTATTGTGTCAGCCGTTTTCCTTTATACTGTCCGATATCTTCTCCGTCCACAAACACATGTCCGGAAGTCAGTGTGTCCATCCCTCCTAAAATATTCAGCGCGGTCGTCTTTCCGGCTCCGCTGGGCCCTACGATCACTACAAAGTCGCCCTCATCAATGGAAAAGCTCATACCGTCTGCCGCGCGCACGGTCGCGTCTCCGCTTCCGTACAGCTTGACCACGTCCTGAAAAACCACAAAGTCCTTTTTATAAGTCTGTTTCTTTTCATTAGAATCCATTTTTCTCCCCTTTCCTCGTATGCGCCCGATTTCTGTTCGCCCCTCCGGGAAAACAGTCCACATATATGTCTGTTATTGTAGCATATCAAAAAACAGAACGCAACCAAAGACTGGAAGAAAAACTATATTAACCATTTTTGATGGGAAAAAGGTGTTATTCAATTACAAAAAACGGTATAACTTTCAAAAATAAAGGCAGATCCCGCTAATGGATCTGCCCACTATTTTAAATATTACCTGAAGTGCTCAGCTAAACAGCTCCCTATATTATTGCCTATCATTCATAGATTTAGCCTCAATTTTTCGAGAGATTTCATTGCTTTTCTACAAGGTACTTCTTCGCATCCTTGATAAAACTCCAGATCATGATAATCATAATAAGTCCAATCGGGAAAGCGCTAATGATACTTACGCTCTGGATATTGCTCATACTGCTCTCCGAGAATACCAATGCGATTGGAAGTACGATCAAGAGCAGACACCACAGAAGCGTAATCATAGAATGCGGCTTTTCGTCCTG
>CANQOK010000016.1 GCA_947625465.1 uncultured Lachnospiraceae bacterium | reverse complement strand
ATGGCAGACGAGAAATCGCCTTCGCGAATTTCTCGTTCGGTAAACTTGGTTTACCGTGCTTCCTTCGCGTAAACGCTCCGGAATGGAGGTATCACATGAAAATTATTATGCTGGGTGCGCCGGGAGCCGGAAAAGGAACACAGGCTAAAATGCTGGCCGATCAGTATGGAATTCCCCATATCTCAACAGGAGATATTTTCAGAGCGAATATTAAAGCAGGGACGGAACTGGGTACTAAGGCAAAGACCTATATGGATCAGGGCCTGCTGGTGCCGGATGAACTGGTCTGTGATCTGGTCGTAGACCGGGTACAGCAGGAGGACTGCGCGAAAGGTTATATCTTAGACGGATTTCCGCGGACCATTCCACAGGCGGAGGCGCTGGATCAGGCACTGGAAGCGCTGGGACAGAAGATCGATTACGCGGTCAATGTAGAAGTGCCGGACGCGAATATCGTAAAGCGTATGGGCGGCAGAAGAGCCTGCGTAAACTGCGGCGGTACCTATCATGTAGAATATCTGCCCACTAAGGTGGAAGGCATCTGTGACAGATGCGGCGGAGAGTTGATCTTAAGAGACGACGACAAACCGGAAACCGTGCAGAAACGGCTAAATGTCTATCATGCGCAGACGCAGCCTCTGATCGATTATTATACGGCAAAGGGAGCGCTGGTAGAAGTAGACGGAACACAGGATATTCAGAAAGTTTTTGATGATATTGTTGAAATTTTGAGCAAATAACGGAGAGGTCAGTGTGAAAAATCACACTGATGTGCTGATTTTTCACACGGCTATTTGTGCCGAAGCGTTCCAAATAGCCATGATGGCAGACGAGAAATCGCCTTCGCGAATTTCTCGTTCGGTAAACTTGGTTTACCGTGCTTCCTTCGCGTAAACGCTTCGGAATGGAGGTAATATGTCAGTTACAATTAAGTCTCAGCGGGAAATTGAACTCATGCGGGAAGCAGGAAGAATTTTATATGAAGTACATGAAGGACTTCGGAAAGAATTGAAACCCGGAATGTCCACATGGCAGATTGATAAACTGGGAGAAGAAATGATCCGCAGCTACGGCTGTGAACCTTCCTTTTTGAATTACAACGGATATCCGGCTTCTATCTGCGTTTCGGTCAACGATGAGGTCGTACACGGAATTCCGAGTAAGGACCGTATCATCGGAGAAGGGGATATCGTAAGTCTGGATGCAGGCGTCATTTATAAGGGTTACCACTCCGACGCGGCCAGAACTTACGGAATCGGAGAAGTCTCAGCGGAAGCGCAGAAGCTGATGGAGGTAACGAAGCAGAGCTTTTTTGAAGGAATCAAATATGCCCGGGAAGGAAATCATCTGCATGATATTTCTGCCGCGATCGGAAATTACGCGAGACAGTTCGGATACGGCGTTGTAGAAGATCTCGTCGGTCACGGGATCGGACAGCATCTGCATGAGGATCCCAATATTCCCAATTTTCCGCAGCGCAGGCGCGGCGTTAAGCTGCAGGCGGGTATGACGCTTGCGGTGGAGCCGATGATCAATATCGGACGGCCGGATGTCTGCTGGCTGGACGATGACTGGACGGTTGTAACGGAAGACGGTACCCTGTCGGCGCATTATGAGAATACCATTCTGATCACAAAGGGGGAGCCGGAAATCCTCACCCTGCGGTAATGGAATGGCGATCAGCGTGAAAAACGATCCGGAACAGAGGACAGTATGAAAGAAGAAAAGTTGGAGCGGGAAGATCTGAAAGGTGTTTTCGCGAAATCGATGGCAGGACATGACAAGAACGCCTACTATATTATATGGGACTGGGATGCAGATACCGTACTGCTGGTAAACGGAAAAAACCGCGGGATCGGGAATCCGAAGAAAAAGAAGCGGAAACATGTACAGATCCACAGAAACCAGCCGGTCTGCAGCGGCCGGACGGATCCGGAGATCCGAAAGGCAATTCAGGAATATCAAAGATCAAAAAATGGAGGAGAATATGTCAAAGGCTGATGTAATTGAAATAGAAGGAACAGTAGTGGAAAAACTTCCGAACGCCATGTTTCAGGTAGAACTGGAGAACGGGCATACGGTACTGGCGCATATCAGTGGGAAACTCCGCATGAATTTTATTAAGATTTTACCCGGAGATAAAGTTACCATCGAGCTGTCCCCTTATGATCTGACCAAAGGCCGGATTATCTGGAGAGATAAGTAACCAAAAAAGTTAAATTTGCTACTTGATTTCTAAATTTTGCTATGATATACTAAACAACGGACTTTTTTGAAAGGAGGGATTTTCTGTGAAGGTAAGATCATCAGTAAAACCGATTTGTGAAAAGTGTAAGGTTATCAAGAGAAAGGGAAGCATCAGAGTTATCTGTGAGAACCCGAAGCATAAGCAGAGACAGGGCTGATTCAGCGGTGTCTTTTGTTTATATGTTTAATTTTGCGGCTGCGGCAATGTAGTACATAGTACCGAGTGGAACCATTGCCATTAAAAAGATGGCTGCCTTTTTGCATGCCATCAATAGAAACTTTTGAATATATGGATTACCGGTATATTCATAATTAAAAGCGGACAGCGGATGCGCACACATTTCAGGCGCCCGGCAGGGCGAGCTGCGTAATTACTGGCAAGCTTTCAGAATTTAAGTGGAGGTGCAAATACACATGGCTCGTATTGCAGGTGTTGATTTACCAAGAGAAAAGCGTGTAGAGATTGGGCTGACTTACATTTACGGGATCGGCAGAGTAAGCGCTAACCGTATTTTAGCAGAAGCAGGCGTGAATCCGGATACGCGTGTCAGAGATCTGACCGATGATGAAGTGAAGAAGATTTCAGCTGTTATCGATGAGAGTCAGACGGTAGAAGGTGATCTGAGAAGAGAGATCGCCCTGAATATTAAGAGACTGCAGGAGATCGGATGCTACAGAGGTATCCGCCACAGAAAAGGTCTGCCTGTTCGCGGTCAGAAGACAAAGACCAATGCCAGAACACGGAAGGGCCCGAAGAAGACAGTAGCGAATAAGAAGAAATAGTCAAACCCATAAGGTATGGAGGTTAGTTTAAAATGGCAAAAAAAGTTACCAAAAAAGTGACAAAAAAGCGTGTCAGGAAAAACGTTGAACGAGGACAAGCGCACATTCAGTCATCTTTTAACAATACGATTGTTACACTGACAGACGCGCAGGGTAATGCGTTATCCTGGGCCAGTGCGGGCGGTCTGGGTTTTAGAGGTTCAAGGAAATCTACCCCTTATGCAGCACAGATGGCAGCGGAGACAGCAACAAAGGCAGCTTTGGTTCATGGCTTAAAATATGTTGACGTTATGGTAAATGGTCCGGGTTCCGGCCGTGAGGCAGCAATCCGTGCCCTGCAGGCAGCCGGACTGGAGGTTACCAGTATTAAGGACGTAACTCCGGTTCCGCACAATGGTTGCCGTCCGCCGAAGCGTAGAAGAGTCTGATTGGAGGTATAGATTAACATGGCAGTTAATAGAGTTCCCGTTCTGAAGAGATGCAGATCCTTAGGTATGGATCCCATTTATTTAGGAATTGATAAGAAGTCGAAGAGACAGTTAAAGAGAGCAAACCGGAAGATGAGCGAGTACGGTTTGCAGATGCGCGAGAAGCAGAAAGCGAAATTCATTTACGGCGTATTGGAGAAACCGTTCCGGAATTATTTCGCGAAGGCTGACCGCATGAAGGGGATGACAGGTACCAATCTGATGGTGCTGTTGGAATCCCGGTTAGACAATGTAATCTTCCGTCTGGGTTATGCCAGAACCAGAAGAGAAGCAAGACAGATCGTTGACCACAAGCATGTGCTGGTAAATGGCAAGTGTGTGAATATTCCTTCCTATCAGGTTAAGGCCGGCGATACGATCGAGATCAGAGAGAAGTCCAAGGGCTCTCAGAGATATAAGGACATTTTAGCAGTAACAGAAGGCAGATTGGTTCCGGAATGGCTGGAAGCAGACCATGAGAATTTATCTGGCGCCGTAAAAGAACTGCCGACCAGAGAAGCCATTGACGTACCGGTTGATGAAATGCTGATTGTCGAGTTATATTCCAAGTAAGGTGAGGTTAAGCAATTCCCATTAAAGGAGGGGCTGTGTAGTGTTCGATTTTGAGAGACCAAATATAGAAATCGCTGAGATTTCGGAAGACAATAAATACGGCAGATTTGTCGTAGAACCCCTGGAAAGAGGATATGGTACAACACTGGGCAATTCTTTGAGAAGAATCATGTTGTCCTCTCTGCCGGGCGCTGCTGTAAGCCAGATCAAGATTGACGGTGTTCAGCACGAGTTCAGTACCATTCCCGGAGTGAAGGAAGACGTTACGGAAATCGTAATGAATGTAAAGAATCTGGCGATTAAAAACAACAGCGATACCAATGAGCCAAAGACAGCTTATATTGAAGCAAGCGGTGACGGCATTGTGACTGCAGCCGATATCAGCGTAGATTCGGATATTGAGATCCTGAATCCGGAACAGGTCATTGCGACTTTGAACGGCGGTGCGGAGACAAAATTGTTTATGGAGCTGACGATTACTAAAGGAAGAGGATATGTCAGCGCCGAGAAAAACAAAACAGAGGATCTGTCCATTGGCGTGATCGCGATTGATTCCATTTATACGCCGGTAGAACGTGTCAATATGTCGATCCAGAATACCCGTGTAGGGCAGATTACGGATTTTGACAAGCTGACGCTGGATGTATATACCAATGGTACATTGGCACCGGATGAGGCTGTCAGCCTGGCAGCAAAGGTTCTGAGCGAACACTTGAGTCTGTTTATTGATTTATCTGAAAATGCCAAGACCGCGGAGGTTATGGTAGAAAAAGAAGATAATGAAAAAGAAAAAGTGTTAGAGATGAACATTGATGAGTTAGAATTATCTGTTCGTTCTTACAATTGCTTAAAGCGAGCCGGTATCAATACGGTGGAAGAGCTGATCAGCAAGACACCGGAAGATATGATGAAGGTTCGGAATTTAGGCCGCAAGTCCTTAGATGAAGTTTTGGCGAAATTAAAAGAGCTGAATTTGAAGCTGAGTGACGGCGATGCATAATCGTGTGATTTACAAATAAGAATGAAGGAGGCAGAATCATGGCAGGTTATAGAAAGCTTGGTAGAACTTCTGACCAGAGAAAGGCCTTGATCAGAGGCCAGGTTACCAGTCTGTTGAATAACGGTAAGATTGTGACGACAGAGACCAGAGCGAAGGAAATCCGTAAAGTTGCGGAAGGTCTGATCGCGCTGGCAGTGAAGGAAAAAGATAACTTTGAAGAAGTTACGGTAAAAGCAAAGGTTCCTCGTAAAGATAAAGACGGAAAGCGCGTAAAGGAAGTGGTAGACGGCAAGAAAGTTACCGTATACGACGAAGTGGATAAGAAGATCAAAAAGGATCAGCCGTCCCGTTTACACGCCAGAAGACAGATGCTGAAGGTCCTTTATCCGGCAAAGAAGACTGTAACAGAAAAAGGCAAGAGACCTGTTGTACAGGACGTAGACTTAGTTGCGAAGTTATTTGACGAGATCGCGCCTAAGTACGCAGACCGCAATGGCGGTTATACCAGAATCATTAAGATCGGTCAGCGTAAGGGCGACGCCGCAATGGAAGTTTTATTAGAGTTAGTTTAATAGGATTTAATATAAGTAAGCCGGATTTGGGAAACTGAATCCGGTTTACTGTTGTTATACAGACAGGAGCAGGAACAATGCGTTTTATCAAAGGCCGGAATGTGATCCATGATTTTACGGATACGGATGAAAATGAACAGGAACGGGTAGTGCGTGCCATAGCCGGGATCGATCTGGATGTGAAAGAAGGGGATTTTGTGGCGATCCTGGGCCATAACGGTTCGGGGAAGTCCACCCTGGCGCGGCATCTGAATGCGCTGCTGAAACCCACCTCGGGAACATTATGGGTAGACGGGATGAATACCGCGGAGGAGGAGAATAAATGGAAGATCCGGAAAGGAACTGGTATGGTATTCCAGAATCCGGACAATCAGATCATTGCCAATGTAGTGGAAGAAGAAGTGGCATTCGGCCCGGAAAATATCGGAGTTCCGACGGAAGAAATCTGGAAGCGGGTGGAACACGCGCTGGAAGCAGTCGGAATGACGGCTTACCGTTATCACTCGCCGAACCGCTTATCCGGCGGGCAGAAGCAGAGGATTGCCATAGCCGGTATTGTGGCTATGCGTCCGAAATGTATTGTCCTGGATGAGCCGACAGCAATGCTGGATCCCACCGGCAGGCAGGAAGTCCTGCAGACGATCCGGAGTCTGAATCAGCAGGAGCACGTAACGGTGATCCTGATCACCCACCATATGGATGAGGTTCTGTACGCGGATCAGGTATTTGTTATGGATGACGGAAAGATCGTTATGCAGGGAACGCCCGAAGCGGTATTTTCGAATGTGGAACAGTTAAAGTCTTATGGACTGGATGTTCCGCAGGTGACAGAACTGGCATATGAATTAGAACAATGCGGATTTCCCATCAAAAAGGGGATTCTGCGGATTGAGGAATTGGAAGAAGAACTGACAGCTCTGTATCAGAGCGGATTTCGTCTTCACAAATAAGGAAGAGAATCGGAAAGGGCAGGATATGGCGATCGAATTACAGCATGTGAGTTATACCTACAGTCAGGATACCGTATATGAAATGCATGCCTTGGAGGATGTGAATCTGAAAATCGGAGATAACGAATGCATCGGGATCATCGGGCATACCGGATCCGGCAAATCTACGCTGATCCAGCATCTGAACGGGCTTGTAAAGGCGACAGACGGGGCGATCCTGTATAATGGGAAGAACATTTATGACAGCGATTTTGCGCTGCCGTCTCTGCGCCGCAAAGTAGGGCTGGTATTTCAATATCCCGAGTATCAGTTGTTTGAGGCGGACGTATTTTCAGATGTCTGCTTTGGCCCTAAAAACCTGGGACTTTCGGAGGACGAGATTCGGGCGCGCGCAAAAAAAGCCCTGGAGCAGGTTGGAATTCCGGAAAGCCTGTATGATAAATCCCCGTTTTTGCTGTCCGGCGGACAGAAGCGCCGGGTTGCCATAGCCGGCGTGCTGGCAATGGAGCCGGAGATTTTGATCCTGGATGAACCTACAGCGGGGCTGGATCCCCGGGGGAGGGACGCGATCCTTACGCTGATTCGGGATTTATATGAAAAACGGAAGATCACGGTTGTTTTTGTATCGCACAGCATGGAAGACGTCGCCCGGTATGTGGAGCGGCTGATCGTTTTGAACCACGGGCATGTGATATATGACGATGCGCCGAAGGCAGTCTTTGCGCATTATAAGGAACTGGAGCAGATCGGACTTCGGGCGCCCCAGATCACATATGCCATTGACCGTCTGCAGGCGTCCGGACTGCGGACTTCGCAGGTCGTTACTACGGTAGCAGAAGCCAAAAACGCTGTATTGGAGTGGTTTGCGCAATGAAAAATATTACGATCGGACAATATTATCCCACGGATTCCGTCATTCATCGGCTGGATCCGAGAGTGAAGCTGTTTGGAACCATGGTCTTTTTGGTTTCCCTGTTTTTGACCAATCATTATCTCGGCTATGCGGTGATCACGATTTGTCTGGCGGCGGTTTTAAAACTTTCCAAAGTACCGTTTAAAATGCTGCTGAAAGGACTTCGGGGAATTTTGATCCTGCTGCTTTTCAGCGTGGTCTTCAATATCTTTCTGGTTCCAGGACGGGAATTGGTGCATATCTGGTTTCTTTCAATTACGGCTGAGGGAATCCGACGGGCCATCTTTTTGGGGATCCGTCTGGTATATCTGGTGATCGGCACCAGTCTGATGACGCTGACGACTACGCCGACCGATCTGGCGGACGGCCTGGAAAAGGCTCTGCGCCCATTAAATAAGCTCCATATCCCAGTGCATGACATTACGATGATGATGTCGATCGCGCTGCGGTTTATCCCGATCCTGATGGAGGAGACCGATAAGATCATGATGGCGCAGAAGGCCAGAGGCGCGGATTTTGAAACCGGAGGACTGTTAAAACGGGCAAAGGCGCTGATTCCTTTGTTTGTGCCTTTGTTTGTTTCCGCGATCCGGCGGGCCATCGATCTGGCAAACGCGATGGAGACACGCTGTTATCAGGGCGGAGAAGGGCGGACCAAGATGCATCCGCTTTGTTATAAAAAACGGGACAAACGGACCTATTTCATTTATGCCGGTTATCTGATTGCGATTTTCGGGATCAACCGGATCCTGGTGGCATTTCAGATCCTGCCGTTTTTATTTGCCTAGGGAGGAAGCGGATGAAGCGAGTTATGCTGACAATTGCATATGACGGTACGAATTACTGCGGCTGGCAGATTCAGATCAATGGGATTACCGTGGAAGAGGTACTGAACCGTTGCCTCTGTGAACTGACCGGAGAGCAGATCGCGGTGATCGGTGCGAGCAGAACGGATTCCGGCGTACATGCCCTGGGAAACGTGGCGGTTTTTGATACGGAGAGCAATATTCCCGCCGATAAGTTTTCCTATGCGCTGAACCAGCGGCTGCCCGAAGACATCCGGATCCAGGAGTCCAGGGAGGTACCGGCGGAGTTCCATCCCCGATACGGGAACAGCGTCAAAACTTACCGCTATCAGATCTTGAACAGAAGGCATCCTATTCCGACCCTGCGGCTCTATACGGACTTTGAGTTTATGCCGCTGGATCTGGAGAAAATGCGGAAAGCCTGTATGTATCTGACGGGGGAGCATGATTTCAAGAGCTTTTGTTCTCTGCGGACACAGATCCGGACTACGGTCCGGACGATCTACCGGCTGGAGCTGGAAAAGGAACAGGATCTCATCACGATGACGGTTTCCGGGAACGGCTTCCTTTATAATATGGTACGGATCATTGCCGGAACGCTGATCAAAATCGGTCTGGGCGTTTATCCGCCGGAGCATATGAAGGAAATCCTGGACGCGAAGGACCGGATGGCAGCAGGCCCGAAGGCGCCGGCCAGAGGACTGACGCTGATGGAGATCCGCTATGAGGCGCTGGGGGACGAAGTGCCGGAATCACTGGCGGGAATATAACGGAAAGCAATTGCAAAAAATGGAAAAGCGTGTTATGATGAGCATATCAAAAATTAATATGCGGTATACGCAGGAAAGCGAGGAGAAGGATGAGTTCATTCGAAAAAGTATCAGCAGATTTGCGGGAGGCCATGGGAAAAAATGTGGTAACTTCCATTATTCTGGGGATCGGGTTTATCTTAATGTTTGTCGGAGCAGGCTGTACGTTATTCAACGCGACGGTCGGATATTACAGATTGTTTGGAACGGGTTGGTTTTATGATATTTTCGTAGCCCTGGATTCCTGGCTGTTTGTATTTGGGGCACTGGGCGCTTACGCGGCAGGCAAATATAAGCAGCTGACGGTTGGGTTTGGCCTGATCACACTTTCCCTGCTGTGGACATTTGTGGACGGCCTGATTCCCATTGGCGAATATGATTACTTTCATTTCTACTTAACCACGTTTGTATCATTGCTGATCATGGGCGTGCTTACCTATGCGCTGGCTAAGAAAACATTTTTGGCAAAGAAATAAGCTGGAAGAATCTGAAAAAAGTTGTTGACACGGGAAAGCCATTCATATATAATAGGTTAATGTGACAGCCTGAAAGACTGTTGTGTTTATGTGCGTGTAAATGCTGTGAGCCATAGCCCCGGTGAAGAGCGTTTTACCATATAGAAACAGGAATGGGATCGCAGGATCAGTATGTTAGGAGGAAAACCAATGAAGACATTTATGGCTAGTCCGGCAACAATAGAGAGAAAATGGTATGTTGTTGATGCTTCCGGATATACATTAGGACGCTTATCATCCGAGGTTGCGAAGGTATTAAGAGGTAAGAATAAGCCGATTTATACACCGAGCATGGATACCGGTGATTATGTGATCGTAATCAACGCAGAGAAGGTTAAGATCACAGGCAAGAAGCTGGATCAGAAGATCTATTACCGTCATTCCGATTATGTAGGCGGTATGAAAGAGCAGACTTTAAGAGAGAAGATGGCGAATAAGCCGGCAGAAGTAATTGAGTTGGCAGTTAAGGGTATGCTTCCGAAGGGACCTTTAGGAAGAGAGATGTACAGAAAGTTACATGTTTACGCGGGCGCTGAGCATCCGCATGCGGCACAGAAGCCGGAGACATTAACATTCTGATAGGGACTGAAAGGAGGAAATAACAATGGCTGTAAATAAATATTACGGAACAGGCAGAAGAAAAAAGAGTATCGCAAGAGTATTTTTAACACCCGGTACAGGCGTGATCACGGTAAATAAGAGAGCTCTTGACGATTATTTCGGTTTAGAGACTCTGAAGGTGATCGTTCGTCAGCCGATGGCTGCGACCGATACACTGACTAAATATGATGCAAAGATCACAGTAAAAGGCGGCGGTTACACCGGCCAGGCAGGCGCGGTTCGTCACGGTATCGCAAGAGCATTGCTGCAGGTAGACGCGGATTACCGCCCGATCTTAAAGAAAGCAGGTTTCCTGACCAGAGATCCTCGTATGAAGGAGAGAAAGAAGTACGGCTTAAAGGCTGCAAGAAGAGCGCCACAGTTTTCAAAGAGATAATTTGCGGTCAACGCAAGATTCGAGAAAAGCCCGATTTTACAAGGGTTATAGAGGTTGTGGAAAGCTGTCAGATGTGTTGGATTTCAAATGGTATGCAACACATATGCAACAAGTATACAACACGAATATCAATGATATGTATGGGACATTTTTCAGTAAGGAATTACTGGAAAGTGTCCTTTTATTAGTTGTTATAAAAAGTTTATTATAGCCGACTAAAATACTTTCGCCGGTATCTACAATTCTCTCTAATACATCAACTGACTTTTCTTGCGTGATACCTTTAGGGAGGGTTGTGTAATCAACATCTTTTCTCCATCGTTGCTTGTATAAGTCACATAAGGCATCTAATTGTTTGATGGGGGTGTGCGGACAAAAAGTTGGACTGAATACCACAGGAAAGGATTGAGCGATGTATTCAGAAGAACAGTATTACAAAGCACTTGAAGTCTACAAGGAAACAGGTTCCATTACGAAAACAATCACTATCTTAGGTTATCCAAAACGCAGACAGAACCTGTATAACTGGATCAACAGAAAACGAATACTGCCGGAGGGAAAATCCACATTCCGTGGATATAATACGAAGGATCATCCGCGGCATCCCCTTTGGAATTAAAATTAAACGCACTGCACCGTTGCTTTGAACTGGGAGAAGATGTACAATCAGCAGCAGATGAATTAGGATACAGCACAGAAAGCATTTACGCATGGCGAAGAAATTATATCCGGAAAGGTGCTGGTGCATTGATGAACCGGTCTGATGAAAGAGCCAGAGGCCGTCCTATAGAAGGTACCCCAGTCTCAGCAAAAGGGCTTGAATCATTGAAAGAGCAGATCCAGGACATGCAGCTGGAGATTGTCATTCTGAAAGAAACGATCCATGTATTAAAAAAAGACCCCGGCGCCAGCAAAGTTCCCCTGAACAACAGGGAAAAGGCAGTGATTGTTGACGCCTTAAAGGAGAAATATCCACTGCCATTGTTATTATCGGGACTCAGATTTGCCAAAAGCAGTTATTATTATCAGAGAAAACGTAAGGCGTTTTCAGAAAAAGTGATCCGCCGGATCATGGAGGAAAATGGACTGACAGCTAAAGGGAAAAGTCCTAAAAAGTTCCGATCTTATCTGGGTGAGATCAGTCCTGCGGTTCCGGATCTGATCCGGAGAGATTTTCGGGCTGACAGACCGGATCAGAAATGGCTTACCGACATAACGGAATTTTCAATTCCCGCGGAAAAGGTGTACCTGTCACCAGTCATTGATTGTTATGATGGAATGCCGATCGCGTGGAGCATCAGTACGAAACCGAATACACAGCTGGTAAATTCCATGCTGGATCGCACAGTCAGAGTTCTCCCGCAAGGCAGACACCCGATCATCCATTCAGACTATGCCGAAAAATTCTGTTATTGCCTGATTTCTCCTACATTATGAAGCTTTTTTCGGCATAGTATTTTATACTTGAAGCATCAATTCTAAGGAGGTGCTGTCAAGATGGATATAAACACTGTCTGCACATTACTCATCGCTGCTTTGAAAGATGCCGGGTATAATGACTCCACCATTTTCAATTACCAGGGTGCTGTCAGAAGATTTAAGTCTTTCTGCAAAGAACACGATGTCACCGAATACAGCTATGAAATCGGCAAAATTTATACTGATGCTGTAATCAGTCCAAAAACCGGAAAGTTCAGTAAAGAACGTTATCACCTTCAAGGCCGATTCTTCAGACTAATTAACTCTTATGTCAGTACCGGTCAGTTTGATTTTTCGACTGCCACAAGATTAAGGAGACAGCCATCTGGAGAGTATTATCGCAAGGTATACTCGGATTACTGCTCTTATTTAAAAGGAAAGTATGATAACAAGAACACACGGCATTTTTATGAGTATGGCATGTATTCCTTCCTTTCCTTTCTAGAGAAAATGGAAGATGCCTTTTCGTTAGAAGCTCTAACAGCATCTGTCGTTCTCGACTATGTTAAACATTCGAAGCCTGAGCGGCAGCGAGGTATCCTTTGCGAACTCAGGAACATCTGCCGATACCTTGAACGCAAGGATCTATTGATGGCATTATCAGGTATCCACGCCCCGAGACATTATCGAATCATCCCTGTACTTGAAGCAGAGGAACAGGCAAGCATTAAATCTGTTACGGAAGACAGTAAAACTCCACTGCGGGATTCCGCCATGATCCTTCTGGGATTGTCTACCGGCATCGGAGCCTGCGATATCATCAGACTGCGCCTTACAGATATAGATTGGCGGAACGATACGATCTCATGGAGACAGAGTAAAACAGGAAATCTCATCTGTGTTCCTTTGACTCCACCAGTTGGAAATGCAATTGCCAGATATTTAACCAGACAGCGGCCTGATGCACCAAACGACTACCTGTTCGTACGCCTTATTGCACCATTTGCCCCGCTTTCGTGCCATTCATCCTGCTACATGATGGTCAAACGTATTCTTGAACGGGCATGTGTTCCTAAGGCCGGTCGTATACTTGGAATGCACATGCTTCGGCATAACGCCGCATCGACAATGGTCCGTCATGAAGTGCCTGTTGAAACGATCGCTGCCATACTTGGGCATTCCGATCCCGATACCACCGGTATCTATATCACAACTGACGAAAAAAGGCTGAAGGAGTGTGTCCTTCCTTTTGGTGACATATCAAAGGAGGTGCATCCATGAACGTCTTTATCAGTAAACTTGGTCCATCTATGGCCGACTTTCTTGGCTATAAGCATGCCCTGGGGATCAAATATACGTCAGCTTCTGTATACCTTCGGGGATTAGACCGGTACAATGCTGCACATGGAGACTATCACACCCTGGTCAAGGAGGTTGTTGACGGCTGGGCATTTGAACACTCGGGAAAATCAACTACAGGAGACAGAAGCTGGGTATCTCCGATACGTGAATTCGGAAGGTATCTTGTTAATAACGGGGATACGGATGCGTATGTGCTGGAGGATTCATTCATTATTCAACGCTATCATCCGGATGTCTACCTGATGACAGAGGCCGAGATACATTCCTTCTTTAAGGAATGCGATCAGTATGTCCTCCGATACAAAGCTCCGGGCAGGGCATATGTTTTCCCGGCGTTATACCGCTTCATGTATTGCTGCGGTGTCAGATCAGCAGAAGCAAGGCAGTTAAAGTGTCGGGATGCTCATCTGGATAAAGGCTATATTGATATCCTGTGGGCTAAGGCGCACCGTGACAGGCGGCTTTTTTTATCAGAGGAACTGACTCAGTATCTTATAGATTATGATGCAGCCATACGGGAGATATTTCCCGAAAGAGAATACTTTTTCCCAGGTGGGCATGGAGGCATCTGTTCCAGTACTGCTTTGTCTGCAAACTTCAGAAACATCTGGCTGTCAGCAGGATTAAAAAGAGATGGAAAAGTGAACCCCCGGGCATATGATTTTCGGCATCACTTTGCTTGTGCGAACATCATGCGCTGGTCATCGGAAGGCAATGATGTCCACGCAATGCTCCCGTATCTGATGAGATACATGGGACATTCCTCGTTGGAAAGTACCTATTATTATATACATCTGATACCCGATTTTTTCCCTCAATACCGCGGCATGACTGCTTCCACAGAAGAACTGATTCCGGAGGTGGATGACGATGAAGTATAGGAGGAAGAAAGATAAAGACTTCTGGCAGTTGGCACGAGCATATCTTCATGATTTTATGCCTGTTGTGCGCAACCAGTCAGATAAATCTGTTGCGGCCTACAAGCAATCCCTGAATTCCTATCTTTCATTTTTGGAAAACACAAAAGGGCTCAAGGAAGAACAGGTGACATTTGACACATTTAATCGAAGTAACATCAAGGACTTTGTTGGATGGCTGTGTGAAAAAAAGTATGCACCCAAAACGATCAACCTGAAGCTGACGGCGATCCGCTCTTTCTTAAAATACTGCGCAGATGAAGACTTTGAACTCCGCGGGATCTACCATGACGTTTGTACGGTCAGGAAGGTCAAGGAAGAGAAGAAGCCGATCGAATACCTGCAGCCAGCTGCAACGAAGGCGATCCTGGCATCCTATGATACCAGGACAGCAAAGCACCGTCGGAACCGCATGATCCTGATACTTCTCTACGATACAGGTGCAAGAGTACAGGAACTTTCCGATCTGGCTTTATCATCGCTCCATCTGGTTATGCCGAACCCGTATGTTACACTGATAGGAAAAGGACGAAAGACCCGAAATGTGCCCGTTATGGATAAAACGGTGGCCCACTTAAGAAAGCATCTTGAAGAATTCCATCCTGATCTGACCGAAGCGCTGCTATTCTACAGCCGCCTTGATGGAAAACCGCATCAGCTTTCTACTGACAGTATAAGCCTGATACTAAAAACAGCCGCTAAGAAAGCCCGGGATATATGTCTGGAGGTACCAGAAAACGTTCATTGCCATTTGATCCGAAAAACAAAAGCAATGGATCTATATCGCAATGGAGTGCCGCTTCCGTTTATCATGCAGTTGCTTGGCCATGAGAGTATGTCGACAACATCCGGATTTTATGCATTTGCAACACTTGAAATGATGAGCGAAGCAATGAATAAAGCCGCTCCAGCGTTCGATGAAAGCGAGAAAATCTGGAAGAAAACTGTCATAAAAAAGCTGCTCTATTCCTTGGATTGATCTGAAATACTATGCCGAAGAATTTTCCATTATACAGGAGAGATCAGGCAACAACGAAAATCTTCGGCATAGTTTTTTCTTCGGCATAGTCGCTGTTATGCCGAATTCAGCATAATTCAGACCGGGGCGGCCACTACCGCTGGCCAGGCTGGATAGAAAAGATGAAGGATGCTGGTCTGATACGGTCCATGTCTCGGAAAGGGTGTTCACCCGACAATTCAGCCTGCGAGGGATTCTTTGGCCGGATGAAAAATGAAATGTTTTACGGCTGTTCGTGGCAGGATGTATCAATAGATGAATTTATCCGCCAGGTTGAAGAATACATATGATACCGGGAAAAACGGATAAAGATATCGTTGGGCGGAATGAGTCCGATGGAATACAGAAAGAGTAAGGGTGTGATCATTTAGTCCAAGAAAAAGTCTGCACCCTCCTTCGAATGAATACAACTATTATTGTCCCGATAAAAAAGTTTGGAAAGAGACAGGTTACTTCAGAAGTATTTCTGAGACAGTATAGACAGATTAAAGAAAGGATGTGATTAAGATGGATTACTTAAATAAGGGTAGCGGTTAATATACACCGACCGGAGCTTAGCTCCTGTCGGTGTAACCCTCGGAGAGCCCCCGCACTTTCGGCTTGCCGAAAGTGCTAGGAGGTTATCATCTGTGGAAGAGCAAAGATGATAAGCAACACTCCGTAGGGAAGACAGATAAGGAGAAAGTGTATGGAAGGAATATCATTTACAGCTCATGTGAGCAATAAGAAAAGTGCAATAATATCTAAGTCGAAGCTTGCCGGGGTGGCAAAGCATAACTTAAGAAAATACAAATCAGAACAATATAGTGCCGATAATATTTTTTTGATATATGGAACGGACAATCTTGTTCAGGATGTAAAAGCAGTTTACTATCAGGAATTTGATGAAGCTTTAAAAGTTTATAATGAAAATCAAACCAGAGCAGATCGTAAGATTGAAGACTATTTTGAACATGTAGCTAATAAGGAACAGGATATGGCGGTGGAGCTTATCATCCAAGTGGGAGATAGAGCATATTGGCAGGAGTATTGGGAAAACAAAGTTTTTATGAGAGGAATATATAGAATGTTGTTAGAGGAACTGCAATATCAACTTCCACAGTTTGTGGTAGCTAATACAGTAGTCCATATGGATGAGGATAGTCCGCATATGCATGTGGTAGGCATCTCGGTAGGAACGGACTACAAAAAGGGAATGTTTAAGCAGGTATCTAAACGAAAGATATTTACCAAGGAAGTACTTTCGATTGTTCTTCAGGACAAATTAAGAGCGTTCGCCAATCAGAAAGCGGAAATTGTTCTTGGAGAACAGATAAAAGAAAAGTCCAAAGGACGCAATCATGATTTGGCTGTAATGGAATATAAGGTGTTAAAAGAGAAAATACGTTACGATGAATTAAAGGAACAGGCTGATGAAAAGCAGCAGGAGAATGAACTGTTGGAGCGTGAAAAGACACAGCTTGTGCAGGAGTATGACACTTTATCTATACGAGTAGCGGTTAAGCAGATGGATTATGAGGAAGTTGACGAACGAGTAAAAGAGGCTAATGAACGAGCTGAAAGAATCGAGGCTTATATCAAAACTCAAAGCGATACTCTGGTGGATTTGGAGGAGGAGGCAACGAAGCTGGAGAGAAAAGCAGAGATTGCGGAAATTGTTTATGATATGGCGTGAGGTTCCGGTGGCAATGAAGACTTGAGAGATAAACTTATAGATGTTATGTACGAGAATGAACAACTGAAAGCTGAGAATTCTAAACTTCGGGAAACACTGAATAAGGCATACGATTTTATGAAACAGTTTGTGGTGGATGGAAGGAATCTGTTGGAGAAGTTTATGGAGTGCGTGGGGCAGGTGGCTGAGAAGGTTAGGGATAGCTTTAGAAGGTAATGGATGTGGGCAATCTTTGAATTGTCCCACATTTATAAAAATATATGAAATATAAGAAATCTTGTAATGGAAATATGGGCTAAATTATGATAAAATATTATGGGTTATTTTATATTTGAGGAAATGAAAAATAATCCATAATAAAGGAAAATACAACTTGAAAAACAAGAACGTATGTTCTATAATGAAATTGGTGGCTATATATAGAAATAGAGTATACAAGGAGATGGTATAACAATGAAAAAAGCTAATGTTGAAAAGGTTGATATGAGTAATGTTATAAATAGATTGTTCGAGGGAGATTGTCTGCAGTACATGGAGGAAATCCCGGATGGTAGTGTAGATATGATTTTGTGTGATTTGCCATATGGTATGACACAGAATCAGTGGGATTGCTATATTCCGCTTGATAAACTCTGGGAACAATATAATAGAATTATTAAACCGAACGGAGCTATTGTACTTACCTCTAATGGAATATTCACAGCAAAATTGATACTTAGTCAGCCGGATATATATAAGTATAAGTGGGTTTGGGAAAAATCAAAACCGACTAATTTTTTAAATGCTAAAAAACAACCATTGAGAAAGCATGAAGATGTATGTGTGTTTTATAAAAAGCAGCCGGTTTATCATCCACAGATGACTAAGGGAGAACCTTATGATAAGGGTACTCGAAAGAATCAATTATGTGGTAATTACGGGGATTTTGAGCCAGTACATGTGGCGAGTGAAGGTGAAAGATATCCTACAGATATTATTTATGTAAAGACTGCAGAGTGTGAAGGTGCAGTTTTGCACCCAACACAGAAACCGATAGAGTTGGGAAGATATATGATACGAACATATACAAATCCTGGGGATGTTGTATTAGATAACACATTTGGAAGTGGTTCGTTTTTGGTAGCTGCATTAATGGAGGGACGTAACTTTATTGGTATTGAGAAGAACGAAAATGTAGCATTATTTAAGAGAGAAGAGATTGACTATATTGATGTGACCAAAAGACGCTTATTTTTGGCATGGGAAGGACTTGATAAGAAGACAAAGAAGCATATAGCTATTCAGAATCTTATTGCAGAATTTGAAGAAAGGTAGGAATTTTATGGGGACAATAGTAAGAAGAAATGAAAGAAGTTGGGCGATTGTAATAATATCAGAGATTAGGGTTATGCTTAACTCTTTAAATATAAAGATTAAGAGCGCTGGCGGAGAAAGTACATTGTCTGTAAACAAAAAGAGTATGTTTCCTGATGTTTTGTTATATGAGGATGAAGCACAAACAAAAATTTTACAAGGTTGGGAATTAAAAATGCCAGATGTGCTAATTACAGATGAGGCGTTGATTGCTGATGCTACAAGGAAAGCAAAAGCGCTGGATTTAAATAGTTTCGTTATATGGAACTTTACATATGGAAAACTTTATGTGGAAACTAATGATGGGACTTTTAAAGAGGCAAAAGCATGGACGGGTACAAGCCATATAAAGACTAGAGAAGATGTAATGACATATAAAAGTGAATGGCTTCCGGTTGTAAAAGAGATTGTATTGACTGTAAATGAATATTTGATAAATGGAAGAATTTCAGCAACACCTATAATTATGACTATATCTGATGGATTAATAACGGAAGTCATTCAGAGGAATAAGGAATTAGTTGCTGAAAATATTTTTATTGAGGCCCAACGAAGTATGCCGATGGAGAGTCGAATAAGGGTATGGTGGAATGTATTTAAGGAAGAATATGATAAAGATGAGAGTAATATGTATTCAGCATATGCAAAATCAATATTACTCAATTGGACAAATCGAATAACTTTTGCTAATGCAATTAAGAAGTACCATAATTGTGCGTATGCTATTAAAGATATTGATAATACCACTTCACCTGAAGATGGCAACGCTATTATTGAAAAAATTGTAGAACAAGGAGATTTCTACAATGTATTTAATAAAATAGAATTTAATGAAGTTATTCCAGAAGATACATGGATTGATATTGTAGATTACAATCAATTTTTAGTAGCAAACAATATAGAGCAGATTGACCAGACTGTATTACAGGATGTATTAGAGAAAACAGTAAACACAACTAAACGAGAAATAAGAGGTCAATTTGCGACACCATATCAATTGGCGGATTTGTTGAGTCAGATGACTGTGACGGATTGGACAAAAGCATGTGCCGACTTATGTGCTGGTACGGGAACAATTGCAAAAGCTATTATTGATAATAAGGTGAAGAGAACAAATAATCCAGAAGAAGCCTTAAATACAACGTGGATATCTGATAAGTATGCATATCCACTACAAATAGCCAATATTTCTGTTACTAATATTCATGCATTTAATGCTCCGATAAATATGTTTCAATCAGATGTTTTTAATGTGAATACAGGCATGGTGGTAAATATTAAAAGTCCGGTTGATGGTAGTAATATAGAAAAAGAAATTCCACAATTTAGAGCCATTGTATCTAACCTTCCATTTGTAGAATACAATAAAATTGCTACTGATGAAAGAAGTTTTATAGCGGAGTATAATGAAAAAATAAAACAGACAACAGGAATTGAATTTACACTTGGAAAAGCAGATTTATATAATTATTTGCCATTCAAGCTATATGAATTGTTGGAAGACGGAGGAAGTTTAGGGATTATCTTATCTAATTCGTGGTTGGGAACAGATATAGGTAGGAAGTTCTATAAAGCTCTTCAATATTATTATCATATTAATTCTGTTGTTATGAGTAATTGTAATAGATGGTTTAAGAATGCAGATGTGGTAGGAACTTTGCTTATTCTTAAAAAGAAGCAAATAAGTGAGCCAAATTTGCAAGAAGAAATTTGTTTTTGGTTATTGAATAAAGATATTAGAATGCTTGATGTTCATGAAAAAGAAACAATTGTAAGTAGTGTCGTCTTGTCAGAGGAATTAAATCCAGAGATAGCGACTATGAAGAAGTATTCAATGTCCGTTATAGAACAAATCGCTAATTTAGGAATAACACTAAATTCATTGTTCCATGATGTAGTATGGACAGATAAAATAAAGGATAAACTTGTGCCAATAGAGAACCTATTGACTGTAAAAAGAGGCGAGCGTAGAGGATGGAATGACCTGTTTTATCCATCGGAGGAAAATGAAATTGAGCCAGAGTATATAAAACCGGTGCTTAAAAATCCAGTAAGGCTAAAATCTTATGTGGCAGGAACGGACATTCAGGCATTTTGCTGTCATAAGTCAAAAGAAGAATTACAGGTGTTAGGACATACGGGTGCAATAAATTGGATAGAAAAATTTGAGAATATAAAGAATGGAACAGGCAAATTATTACCTATAGCATTAAGAAGACCAGGTAGTTATTGGTATGAAATGGATGATGCAACAAAGGCAGATTATGTAACAGCACTTACACCAGACAAAAGATTGTTTGTAGCAAAATTTGATGAGCCAACATTCGTTGACCAGAGATTTACTAGATTGCTTTTGAAAAATAAAGATATCTCAGCAGATTTAATTCATGCATTACTTAATTCTATATATGGTATGTTCGCTATTGAGGCAATAGGGTTTGGTAGAGGATTAGGCGTACTTGATGCAAGTAGTTCAAAATTGAAAAAAATGTATATGATTAATCCGAAAAATATCTCTGCAAATGGTGAAAAGGAAATTCTTGATTTGTTTGATAAAATAAAATCAAGAGATGTTTGGGATGTAGAAGATGAGTTAAATGATCCAGTTAGAGAAAAATTTGATCGCAAAGTGCTTGCTGCCATTGGACAAGAAGATTTGTATGAACCCATAAAGAAATCTTTATTATCAATGCAACATACAAGACATTGTGTAAGATAGCTCGTTATTTGAATGTTTGAAATGCAAAACGATTTAAGGAAGTTGATAAAATGATATATGATTTAGGAAAAATCAAAAAGATGTTTGCAGATGGAGATGCGTTGATTAATGAAAGACCAGAATTATTAACAATGCATATTGATCAAATATTTGACGAATTAGATGATGGAACCCCGGAAATGATGCATATTCGCTGGGGGGTTATGACACGTGCAAAAATGACTGAAATTAAATCGTTTTGCAATATAGACATCTTGAACTTTTTGACTAGTATTAAAGACCATAATTTATTGTGTGAGTATATTGGATATGTATTGCAAGTAGAACATCAAATTAGCTTAATAGAACTTCTGGTAAATGCATATGAGGAAGGTGTGCATAAACAAATTTTGCCATTTGTGGAATCTTCTTTAAAAAATGAGAAAGATTGCTGTATAGATAAAATAGATATCATTTTAGCGATAATGGATTCTATAGAAGATAATGAAAAAATGAGATTAGCTAATGGCTATGGAGCGTTGATTTTAAAAACTGATAATGAAGAAGTTGTATTCGAAAAATATATTCAGAACTATTCCAAATCACTTGAGTGTTTGGTAGGATATTTGATAGGTGAGTTGTATCCTCAAAAAGAAAAAATAGCTAAAAAGTGGCTTGGTCGGTACATAGATGAAGAGAAACCATACTGTAAAAAAGCAGGTATACGTTTGTTGCGTAGCAGCCTGACTTATAATGCGATATTTTTTGAAAATTATTTTGGAGTATTAGAAGAACTGTGTGGGATTCAGGAGTATTGGGAGCAATTAATTGGTGTATATATCCAATATATTGAAAATGATAGTAATGTGCTTTATAGAAACAAGGTCAAGGAAAGATTGATTAGGATTAAGGATGGGAGTATTAAAGAAAAAAGAATTTGTGTTCAAGAGATAGATTATAGAATAAAAAGAGTAAATGCGTATTCAGAAATAATTGAAGAGATACTAGAAAAGTCTTTTGATAAGGATAGGTTGATTTTGAGATCTGTTGATTATTACTTTGACTATATGCTAGATGAGAATTTGATTAAGGCTGTGGATATGTTGTATAAGGTGTATAATGTAAATGGATTTGGAAACGGTGACGAGTATTTGGAATATTTACCACAAGCTAGTGTCAAGATGAATCATAATCAAGAAGAGTTATTTGATATATGGTGGAATAAGTTTTTGTATGGCAACAATGCGGATTTCTTTTTATCGGTAGAGATGTTTCGACGAATATTGTCATCAGAGAAATTAGAAAAATTTTTATGTGAGATGGGTGTTTCTAGAGAAGATGCATTGTTGTTGCTGGAAGGAATATTCTTATTTACTATTGATGAGAAGAAAATTGCAAATTTGGTGTTTATAATAGCTACATGTGTAAAAGATAATGAATTTTTCAGTGGTTATTGTGTAGAAAATATTTTTGTGAATTATCCGGGCGCATTAGTAGATGCAGCCAAAAAACATATTGACAATGAAAATATAATTAAGAAGGCTTTGGCAGAATCTATTGTTGAATATTATGATATTTTTGACAGAAAAATTAGGAAAGGGTACGAAGATAAGGATTTTGTGCCATCTACTGATAGACAAAGTGTATATCAAAAATTTATAGCACAGCAGAATAAGGAAATATTAAAAAACGCCAATGAACAGTCGTTTTTTTTCAATCTCTTTCCTTCTAGGAAAATGAAGTATGGTAGACGAATTGCATTCTTGCAGACATATAGAAAGGGACAATATAATTATAATGTAAGCGAGTATGCAAGAAATACTTTTTCAGCAGAATTACCCAAATGTTTTATAAATGATCCTATGAGATATGTTTATATGAGAGCAAACTATTTGAAAGAAAGAGAAAAAAATGCGATTAATAGTTAAAGAATATATATCACAATTAAAAGAAAAAGATGAACTGGATATTTTGCTCGGAGATATATTTACTCAAAAAGGATATATAGCCGATAATCAACCCAAAATAGGTAATAGACAGTATGGGGTTGACATTCAGTTGCATAATAAAACAGAACTTTTGCTATTGGTTATTAAACAGGGAGATATTGATAGAGTAATCTGGGACGGAAGCGTTAATGCAGTGAGACAAAGTTTGGATGAAATCAAAGATGTGACAATTAATTCTTTGACATATGAAGAACGCACGAAGAAAGTGAGAATAATTGTAGCAACCAATGGAATAAAAGATGAAGCCATTAAGTTAAATTGGAATAACTATGTCAATAGTAATCAAGAGTGGGGCGGAATTCCTATAAAGATTGAATTTATGGGAATAGATAATATTGTAGAAGAGGTATTGGATAATTATTTCAATGAATGTTTGTTTGAAAAGGAAATGCATAGCTTAATGAGAAAGGCATTGTATTTTATTGATGAAGGAGATTATAAAAGTAGCTACTATGAACAAATTGTTGATTTAACGATTCAAAAAATTGTTGCCGCAGAGAATAATAAAAAGAAATATAATAAAGCATGTTCTACAATGTATCTTGCAAGTCAAATGATTTGTCAGTATGCAAATAATGTAGGGAATATAAAAGTGGCAATTGATGTTTCAGAATATGTAATAATCAGATATTGGAAACTGCTGTTTGAAAAGAATTTGCTGGGCAAGGTTCATTCAATAGAATGGTTACATAGATTTTGTAGATGCTATGAAGGTTGGAACGAGAATTATATAGAAAAAATAGAAAGGGTAGTGAAGAAAGAGGTAATTTTACCAAATTATAATGTGGTAGAAAACAGAGTTTTATTATATGAAATATTAGGCTATTTAGCATCATATGGAAATTATTTATTGGACGTGGATGAAGAAAGAACCAAAGTGTTATTAAATTATATTATAGGATTAATAAATGAATACGAGTATTACGTTTATGCACCGTATGATGTCAGTGTTAATGTTATGATAATGATATTTAGATTATTGTGTCACTTCAATCGAAGAGAAGAGATGATTTGTATGATGAAATTTCAGACAGAGACTTTGATGAATCATTATAGGTTGTATAATAAATTTCCGGCGCCTTCTGATACCTTTGAAGAGGCTATGGAAATTGAAATGAAAACAGGGAGTGTTATCTATGATGTTTCTGCATTGTGGGGATATTATTTACTACTTATATTTTATATGGACGAGAAAGAAATCTATGAGCGGTTACAAGAGTTTCTAAAAGTAGAGTTAGATAAGGTTTCTAAATGTGTATGGTTTTTGAGAAATACGGAAGAAAAAATGTTTTATGATTCTTGGGCAATGAATGCCGCAGGAGAAGGGGTGGCGATAGATGTAGAAAGTGAATTCGATACTTTTAAAAAGAAAATGGACTTTATTGTTAAACAATATGATGATGTTTTTTCTTTTGAAGAGTATTGTTTTTCAGGCCTCGAAATAATGATTTGCCGTTATTACAACTATATTCCAAGGGTAAACTTTATTGATATGAAACAGTAATTTGTTGAAATTAGGGGGATTGTTAATTCAACTCCCCCATAGCCTCGACATACCCTTGCAATCCACCATCTCTGGCAGCCAATTTAGCATACAATTCCGGCTCCTCTCTGGCAAGCCTCGTAAGATAAGCAATATCAGAAGCTTCGCTTAGACGAACGGAAGAATTGCATTTTTGACAGTTAAAAGAGACATGGATATAATCGTTGAAACTAACCTAAACGCAGTCAGTTTCAGGATTATCATTGCAAAAATTATTTTAGTCATAAGTAGCTCCTTTCGGTTAACTTTATATGCGGATTGTAAGTACAGAGAAGTTGTGGGATGCCCTGGGTAGTCCACCGTGTAAAACACATATGCAACATTTGATGTAAGGAATCCCTTGTTTTCGGGCTTTCCAAGTTCAGCAAGCGATAAGAATTATCTGCGGAACAAAGATATGGGAAAAGCACAATGCAAGGTTACTTGCGATTGTGCTTTTTCCATGTCCGAGGTCTTAGAGGAATATACGGGAGAGGAAAGAAGATCATGAATTACGAAGTAACGGTGGAAGTATCCGCAAGACATGTACATTTGACAAAGGAGCAGGTGGAAATCCTGTTCGGAGCCGGGCATGAGCTGACTCCGGATAAATGGCTTTCTCAGCCGGGACAGTTTCTCGCGAAAGAGCGGGTAAATCTGATAGGCCCGAAAAAGGAGATCCGCCGGGTGGCTGTACTGGGCCCGGTCAGAAGCGCGGGACAGGTTGAATTATCCCTGACGGATTGCTATGCGTTTGGGATTCCGGGTGTATTGCGGGAGTCCGGCCATGTGGAAGGAACGCCGGGAATGAAGTTGTATACGGATCTGGGAGAGGTGGAGTTAGACTGCGGCGTGATCGTAGCGCAGAGGCATATCCATATGACGCCGCAGGACGCGGAACGGCTTCAGGTAAGGGACCGGCAGACGGTGCGTGTAAAGCTGACCGATCATCTGGGCAGGAATCTGATCTTTGAGGATGTTCTGATTCGGGTTTCGGATCAGTTTTCCCTGGCGATGCATATCGATACGGATGAGGCGAATGCGGCGTTTATATCGGGCACCGGGCGCGGCGTGATCCTGACGGGGACGGCGGAAGAATAGCGGCGGATTACAAAAGAAGCGCAAGGCTTTGGAATGGGGATGTTTTATGGCTGAATCTACACAGGAAAAACAGGGACGGCGTGAAAACCGGATGCTGACGGAATCGATTCCGAAGATCATCTGTCAGATGGCGATTCCGACGATCATTTCCTTTTTAATTACTTCTATTTACAATCTCGCGGATACTTATTTTGTAAGTTCTCTGGGAACCAATGCCACAGCGGCTGTCAGCGTAAACGCTTCCCTGGATCAGATCATTATGATGGCAGGTTCTATGCTGGCGGTCGGCGCAAACAGCTATATCGCCCGTCTGCTGGGCGCTAAAGAGGAGAAAAAGGCGAACCGGGTTCTTTCCACCGCGTTCTTTCTGGCAGTGGCCTTCGGCGCGGTGCTGATGGTGGCCGGGATTGTGTTTATGACGCCGATGGTGTGTCTGCTGGGGGCTACGGATACCTGTCTGCAGTATTCCATTGATTACGCCACCTATGTCGTTCTGGTGGCGCCGTTTATGGCTTCCAGTTTCGTGATGAATCAATGCCTGCGGGCAGAGGGGAGCGCGCTGCTTTCCATGATCGGTATGGGCTTTGGCGGAATCCTGAATTGCGTTCTGGACCCGATCTTTATATTCGGGCTGGATCTCGGCGTGGCAGGCGCGTCCATGGCGACGGCGATTTCCAAACTGGTCAGTTTCGGTATTTTACTGTACCCGTATCTGCGGCGGAAAACGATGCTTCGGATTTCACTGTTTCAGTTTCAGTGCAATAAAGAAAATCTGTATCAGATCATCAGTGTCGGCAGTTCTTCCATGTTCCGTTCCGGGCTGGCGGTGGTATCTGCCATCGTATTGAACAACATCGCCGGAGAGATATCCGATTCTGTTCTGGCGGCGATCGGCGTCTCAACGAAGATCATGATGTTCCCGTTTGGTTTTGTTCTGGGCTTTGGCTCCGGTTTCCAACCGGTGGCCGGATTTAACTGGGGCGCGAAACGGTTTGACCGGGTGAAGGAGTGCTACCGGTTTTCAGCCAAAACGGCTCTGGTCGGCGCCGCGCTGGTGGGAGCGGTTCTGGCGCTGCTTGCCAATCCGATCATTCATCTGTTTTCGGAGGCGGATTCGGATGTACAGCAGATCGGCGCGCTGTGCATCCGGCTGCAGTGTCTGGCGCTGCCGGTGCATGCCTGGGTTGCTGTGGTCAATATGTTCTGCGCGGGACTGGGAAACGCGAGAGGCGCTGTGCTGCTTTCGACTGCAAGACAGGGGACCTGTTTTCTGCCGATCGTATTTCCGATGGCGTATTTGTTCGGCGCGTTTGGCGTGGCTTCCGTTCAGGCAGTGGCGGATGTCCTGACGCTTTTTCTCGCGGTTCCGATCCTGCGCGGCATGATGCGAAAGGTACGGGAAGCGGAAGCGGCCGCATTGCAGCCTGCAGCCGGAAGGACAGAAATCCCGGAAGCGGCGGGAGTGGAATAATCACTTGTGCTTTGCAGGAAATATGGTATACTGTTGATTATAAAATAGATGTAAAATGATAGGCAAGGAACGGAGGAAAGAGCATGAGAAAAACAGGAAAAAAGTGGATTGCGCTGATCCTGACCGCGATCTGCGCGGTTTCGGTATCAGGCTGCGGGGACGCCTCTCAAACGGAAACAAAGAACAATGTGGAAGAGGCAACCCCGAAGAAACAGAACACTTCGTCGGCGGAAAATCTGTTTACCAGAATTTCCGTACACGATCCGACACTGGTACAGGATGAAGACGGCACCTATTATGTATTCGGCTCTCATCTGGCAGCCGGGAAATCCAAAAATCTGCAGACCTGGACTGATATCGGCGGGGCGAGACGGCTGTTCGATATTGACAAGCTGGATGGAAAAATGCAGAACATTAAGGCGTGGATGAATCTGGAGGGCGGCGATCTGGGTTGCTGGGCAGCAGACGTGATCTATAATACCACGACAAAGAAGTATTATTTTTATGCATGCTCCTCTCAGTTCGGCTCCACCGATTCTGTGATCTGGTTTGCGACGTCAGATAAGATTGCCGGTCCTTATTCGGAAGCAACGCCTATTGTATATTCCGGATTTACCAACACGACCAGTGGGACCTGGTCTTATAACAATACCAATATCAAAGACCTGCTGGCGGACGGTACGTTAAAGGGAGTCAGCAGCAAGTGGTTTACCGCGGCCGGACAGTATAATTCTTCACCGGGCAATATGCCGAACGCCATCGATCCGGGAATGTTCTATGATAAGGACGGCAGAATGTGGATGGTGTACGGCTCCTATTTCGGCGGCATCTATCTGCTGGAGATCGATGTGAATACGGGAATCCCCAAATACCCGGCTGAGGATGATCCGGCCAACAACGTAGTCGCTTACTTCGGAAAGCTGATCGCTACCTCGGAAGGCTGTGACGGAAAAGGAGAAGGCCCTTATGTGCTGTATGATCCGAAGACGGAGACCTACCACCTGTTTGTCACTTATGGAGATCTGGCAGGAAACGGCGGATACAATGCGCGGGTATACAGTTCCAAATCTCCGGACGGCCCTTATGTGGATGCGGCCGGCAATCAGGCGACCGATAAGAAAAACAAAGGATTAAAGCTGATGGGCAACTATCAGATCGATACTACCGAGGCCTATGTTTCTCCGGGACATACCTCCGCGATCGCGGATCGGGAGAGCGGAAAGCTGTTCCATGCATATCATACGCGGTTTGCCGATGGCGTCGGCAACAATCATCAGCTGCGGATCCATCAGATGTTTGTCAATGAGGACGGATTTACAGTGGTACTGCCTTATGAGTATAAGGGAGAGACAATTTCCGAGACCGGTTATTCTAAAGAAGAGGTTGTGGGCGAGTACGGATTTATCAATCACGGAGTGTCCAATACCACATCTTCCAGTATGGCAAATGTATATGTGACCAAGGAAAAGTCCATTCAGTTAAATGAAGACGGAACGGTAACCGGTTCGCAGGAGGGAACATGGGAAATGAAAGAAAACTCCCCGTATGTGACGATCAAGCTGCGCGGCGCTGAATTTAAAGGCGTATTCTGCAGGCAGTCGGATGAATCTCAGGAACGTACGGAGCGGATGGTCTTTACGGCGGCAGGCGATAATAACTCCTGTATCTGGGGTGTTAAAAAATAATAAAAGCGGCAGAAAGGCTGTGCAGTCCGGAATGGAACTGTACGGCCTTTTTTAATAGAACATTTTAACAAATATATTGACAAGTATAAATGATGATGATACGATATCTGTAGATAAAGGAGAAGTTTATGAAGTACGGAAAACTGATCTGTAATTTAGAGATAATCTTAAAAGAGCGTGGAATTTCCCATGAACAGATTTGTCGAGATCTGCGTATTGCCAGTCAGGAATTAGATGCGTACTGCAGGAATCAGATCCGTGAGCTTGATCCGGATCTGATCTGCAGAGTCTGCTTTTATCTGCATATTTCATTTGAAGATTTATTCCGTTATCAGGAGACTGATCCGTAATACGCTATTCCAGTTTATCAATCAGGGAACGGATTTTTTCAAGGGTAAGCCGGGTAATCCGATTGATCTCTTCCTGCGTGTGCGTTTGATAAAAGGAAGGCGGAAACAGGCACCAGGCGGAATTGTCAAGACAATCATTCTCCGCTTTCCAATCTTTGGAACCCGATAAAACTTTGATTTTTTTGATCCTTTTTTTGATTCGGCGCATTTTTCCTCCTGTTTTTCATTAGAATATTGATTACAATAAACTGTAATATACAGTGAGTGAATATAGAGTGATTCACTATATAGGGAGTTAATATTTATGGAGTCATTATATATAATGACATTGAAAAAGTAAAGAGGAAACATTTATGGATTACGGAAAATTAAGGTTAAATATTGAGGCGATTTTAGAGAAAAAGGGGATTTCCAAGAATCAGGTATGCAAGGAGCTGGATATTCCGCGTACGAATTTCAATCGGTATTGTCAGAATGAATTTCAACGGATTGACGCGGAGCTGATCTGTAAGCTGTGCTATTATCTGAAGATAGAAGTCGGAGATCTGATCACCTACTGCAGACCGGAAGAAGAATAAACAGAGACAGGGACACGGGAGAGGCGCTTTACAGGAGCGGCCTCTTTTTCTATTGCGTTTTTATAAATCTTATAAAACAGATAAAGCTAAAAACCGTCATTGACATTCTGAATGGAAAAAGTTATAGTTTTTTTAAGAAATGATATTGGAGGATTGATACGGATGCAGCATAAAGTGATTGTAAATACGAAGCGGGAGCTGTTCCCGACAGCAGAAGATCTGTACGGGTTGTTTTTTGAAGATATCAACCGGGCCGGGGACGGCGGAATGTACCCCGAGATGATCCGGAACCGTTCCTTTGAAGATTCGCTGGTACCGGCAGGCTGTACCACGGATGCGGAACAGAAGATCTATGTAAACAGAGGCGGCTGGCCGGGGGCCTTTAACCACGGGGAAGGCATGGACGACTGGGCCGAAAAGGTCCCGTATACGGAGATCCCGGGCTGGTACAGTGAAAACGCCGATATGAAGCTCGATCAAACGGACACGCTGAACGAAAAGCGGGCGTGCGCGCTGGAAGTCTGTTTTAAACCGTCCGGAAAAATATGGAATATCGGTTATGCGGGCGTACCGATCAGAACGGGAGAGCACGCAGATTTTTATCTGTTTGTTAAAACCGAAGCGGAATTTTGCCTGAAGGTTTCTCTGGAAGACGCCGCGGGCAGAGTCTATGCGGCGGAAGAAAAGGAGATCATGCCTGCGGAAGCATATCAGCGGATCGATTACCGGCTGACTGCGGACGGGGAATGTTTCGACGGCCGGCTGGTACTGACTGCGGACCGGGAAGTTCAGATTTTGATCGGCTTTACTTCTCTGATGCCTGCCGATACATATATGGGACACGGACTGCGGAAGGATCTGGTTGAAATGCTTGCGGGCCTGCATCCGAAGTTCATGCGCTTCCCGGGCGGCTGCATTGTAGAAGGACTTTCAAAAGAAACGGCCATGCGGTTTTCCAACACCATCGGCCCGGTCTGGGAACGGCCCAGCCATCAGCTTATGTGGCACTACCGTACTACCAACGGCCTGGGATTTCATGAATATCTGCAGTTATGTGAAGACCTGCAGATCGCGGCTATGTATGTCTGCAACTGCGGCATGACCTGTCAGGCGCGCTGCAGCGAACTGTTTGAGCCGGATCTGGTTCAGGAATATCTCCAGGAGGCGCTGGATGCCATTGAATACGCGACCGGTTCCGCGGAGACGAAATTCGGGGCGATCCGGGCGAAGATGGGACATCCGGAGCCATTTGCCCTCAAATATGTGGAGATCGGCAATGAAAACTGGGGACCGGCTTACGAGGAGCGGTATCAGTTATTCTATGAGACGATCAAAGCCCGCTATCCGGAGCTGATCCTGATCTCCAACGCGCATACGGAGAAAAAGGGACTGCCTACGGAATACGCGGACGAGCATTATTACAGCGCGCCGGAATTTTTCTTAGAGAACGATACCATGTTTGACCGTTACGACCGCCAGGGGCCCAAGATCTTTTTGGGAGAATATGCGGTCAATGGCGGCAAGACTATTGCCTCTATGGAATGCGCCATGGCGGAAGCGGTATTTTTAACCGGCGTGGAGAAGAATCAGGATATTGTAAAGCTCTCTGCGTATGCGCCGCTTTTTCAGAATTCGGATTATACGGCGTGGAAGCCCAATCTGATCGTATTTGACAATCACCAGGTATATGGAATCCCCAGTTATCATGTGATCAGTCTGTTTGGAAAATACCGGGGAGCGCAGGTTGTGGAAACGAGAACGGAGACGGAGTACCGTCCGCCGCGTTATCAGGGAATCCCCGGGATTTTGTGTGAAAAGCCGGGGCTGCGGATGAAGAACGTGAAGATAAACGGAGAAGCGGCTGCGATTTCCCGGACGATATACGGGGACTGGGAAGAATCAGACGGCGTCTATACGATGAAGCGGGGAGAAAACCGGCACGCCTTTACCGGAAAAAGCGACGCGTGGAATCAGGCCTTTGCCGCGTTTATGAACCGGCGCCGCCGTCCGCAGGGAATGCCGGATATCCACGATTTTATGTGGGTTACGTTCGGGCAGACCGATCTGGAGGCGTATACCTTTGAAGCGGATCTGAAATTTGACGCCGAGAATGCAGTGACCATGTCGATCTGGAATTTTCATCCGGATACGGACGCGGGCTGCAGCGAGCCCAGGGATACGGACTGGAATCTGCAGTCCGTGCGAAACCAGATCTGGCGGATTGAAAACGGAGAGGGCGCGACGGAATTCCGGCCATTCTTTAATTCCGACCGGCCGCAGCCGAAACGGGTGCAGCTGCAGATCGATTATACGAAATTCAATCACTATAAAATTGTTGCGAAACCGGGAAGCTATGCATGCTATATCAACGGAGAGCTCGTTCAGGAAAAGAAGCTGGCCGTTCATCCGCTGATCTATGCGGCAGCGTCCACAGAGAAAGAACAGGTGCTCTTAAAGCTGATCAACGTAAGCGAGAATTCCGTTGAAACGGAAGTAGAACTGGACTGCGATATTTTGCCGAAGGTGCGGATGGAGACCATAGCGGCTGCGTTGGACGCGGTCAACGATATGGAAAATAAGGAGCGGGTAGCCGCCAGAGAACAGGTATTGGAAAACGGCGGACGCAGATTTACGGTGGAGCTCGCGCCGCATTCCGTCAATGTGCTGGCAGCGGTAAAGCGGTAAGAAACGCGTGTGCGCAGAGCGGAGGCAGAAAAGGCATGCTGTATATTGCAGTTGTAGACGACGAACAAACGCATAGGGAGTTGCTTGCGGAGTACATTGAACAGTGGAAAGCGAAGCGGAAGATAGAGGCTGCAGTCACATCCTTTGCCAGCAGTGAACAGTTTTTCTTTGAATGGTGCGAAAATGAGCGGTACGATATCCTGTTTCTGGATATTATGATGTCCGGAATTTCGGGTGTGGAGCTGGCAAAGCAGCTGCGGGAAAAAGGCCTGAAAAGCGGCAGCGGGAAAAAGGTAGAGATTGTATTTACAACCGGACTTTCGGAGTATATGCAGGAAGGCTATGAGGTAGAAGCCCTGCATTATCTCTTAAAACCCATTGACCGGGAAAAAGTCTGGCAGTGTCTGGATAAATGTGTCAGCCAGAAGGAAACAAAGAAGCATCTGATCCTGCTTCCCACAGAAGACGGTATGCTGAAGGTGGATACGGAGTCGATTTTGTATGCGGAAGCGCTCGGTCACTCCTGTATGCTGGTATGTGAAGCACAGACCTTACAGGTGAAGATGGGGATTCATGAACTGTATCAGATTCTCGGTGAAACCGGAGCCTTTCTCTTCTGTCACCGTTCTTATCTGATACAGGTCAGGAAAATCGCCAAGATTCAGAAATCGGATGTCGTTATGGATAACGGGGCGGAAGTGCCTTTGAGCAGAAGGATGCAGAAGGAAGTCAGCCAGAAGTTTATAGCAGCATTTCGAAGATAGCAGGGAAAAGATATGGAACAGGTTATGATCATATTGGGTTGTGTCTGTATTGTGGGAGCGGCAGCCCTGGGGATTCAATGGTATATTCGCAGGACCGTTGACCGGAAAATCGCAAGATATCAGAATGATCTGGTAGAAAAGCATTTTGAAGAAGTGGATAATATGTACCGGCAGACCAGAGGCTGGAGGCATGATTTTAAAAATCATGTACAGACCATGCGGGCCTATCTGGAAATGGATGAGATTGGAAAGCTGCGGGAGTATCTGAACAATCTGACAGAAGATTATGAGACGGTGGATACCGTATTAAAAACGGGGAATATTATGATAGACGCGATTTTAAACAGTAAGATCTCCGTCCTGAAAAATCGCGGTATCCGGGTAGATGCTACAGCAATCGTATCCAAAGAGCTGGCGGTTTCCGATGTAGATCTGAGCGTCATAATCGGGAATCTGTTAGATAATGCGATGGAGGCCTGCATGAAGCTGCCTCAGGAGGAACGTTTTGTTCGGCTCTATATCGATGAGGTAAAGGACAACCTGTATATTTATGTGATGAATGCGGCAGACGGAACGTTTAAGCGGAGCCTGAAAGGGTATCTGACTACCAAAGGAAAGGGAGACCACGGTTTTGGCCTGCAGAGGATCGATAAGGTGGTAAAGAAGTATAAGGGCTATCGGAACCGGCAGGATGAAGGAAACGTATTCGCGACAGAGATTCTGCTGCCGTTAAAGTAAAATCAGATCAGACCATTCGTGATAAAAAGAGAGCCATTCGTGCAAAACGGCCCTCTTTTTTTTGAGATCTGCTATAATGAAAACCAGTCAGAAAATGATTCGGAAAATAAAGACAGAAAGGCTGTACTATGAAGAAAAAATATTCTATTTTATCCAATACTGTTTATTTTGCCCGATACGCATACCGGCAATATCCGATGCTTTCCGTCTATCATATCGCGTCGGTTTTCTGCGGGATCTTTAACCCGTTTTTAGGAATCCTGCTGCCGGGCGTCGTGCTGAATGCTGTGGAAACAGGAAAACTGAATCAGGGATTATTGCTGATCGGCGGTATGGGCGGAATCCTGCTGCTGTTTCATATGCTTGCCGGCTACATGAACGGCAGAATCTATTTTCTGGAAAATCAACTAAGGCAGTTTATTCTTGCGGATATGGTTTTGAAGGGGCTGCGCTGTCGCTATGAATATGTGGAATACGGAGAGCACAGAGAAACGGCGAGACGGGCCTATCGGACCTTTAACCAGGGTGATTCATGCATCAGCTACCGCTTTTTAGACTATCCCAGAGAGCTGTTAGTGAATACCGCCTGTTTTTTTCTGTATTCTTCCGTCATCGGGCTGTTGAATGTCTGGATTCTGGCCGGCCTGATCGGCATGTCGCTTTTAAATTACGGGATTCTGCAGATCCGGATCAGAGGAGAACAGGCGCTGCGGGCGGAATTTGCCCAGTCGGATCGGGAAATCAACTATATCAGTATAACATTCCAGAATACGGAGCTGGCAAAGGATAACCGGGTATTTGCCATGAATGACTGGCTAATGTCTTTCAGACGTCTGGTATTTGCGGCCAGAATGCGGCTGGAAAAGCGGCAGAACCGGAAAATCATTCTGTCGGAATTTCTCCAGTTTCTGCTGGGTGTGATCCGGGATGGAATCGCCTACGCATATCTGATCTGCGCCGTGTTAGACGGCAGTATCTCTGCCGGCAGCTTTGTCATTTATTTTGGCGCGATCGCGGGATTTTCGGGATTTCTCACCTCTATTGTGGATATTTACGCGAATCTGAAATGTGCCGGCTACGACGCCGCTTCGTTCCGTGTCTATATGGATCTGCCGGAGATCGAGGAGAGCGGCGAAGAGCCGGAAGAGTTGTTTTTACAGCCGGCAGCGATTGAATTTCGGGATGTGAGTTTCTCTTATGGAGACAGCAAGATCTTTGAACATTTCAATCTGGTCATTCATCCGGGAGAAAAGGTGGCGCTTTTAGGGGTGAACGGAGCCGGAAAGACCACATTGGTTAAGCTGCTCTGCGGGTTGTATGAGCCCGCGGCGGGACAGATCTTTATCAACGGAGCCGATATCCGGACCGTTTCCAAAAAGACATTATACCGGCTGTTTTCCGTGGTGTTTCAGGAGAAAGCGCTGCTGCCTTATCCCATTGGCTGCAATATTTCGCTGAAACGGCTGGAAGAGACGGACAGGGAACGGGCGTGGCAGGCAGTGCGGGAAGCAGGACTGGAAACGGTCTTTCATAAAAACGGGATTACCCTGGATACGTTTTATCAGGGAACGGCATATGAGGACGCGGTGGAACTGTCCGGCGGGGAACAGCAGCGGCTGCTGCTGGCAAGGGCAATCTATAAGGACGCCAATATTCTGATCCTGGATGAACCCACCTCCGCGCTTGATCCCATTGCCGAGAGCGAGATTTACAACGAATACGCAAAGATCAGCAGGGGAAGGACGTCGTTATTTATTTCACACCGTCTGGCGACCACCAGGTTTTCCGACCGGATCCTGTTTCTGGAGCACGGACAGATCACAGAATCCGGTACCCATGACGAACTGATGGCGCTGGGCGGAAGCTATGCGCATATGTTTGAAGTACAATCGCATTATTACAGGGAAGAAGCCGGGAAAGGAGAGAAAGATGGAGAATGATCTGACAAGTAAGATTTCGTTTCGGGAAAACTGGAACAATATCCGGAATATTATGCGCGTTACCTGGGAGATCGATCCGTCTCATTACGGGATTGCGGCGTTGGTCCACCTGATCAATGCCATTCATGCCAATCTGTCTCTGATCATTACGGCTGTGATCTTGAATGCGATTTATGCGGGGAAACCGGCGTCAGAAATTATCGGAACAGCATTGCTGCTGATCCTGGCGGGATTTGTACTCCGTATGGCTGCAAGCGTGCTTTGGAATGAAGTAATGGCGCCGAAGCGGGAAAATGTGGCCCGGACCTTTCGGCTAAACCGTTCTGCCAAATATCAGAATATGGATTTTTCCCTGATCAACAGCCCTTATGTGAAAAAACTGTCGGAACGGATCGCGAAGGATAATAACTGGGGCGCAGGGATCTATAATGTATTCTGGAGCTTTGACAGTCTTGTATATGGAGTATTAAACCTGCTTTGTTCCATCGTGATCGCGATTCCGTTTTTTAAACGGATCTTTAGTGCCGCTCATCCGTGGCTCTGGCCGGGAATCCTTTTGCTGTTTGTGCTGCTTGCCGTGTTCATACATATACGGAGCAAATGGGAAGCGGCTTACAACGAGGAATTGCTGATGGATTGGAGCGACCGGGTAAGAAAAAGAGGATTTAACGAAGAAACAGAGAAAAAAATGGCCAGCTTTACCTGGTACTGGGCAATGCAGGCAATAAGCGGAGCGTATCATCATATTAAGGTTATTCATCTGTATGACGGATATGAGCTGATGAAGCATTATACCGTAGACAATGAAAAGAAACAGGATGAACTGGTTTCCTGGGCGCCTACATTGGGAAAGCTGGCCGGGCGGCTCGAGATGACGATTACAGGAAGCCGGAGCTTTCTTACTCTGACGGGTTTCCTTGTTTCCGCCGCCTATGCCATAGCCGGTGCTTTTGCGCTGGGAGACGTATTGAAATACGCAGGCTGTATGACCAATGTATTGGACGGTATCGTCGGGCTGCAGATGCAATGGAAATCGCTGTCCCTGACGGCGCGAAAACATGCCAGCACATTGGAAATGTTAAACATCAGTGATGAAATGTATAAGGGAAAGCTGCCGGTTGAAAAACGGCGCGACCACAGGTATGAGATTGAATTCCGGAATGTTTCGTTCCGATATCCCGGCAATGAACAGTATGCGCTGCGGCATTTTTCCATGCGGCTGCGGATCGGAGAACGGCTGGCTATTGTGGGGATGAACGGCTCAGGTAAGACAACTATGATCAAGCTGTTGTGCCGCTTATACGATCCGGAAGAGGGAGAAATTCTGTTAAACGGCGTGGATATTAAGAAATTCAGTCAGACAGAATATATCCGGTTATTTTCCGTGGTATTTCAGGATTTTCAGCTGCTGTCACTGCCGTTGGGGCAGAATGTGGCCGCGTCGTTAGAATATGACCGGGCGCTGGCGCGGGAATGTCTGGAAAAAGCAGGACTGGGAGAGCGCCTCGATGAACTGCCTTATGGTCTGGATACCTATCTGTATCAGGATATTTCCGATGAAGGTGTGGAAATTTCCGGCGGAGAGGCCCAGAAAATCGCATTGGCGCGAGCTTTGTATAAAGACGCTCCGTTTGTTCTGTTAGATGAGCCGACGGCCAGTCTGGACCCCTTATCCGAGTATGAGGTCTATTCCGGATTTGACGCTATGGTTGGGGCAAAGACGGCAATTTATATTTCCCACCGGCTGTCTTCCTGCCAGTTCTGCGATGACATTGCGGTGTTCCATGAAGGACGCCTGATCCAGCGGGGCAGCCATGAGGAGCTGCTGCGGGATGAACAGGGCAAATACTATGAGCTGTGGAACGCGCAGGCGCAGTATTACACTTAGCATTCATTTGCAATTGAAAAAATTTGTAGGTATGATACAATAGAAATATCTTTTGAAAGCATGAGGTTTTACAATGGCGCTTGAAAATAAATTAGGTATTACAAGTTCTCCCGAACTTGCCGCTGCAGAAGAAAGAATCAGCAAAAAGAAAGCGGCGGAACTGTTTGAAAACGGGGTATTGGACTCTTTGGAGGCAGGTAAATTTGCATCTCTGCAAGCCATTCATCAATTTTTGTTTGACGAGATCTATGCGTTTGCGGGAGAATTGCGTACCGTGAATCTTTCAAAAGGGAATTTCCGGTTCGCACCGCTGATATATCTGCAGGATGCTCTTGATAATATTGACCGGATGCCGCAATCTACATTTGACGAGATTGTGGAGAAATATGTTGAGATGAATATTGCACATCCATTTCGTGAAGGAAATGGCAGAAGCACCCGGATCTGGCTGGATTGTATATTCAAAAAGGAAATTGGCATGGTGGTAGACTGGAGTAAAGTTGATAAGGAAGATTATCTTCTGGCCATGGAACGCAGCCCGATTAAGGATATTGAGATTAAGCATATTCTTAAGAATGCCCTGACTGACCGCGTTAATGATCGTGCGGTTTATATGAAGGGAATCGATTATAGTTATTATTACGAAGGATACAATACATTTAAAACGGAAGAATTATAATTTTACAGGAGGAAGAAATGCTGAATCCCATGTCTATTTTGAAATTAAAAAGCGCGAAAGACAGATTTGCCCAAAACCATCCGAAGTTTATCGCTTTTATGCAGAGTGTTTACGCGAAAGGCTTAGAGGAAGATATGGTCATTGAAGTGTCGGTTACAAAACCGGGCGAAGAGACCAGAACCGCCAATATTAAAGTGCGGCAGTCGGATCTGGAACTGCTGGAGGAATTAAAAGGGCTGTTTTAGGAGCTGGAATTTAAGGAAATCCAAAAAGAACATAGATAGTAATGTGTACCGGGCGAATGCCCGGTTATTTTTTCTGGTTGACATTTCAATGATAAAGTACTATCATATCAATAGCGCGAGATTAAATCTTGCAAAAATAAATAGAGGTAAGAACATGAACATCTACGATTTCAAAATCAAAGCACAGGACGGGAGTGACGTGCCGCTCTCTGATTATAAAGGGAAAGTGCTTCTCATTGTGAACACGGCGACCGGGTGCGGATTTACACCGCAGTATGACGAGCTTCAAGACCTGTATGAGCTTCATCAGAAGGACGGGCTGGAGATTCTCGATTTTCCCTGCAACCAATTCGGAGAGCAGGCTCCGGGCAGCGACGAGGAGATCCACAGCTTCTGTACCGGACGGTACGGCATTACATTTCCACAGTTTGCCAAGATTGATGTAAATGGTGAAAATGCGATCCCGCTCTACAAATATCTGACAGAGCATACCACATTTGCCGGGTTTTCCGGCCCGATGGGGTTGATTCTCAAGCCGGTCGTAAAGAAGATGGACAAGGACTATAAGAATAACGGTAAAATCAAATGGAACTTCACGAAATTTCTGATCGACCGTAATGGAGAGATCGCCGCCCGCTTTGAGCCGACCGAATCGCTTGACAAGGTAAAGGCAAAGGTCGAGGAGGTTCTGTAATGTTCCGTTATGACTATAAGACCGAAAATACCTGCTCCCAGCAGGCATCTTAATCATATCGTAAGGAGAAACAGAAATCATGGAGATTCCATTTGACCCTTTAAAATTAGAAAATCAAATTTGTTTTCCGCTCTATGCCTGCGCGAAAGAGATCGTGAAAGCATATAAGCCATACCTCGATGAACTCGACCTGACCTACACGCAGTATATCACGATGATGGTGATGTGGGAGCATAAGGAACTGCGGGTAAAAGAGGTCGGCAAATTCCTGTATCTGGATTCCAGCACGCTGACGCCTTTGCTCAAACGGCTGGAGGAAAAGGGGTATGTAGCGCGGCGGCGTTCGACCGAAGATGAACGTGATTTGATTGTTTCCATAACGGACGCAGGAAACGCCCTGCGCGAAAAGGCGCTCTCCGTGCCGCAGCGTCTCGCTGCCTGTGTAGATATGGAGCCGGAAAAAGCGCAGATTTTATACGGGATTCTGTATGAGCTGCTCGGAAAGTTAACCGAGAGAAACAGGGGATAATGCATATTATGGACGAAAAATTTGACATTCAATCATATATGACGCATGGCGTTGAAAGAATCGTGGCAGAATCTTTGAAAGCTGCCTTGAAAGATCCCCGTGAGAGTGCTTTTATGATCCGGTTTGCGGCAGCCAGCAAAAAAGCGTCAAAGCGCCGGGCGGAGGCCGAGAAGGCAGGAGAACATATTCCCCCGTTTTTGATTGCCAGTATCACCAGCAGCTGCAATCTGCACTGTGCCGGCTGCTATTCCCGCTGCAATCACGCCACCGTGGATGCCGCGCCGGTATGCCAGCTCTCCGATGGGGAATGGCTCGCGATTTTTCAGGAGGCAGATGAAATCGGAGTGAGCTATATCCTCCTGGCAGGTGGGGAACCGATGCTGCGGCGGGATATTATGGAAGCGGCCGGAAAGATGCCGAACATCATCTTTCCAATCTTTACAAACGGTACTTATATGGATGATGCTTACTTTACGCTGTTTGACAAGTGCCGCAATCTGATCCCGGTCATGAGCATTGAGGGCGGCAAAGAGGAAACTGACGAACGCCGCGGAAAAGGCGTATATGAAAAACTGATTTCCAACATGGATGCGCTGCATGATAAGAAACTGCTGTTTGGCGTTTCCGTCACGGTGACAACGCGAAATGTCTGCGAGGTCATTTCCCCTGAGTTTCTTGACACGCTGACAGAGCGCGGCTGCAAGCTGGTGGTCTATGTGGAATTTGTACCCGTAACAGAGGAGAGCGAGGAACTTGCACCCGGCGAAGCGGAGCGTACGATTTTGAAGGAAGGAATTGCGCGGCTGCGTGAAGAATATCAGGAGATGGTATTTGTGTCATTTCCGGGCGACGAGAAAAGTTCCGGCGGCTGTATTGCGGCGGGCCGAGGCTTCTTCCATATCAACTCCCATGGCGGAGCGGAGCCCTGCCCATTTTCTCCGTATTCGGATATTAATGTGCGTGATACCTCTCTGAGACAGGCGCTAAAATCGCCGTTGTTTGCTGCTCTGCGTGAAGGCAATGTACTGGCAGACGATCATTTCGGCGGCTGTGTGCTTTATGAAAAAAGGAGTGCAGTGGAAGCGATCCTGTCTGGGGAAAATAAATAAAGGATATACGAAACAATTTTTCTATCGCAGTGAAGCCTTATACGGGTCTATCCCAAAGATTGTGTAAACCTCCAAACTGATGTAAGATAAAACTACACAGTTTGGAGGTTTTATTATGG
>CANQOK010000015.1 GCA_947625465.1 uncultured Lachnospiraceae bacterium | reverse complement strand
TTTGCAGATTTCCCTTAAAATCAAGGATTTTATTAAAATTTAGCAATAAAAAACAGGTAGTTTTTGACACTACCTATCTGACTTGGGAGAATCAGGTATGAATTTTTTGCGAAACCGGGAGATCAGCCGCAGCCTGATCGGATACGGAATGGTCAGTTTGATTTTTATCATTGCAGCATTTGCCGCAGATCTGTTCTGCGGCTTTTTTGTATGCGCAGTCTGCCTGGTTTTTACGGCGATGTTTTTATGGATTACACGGAACCGCTATAAAAAGCTGGCGGAAATGAGCCGGGAGATCGACCGGCTGCTGCATGAAGAAGAAATCCTGATGTTTTCCGCCTGCAGAGAAGGGGAACTGGCGGTTTTACAGAATGAGATCCGGAAGATGACGGGCCGGATGCGGGAACAGGCGGCGCAGTTAAAGGCAGATAAGCAGTATCTTGCGGACTCCCTGGCGGATATTTCCCATCAGCTGAAGACTCCGATGACTGCCATTCATCTGGTGGCCGAGCGGCTGCAGGAGACACAGCTTAACACGGAAACCCGGCTGTGTCTGACTCGGGAACTGCAGGAATTGTTATCTCGGATAGACTGGCTGATCCAGTCACTGTTAAAAATTTCCCGGTTGGATTCCGGCACCGCTCATATGGAAAAAGAGCCGGTAAATGTGACGGATCTGGTCGGACAGGCAACGGCGCCTTTTTCGGTATCCATGGACCTGCATGATCAGAACCTGCAGACGGATATCGAGGGAACGCCTGTTTTTACAGGCGACTTCGCATGGTCCCTGGAAGCGTTGGAAAATATTGTAAAAAACTGCATGGAACATACGCCGGACGGCGGTGTGATCCGGATCCGGGCTTCTGAAAATCCGGTGTATACAGAAATTATTGTGGAAGACAACGGGGCCGGGATCCCCGCGGAAGACCTGCCACATCTGTTTGAACGGTTCTATCGGGGCAGAAACGCGGACAGTCAGAGCGTTGGCATTGGACTGGCCCTGTCCCGTATGATCATTACCCGGCAGAATGGAACGATTAAAGCGGAAAACCGGAAAGAAGGCGGCGCACGGTTTACGGTTCGGTTTTATAAGAGTATGGTGTGAAGAAATACCATCAGAGAGGATCTTAACTGTATCCTCTCTTTATTATTGTAAGTGACAATTTTGTAATTAAAAAGTCATTTGCGTGTCACCCGGATATGGTAGTGTGAAGGAGACATCACAAAATTATACGGAAATGAAGCGATGTGATGATACGGAAATGCTTCGGATTGGAGAATATATAGGGAGATTTTACGAGTAGAAAATCTGGTAAAAACATACGGAACCGGCGCAAATCAGGTAACGGCACTGGATCATGTATCTTTTTCCGTAGAAAAAGGGGAGTTTACGGCAATCATCGGGCCGTCAGGCTCCGGCAAGTCGACGCTGCTGCATATTCTGGGCGGCGTTGACGAACCCACTTCGGGCAGGGTATTCATGGACGGGCAGGATGTGTACGCACAGAATGAAGAACAGCTTGCCATATTTCGGCGGCGGCAGGTGGGACTGATCTATCAGTTTTACAATCTGATTCCGGTATTGAATGTGACAGAGAATATGACGCTGCCCGTGCTGCTGGATGGCAGAGAGGTCAATAAAGGACGGCTGGAGGAAATGTTGGAGATCCTGGGACTGCGGGGAAGGGAAAAGCATCTGCCCAATCAGCTGTCCGGCGGACAGCAGCAGCGGGTATCCATCGGGCGGGCGCTGATGAACGCGCCTGCGGTCGTATTGGCTGATGAGCCCACCGGTAATCTGGACTCCAAAAACAGCCAGGAGATTGTGGAGCTGCTAAAATTTTCCAACAAAAAATATAATCAGACGCTGATCGTCATTACCCACGATGAGAACATTGCGCTGCAGGCAGACCGGATCCTTTCCATAGAAGACGGGAAAATCGTGAAAGATGAGGTTATACGGTCATGAACATTTTAAATCGGGTAACCATTCAGAATTTAAAGAAAAATAAAACACGGACACTGGTGACGATTGTGGGAATCTTGCTGTCAGTGGCGATGTTTACGGCAGTGACGGCCAGCATTTCCAGTATGCAGAATTTTGTGCTGCAGGTGGAAATCGAAGCGGACGGAACCTGGCAGGGCCATATAAAAGCGGCGGACAGAGAACAGATCAGCCGGATTCAAGCGGATGAAACGGTAGAACAGGCCGCAATCCTTCAAAATATCGGGTATGCGAAAATTGAAAATGTGGATGCCAAGAAACCCTATCTGTTTTTAATGGGACTGGAAACAGATCCCGGAGACCTGCTTGCCATTCATATAACGGAGGGCAGGATGCCAGAAACAGACACAGAGATTTTGCTGCCGGAACATTTATATACTGGCGGACAGGCGGAATATCAGCTGGGGGATCGGCTCACTCTGGACGTGGGGAAACGGCAGGCGGACGGCGAAACACTGGGACAGGACAGCAGTTATCTGAATCGGGAAGAAACTCTGGCAGTGGAACGGACTGAGACCTATACCGTGGTCGGGTTCTGCGAACGACTGTCTTTTGAACCCTATGAGGCGCCGGGCTATACAGCCTTGACCGGTTCGGCCGGAAACGGAATTGCGGCGCTGCCGGAAGAAGATTCCGATCCTTCTTATGAGGCATATGTGTGCCTGCATCAGATGCGTGAAATTCAAAACTGGCTGAATACAGAATTTGCGGACTGTGACAGTGAAGTACACATGGGACTGCTTCGGCTGAACGGCGCTTCGGACGAGACCGGGTTTAATCATGTACTTTATGGAATGGGAGCCATCTTAATGGCGTTAATTATGTTCGGCTCGATTTCCCTGATCTATAACGCGTTTTCCATTTCCGTCAGTGAACGGGTGAAACAGTTCGGACTTCTTAAATCTGTCGGCGCAACGAAAAAGCAGATCCTCCACAGCGTATTGTTTGAGGCGCTGGTGTTATGTGCTGTGGGAATTCCGTTCGGACTTCTGGCAGGGATCGGCGGAATCGGCATTACGTTCCGTTTTGTAGGATCTCTGTTTGAGGAATTTATCAACAGTACCGTCAAACTGCAGATCCATGTTTCACTCGGGGCGGTGCTGATTGCGGCTGCCGTCAGTCTGGTCACGGTTCTGATCTCCGCGTGGCTGCCGGCGAGAAAAGCAGTGAAGATTTCCGCGATTAGCGCGATCCGGCAGACTGCGGACGTAAAGATTACAGGAAAAAAAGTGAAGACTGCGAAGCTGACCCGGACGCTCTTTGGATTTGAGGGGATGCTGGCAAGCAAAAATTATAAACGCAACAAGCGGCGTTACCGGGCTACCGTGCTGTCTTTGTTCATGAGTATCGTCCTGTTTGTTTCCGCAGACAGCTTCTGTACGTATATGCTGCGTTCCCAGGATTTTTTTGACAATGGGCAGTCCTATGATCTGAGTCTGTATATCCATCGGAACAGTCTGAATAAGATCAAAACATTGGATGATCTGAACAGCGCGCTTGAACGGTGCGAGCATGTGAAAGCATCCACTTACAATATTTATGCGGATGCAAGCAATGGCTATAGCGTATATCTGGACAATGACTGCGTGGACCCGACCTATCTGGCGGAGCAGGGCCAGCCGGTTTCCCTGGAGGCATCGCCGGATCCCGGAGAAAACCGGATGTTTGCCCAACTGATCTTTATCGAAGATGGGGTGTACCGGGAATATCTGAAAGAACAGGGGCTGGATGAAGCAGTATATATGAGTACGGAGCAGCCGAAAGCGGTGGCAATGGATTTTGTACAGTTATGGAGCGGCGAAGAGCAGCGATATATCAATTATCGGGGAATCAGCCGGTTTCCGGCAGCGGCGACTCTATATTGTATGGATGAAGAAATGGAAACGGTAAAAGAGGAACGAAGCCTGGAAATCGGAACCAGTGTGGAACGGGGGCCATGGTTTATGGGAATCGGTTACGGAACCGTATTTCTGATGTATCCTTACAGCGCGATCGGAACTGTGCTGGGAAAGGAATACGAACCGGGCGTGAGTACGAAGGCAAACTACGGGAATTTTTATATCCAGGCAGAGGATGCGAAGCTGGCGCAGCAGGAGGCGGAGCAGGTGCTCCGATCTCTGGGGATCGGCTATTCCTCTTCTAATCGGGCGGAAAATATCAGATCCAATCGGGCGCTGGTAACTGCCGTCACCGTATTTGCCTATGGTTTTATCGTCCTGATCTCTCTGATCGCGCTGGCAAATGTATTCAATACTATTTCTACCAATATCCGGCTCAGGCGGCGGGAATTTGCAATGCTGCGTTCCGTAGGAATGACGCGGAAAGGCTTCCGGAAAATGATGAACTTTGAATGTCTGCTGTACGGCACCAAGGGCCTGCTGTACGGGATTCCGGCAGCGCTGTTTGCCACATGGCTGATGTATCGGGCCATCAATGCGGGCGCAATGATGCCATATCTGTTTCCGTGGAAGAGCCTTATGATTTCCGTTATCTGCGTGTTTGGCGTAGTGTTTGCCACCATGCTGTACGGAATGCATAAGGAAGAAAAGGAAAATACTATGGACGCGCTGCGAAATGAGAATCTGTAAAAGGGCTGCAGACTGCGATATGACAACAGAATAATTGAAAATATAAGAGGAAAGCGGGAAGGGCATATTGCCAATGGCATTTAGTTAGCATTGGCAATGTGCTCCTCCCGTTTTTTGAATAAAAAAGAAAACATGATTGACAAAAAGAGACTTATATAATATAATGTAAATAAACAATGTGTGAATAATTAAAATGAAGATAATAAATAAGAAAAAGCGTATGAGAGTAATAGTGGCAAGAAAAAAGTAAAAAGTAAATTATACAATAGAACTTTATGTTGAAAAATAAAATATTCATGTTATAATGGAGGTAAATGTATGGGTAGAAAAGATATCGCAGCGAAGGCATACCTGCGGGACAACGCGGTCTTTGCCGATCTGGTCAATGTGGTGCTCTACGGCGGAGAACAGCGTGTCTCTCCGGAAGATCTGACGGAGATGGATACGAATGAGGTTCTGCTGCAGGAGGCGGCGGAGAACGGCACAGCTGCCGCGCAGCGGTTCCGGGACGGGCTCAAGCTGCTGTCGCATATGTGCGACGGCAGACAGGAGTACCTGATCCTGGGAATCGAGCCGCAGTCGTATACGAATTACGCCATGCCGGTGCGTACCATGCTGTGGGACAGCCTGACCTATGACAGGCAGGTGAAGGAGCGGAAACGCAGCCGTCTGGAACAGCGTCAGTGGGGAAGCAGCGCGGAGTTTCTGTCCGGCTTCGGGAAGGAGGACAGGCTGGTTCCGGTCCTCTCCATTGTGCTCAATCTCTCGGGAGAGCGGTGGGACGGGCCGCTGGGCCTGCACGAGATGCTGGAGGTGCAGGATGCCGGAGTTCTGTCGTGGGTAAACGATTACCGGATCCATCTGGTGGATCCGCATGGGATGTCCATGGAGGAGATCGAACTGTTCCGGACAGACCTGCGGAACGTGCTGAAGTTTATCCGGTTTTCCGGGGATCTTGCGAATATCAGAGCGATCGCGGAGACAGATCCGGGATTTCATAACATGAGCCGGGAGGCGGCGCAGCTGGTGAATCTGTATACCAATGCGGGATTCAAGTATATCGAAAAAGAAGGAGGACGTGTGGATATGTGTCAGGCAATGATTGATCTAAAAGAGGAAGGCAGACAGGAGGGACTTGCCGAGGGACGCCAGGCTGGACTTGCCGAAGGGCGCCAGGCTGGACTTGCCGAAGGGCGCCAGGTTGGACTTGCCGAGGGAAGAAAAGAAAAGTGCATCGAGAATGCGAAAGCGTTACTGGATGCCCTGGATGCAGAAACAATCGCCCAGAAGCTGAAGCTGCCGCTGGAAACGGTGTTGAAGTTACAGCATGGAAAGCTTGTAAAATAGTGGGCAGAAGAAAGCAGGATTAACAGGGAAAAAGCAGGAGGGACTGTATAGAGGCCCGCCTGTTTTTTTTTGTCATAGGCAGGGATATCCTTATGGGATCAGAAACGCTGCAGTTTTGCGCTGCCTTATGAGAAAACAGAAAATCCCCGTTACATGGAAATTGTATAAAATGCAAAAGAAAAAACTTTGAAAAATTTAAGATGAAAAAAATTTCACAAAAAGGGAGCTGAAATTAACCAATAAATCAGCATATTCACTAATCCGATTATTGACAATTGCTGCGTATTGGACTACAATAAACTATTATAAATACATATGGTGTCTTTTTGCATAACCAGTTGTGCGGATATAAATGTAACGGTATTGTTGATTTTGAAGGAGCGTGGAAAAATGGGGAATACGAAATGGAAACGGTGTATGGCTTTACTGCTTACCCTGAGTATGATTTTTTCGTTTTCGGCAAGTGATATCGGGCTGGCAGCGGGCCCCGGTAAAGCTGCGGAAACGGAGCGGTACATATATTTTGATAATGGATTGTCCGGATATGATAAGGTGTACTATGCTGTTTCGGAAGATGACGGAATGAATTATAGTAATTATAAAGAAATGGTTTTGTTAAATACCCTCGATCCAAAGGATGAGAACTACCCTTCTTCTATGGAGCATGTCAATCCGGAGTATGTCTACGTTACTCCAGAAAAAATCGCAGATGGCACTAAAATCAAGTTTAAGGGGGTTGCAAGCGGAACGGTCTATGATACGATGAGCAATTACCAAATGACTAGTGAAAGCCGTGAGTGGGGTTATGATTATAAAGATTTTGTGTGGGAGACAACAAAAGAAGACGAAGAAAAGCTAACGGTATCCCCTTCATGGAACTGCTATTTTGCACCGGCGCTTGCAATGCAATACAAGTATAGCGGAGTAGATCCGATCAATGGTGATACTGTAGATTTTATTAAACTTGCAGGTTGGGCTGAGAAGTCTGAAGAATCCATTACGGGCAGTAATATCCTGCCAGTAGAACTTACTACAGAACAGTTAAACTATAAAGCAAATGGATTTTCAAATTTGTATTCCTTTACAGAGGGTGGAGTTATCTTTACTATCCTTGGAAATTCAGGCTTAAACATTAAATATAATTCAGAAGAAAAAAATCTTAATGGCAATATATTTAATATGGAATTATCCGGCAATGGTAATCTATTGAATATATCAAATGCAGGCGGAACATTAACTATTTATGCAAATACAAGCTTAAGTGTGACAGAAAAAAGCGAAGGAAAAGATATTGCCGATGTTGAAACTGTAGCATCTGATTTTTATAAAGTTACGGCTGCTTTGGATGCTGATAAAACGTATATAATCGGTAACGATAATGAAACAACTGTATATTCAGTAGAATTGAAGGATACAGAAACTGTAAAACTGGAAAATATTCTTAATAATAGTATTACTCCTGCATTTACAATTACAGATCAGACGGGTACACAGTTTTTGGTTCCATCAGGAATCCAAGTGACAGGTGATGGGGTGATATTGCCTGCCGATTATGGGATTACTGTCATTCCGATAGCAGAAGCAAAACTGACTGTGGATGAAGATTCTTCCAAAGTTACTTTGTTTGATAATTCTTTTACGGACTCTGCTATTGATGATCGGGAGATTGCGCTGAATACGCATAGCACTCCGAAATGGTTTAGTTTGCAGAAACAACATAGTTATACCGTAATGAGCAAGGAAAAAATTAGCACGATAACTGTCAGATATAAGGCAACTGTGACAAGAGCTGTGAAGGAAGGAGCAGTACTTAGCACTAAGAACATAAATGAGTTAGATGACAGTTTGTTAAATAGCAAAGGCGAGTTGGAGAATGATGTTTCAAGCATTTCTGGCTTTATAATTCATGCGACCGCTGACAAAACAATTGCAGTTAATAAAAACAAGAACTCAAAAAAAGATCAAGAGAATTCAAACAAAACATTTGCGAATTATCTTAGTACGGGAGGAGCCGGACAAAAAAGCGATAAGGCTAGAACTATTGAAATCCAAGTAGATAAGCCGGGATATGCTAAAGTATATGCCTTGGGAGGACCGAATGGAGATGGTACAAAAAGAAAAGTTGGTTTATATGATCAAAATTATGACTCTGTAGATGCTGAGGTTATAGAAGGAACTGATGAGACTACTATTAAAGCAAGTATACTAGAATTTAATACTGCTGGAACATATTATATTGCATCAACTGGAAGTGGTATCAATATTTATCAGATAGAATTATATTTTTATGATGGAGAACCAATATATAGTGATTATCAATCCTTTACCAATCCGGTTTATCCGGAAGACGGCATTAATCGTACCTTTATTGGATACCATTGGAATATGGAAGGAATTACCGGCGTTGTAACAGATGTAAACCGAGTTGGGTTACAAAGCCAGGTTGATAATGCAGAAGGTTGTGTAGCCATTGGAGATGGAGATAACGGAATCTCTAGCGCAGATACTTTTGATAAGGCAACGGCAACGTTTTATGATTATTTTTCAGATTGGGAACTGGCGGGGCAGCAGCTGGATGCGCATGACTGGTTTTATGGAGTGTATAATAACGGCGATTATAGAAAAGAATTTAATAGTGCAGACGCCGATATTATGGCGCAGTACAAGGGTAGAATTGACCAACATAAGGACTACAATGAAAAAAATAAAATAGCTGTAAATAAGTTTTATGGGGATGACAGTACGCCGGCACCAGAAAATTTGGTGACATTTTCTGAAGGCTCGAATTCTATTTCTTATGCTTATCAGGGTGATTTATGGAATAAAGCAATTTGGAATAATTATAAAGACTCAGCAGAACGACTTTATCCCTTATATTTCGGATCGAATTCCTGGTTTACTGGAAATGGAAGATATGATACGACAGATCGATATGGAAATGTATGGCAGGAAGAGGATTACAAAGGATTCAAAGCCTTTTTGCAAAACACATTTACAGATACAAAACATACGAAATATGCAAATGTATATGCATATCGAATTCCTCAGGAAAGAACCTATTTGTATGCGTTTACTGGGACGGAGTATTCTACATATGGTACGCCGGCTGATTCATGGTTTTTAAATGCTGCGCATGGATTGTCTAACAGCCGTGGCGTTGCCGGATTGATTAATACAGAAGAGACAAATGAAGGGCTTGTTACATTGGATGGCACGAGTAGTCCGAGCCCATATTTTGATGAAGCCTTTTTGACAGGGAATAATGAAAGAAATGCGGTCTATGGGGCGGTTTATCCGAATGTACAGTTTAGCTTTATGAAGAGTACAAATGGGTATTATGAGTATGATAGCTCGGAAGATAAATATGCGACCAGACTTACAAAGAATGGCAAGAACTATTACATGCGTTATACAGATGAAACCGCGACAACAGGAGAACGTGTAAAAAAAGCAGATGCAAAAACTTCAGATGATGGTCAGTTTTATCCATTTAACAGTTCTGCAACGGATGAACTTTTCTATAGCGAAAACCTGATGTTTGGTATGAAATTGAGCATACCATTGGCTACCTATGCAAGTGGAAGTTTACGAGAAGGGATTCTGAAATTTTCTGGAGATGATGATGTATGGGCCTATATCAATAGAACCGAGAATGGAGAGAAAAAAAGTACATTAGCACTTGATATTGGCGGAACCCATGCGGCCCGCGGCGGCGTCATTGATATGAAGAGAGGATATGCGGTAACTGAGTCCACATATGATGTAAAATATGATGCTGGAACTAATAATACGAAGTATGGGTTGTTGAACGAATCAATAGGAAATGCGCAAACAAAAGAAACGGCTGACATAGAAACAGCCGCATTTGTGATAGCAACAAATGATGGCGTAAAAGCAGGAAGCGGATCGATAGATGAAGTTAAAGCGGAATTTTTTGGCGATCAATATACTGGCAGTGGAAACTATACTGCAAAATTTGTAGATAAAGATTTGCAGGAAATACTGGAGGCTGACTTAGCTAAAGAAACTCCGGCATATTTTCAGGTTACCTTAACAGGAGAAGTCAAAGTTAATGGTAAACTTTTAGAAACAAAAACCCCTGCTACAGTTAATTTTGCAGTTTACAAATTGACGGATAAAGATGGAAATGGTCTTTTGGAAAGTACAGATCCAACCGTAGATACGATTCAATATAGTATCGATATTTTTTATATGGAACGCGGACTAAATAGTTCTAACCTGAAGGTAGCATTCAAAGATGTTGGAATTACAGAACGTAGGGTTGAAAAAGAGTGGACGGATTCCATAAATGGATTTAATGAACATGATGGCACAGCCGGTGAACCAGAGGCACAAGAAGACGTGAAAGTCGATTTGTACCGTGAGCGTGTAACTTATGCAGATATGGAGAATCCAACAGAAACGGATATTTTAAATGTTGATTATTCCCCTGACACCGGAGAGGATATGGTTATTCGTACTACCGTGTATAATAAAACGGCACAAGATGAGAAGACTGTATTTGTTAAGAAAGATGATAGTATTACAATTGATGTCAGTGTAGAAGACAATACAAAATATACCACGCTGGCCTTCAATGGAATTAAATTAATTAAAGAAGTTTATGACCAATTTAATAATAAGGATAGCAGCGTAACAATTAAAGAAGCGTCAGCGAATCCTTTAAACCTATCAATCAAAGCATATAATGCAGAGGACAGCCCTCTGGGTGGAAACTTGGAGCCTGATTCTGATGGAATTATTACAGTACCGGTTGGTACAGTCAAACTACAGATTGTTTTTCAGGCAAATAGGAGCACGATATTGGATAGTACTCGAACGGGGGGAAAATCAGGAGAGTATTATTCAACCACAAATGAGACATGGTTGGTTGAAAATACAAATGGTTGGTTAATTGAAGTTTATCCGTTGGAAAAGAACAAATTAGAGGATGAAAACTTAAGTTCTGCTTCTATTACTGAAATAAAACAAAAAGGAGAGTCGGCTTCAGATACTATAACTCAGACGATAGAATGTTCGGATAGCAGTGGAAAACCTGTTAGTGAGAGAAGCGTGCAAGGTTCAGATATACGATTTATAATTATTGAGAATCTAAGTAATGCCGAAAGAAGTCAGAAGTGGGAGCACAGATATACTGTTGTCGCGGTACCTGAAAGTGATAGTATGGAGATAAAATCCTTAGTTAGTACTGAGGACAACAATAGAACTGTCTATTACCGAAAAGAAGTCTGGAATGGATTGTTGGATTATCCGGAAAAAATTACTGCTGATAATTATACAAGTTATAAAGTATTGGGTTCATATGGGCTGACAACTAATCCTTTTACTCAATCTGTAAAGGAAACGGTAGATAACAATAATTATTTTATTACTATAATGACAAGCGATAAAGAGAAGATATTTGAGTCCCTAAATAGCAAAAAGTTTCTTCCATTTACTGTTACTGACAGATATGAATATGTGGAAACCGAGTTAGAAAAATGGACAAAAGAACCTGTTTCACTCAGCGCAATTAGTGATGAAATATTAGGTGTCGAAAAAAATTGGTATAATAAATGGGATTTCTTGGCTGATGTCGTAGAATTTAAGGGAAAATCATATCCGTATCGATATTATATTAGCAAAGAAACAGTTAATGATAGAACTGAAAAATATACTACAAAATACTATGCGCGTGCAGATAATGGGAAATTGGAAGAAATAAAACCCACTATAAAGAAATTTAATGGTGAAGATGTTGAGTTATACCAGTATATGGATGCAACATTAGCCAGTACAATAAAAATTGTTAATACTCCAATTGCCGATTTATCGATTGATAAGGAATGGCTGTTTACTATGGGTGGAGTTGCTCCGGATCTGACGACATTGCAGCCGGAAGAGATTACCATTAGTATTTATCGGAGTACTAAGAATGCTCCGGGAGCAACAGCGGAAAATTATGAGTTATATAGAACGATTATCTTTACGCCTATAATGGAAGAAAAAACAACGTCAGCAGGAATCAGTTATCAGAGTTATACTGGAAAGTACAAGGTAACCGTGGATGGCATTGTGGTTGCCGATGAAGCAGAGGCGTCAGAAACGATAGAGAGGACGGAAGAGAGTAAAGATGCTGCAGGCAATGTAATTATACCGGCATCCGAAACTAAGAAAATTCAATGGAACTGTCTTTTAAAGGACATTCCTTTATATGATGAAGTTACCGGTAATCAGTATCAATATTATGCAGTAGAAAGTAAATTGAGTAATGAGAAATTATTAACCTTTTACACGGATGGAAGTAGTAAAGGCATGCAGGCAGACGAAATAACGACCTCGATAGATTCTGGATCTGGATACGAGAGTGTAACGTTACATTCGTTTTTTGGTAATTATAATACAGACGGGACTCTTCATATGCAAGTTGAAAACAGGGTTCCACCTGATAAGTTTCGTCTGCAGATCAAAAAAACAGATGCTGATAGTGGGGAGCCGCTTCAAGGTGTGACCTTCGCTCTGTATTCGAAAAAGAATAATGAACCGGATACATCCTATCAACTGGAAGGTTCGTCACAGGAAACCGATGCTAATGGTCAAATTAATTTTGATCTCAGCGAAGATGTTTATAGTAACCTGGAATCTTATGGCAAAGTTTATAAACTGGTTGAAGAAAAAACGTTAGATGAATACGTTCTGGATAGTACAGGTGTAGAATTTGTATTTACTGTAGCTGACGATGGTTCCCTGCAGATTGATTCAGATAGTATGACTACTGTGGGAGACATTTATAGAGGCTATACGATTCAATATGGTCAGATTGGAGCGGATACTTCAGACACAGGATATATTTTGATATTAAATCTTGTCAATCATAAGCAGTCATTTGAACTTCCCGCTGCCGGAGCTTCCGGCCTGGGATGGTTCCTGCAAAGCGGCAGTCTGCTGATCCTGCTGGGAGGTGTTGTGCTGGCAATGATGATCAGCAATGATAGAAGAAGAAAAATGGAATTGTAAACAGAAGAAAATGGAATCGCATTGAAGGAGGTGGTTCATGGAGGAACCAGAGAAGGAAGCAGAGGAACTGAACCGTGAAAAGGCGGTACAGGAGGAAAGCCCGGCGAAGCAGGAAGCCGTCGGAACTCCCGAAGAAAGTATCGCGGAAAATGAGGCTGAATCAAAGAAGGAAATACGAGGTAAAGGATATTTGCGGATTCTGCGTAATGTGCTGATTTCGCTTTTAATAGCGGCGGCGGTGGTTGTGCTGATTGAAAATTATGTATTTCCGGTGATGAGAATTTACGGCAGTTCCATGAGTGCCACATTGGTCGACGGTGATATTGTGATTGCTCACAAGACCACAGAGCTGTCCCGCGGAGACATTATCGCGTTTTATTATGGAAGCGGAATTCTCTGCAAGCGCGTAGTGGGCGTTGCGGGAGACGAGATTACAATGGACGACAGCGGCACAGTATATATCAATGGAGAGGAATTGGAAGAGCCGTATCTGAAGGGCAAGAGCCTGGGAGAATGCGACGTGGAATTTCCGATTACCGTTCCGGAAAACAGTTTTTTCGTGCTCGGCGATAATAGAAGAGCCTCGATCGATTCTCGGAATACAGTTATTGGCTGTGTTTCCGAAGAACAGGTTGTCGGCAGAATCTTATTCTGCATTTTGCCACTACCGAGCTTTGGCAGAATTGCTTAGTCCCGTGTGGACGCATAACCTATATATCCGCCTGAACCGGAAAATCTTCCGGGGGGGGGTGGCTCTCATATAGAATAATTATAAACAAACTTTCAAAAGAAAGGAAGGAAAGAGATTATGAAAAAACAATTGGGAAAACGATTGATCGCTTTGGTGATGGCGACCATGATGACATTGCCGATGTCGCTGGTAGCGATGGGGGCGGCCAGCGGACCGGAAGCTGCTGATGAAACTTATATTATTACTATTAAACCTAGTTCCACTACTTTAACGCCAGCTAATCCGGGATCACTTACTGCAGAGCAGTTAAATGGAAGATTTCAGGCATATCAAATTTTTACCGGTACTGTAGTTAATCATAATGGTACTGTAGATCCAAGCTGGAATATAACACCTCCGGCTACACCAAATAATTATCAGATTTTAGCTGATGTTGATTGGGGAAGTGCATTTTTAGCTAAAGATGGGAAGGTAACAGGTTCATCTATGGATAAACATTACTATGGAGAAATAAAACGTTTCTTATATACACTTGCTACAACAGATTGGGATGCAGTGGAAGGGAATAATTTGACCATAGCTCATTCTCCAAGTGATAATCCTACTCCAGAAGAAATGGAAAGCACTACAGCAACTGTGACAATTACTCCATCTAGTGATGAAGATAAACTCCAAAGAGTTTTTGCGGAAATATATAAGGAAGCCTTTGAGGATATCTATAACTTTGATGAGGAGGAAAAGAAGAATGATCTTTTAGCTGATGGTACAAAAGGAACTCAAGCAGAACTAGAAGAAGAAGATAAAAAATATGCCTGCAAAACAGCAGCAGAGGAAATTGCGAAAATCTTGGGAGCACAGTATGGAAATGTTACCTATAAAGAAATTACAATCACGCCTGATCTCATTAATACTGAGATGCTGCAGAAGTTTTCAAAAGTCATTGATACATGCATAAATAAGAGGGACAAGAAAGATCTATTTGATGAACCTGTAATTTCAAAATGGGATGATGATCATTGGTATATTGGCGATAAAAGCCTTAGCAGGGCGGCATTAGATAGTGGTTATTATATTGTTATTGATACTTTAAAGGGAGAAGCTTTAGGAGAAGGCGACTCTACTACACCATATTTTTTGGATGTAATTCATAATGTAGAGATGACAATTAAATCTACTTCTCCGACTCTGAATAAATCGATTAGTCAGGTATCGGATAGTAGTTCTACTGTTTCAACAGCTCAGGAAGATTCAGTTTCAAAAGCAGGCTCTACGGCAGCAGCAGGGATTGGTGATGTGATTACATTCCAATTAGATGGAACTTTGCCGGAAAATTTTGCTACCTTTTATAATAAGTATAAATTTGTATATGAAGATACATTAGATCCTGGACTTACCCTTGAGTTAGAAAGTGGTAGTTCCAATCCTAAAGTGAAAGTGGAGTTATCTTTGGACAATGGAACAACTTTTATGTCGATGAGTGAAAAGTATGCAGTTACTTATGACGAAACGAACCGAAAGCTGACAGTAACTTTTGAAGATTTAATGCAGTATTTTAAGAAACAGTCAAGTGAAGGTAAATCCACTTATGATGCTGATCGTGATAAATTGGATACCTCAAATAAGTATAAGGGATCTGATTACGCATTCGACAAAATTAAGAATTGGAATGAAGTGATCATTAGGGTTACCTATAATGCAACGTTAAATAGTAAAGCTGTAATAGGGGATGCAGAAGCAAATAAAAATACTGCTACGCTTACCTATACCAGTAATCCAAATACGGAAGAAGAAGGCACGACTCCTACTAATACAACAACAACAACAGAAGAAACGAATGTATATACATATGAAATTGATCTTGCTAAATTATCATCGGTGGACTTAGGAACTCAACCTTTAGGCTCTGCTGGTTTTTGGGTTAGCAGAGTTAATGCAGAAGGAACATTAGAATATGCAATATTTCAATTGACAGATAGTACTTATAAGGTAGTTTATTGGTCTAGTGAAGTTATGAACTATATTAATAATGTATCTGAATTAGAGGATTATCTCAATACATTAAAGAGAAAATTGAAAGATATAAAATTAGGAACTGGAGACTTGACAGTTGAAGCTTTTACGTCTGAACCTTCTAATGGCCTGAAGATTGCGGGACTCGATCAAGGAACGTATACATTTACAGAGAATACTGCTCCTACGACTCCAAGACAATTTGATAAAGCGGATCCATTTGAAGTAACCCTTCGAGCAAAAAAAGAAAGTGATGAGTTTACAGAAAAACTTTTAGTAGATTCGGAAAGTACAGAATCTAGTGGGAAGGTTACTCATTCTGGTACTTACGTTGGTTATCCGATTACAAATGAGCATCCGGATGGATCTGCAGCGGAAGCTGACGGGACTACTTGGAGTGCAGGGCTAGAAAACGGTATTGCAAATATTGTTGTTACAGATGATCCTGCCTCCTGGCTGCCGGCTACCGGTGGCAGCGGTGTATATTTCTACTACATCGTAGGCGGTCTGTTGGTAGTTGTAGCTGCAGCAGCATTACTGATCATCAGAAAGAAGTCAGTCAAGAAGGCGTCCTAAGAAAGGCAGATGTCTGACACAGACAGTTGAGAAACAGACAGCATTGTGTTTAACTTGCTGTATCCGGGGGATTCTTCCCCCGGTGCAGCAGTGAGGAGAGACCCGTATGAAACAGAAAATCATTTCTATTATTTTGGTGATTGTGCTGCTTGCGGGGTTGTCCTTGCTGCTGTATCCCACGGTAAGCGATTATTTTAATACGGTAAGGCACCGGCGCGCGATCTTTAATTACGTGTCCGCGACAGAAACGTTGGACGATGAAACCTATGAACAGATCCTTGCCGATGCGGAGGCTTACAATGCAAAGCTGGCGGCCAATCCCGAACCGCTCATGCAGATGACGGAAACGCAGCGCGCGGAGTATGATAGCCTGTTAAATGTAGCAAATGACGGTATTATGGGATATATCAGTGCGGAGAAGGCGGATATTTACCTTCCGATTTATCATGGCAGCAGCGATGCGGTCATGCAGGTAGGCGTAGGTCATATCGAGGGCTCCTCCCTGCCGGTGGGCGGTCAGAGCGCGCATACCATGCTGTCGGCACACAGAGGTCTGCCGTCTGCCAAGCTGTTCACAAATCTGGACAAACTGCAGATTGGCGATACTTTTACCCTGCATGTGCTGAATGAGGCGTATACCTATGAGGTGGATCAGATCCTGGTGGTGGAACCGCAGGAAGTACAGGATCTGGAAATTGAGCCGGGGCATGACTATTGTACGCTGATTACCTGTACGCCTTATGGAGTCAATTCTCACCGGATGCTGGTACGCGGCGTGCGGAAAATGATTCCGGAAATCGAGGAAAAAATGGCAATTCAGTCCGGTGCGCGTTATATTGAAACGATCGTAGTGATCGGGGTGGTGGAGGTTCCTGTCCTGGTGATCACAGTAATCGTATCAGTGGCGGCACGCCGCCGGCGCATACGGAAATTCAATAACAGAGGTGAATCGTTATGAAAAAATTCAAATTAAAAAATCTGCTGACCATAGTGCTGGCGCTGGTTCTGCTGGCGGTAACGCCGCTATGTGTATTGGCGTCTGACGCGCAGACGGGTACGGAAACGTATTCGCTGACTGTGGAATATAATAATGGGAAGATTCCGCTGAAAGGTGCGAAGTTTAAGATTTACCGCGCGCTGACTGAGGCGTTTGAATTGATCGGGGATTTTGCTTCTTATCCGATTGAAAAGGGCGAACCCGGCAGCGAGACGCTTGCGGCTCTGGCGCCGACTCTTTCGGCCTATGTGTCTGCTGACAAAATTGCAGCGGATTACGAGACGGTGACGGACACAGACGGCAAGGCGTATTTCGGAAATCTGCCCGGCGGCTTTTATTTGGTGATCGGGGAGCCCGTAACGATTGATGAAGTGGTTTATACTGCAAAGCCGTTTTTGGTTTGCGTTCCGTATTTCACAGAGGAAAAGGTGAAGGTAACGGATGTAGTGACAACGGTAAAATATGATTATCATGATGTGATCAGAGAGCCGTTGGAGCGTTCGGTCGTCAAGGTCTGGGATGACAGCGGCAATGCTGCCCGGCCCGCGCAGGTAACCGTACAGCTGTTAAAGGACGGAACGGTTTTTGATGAAGTGAAGCTGGACGCACAGTCGGGCTGGAAGCATACCTGGACAGGGCTGGATCCGGATTCGGAGTGGAAGCTGGTTGAAGCAGTCGTGCCGGAAGGCTATAAGGTAGAGATCGCACAGGAAGGCACAATATTTATTGTTACCAATCATTTGGATGAAACGACTGTTACGCCAGGAACCCCAGGCGGATCGCCGAATCTGCCGCAGACGGGACAGCTTTGGTGGCCGGTTCCGCTTATGCTGATCCTGGGAATCGCAATGCTTCTGTCCGGTATTGTATCTGCTAATATAAATCGTTATGAAAAAGCATAAGGTTCGCAATATTTTCCTCATTTCGGCCGGTTCGCTTCTGATTGCCGCTGCACTCATTCTGACGGGGTATAATCTCTGGGATGATTACCGGGCTTCAAATGCAGCAGCGGAAGTGCTTCACAGTATGGAGGAACTGGGCGTCGGACAAACTCAGCCATCAGGCGGACAGGAGGTTCCGGAGTATGTCTGGAATCCCTATATGGATATGCCTGCCGTGACAATTGACGGCTATCGCTATATTGGAACGGTGACGATCCTGCCGCTGGAGGTGGAGCTTCCGGTCATGGAGGAATGGGACTATACCCGTATGAAGATTGCGCCCTGTCGGTATTCCGGTTCGGCCTATCTGAACAATCTGGTGATCTGTGCGCACAACTACCGTTCGCAGTTTGGCCGGCTGGATAAGCTGCAAAAGGGCGATATGGTTGTATTTACAGATACTGTCGGCAATGAGTTCCGCTACGCTGTAGACCAGATTGAAACGCTGGCGGCGACTGCCGTGGAGGAAATGACTTCCGGAAACTGGGATTTTACCCTGTTTACCTGCAACTACAGCGGCCGGGCAAGAGTGACCGTGCGCTGCAGCCGGATCGAAGAGGAATAGGCACATGGACGCCTTGACGGAAGAATGATATACGGATTTACGATAGAATAAGATGGTATAGATTTGGAGGTAATGAAAATGAATCAGACGCATGGAAATCATATCTGGAAGCGGTTTTTGGCGCTGTCCCTTTCTTTGGTAATGGTACTGAGTATGGCGCTGCCCGTTTTTGCAGCTTCGCCGACGCCACCACATGAGGTGTCTATTGTTGTGAATGCGGCAGGTCAGAAAGACTCAAAAGAAACTCAGGATTTGTCCGGTATAACCGTTAATGTGTATACTGTGTTTGCAGGAAGTAACGGGACAGAAGTAACGGAAAAATTTGAAGATTTTTTTGAAACGGCAGAAACAAATTATAATGCGTTAGCAGTTGCTCCAAGCAAGCTTTATCTTACTTATGATGATAGTGCTAAAAATTTGAACATTTCAGATAGTATACTATCAGGTGATTATGATTATATTGAAATCAGTGACCCAACTATCTATAAGAGTGCATTTGCCAGTTCCCTGCTTTCCAATATTGAAAGCAACAGTAAAAATGCGCGCCTGATAGGAGAGTGGCTAAAAGATTACGCGGAAAAAAAATCAATTGAGGCGGATATTACAAAAACAGGAAGTGCTGCTGCCAAATCGCTTACCTTTTCGAGTAAAGAGTATTCGGATAAAATTGCAGAAAATAATTATTATCTGATAACGATAGATAATGGCACGAATCCATATTATACAGATGATCGGGCTATGTTACTGCAGGTAAAGTATGATGAGGAAAAAACGTCTGATAAAGGCGTTAATGAGATTAATCTAAAGTCAGATATTACGATTAATAAAGAGATTATTAAAGTAGAGGATCGGAATAATACACAAAAGGAAGGTAAGATATCTGCTAACGGAGAATATTCCATCAATGAGATTGGCGATCGGATTACATACCGTTTAACTGTATATGTTCCGGATTTGAGTGAGGTGGATCTGACAGACTATGAGACGCCTTTAGGTAGTGTGTCATATGAAGATTTAGTTAAAAGTACATATACATTTCCGTTTTTCGCAATCAAAGATACTATGACTAATCTGGATATTAATCACAGTCAGACGAAAATTTATATTGAGGGATATCCTACAGTTGATCCTACAGAGTCTAAGCCGGACCCAACAATATATCCTGGATATGCAGAATATATTGATGTATATCAAGATGGAAGTACGACAGATCATGTATTTGCACATGCATATAACTATGGCCTCGAAGGTGGTAAAAAAGAAATTCGTGAACAAGATGGAGTAAAAGATGGAAAGAAGGAAGGTCCGTATTTTAGTGAATCAAATTATAATAATACCAATGTCTTTGCTCTGACTAGTGACAGTGGGTATCGCTATACAAATTCTTCTACCTTAACGACTGGTAAAAAATCGTTTGATAACGAGTGGTATATTATTTTTGATCTGAAGAAACTTAAAGAATACGGATTTGACGGTCAGACAATTGTAATTGAATATACTGCAAATTTGAATAATGACGCGGTCTGGGAAAATAAAAACACGGCTACGGTTGCGTATGATTTAAAAAATGGTCAGAGCGGAGAAAAGGAAAATTCAACTACTTCTTATACCTACGGCGTAGATATTAAAAAAGAATTCCTTGGTGGGGCGGCACCTTATGATAAAGTATCGTTTGAACTGTATAAAGTAGAGACGAACGAGAATATTATAGGAAAAGGAGACAATGCAAACTCAGGAGCTGCTGGAAGGTTGTTGGTAGTAAAAGACAAAGATATTTATTTATCAAAAGTTACATTTGTTCAGGATATTTATTACAATGGAGAGAATACAGATGGCACTGACAAACATGTTGCGGTAGATACTGATACAGATGGTTATATCGAACCCGGCCAGTATTTTGTCCATGATCGGGTAGATGTAAGAAAAACTACGAGTGTGGTAGAAGATATAAACGACACGGCCACAACCGACAAGCTGACACCGGACTTGACCGGTCATCTCAAACTCTATGGTCTGGAACCCGGCACCTATTACTTAGTAGAGAATGCGCCGGATGGGTATATCCCGGTAACAGTAAAATTTACATTGGTAGAGGATACTTCAAATTATCAATTGTCAATTGATGATACTGATGGTTCCTATGCAAAATATTGTCTGCGCCCGGAGGAAGGCGACCTGTATGATGAAGACAAGGCGGAGCTGATCAATGGCGAAAGTCGGGTTGCTGAAGTTGCAGAACGTACCTATCAGACAGGATTTGGTGAACGTGAACTGATGGCGTTTACAATTACCAATGTTGCGACCTTCAATCTTCCCTTCACCGGCAGCGATGGCATTTGGCTGTTTGTTCTATGTGGCGTACTTGTCATAGCGGCAGGTGCCTATGGGATTCATCGGGCCGTCAGGAAACGCGGCTAGGCGGGCTGTGTTGGAATGAAGAAACGGATTATATGGATCAGCCTGAGCGTCTTGCTTTTGCTTAGTGGGGTATTGCTTCTGCTCTATCCGCTCATCAGTAATTATCTGTATGAGCGTGAACAGCAGCAGCTGTTCGATTATTATGAGAATCTGGAAGAAGAAATGCCGGTTGATGAGCGGAAGCAGGAACTGGAACGGTGCCGAGCTTACAATGCAAAGCTGACGGGACAGCAAAGTGAATGGAAGGATCCGTTTAGCCCGGATCAGGGGACAGATTTTGATTATGCGACCTATGACAGTCTGCTGAATCTGGATAAAAACGGAATTATGGGTGCGTTGGAGATTCCGGCTCTGCAGGTCAGTATGATGATCTACCATGGAGTGGACGACAGTACCATGCAGGCAGGTGCGGGGCATATGCCGCAGTCGTCTCTGCCGGTTGGCGGGAAAGGGACGCATGCCGTGCTGTCCTCACATTCAGGTCTGGATCGGAAGAAACTGTTTACGGATTTGGATCAGCTGGAGGAAGGCGATATCTTCTATCTTCATGTGTTGGGAGAAATCCTCGCTTATCAGGTAGACAAGATTCAGACGGTCTTGCCGACCGAAACCGGGGAAGTCGCCATTGATCCCGATGCGGATTATGTGACCTTGCTTACCTGTACGCCCTATGGCGTCAATAGCCATCGGCTTCTGGTGCGGGGTGTGCGGATTCCCTATGAAGTAGCGAAGGAACAGCCGGTAAAGGTGAAAAACACCTCTCACTGGACTGAAGAATATATACATTATATCATTCTTGGCGCCGCAATCGCGGCGGGAGTGATTCTGCTGATTACGTTTCTGCGTATTTTCTGCAGGAAACGGAAACTGAAATCTGACAATAAAAAAGATCATTAAAAATAACTGTCCGGCAGAGCCTATAAAGACTCCACCGGACAGCTGCTTTTCTGAACCCGTTCCTGGGCAGATAGTCCTTTTTCACTTTTCTTACTTTTTGCTTAACTGCAGCACTTCTTCCAGCGGCAGCCCCAGTCGGCTCGCAATCTCCTCCGGCTTTATGAGATCAAGCAGACTTTTTGCATTTTTCAGACGCTCCGACCGCTCGCCTCTTTTAAAGCCGGACTGTTCGCCCCGCGCAAAACCAGATTCTTCGCCCCGCGCAAAACCAGATTCTTCGCCTCGCGCAAAACCTTCCCGTTCTCGATCACGCATCATTAATTCCAGTTTCATATAAGCCTCCCTGGACTGATAGTCCTTTTTTACTTTCCTTACTTCCTGCTCCAACCGCCATGCCAGTGTTCCATCGTTCTCCTGTATTTGCTCCGGCTGGTTCAAATAGGTAATAAACTCCCGCAGCAGAGGATTGGCTTCCTTCGTATTTCCGACAGCATTGACAAATATGATCTTTGTCCCTTCTTCCAGATATAGGTCCGTATCTTCCTGACACTGCCTTTGGAATGTGTATAAACACCGGCTGCGTCCGAATGGATCGAACATGCAGAGGAAGATCACGATGGTATCTGGCAGGTCTTCATATTCCATGCCCTGCCGCAGCAGATCCAGATCCATCTGTCCGGAATAGTAGCGGGCCCGTTTTGGCAGGGCGCGGATCTTCTGCACCTGCAGTTCCACATTGTAGCGGGTATGCGACTCGTCGTCTGCCATCACGTCCAGGCGGACGCCTTTGGCGGTGTAAGCATTCCGAATGCTCTCCTGTGCGCTGACCACCAGTTTCGCTTCTGCAATCTTCCGCCCCAGGATTACTGTCAGGACGCCGCGGCAGAGCTCCGGATTCGACATCACCTTACAAAACATGAAGTCGTCGCAGAAAGTCAGATCTTCAAAACATTTCATAGAACCTCCATCATTATAATATATTTTCTTTCGTTTTTCAATAATAATCTGCAGATTGATTGAATTATTTTCTTGATTTAAATAATATTATATATAGAAGTAGTCATATTGTCAATAGAAAATGTAAAATAATTATATATTGCATTGATTAACAATAAGATAAAAATACGATACACTTTTATCTTAGCAGGGCGCAGAATTTTCATGCTCTGTGGGAAACTTAAAGAAAAACTTTTCCATTTGACACCTTTACAAGTCTGACATTTTATGTTAGAATCCTATGCGTATTGTAAATACCGGAATATCAGACAGACGAAGAAGGAGAGAGTACCTTCTGCCCGCTGCCGCAGCGAACCCGGGGTGATGGGAGCCGGGTGCAGAGACAGGATGGGAAGATCACTCCGGAGTTTCAGACTGAACGGAAGCCTTCGGGTTTCTCATTAAGAACTGACGGATTTCCTCCGTTACAGGGAGCGCATATGATGGTATGTTGTAACAGGTGGTTGCGAAGTATGTCTTCGTCCTTTTACAGGGCGGAGATTTTTCTTTTATGAAAGGAATGGAGGCAAGTATGCACGACAAAGTATCGACCGATCTTAACTTTGTTGAACGGGAAAAACAGACGGTACAGTTCTGGAAAGAAAACCATATCTTTGAAAAGAGTATGGAGCAGCGAAAGGACTGTGAGACTTACACGTTTTATGACGGTCCGCCGACCGCGAACGGCAAGCCGCATATCGGCCATGTGCTGACGCGGGTGATCAAGGATATGATTCCCAGGTACCGGACGATGAAGGGCTATATGGTGCCCAGAAAGGCCGGATGGGATACCCATGGACTGCCGGTGGAACTGGAAGTTGAGAAGAAGTTAGGTCTGAACGGAAAAGAGCAGATTGAAGAATACGGCATGGAGCCGTTTATTCACGAGTGTAAGGAAAGCGTATGGAAGTACAAGGGCATGTGGGAGGATTTCTCCGGTGCTGTCGGTTTCTGGGCCGATATGGACAATCCGTACGTGACTTATGACAACAATTTTATCGAGTCCGAGTGGTGGGCGCTGAAGGAGATCTGGAATAAAGGGCTTCTGTATAAGGGCTTCAAGATCGTGCCTTATTGTCCGCGCTGCGGAACGCCGCTGTCCGCGCAGGAGGTGGCGCAGGGATATAAGACCGTGAAGGAGCGTTCGGCGATCGTCCGCTTCCGTGTGATCGGGGAAGACGCGTATTTCCTGGCATGGACCACTACGCCATGGACGCTGCCCTCCAATACGGCGCTGTGCGTGAATCCGGAGGAAACTTACTGTAAGGTAAAGGCAGCGGACGGTTATACCTATTATATGGCGCAGGCCCTGTTAGATACCGTTCTGGGCCGTTTTGCCGAAGAAGGCAGACCTGCTTACGAGGTGCTGGAAACCTATGTGGGCAAGGATCTGGAGTATAAGGAATATGAGCCGCTGTTTGCCTGCACGGGCGAGGAGACGGCCAGACAGCATAAAAAAGGTCACTATGTGGTATGCGACAGTTATGTTACCATGAGCGACGGTACCGGCATCGTGCACATCGCGCCGGCGTTCGGTGAAGACGATAACCGGGTAGGGCGCAATTATGACCTGCCGTTTATCCAGTTTGTGGACGGACAGGGCAGAATGAGTAAGGAAACCCCGTATGCGGGTACTTTTGTCAAAGATGCGGACCTGCTGGTTTTACAGGATCTGGAAAAAGAGGGCAAATTATTTGACGCGCCGAAGTTTGAGCATGATTACCCGCACTGCTGGCGCTGCGATACGCCGCTGATCTATTATGCGAGAGAGTCCTGGTTTATTAAAATGACCGCGGTGAAGGAGGATCTGATCCGCAATAACAATACGATCAATTGGATTCCCGAGAGCATCGGCAAGGGCCGCTTCGGCGACTGGCTGGAGAATGTGCAGGACTGGGGCATCAGCCGGAACCGTTACTGGGGAACGCCGTTAAATATCTGGGAATGCGAATGCGGACATATGCATGCGGTCGGAAGCATTGCGGAGCTGAAGGAAATGTCGGATCACTGTCCGGACGATATTGAGCTGCACCGCCCGTTTATCGACGCCGTGACGATCCGCTGCCCGAAGTGCGGAAAGGAAATGCACCGGGTGCCGGAAGTGATCGACTGCTGGTTTGACTCGGGCGCCATGCCGTTTGCGCAGCATCATTACCCGTTTGAAAATGAAGATTTATTCAGACAGCAGTTCCCGGCGCAGTTTATTTCCGAGGCTGTGGATCAGACCAGGGGCTGGTTCTATTCCCTGTTGGCGGAGTCTACGCTGCTGTTTAACAAAGCGCCTTATGAAAACGTGATCGTATTGGGGCATGTGCAGGATGAGAACGGACAGAAGATGTCCAAATCCAAAGGCAACGCGGTCGATCCCATGGAAGCGCTGGAAGAATACGGCGCGGACGCGATCCGCTGGTACTTCTATATCAACAGCGCGCCCTGGCTGCCGAACCGGTTCCACGGCAAGGCCGTACAGGAAGGACAGCGGAAATTCATGGGTACGCTGTGGAATACCTATGCGTTTTATGTTTTATATGCGAATATAGATGAATTCAATCCCACCGAGCACAGTCTGGAATATAATAAATTATCTGTGATGGATAAATGGCTGCTGTCCAAACTGAATTCCGCAGTGCGGGCGGTAGACGATCATCTGGAGAATTACCGGATCCCGGAAGCTGCCAGAGCCCTGCAGGAATTTGTGGACGATATGAGCAACTGGTATGTGCGCCGCTGCCGTGACCGGTTCTGGGGCAAGGATATGCCGCAGGACAAGATCAATGCCTATATGACATTGTATACGGCGCTGGTAACGATTTCCAAAGCGGCCGCGCCGATGATCCCGTTTATGACGGAGGATATTTACCGGAACCTGGTGTGCAGGGTTGATCCCAATGCGCCGGAAAGCGTGCATTTGTGCGACTTCCCTTCTGCAGACGAGACGATGATCGATACGGAACTGGAAGCGCGGATGGAAGAGGTATTGAAGGTGGTCGTTATGGGCCGCGCGTGCCGGAACACTTCCGCGATCAAGAACCGGCAGCCGATCGGTACGATGTATGTAAAGGCCGATATGGATCTGCCCGAATATTTTGTGGAGATCATCGCAGATGAGCTGAATGTGAAGCAGGTGGTATTTACGCAGGATGTGTCCGCGTTTACCACATACACCTTTAAGCCGCAGTTAAAGACTGTAGGGCCGAAGTACGGCAAGCTGCTGGGCAGGATCCGTCAGACGCTGTCTGAATTAGACGGCAACGCGGCAATGGATACCCTGACCCGCGAAGGAAAACTTGTCTTTGACTATGACGGTGAAAAAGTAGAACTGACCGAGGCAGACCTGCTGATCGATATGACGAAGAAGGAAGGCTATGTATCGGAGAACGATAACACGATGACCGTGGTGCTGGATACCAATTTGACGCCGGAGCTGATCGAGGAAGGCTTTGTCAGAGAGATCATCAGCAAGATTCAGACCATGCGGAAAGAAGCCGGTTTTGAGGTAATGGACCGGATCACGGTATTTGTCGGAGACAATGAGAGAATCCGCACGATTTTGCTTCATAACCGGGATTTGATCCTGAAAGAAGTAATGGCAGCAGATCTTGCAATGGGTGAAGACGGTTATACAAAGGAATGGAACATTAACGGCGAACAGGTTACGTTAGGCGTAAAGCGGTAAGGAGGACCGAGATGACGGATAAAAATTTATTAACAGTGACAGAGGAAGAATTTAAGAAGGAAGTATCTGACAATGCGAAGATGCTGTTTCGGAAGACGCTGGATGAATTGAACAATCAGCAGCTGTTCCAGGCAGTTTCCTACGCGGTCAAGGATCTGATCGTAGACCAGTGGATCGATACCCATAAGGCATATGAAGAGCAGGACGTAAAGACGGTTTATTACCTGTCCATGGAATTTTTAATGGGCCGCGCTCTGGGAAATATGATCATCAATGTTTCTTCCAGAGATGCGATCAAGCAGGCTTTGGATGAACTGGGACTGGATCTGAACACGATTGAGGATGAAGAGCCGGATCCGGCGCTGGGCAACGGCGGTCTGGGCCGTCTGGCAGCATGCTTCTTAGATTCTTTAGCAACCCTGGGATACGCGGCATATGGCTGCGGAATCCGTTACAAATACGGAATGTTTAAGCAGGAGATCCGGGACGGATATCAGAAAGAAGTACCGGACGCATGGTTAAAGAACGGCTATCCTTTTGAGATCCGTCGGGAAGAGTATGCCTGTGAGGTCAAGTTCGGGGGCTATGTCAAAGTAGTCAACGAGAACGGCAGAAATCACTATTCCCTGGAGAATTATCAGGTGATCCGTGCCGTACCGTATGATCTGCCGATCGTCGGCTATAACAACAATGTAGTCAACACCCTGCGGATCTGGGATGCGGAGCCCCTGCAGCATTTTAATCTGGATTCCTTTGACAAGGGCGACTATCAGAAAGCACTGGAACAGGAAAATCTGGCGAAGACCATTGTGGAGGTGCTGTACCCCAACGATAACCATTACGCGGGCAAAGAGCTGCGTCTGAAACAGCAGTATTTCTTCGTATCCGCCAGCCTGCAGCGCGCGCTGCGCAAGTATCTGGAGAAGCATGACGACCTGCACAAGCTGCCGGAGAAAGTGGTATTTCAGATGAACGATACGCACCCGACTCTGACGGTTGCGGAACTGATGCGGCTTTTGTTAGACGAGTATAATCTGGAGTGGGATGAGGCATGGGAGATCACAACACATTGCTGCGCTTACACCAACCATACCATTATGAGCGAGGCTTTGGAAAAATGGCCGATCGAGCTGTTTTCCAGACTGCTGCCCAGATGTTATCAGATCATTGAGGAGATTAACCGCCGGTTTGTAGAAGAGATTCACCGCCAGTATCCGGGCGATATGCGCAAGGTAGAGAAGATGGCGATCATTTACAACGGACAGGTTAAGATGGCGCATCTGGCGATCTGCGCGAGCTTCTCCGTCAACGGCGTTGCCAGACTGCATACGGAGATCTTAAAGAATCAGGAATTAAAAGATTTCTATCAGATGATGCCGCAGAAATTCAACAACAAGACCAACGGCATCACCCAGAGAAGATTCCTGCTGCACGGAAATCCGCTGCTGGCCGACTGGGTAACGAATAAGGTTGGCGACGCATGGATCACCGATCTGCCGAAGATCGCGGATCTGGCCGTTTACGCGGATGACTTAAAGAGCCAGAAGGAATTTATGAATATCAAGTACCAGAACAAGCTGCGCCTGGCAAAATATATCAAGGAGCACAACGGTATCGAGGTTGACCCGAACTCTATCTTTGACGTACAGGTTAAGCGTCTGCATGAGTACAAGCGTCAGCTGCTGAATATCCTGCACGTTATGTATCTGTACAATCAGATCAAGGCGCATCCGGAAATGGACTTCTATCCGAGAACCTTTATTTTCGGCGCGAAGGCCGCAGCCGGCTATTATCGGGCAAAGCAGACCATTAAGCTGATCAACAGCGTGGCGGATGTGATCAATAACGATAAGTCTATCAATGGCAAGATAAAAGTGGTATTTATTGAAAATTACCGGGTTTCCAACGCGGAGATCATCTTCGCGGCAGCCGATGTTTCCGAGCAGATTTCCACTGCAAGCAAGGAGGCTTCCGGTACCGGCAACATGAAGTTTATGTTAAACGGCGCGCTGACTCTGGGAACCATGGACGGCGCCAATGTGGAGATCGTGGAGGAAGTAGGCGAGGAGAACGCGTTTATCTTCGGTATGAGCTCCGACGAAGTAATCCGGTACGAAAATGAGGGCGGCTACTATCCGATGGATATCTTCAACAACGATATGGATATCCGCCAGGTGCTGATGCAGCTCATTAACGGGTTCTATGCGCCGGACGATCCGGAGCGGTTCAGAGGAATCTACGATTCTCTGTTAAATACCAAGAGCTCCGACCGTGCGGACACCTACTTTATCCTGAAGGATTTCCGTTCTTACGCAGACGCGCAGAAGCGTGTGGAAGCCGCATACCGCAACACCCAGGGCTGGGCGAAATCCGCGATTCTGAATGTAGCGCACGTAGGCAAATTTACTTCCGACAGAACCATTCAGGAATATGTGGATGAGATCTGGCATCTGGATAAGGTTAAAATTGAGAAGTAGACGATTGGAACGGGGCGGAAGCGCTCCGGAACGGAGGGATAATGAATATTGCAACATTGCTGACGCCAAAAGAGAATACGAAATATATTTACAGCGATGTTTCTGTCAGACAGGCATTGGAAAAAATCCATAAATACGGATTTTCCGCCATCCCGGTGATCCGCCGGGACGGCACCTATGTCTGCACCCTGACGGAAGGGGATTTACTGTGGTTTATATTGGAAGTCAATGATTTTGACATGCATGAAATGGAACATATCGGGATTGACCGGATCCGGAAGCGCATCCGCTACAATTCCGTCGGAATCAATGAGGACATCGAAGAACTGAGCAAACGGATCCTGGCGCAGAATTTTGTGCCGGTGGTAGACGACTTAGGACATTTTATCGGGATCGTCACCCGGAAATCCGTGCTCTCCTATCTGACCAAAGTAAAATAAATGTGCATGAAAAATTTGTAAAAAAACAGTCTCGGAAACGACTTTCTTCTGCGTTTCCGGGACTGTTTTTTGCATACGCTTTCTTAAAAGGTTTTTATTCGGTTTCGTAATCCAGATGATCCAGCGGATCTACCGGTTTTCCTTTTTGCTGCAATTCCAGATACAGGTTGTACCCTTCTTTTTCATAGTAAGCGGTGGGCTCGCCGATGGTGCCGATAATGTCGCCGTTTTTTACGGCTTGTCCGGATTTCAGGTTGATCTCGCCCAGCTGTCCGTAGGTCAGTGTGTAGTCGTCGCCGATATTTAACGTGACATAGTTTCCGATTTCTTCATTGCTGCCGATCTTTGCGACTATGCCGCTGCAGGCCGCCTGTACTTCCATATTTTTATCCGCCTGAATCACGACGGCCGGATTGCATTTATACTGATCCAAAGTGGGAAAATAAATGGTATTGTCCATATTGTATTCCAGAATGACCCGGCCGTTTACAGGCCATACCAGTGCGGAATCCGCATTGAAGTGCAGGGCGGTTACGGGGCCGGCTGCTTCTGCGGCAGGCGTTGTGGGCGCCGGAACGGTGGTTTCAGGCACCTGTGCGGTGGTGGTTTCCGCGGGCGCAGGCTCGGTTACAGTAATGGAGCTGACCGGATGCTCTTTTTCTGTAGTTGCTTCTTCCGGGAGCGGAGCCGTGGTATTTTCCAAAACCGTATTGCCCGGTCCGTCCAGATCTACGATTTCGGGGTTATCCTTGCTGCCTGAGACGATCATTGTGGCGGTGATCGCGGTAACTGCAACCAGTGCCAGCATTAAGATGCCCCAGAATGTTTTGTTTTGCCATAAATTTTTCACGATAAGTACTCCTTCCTTTTCTTGCAGATTTCTCTTTTGTCATTGTTCCCCGATTTCCACATTTTTATAAAAATAATTTAAAATTTCTTTGTAATTTTTTCCGGAATCGGCCAGGGCGGCAGCACCGTACAGACTGACCCCCAGTCCGCTGCCGTTTCCTTTGGTGGTGATCCGGACGGTACATACTTCAGCGTTCGGATATTTTTCCAATGTAAAACATGGGGAAGCGAATCCGCACAGGCGGGCAAATTCAGCGCCTGAAACAGAAACATTTCCCAGCCTGACGGAGAGTACATAGCCGGTATCGTCCTTTTCTTCAATGGAAAATGCATCGAAAAAATCTGTGACGGTCGTGGTGATCTCCGGGTGAATATCCGATAAGGCGGCAAGAAGAGGGGCAAGCGGCAGACACCGGACCTGGAGAAAGTTGGGCGCCGTCAGGTCCCAGGCGCTTTCCACGGAAGGCAGATATTCGTACGCTTTTCCGTAAGCGGCTTTCCCGTCTACGGTAGTGCCGGCACTGACAGCATGGAAATAGGGAACGATCAGGCTGTCATTTTGGAGCAGGACTTCATGAGCGGTGGAAGCCTGCAGCCAGCGCAGGCGGTCATAGGATTCCACATAGCGGGAACCCCATTTTTCTTTCAATTCGCTATAGGAAATCCAGGGAATCCGGTCGCTGCCGTCGGTCTCGGGAAGTGACAGGGTTTGCTTGTCTTGCATTTGAAAGAGCAGCCAGGTCCGCATGATCACAAACTGCATTTTGATCAGTTCGTCATTGTCGTCAATATCCCATACCGCCATAACGGTAAGCGGCAGAAATTCTTCGATATCCATGCGGATCCGGCCGGTCGAGTCTGACAGTTCAATGGTTTTTCCAAGCGGTATGACTTCGTGGGAAGCAATGTCCTGACGGCTTCCCCACAGGTAAGCCAGTCCGAAGACGGTTCCCATGGTCAGGAGCAGGATCCAGATTTTTATGGAAGACAAGGCAACCTCCTTATGTAAAATACAAATATTGTATGAACTTTCGGAAATCGGTTTGACATGGCAAAGGTTATCCGATATACTTATATTTATGTAGAGAACGGTTTTGCAATGACTGAAAATTTGGAGGTAAGTATGGCTGATTTACGGGGGTTAACCGCTGCGGAGGTTGAGCAGCGGCGGAAAGCGGGACAGATCAATAAAACGGAGGACAATACCAGCCGTTCGGTGAAGCAGATCATTCTGGGGAATACGATAACATTTTTTAATATTATCAACGTGATCCTGCTGGTTATGGTGTTGAGCGTATTATCCTTTAAAAATACGCTGTTTATCTTTATTATAGTCATCAATACGGTGATCGGGATCGTACAGGAACTGCGTGCCAAAAAGACGCTGGATTCCCTGGCGATCCTGACGGCCAGTCAGGCGACGGTGATCCGGGATGGAAAACGGCAGCGGATTCCGGTGGAGGAGATCGTACTGGACGATCTGCTGATCTTAAAAAGCGGCAACCAGATCCCATCTGATTCCGTGGTGGTTTCCGGACATCTGGAGGCGAATGAATCGCTGCTGACCGGTGAATCCGACGCGATATCCAAGGATGTGGGAGACGAGCTGTTTTCCGGAAGCTTTGTTACCTCGGGACAGGCTGTCTGCAAGGTGATGAAGGTCGGAAAAGACAATTATATGGAGCAGATCACCAAAGAGGCCAAGATGTTTAAACGCCACAGCTCGGAGCTGAAGAAGGCGATCAACAAGATCTTAAAGGTGATCAGTATTATCATTGTGCCGATCGGGATCGGATTGTTCTGCAAGCAGTTTTATATGGCGGGAAATTCGTATTCAGAATCGATTCTTTCCACGGTAGCGGCTCTGCTGGGAATGATCCCGGAGGGGCTGGTATTGCTGACAAGTCTTTCTCTGACGCTGGGCGTGATGAAGCTGGCGAAACAGAAGACGCTGGTGCAGGAGCTGTATTGTATTGAGACGCTGGCGCGGGTGGACGTGCTGTGCCTGGATAAGACCGGAACGCTGACCGAAGGCAGGATTCAGGTGGAAAAAGTCCTGACGAAGGATCAGAAGGAGACGGCGGCGCTGGAGGGCGTCATGGCGAATATGGTATATGCGCTGCATGACGACAATGTAACGTTTATGGCGTTAAAAGAGCGGTTCGGCGAAGCAAAGGATATGACGCCGGGGCATGTGATCCCGTTTTCCTCCGACCGGAAGTACAGCGGTGTTTCTTTCCGGGGACGGGGTACGTATCTGATGGGTGCTGTGCAGTTTTTATTTCCGGAAGGCCAGGAAGACCTTAAGACTGTCTGTGAACAGTACGCGGCGAAGGGGTATCGGATCCTGGTGGTAGGCCGCAGCAGTCAGGAAACGGATCAGGACGGAATTCCTGACGGTTTGGAGCCGCATGCGGTCATTCTGATGACGGATGTGCTGCGGAAAGACGTCAATACCACACTGGGCTTTTTCGCGAAGCAGGGCGTATGCTGCAAGGTGATTTCCGGAGATGATCCGGTTACGGTTTCCGCCATTGCCGTGAAAGCGGGAATGGCAGGCGCGGAGGCTTATGTGGACGCGACTACGTTAAAGACGCAGGAAGAAATTGCGGAAGCGGTGGAGAAATACAATGTGTTCGGACGGGTAACGCCGAAACAGAAGAAACAGATGGTGACGGCACTGCGCGGTCACGGCCATACGGTGGCTATGACAGGCGATGGAGTCAACGATGTGCTGGCGCTGAAGGAAGCGGACTGCAGCATTGCGATGGCATCCGGCAGCGAGGCGGCCAAGAATACGGCGAATCTGGTGCTTTTGGATTCCAATTTTAACGCTATGCCCCATATTTTAAATGAAGGGCGGCGGGTCATTAACAATATCAGCATGGCGGCGTCCATGTTTCTGATCAAGACGGTGTTTTCCGTGCTGCTGGCGGTCGAGACAATTCTGATCGGACATTCCTATCCGTTTGAGCCGATCCAATTATCGATCATCAACGGATGCGCGGTGGGGATTCCTACGTTCCTGCTGGCAAAGGAACCGAACTATCAGGCGATCAACCCCAGATTTCTCCGCACAGTTATGCGCAACGCCTTTCCGACCGGAGCGACGATTGCGGTGGTGATCTTCGCGATCAATTATATCGGGGCCTGGCTGGGCTGTGACCGGCCCATGATCTCAACGGTTGCCGTGCTGATCGCAGGCTGGCTGTATATGCTGACGTTAAAGGAACTGTATTCTTCGCCTATGACGCCGTATCGGAAATTTGTGATCTACAGTATGCAGATCGCGTATCTGGTCTGCATGATCGTGGGACAGCATATTCTGGAACTGGTGGATCTGAATTTTTCGGCGGTCATTCTGATGATCGCATCCCTGTATTTCGCGCCGATGCTGAAAGATCTATTCAATAAGCTGTATGACGCGTGGATCGCGCACCGGGATCACGCGGAAAAACCGGTCGATCCCGATCATACGCTGGCGATCGATACAATCAATAAAAAAGAAAAAAATATCAAACAGATGTTGGAACCATAGAAAATAGGGCAAACAGAAGATAACAGAAAAGCGGGCCCGGAGGCAAATCCGGCGGCCCGCTTTTTATTTGCAGTAAAATGACAGCTTATAACGGCATTTGTACGACAAATCCGTACATAAAGATAAAATGGCAGATGCTTCCGCCCATGACGAACAGGTGAAAGATCTCATGGGAACCGAAGTTTTTATGCCGGGAATTGAACAGCGGCAGCTTCAGAGCATAAATAACGCCGCCGACCGTATAGATGATGCCGCCTGCCAGCAGCCACCCGAACGCGGCGTGAGACAGGTTATTGATGATCTGTGTAAACATCAGAACGCAGAGCCAGCCCATACCGATATACAGAAGTGAGGAAAACCATTTCGGACAGGTGATCCAAAAGGCTTTGATCAAAATACCGGCAATGGCAGCGCCCCAGACGATGGAGAACAGTACCAGCCCTCCGGTACCGCCCAGCACGATCAGACATACGGGCGTATAGGTACCTGCGATCAGAACAAAGATCATCATATGGTCGATCTTCCGAAAAATGCGGTTGGCCCGTTCTGACAGATCCAGTGTATGGTACAGGGTACTGGCTGCATACAGAAGGATCATACTGATCATAAAAATACCAAGCGAAATGGAATGAATCTTATCCGGCATCAATGCCGCCTTGATCATCAGTGGAGTTGCGGCAAAAATTGCCATCAGCATTCCGATAAAATGGGTAATCGCACTGCCCGGATCTTTTGCATGAATCATAGGATACCTCTCTTTCTAAATGCACTTGTTATGACAAGTAGTTTTTAAAACTATGTTACGGTAAACTGATACTACATCATAAAGCTTTGAATGTCAACCCCTTTTGTTCACATTTTTTTAAATTTATGAAACTAAGATATGCGGGGAGTAGAAGCATCAGGATAATATGCATACGGAGGAAGATACCGGTACAGCCTGAATGCAGTATCAGGTATCGAACGTAAAATGAAAGTTGAAGTTATGCAGGATCGGATCCTGTTTTTTGAAAAAACCAAAATTATCTGTGTAGAAATGAAAGAATTGATCGCGATTGAAGGAATCAATGGAGAGATCGTTGTGCATGGCCGGGATTTTCGGTTTTCTTTCCGGGACAGTGCGGAACATATTCTGAAAGGGATGGAGAAGCTGCTGATCCGCTGTACGCAGCGGATCGCGGTCAATCCCGAACAGATCAGGCAGTTAAAAAACGGTGAAGTTCAAATGAAATCCGGACAGGTGTTTCCGATTGCCCGGCAGCGGAATGCGCAGGTAGCTGCAGCCTATCTGACTTATCTGGGGCTGCCGGCAGAGCATTGGCGCATCCGGGACTAACATAGATATTGGAAGGGTAGCAAAAAGAGAAGCCGATGGGGTTACGGCTTCTTTTTATTTGCAAAAATATAAAAAAGAATTGACAAAATAAATAAAAATATTTATTGAAAATGAAAATTAAAAAGGGTAGAATGGAGGTGAAGATATGGCGGAGAAAGATATTTGCGCTAAAAAATACATGACAGTGAGCGCGGATGCGGTCAGGGTAATCGAGAGCCATACCAATACGAAGCTAAAATACAGGAAAGACGAGGAGGAGATCGATATGTGTTTAGCGATGGATATGCTGCTTGCGGAAGCGGAAATAAAAGGCGAGAAGCGCGGCAGGGCAGAAGGCAGAGAAGAAGGCGAAAAGCGGCTGGTTCAGCTGATTTTGCGTCTAAAGAAAGACGGCAGGATAGCGGATATTGTAACAGCAGCGGACGATATCAAGATAAGGAATGAAATGTATCGGATGTATGGAATCTGAGGAGGCATGCTGCCGCATGTCGCGGACAAGCCATGCCCGCTCAAAATGCGGGGCATTTTTCGCTGGACGGCTGTCGCCGTATAATAACAAAAAGACTGTCCTCTTGACAAGCAAGCTCCGCGGCATGCGGCCGCATTATAGTGAACAAGCCATGCCCGCTCAAAATGCGGGGCATTTTTCGCTGGACGGCTGTCGCCGTATAATAACAAAAAACATCAACTGCCTCTGTGAGCAAGCTCCCGCAGCAGTTGATGTTTTTGTCATTGCATGGCTTGTAGCTTAACCAAAGTATCTTTCTAATAATCCTTTGAAAGCTTTGCCGTGACGGGCTTCGTCGCGGGCCATTTCATGTACGGTATCATGGATCGCATCCAGGTTAGCGGCTTTTGCGCGCTTAGCCAGGTCGGTCTTACCTGCGGTTGCGCCGTTTTCAGCGTCTACTCTTAACTGCAGGTTTTTCTTGGTGCTGTCGGTTACAACTTCGCCCAGTAATTCAGCGAATTTGGCAGCGTGCTCTGCTTCTTCATAAGCGGCTTTCTCATAGTACATACCGATCTCCGGATAGCCTTCTCTGTGCGCAACTCTTGCCATAGCCAGATACATGCCGACTTCTGTGCACTCGCCTTCGAAGTTTGCTCTTAAATCAGCCAGAATATCTTCGCTGACACCCTGTGCGACGCCGACTACATGCTCGGCAGCCCAGGTCATCTCATCAGCCTGTTTGGTAAACTTGGCTGCCGGTGCCTTGCAGACAGGGCAGGTGAAATCAGCGGGAAGGGTATCTCCCTCATAAACGTAACCACAGACATTACATACAAATTTTGCCATAATTCCATCTCCTTAAATAAAAAATTTCTACCGCTTATTATAGAATAGCGCAGTGGTATTGTCAATTGGAAAATGGCTTGTCCTTACCAAAAAACCGTGGTATGATAACAGGAAAATGCAAGGAAAAAAGATTCCGGAATGGAGAGCGTATGGGAGTGCATTATCATAAATTATCAGAACAGCTGCAGCAGAGGATCATAGAAGACAAAAACAGGGGCTGGAAGAATCCGGCAGCCTGCCGGGATGAAGAAGTGGTACGCAGGCAGGACAGGGATCGGGCGAATCTGTGGCGCCCCGCGTATGTACGGGATATTGAAAAGATTATCCACAGCCCGTATTACAGCCGTTATGCGGATAAAACGCAGGTGTTTTCTTTTTATCAGAATGACGATATTTCCAGACGGGCACTGCATGTACAGCTGGTGGCGCGGATCGCGCGAAATATCGGACGGGTTCTGGGACTGAATGAAGATCTGATCGAAGCGATCTCGCTGGGACATGATATCGGGCATACGCCCTTTGGACATGCGGGAGAGCGGATCCTGAGCCGATTGTATCAGGAACATACCGGGCGCTATTTTAATCATAATGTACATAGCGTGCGGGTGCTGGACAGTATGTTTGACCGGAACATCAGCCTGCAGACGCTGGATGGGATCCTCTGTCATAACGGAGAGTTTGAGCAGAAAGAATATAAGCCGGTTCCTCATATGGATTTTGCCGCGTTTGACGCCCGTGTGGAGGAATGTTATGCGGATGAAATCGCGATTTCCGGGTTGGTACCGTCTACGCTGGAAGCCTGCGTTGTGCGGATTTCCGATATGATCGCGTATCTGGGGAAAGACAGGCAGGATGCGGTGAAGGCAGGACTTCTGGAAAACACTGATTGTTTTTCCAAAACCGCTCTGGGTTCCAATAATGCGGAGATCGTCAATAATCTGACGGTAAATATCATAGAAAACAGCTATGGAAAAGATTATATTCTGATGGATGAGGAATACTATGCGGATCTGAAAACAGCAAAGCGGGAAAATTACCGCTATATTTATCAGAATGAGCGGGTGGATCATCTGTATCAGACGGAGATCGCGCCTATGTTTGAGGAACTTTATCGGGAACTGCTAACGCAGCTGAAAACCGGAAATGAAGAAGCGCTTATTTTTTCTCATCATATCCGGTTCGTGGAGGAGCAGCGGGGATATTACGGAAGCAGAGAGTCTTACCGGGAGACGGAGCCCAATCAGATCGTAGTGGATTACATTGCCAGCATGACGGACGATTATTTCCTGGAGGTTTACCGGCATTTGTTCCCAAACAGCCCGCATAAAGTGGATTTTGTTCCATATTTTACAAAAGGCTGAGGGAGATTGAAAAGTATGTGAATTTCATTAAAATGCTTTTCATACAGAAAAAAATGTGTTATGATAGCAGACGTGCAGATTTCAGGATCTGATACGGGATTAAGAGAAAGGTTTGGTTAGAAAAATGATTAGAAGAAAATTAGCGGTCGCTTTATTGTGTATGTGTATGGCCGGTACCGCGCTGACCGGCTGCGGCGACTCCGGTTCTGAGGATACGACGCCGGCGGCAACAGAAGGCAAATTAAAATCCCTGCCGGATTACAAAGGGCTTGAGGTATATCAGTCCACGGTAGAAGTAACGGATGAAGACATTGATACGCAGATGAAGAATGCTGCGGAAGACAATGCGACGACTAAAGAAAAGGACGGCGCGATCGCGGAAGGCGATACGGTCAATATTGATTATGAAGGCAAGCTGGATGGAACCGCGTTTGACGGCGGAACAGCCACCGGTTATGATCTGGAGATCGGCTCCGGGAAATTTATTCCGGGATTTGAAGATCAGCTGGTCGGACATAAGAAAGGCGAGTCCTTCCAGATCAAGGTTACATTTCCGGAGAACTACAGCAACGATCCGAATCTGGCAGGCAAGGAGACGACATTTGATATCACAGTAAATAAGGTGACAGAGAAGATCGTTCCGGAAGTGAATGACGAATTTGTTACCAAGTATTTTGATTACACCGATTGTAAGAATGTGAAGGAATTCCGGGAATATATTGAGAAACGGCTGCGTTTGAACCAGATCATCAATTCTGTCTGGAACAGCTATCTCGGAACAGTAGAAGTAGAGAGTTATGATTCCGAAGATGTGGCTTCCATGCAGGAACGGATCAGCAGCTATATGGAATATCAGATCTATTATACCACAGGCGGCGACGTCGCTACTTATCTGCAGAATGCAGGTATCAGTCAGGAAGAATGGGATGCGCAGATCCTGACGCAGGCGCAGGCGTCCTCCAAGGAAAAGATGGTTGTGATGGAGATTGCCAAGAAGGAAGGCTGGACCATCAGTGAAGATGAATACAAGGAACAGGCTTCCATTTACGCGACGCAGCAAAGCGCCAATTCCGTAGCAGAATTAGAGTCCCTGTACGGAAAAGAGGAAATTGAATACAGTATTTTATCCAATAAGGTCTTCGATCTGATCGCAGATAATGTTAAGGTTGTGGAAGATCCGACGACGACTGCGGCGAGTGAAACAACGACAGAAAATGAGACGACGGCGGAAGGGGATACCACGGAAGCAGAAGGAGATACCACAACGGCTGCAGAATAACCACTATGGAAGAGAATCACGGGAAAACAGGATTTTTATTAAATCATTCCTATATGAGGCGTGCGTACCGGAATGCGAAGGTATTGCTGCAGTGGATCGGATTTGCCGTGCTGTCCGGCGTGGTCGTGGGCAGTATCGGCGGTGTATTCGCACTCTGTCTGCGCTGGGCGACCGACATGCGGAATGCCTATAGCTGGCTTTTGTTCCTGCTGCCTGCTGCCGGACTTGCCATTGTCGCGCTGTACCGGTTTTCCGGATATAAGGATGACGGCGGGACAAACCGGGTGATTTCTTCTCTGCATAAGAATGTGGAGACACCGTTTCGAGTGGCGCCGCTGATCTTTATCGGTACGATTTTGACGCATCTGTTCGGAGGTTCCGCAGGCCGGGAAGGCGCTGCGCTGCAGATGGGCGGCAGCATCGGTAATTTTTTCGGAAAGATCTTTCATCTGGAGAAAGCGGATATGCATCTGCTGATCATGTGCGGCATGAGCGCGGCGTTCTCCGCTCTGTTCGGAACTCCGATGGCAGCCGCCATTTTCTCTATGGAGATCGTCAGCGTCGGCGTGATGTACTATACGGCGCTGGTACCCTGTGTGCTGTCGGCACTGATTGCTGCCGGCATTTCCGGATGGATGGGAGTCCGTGCGGAGGCGTTTCCGATTCAGTCGGTTCCGAAGATGACGCTGCTCAGCGGGACGGAGATCATTATCCTGGGGATCCTCTGCGCGGGACTGAGTATTATTTTTTGTATCTTTTTGCACAAGACGGGAGAACTGTACCGGAAATATCTGGTGAATCCTTATCTCCGGGTTGCCGCTGCCGGTATTCTGGTGATCGGGCTTACCTTTCTGGTGGGCAGCCGGGATTATCTGGGCGCCGGAACGGATATCATCAGCCGTGCGATTGTGGAAGGGCAGGCGAATCCGCCGGCATTTGCCCTGAAGATCCTGTTTACCGCCATCACCATTGAGGCCGGCTTTAAAGGCGGAGAGATCGTACCGTCCTTTTTTGTGGGTGCTACCTTCGGATGCGTATTCGGACAGCTTGTCGGGCTGTCGCCGTCGCTCTGTGCGGCAATGGGAATGATCGCCGTGTTCTGCGGCGTTACCAACTGCCCGGTTACTTCGATCCTGATCGGCTTTGAAGTGTTCGGCTTTGAGGCGTCCCATTTTATCCTGCTGATCGTAGCGATCAGCTATGCGATGTCCGGTTATTACGGACTGTATGATGAACAGACGATTGTATATTCCAAATATAAGAGTAAATATATTAATCGGAATGTGAAGAATACGGTAAAATAAAAACAAACAAATGTTCGAAAAAATACTTGTCATGGACTTACTTCTGTGGTATGATAACAGAACAAAAGTTCGAATTTCAGACAGAAGGAGGCATGGCAGGGATGGAATCAGAGCATACAATAACCCGGCTGCCGCAAAAGGCAGCCGTTTTTTCGCATCAGGGAGAGATGCCGCTTGAAGAGAAACTGCGGATCCTGACAGATGCCGCCAAGTATGATGTGGCATGCACCTCCAGCGGAGTGGAGCGCCGGGGAGACGGAGCGCATATGGGAAGCGCGGCCGCCTGCGGGATTTGCCATACCTTTGCCGGAGACGGCCGGTGTGTATCGTTGTTAAAGATCTTATTGACGAATGTATGCGTATTCGACTGTAAATACTGCATCAACAGGGCGTCGAATGATGTGCCCCGGGCGGCGTTTACGCCGGAGGAGGTCGTAAGGCTGACTCTGGAATTTTATCGGCGGAATTATATAGAAGGCTTGTTTTTAAGCTCGGGCGTGATCGAAAGCCCGGCGCATACGATGGAACTCTTGTATCGGACGCTGTTTCTGCTGCGGGAACAGTACCAGTTTCAGGGCTATATTCATGTGAAGGCGATTCCAGGCGCGCCCCCGGAACTGATCGATCTGGTGGGACATCTGGCCGACCGGATGAGCGTGAACATCGAGCTG
>CANQOK010000014.1 GCA_947625465.1 uncultured Lachnospiraceae bacterium | reverse complement strand
TTCAAATGCTTCGTGACAACGCTTCTATCCACATCGAAAAGCTGCCCAATCGCCTTTTGCGTAAGCCAGACATCATGATCCTGTACTCGAACCTCGATACCTTCTTCCTGGGCATCCTTTGTAAAAACAAGAAAGTCAACCGTACTTTTCCGATTTCTCCGATTTTTTTGATAAAAAGGATTGACATTTCTGAAAAGTATGCTAATATGAACATATGAATGATTGTTCATATGTTCAAAGCAAAGAAACGGAGGTATGCAGATATGAAGCCATTGGGTGTGGATGTGGAAACCTGTGACGACATTTGTATTCATCAGGATGTAGTGAATGAAGTGAGCCACGATATGCCGGAGGAGGAGCAGCTCTATGATCTGGCGGAGTTTTTTAAGGTATTTGCGGATTCGACCAGGATCAAGATCTTATATGTGCTGCTGCGTTCGGAGATGTGTGTCTGCGATCTGGCGGATGTGCTGGGCGTAACCCAGTCGGCGGTTTCGCATCAGCTGCGTCTGCTGAAGCAAATGGATCTGGTGAAGTTCAGACGGGACGGAAAGACCATCTATTATTCACTGGCGGATTCTCATATTGAGAATATTTTAAGTCAGGGCTTTGAGCATATCAATGAATAAAGTCAAAGAAAGGATGGTATCGGTATGAAGAAGGTTTATCGGGCAGAGATCGATTGTGCGAACTGCGCTTCTAAAGTAGAACGCGCTATGAAGAAGGTAAAAGGGGTAAAGGACGTTACACTGAATTTTATGACACAGAAGCTGACATTTGAGGCGGACGACGCCGACTATGAGAATGTCTTTGCGGAAGCGCTGGCGAAGGGGCAGAAGATAGAACATGATTTTGCGGTAGAGGAGTTGGCGTAACCGTGAAAGCGATGAAGAAGGAATTGGGAAGGATTATTGCCGCACTTTTGATTTTGATCGCGGCTATGCTGCTGCCCTGGGAACGGGTAATGGCGTTCAGTCCGGAGAATGCGGGCAACGCGGAATTGATCGCGTATCTGATCGCGTATCTGATCGTGGGCGCTCCGGTCGTGCGGGAAGCAGTCGGGAATATCGGCCACGGACAGATTTTTGACGAGAATTTTCTGATGACGTTGGCGACTGTCGGCGCATTTTTTGTAGGCGAGTATCCGGAAGCGGTAGGCGTTATGCTGTTTTATCAGGTTGGAGAATTATTCCAGTCTTACGCGGTCAACCGGTCCAGAACTTCCATTGCGGAGCTTATGGATATCCGGCCGGATTCCGCCAACAAACGGATGGAGGACGGCAGCATCCGTACGGTGAAGCCTCAGGAGATTGCGGTCGGAGATGTCATTGTCGTGCGGCCGGGTGAGAAGGTTCCGCTGGACGGCAGTGTGATCAAAGGAAACTGCAATATAGATACATCAGCGCTGACCGGCGAGAGCATACCGCAGAGTATTGCGCCCGGAGATTCGGTCATCAGCGGATCCATTGTTCTGGACGGCATGGTGGAAGTCCGAGCAGAGAAGCTGTTTCGGGAATCTACGGTTTCTAAAATTCTGGAGCTGGTGGAGAACGCCAGTGATAAGAAGGCAAAGACAGAGAATTTTATCACGCGGTTTGCCCGGGTTTATACGCCCACTGTCGTGGCGCTGGCTGTGATTCTGGCGATTGTGCCGCCGCTGTTGTTTCAGGGTGAATGGAGCGACTGGATCTACCGCGCATTGTCGTTTCTGGTGGTATCCTGTCCCTGCGCGCTTGTGATCTCCGTGCCGCTTAGCTTTTTCGGCGGGATTGGCGCGGCGTCTTCCAGGGGAATCCTGATCAAAGGGAGCAATTATCTGGAAACGCTGGCGGACTGCAGGACCATTGTATTTGATAAAACCGGAACGCTGACCGAGGGAAAGTTTAGCGTTGTGGATGTGCAGATGGCAAAAGGCATTTTTATGCAGCCGAAGCAGATGCTGAAAATGGCGGCCTATGCGGAGTATTATTCCACGCACCCGATCTCCCAGTCGCTGAAAGAAGCCCTGCGGCAGCAGGATCGGGACGCGTTTGACCGGATGGAGTCCGCGGTAAAAAATATTACCGTCGAAGAAATTGCCGGACGGGGGATTCACGCGAAGATCAATCAGGATGATGTTTATGTGGGAAATGAAAAGCTGATGCAGCAGATCGGGATTTCGGCAGAACCCTTAAATGTAGTCGGAACCACGGTTCATGTGGCGCTTCAGGGACAGTATCTGGGATATATTCTGATCCGCGACCGGGTGAAACCGGACAGCAAGGAAGCCATTGCGCTGCTGAAAGAACGCGCAGTCGGACATCTTGTGATGCTGACTGGTGATCAGGAGGAAATCGCAAAGAAAATAGCGGAAGAGATCGGGATTTCGGAATACCACGCCAGACTGCTGCCCGCCGATAAGGTATCTTATGTAGAGCAGATGCTGGCAAAGCCGGAAGTTTATGGAAAACTGGCGTTTGTAGGCGACGGGATCAACGACGCTCCGGTGCTTGCCCGGGCGGATCTCGGAATCGCCATGGGAGCGCTGGGTTCTGACGCGGCGATCGAAGCCGCCGATATCGTGCTGATGGACGACAATCCGAAAGGAATTGCCAAAGCCATAGATATCGCCCATAAAACGATCGGTATTGTAAAACAGAATATTGTGTTTGCCATTGCCGTTAAGATTATCGTGCTGGTTCTGGCAGCGCTGGGCTGGGCGCCCATGTGGCTGGCGATCTTCGCGGACGTAGGCGTGGCAGTGCTGGCAATCTTAAATGCACTGCGGGCTTTGCAGGTATAAAGAATAACATAAAATAGTTGTTTCAGATAAACTGGTTCTGTGTTTCATCGTAAGTATAATTCACAGCAGCCAGTTTTTCTGTTATCTCAGATTTATCCGCGTCCAGATCTTCACACAGGGCGTCCAGACTGGGATAAAAGTCCCGTAATTTCATATTGATGAAGCTTAACAGTAAAACAGGATCTTGCGGCAGCATGGGAACCTCCGTTTTGGAGTATTTTCACTCCGTTTGTTTTTTTACAGTATACCCGCAATTTGTCGGAAAGTAAACAGAAATTCCGGTTGCAACTTTTGAAAAAAGGTAGTATTCTTGTTTGGGCTGAAGAAGCAGTCCGGAATAGAGGAAGTTATGTTTACAAGAAAGAGTTTGATCAAATTATTGATTCCGCTGGTGATCGAACAGCTGCTGGGCGTGCTGGTGGGTATGGTGGACGGCGTTATGGTGTCGGCGGTCAGCGAGTCGGCGGTGTCCGGCGTCAATCTGGTGGATCAGATCAACGTCCTGCTCATCAATCTGTTTACGGCGCTGGCGACCGGCGGTTCTGTGGTCGTGGCGCAGTTTGTAGGCAGCGGCAGGAAAAAGAGCGCCTGTGAAGCCGCCAATCAGCTGATCCTGGTAATCGGAGGCCTGACGGTTCTGATCATGGCGGCAGCACTGGCCGGAAACCGCCTTATCTTAAATCTGATCTTCGGAAACGTGTCGGCGCCGATCATGGAAAATGCCCGTACTTATTTTTACATTACGGCACTGTCATTTCCGTTTTTGGGAGTTTATAATGCCTGTGCGGCCCTGTTCCGTTCTATGGGCAATTCCAAAGTATCCATGAATATTTCCCTGCTGATGAACGGCATCAATATTGTGGGAAACGCAATCTGCATTTACGGACTGCGTCTGGGCGTGGAAGGCGTGGCGATCCCTACTCTGATTTCCAGGATCGTTGCCGCAGTTGTGCCTGTGATCATGCTGTTGAATCCCGGCCTGCAGGTTCATTTGCCCAGACCGTTTACATTTCGGCTGCATATGCCGGTGGTGCTGAAAATTCTGGGGATCGGGATCCCGAACGGCGTGGAAAACAGTATGTTCCAGCTGGGTAAGCTGATCGTGCAGCGCTGGGTTACCCGGTTCGGGGACTACGCGATTGCTGCCAATGCGGCAGCTTCCGCTATCGTGAATTTCCAGTGGATGGTATTAAGCGCCGTGGGCGTCAGCTTTTTGACGATCGTGGGCCAGTGCAGCGGCGCCGGAAAGATGGAAGAGGCAAAAGCGCATATTAAGAGACTGCTGCTGATCGGAAAGGGGATTACGGCAGGCGTTGTTGTGATCATGATCATTTTCCGTTATCCCATCATCGGTATTTACAGCAATCTGTCTCCTGAGACGATTTCCATTGCGGCAACGCTGATCATTCTGCACGGCATTTTCTGTGTTTTGTTCTGGGGAGAATCCTTTTCTCTGCCGAATGCGTTCCGGGCCGCCAATGACGTGCGCTTCCCGATGCTGGTTTCCGTCACCAGTATGTGGCTCTGCCGGATCGGCTTAAGCTATGTGCTGGGGATCCTGTTGAATCTGGGTGTGATCGGGATCTGGCTTGCCATGTTCGCGGACTGGGGCGTGCGCGGGGTGATTTTTACTTACCGGTATTGGAAAGGAAAATGGTGCATACACTGTCAGTAGATAGGAAAGAAAAGGAATCGGACAGATTGTATGGAAAATCGCTTTGTGATGCATTTGGTGCTGTTTGGACTGCTGGCAGGCTTTGTACTGACTGCGTACAGCTGGAATAAAACCGCGGAGGCAAACGGAGGCGTTGTGCAGGCCGTAAATCATATAGAAACAGAAAACGGACAGGACGGCGCAGCTGCTCCGTCGGGAGAAGAACCGGCAGCCGCAACGAAAAAAATCGCCCTTACCTTTGACGACGGGCCCGGAAAATATACGGAGAAGCTGTTGGACGGGTTAAAAGAACGAAATGTCAAAGCGACGTTTTTTGTGATCGGGCTCAATGCGGAAAGCCATCGGGACACGCTGAAGCGGGCGGCCGAGGAAGGGCATCTGATCGGCAATCACACCTACAATCATGTGCGCCTGATCAAAATGTCCGTGGGAGACGCCTGTACGGAATTGCGAAACACCAATGAACTGATCTTTCAGATTACAGGACAGCGTCCCGTTTATGTAAGACCTCCGTATGGAGAGTGGAGCGACGCGTTATCCGGAAGCTGCTATATGACAAGGGTATTGTGGAGCATTGATCCGCTGGACTGGTCCATTCACAATACGGAACAGATCGTGGAACATGTAGTCGAGCATGCCAAAGACGGTTCTATCATTTTATTGCACGATGTATTTGAAGAATCGGTGGACGCCGCGCTGGAGATCATCGACCGGCTGCAGCAGATGGGATTTACCTTTGTAAGGATCGATCAGATGGGAGAGAATCCCAAGATTCATGTAAATTAACGGTAGAAAAGAAACAGAAAATATGATATGATGCAAGCGTCCAAAAAACGCGGAGCATTCGTATTAGGAGGAACTATGATTAAGGATATACTAAAAGGAGCCGTGATCGGCGTCGCCAATATCATTCCCGGCGTCAGCGGCGGAACCATGGCAGTCTCCATGGGAATTTATGACAAGCTGATCCATTCCCTGACCAATCTGCGGAAGGATTTTAAGAACAGCATCCGTTTTTTGCTGCCGGTGCTGGCAGGCGCGGCCATTGCCATTGTGGCGCTGTCGTTTGTCATTGAGTGGATGTTTGCAAATTACCCGCTGCAGACGAATTTTCTCTTTATCGGGCTGATCATCGGCGGACTGCCGGCGATCTTAAAGAAAGTAAAAGGGGCAAAGCCGTCCGTGGGAAAGGTGCTTGCGTTTCTTTTATTTTTCGGGATCGTGCTGACGATGGCACTGTTAGGAGACGTGGAAGGCAGCGCGGCGGCAGATGTGAGCTTTAGCTTCGGCAATCTCTTTATTCTGTTCGGCGTAGGCATTATCGCCGCGGCGACTATGGTGATCCCCGGCGTCAGCGGTTCCATGATGTTAATGCTGCTGGGCTTTTATGAGCCGGTGATCTCCACCATCAGTAATTTTATGCGCGCTTTGATGAAGTTCGATCTGGACGGAATCCTGGCAGGCTGTGGCACTTTGATCCCATTTGGCCTGGGCTGTGTCTTCGGGATTTTTGCCATTGCCAAGTTAATTGAGATCGTCTTTGAACGCTGGCCCATGCTGGCATATTTCGCGATCATCGGTCTGATCGCGGCGTCGCCGGCAGCAATCCTGATCATGTCCGAAAAAGGGACGATCGGCGTTGTGGCAGTTCTGACAAGTATTGTGACCTTTGCCGTCGGAGCAGTATGCGCGTATAAACTGTCAGAATAGATTGTTTAAATATGACGTTTTACCGCTTCCGCAACTACTTCGGCGGCTCTCGGATCAAAGGCTTCCGGCAGAATGAAATCTTCGCTCAGTTCTTCATCGGAAACCAAACCTGCCAGTGCCAGTGCAGCAGCCAGTTTCATTTCTTCCGTGATCTGACGGGCACGGCCTTCCAGCGCGCCTTTGAAAATGCCGGGGAATGCCACGACGTTGTTGACCTGGTTCGGGAAATCGGAACGGCCGGTGCCGACTACTTTCGCACCTGCCGCCTTTGCTGCGTCCGGCATGATCTCCGGAACCGGATTCGCCATAGCAAACAGAATCGCGTCTTTATTCATGGAAGCCACCATTTCCGCACTCACAATGTTGGGAGCGGATACGCCGACAAAGATATCGGCGCCGCGAAGCGCGTCCGCAAGCGTTCCGGTCAGCTGTTCCAGGTTGGTGACTTCTGTCATGGACTGCTGCATCCAGTTCAGATTGGGGCTGTCTTTGGAGATAATACCGTTGATATCGCACATGGTGATATGCTTAAATCCGTAGCGCAGCAGCAGTTTCGTGATGGCGATCCCGGCGGATCCTGCGCCGTTTACGACGACTCTGCTGGTCTCGGCGTTCCGGCCGGTTACTTTCATCGCGTTGATAATGCCTGCCAGTACCACAATAGCGGTTCCGTGCTGATCGTCATGAAAGACGGGAATATCGAGCAGCTCTTTTAAGCGGCTCTCGATCTCAAAACAGCGGGGCGCGGAGATATCCTCCAGGTTGATGCCGCCGAAAGCGGGCGCGATCTGTACCACCGTCTTGATGATCTCCTCCGTATCCTGCGTATCCAGGCAGATGGGAAACGCGTTTACATTTCCGAATTCTTTAAACAAAACTGCCTTGCCTTCCATAACCGGCATCGCCGCGTAAGGACCGATATTGCCAAGTCCCAGAACAGCGCTGCCATCGGATACTACGGCGATGGTATTGGATTTGATCGTATACTGGTAGGCAGCCTCCCTGTCCCGGGCGATCACTTTGCAGGGTTCCGCAACGCCGGGTGTATAGGCCAGAGCCAGATCTTCTCTGGAATTCACATGGCATTTTGCCTCGGTCGTGATCTTCCCGTTCCATTCTTTATGTAACTGTAATGCTTTTTCGTTGGTTGTCATATGTTTACTCCTTTGATTCAGCTGTAAGAACACTATACCACAATTTTTTTTATTTTCCACTACCATTTTTAAAAACTTTGTTGTATACTGAAACTATCAAAATCTAATATCTTGAATCTTTTATGCATATCTGTAAAATTACCCGGAGATTTCATGTGAATAGTGAATATAAGAGAACACACAGAGAGGAGTATATCTTTGAGAGAAAAATTAATGACGCTTCCGATTAAGGAGCTGCGCGAAATTGCGAAGACATGCGGGATCAGCAACGTGTCCAGTATGCGGAAACAGCAGCTGGTCGATCAGATCTTAAAGGCGAATGAAAGTCAGGCGAAGCCGGAACCGGTACAGGCGGAGTCCGCTGTTTATCCGGAAGCGGACGGGAAAAAGGGACTGACGGAATCCGAACCGAAAGAACCGGAAAGGAACGAAGCGGAGACGGGAGAACCGGAGAGAAAAGAAATGGAATCACAGGAAGAACCGGCGGACCCGGAACAGACTGTGGAACAGCGGGTTCCAGATCTGCCGGGAACCGAGCGTGCGCACGGGATTCTGGAAGTCCTGGCGGAAGGTTACGGATTTATCCGGTGTGACAATTATATGCCTGGGGAAAATGATGTCTATGTTTCCGCGGCGCAGATCAAACGCTTTAATCTGAAAACCGGCGATATCCTGACCGGAAAGATGCGCCCCAATACCGGAAACGGGAAGTATGGCGGCCTGTACTATCTGGAATGTGTAAACGACCGTTCTCTGGAGGAAGCCAGAGCCAGAAAGAATTTTGAAGATCTGACGCCTGTTTTTCCTAATGAGCGGATTCATCTGGAAACCGGCAGCCGGAATCTCGCTATGCGGATCGTCGATCTGATCTCCCCGATCGGAAAGGGGCAGAGAGGTATGATCGTTTCTCCGCCCAAAGCGGGAAAAACCACCCTGTTAAAGGCAATCGCCAATTCTGTCGTACAGAATAATCCGGAGATGAACCTGATCATTCTGCTGATCGATGAGCGGCCGGAGGAAGTCACCGATATCAAAGAGGCGATTTCCGGCGGAAAAGTAGAAGTGATCCATTCCACGTTCGATGAACTGCCGGAACATCACAAACGGGTTTCGGAAATGACCATTGAGCGGGCAAAACGGCTGGTAGAGCACGGACAGGACGTGATGATCCTGCTGGACAGCATTACCCGTCTGGCACGGGCCTATAACCTGACGATCCCTGCCAGCGGACGTACATTGTCCGGCGGTCTGGATCCGGCGGCCCTGCATATGCCCAAGAAGTTTTTCGGCGCGGCGAGAAATATGCGGGAGGGAGGCAGCCTGACCATCCTGGCGACGGCTCTGGTCGATACCGGAAGCAAGATGGACGATGTGGTATTTGAAGAATTTAAGGGCACCGGCAACATGGAACTGGTGCTGGATCGAAAAATGTCGGAGCGCAGGGTATTTCCGGCAGTAGATATCTTAAAATCGGGAACCAGACGGGAAGACCTGCTTCTGTCGGAAGAAGAGCAGAAGGCGACTATTACTATCCGGCGGGCAACGACCGGCAGCCGGAGTGATGATGTGGCAGAGCGGGTACTGGATCTGTTCCACCGTACCAGAAGCAACCGGGAGTTTGTAGACGCGGTACAAAAAGTGAGGCTGTATTAGGAAAAAAAGTGTTGATTTCCTAAAAAAGCTGTGCTATACTTAACAAGCTGTTTGAAAACTTAGGGCACTAGTTACAGTTAGGCCCGAGGGAAAAAGTTTGAGAGAGGTGAATCGAATGAAAGAAGGAATCCATCCGGAGTATCATCAGGCAACCGTGACCTGTAACTGTGGGAATACCTTTACGACAGGTTCCACGAAGGAGAATATTCACGTGGAGATCTGTTCCAAGTGCCATCCGTATTATACAGGTCAGCAGAAGTCTGTTGCAGCGCGCGGACGTATTGATAAGTTCAATCGTAAGTACGGAATTCAGTAAGAATATCAGGAATTTTAAGGTTGAGACTTATATCGTCTCAACCTTTTTGCAATTTTACGGATAAATGGATTTCGATGTATGATCCGGAAAGTGTGAGGAATGATGAATAAGAAGGAAAAGAAATGTCGGACATCGAACTGCGGCGTCAGTATCGGCGGCCAGGCGGTGCTGGAAGGCATCATGATGAAAAACGGCATTCAATATGCGGTGGCTGTGCGCAAGCCTAATCAGGAGATTGAAGTAAAAGTGGACGAATATCCGGGCGCCGGATATGGGAAGAAGTTTTTTAATCTGCCTTTTATCCGGGGGATTTTCCGCTTTATCGATTCCATGGTGCTGGGAATTAAGACGCTGACTTATTCCGCAGAGTTTTACGATGAGGAAGAACCGGAAAAGAAGGATGCCCCGGGGGAAAAGGAAGTGTCTGCAGAGCAGCCGGAAGAACCCAAGAAGGGCTTTTTGGAGCGAATGCTGGGAGACAAGGCGGAGAGCTTTATCATGGGTGTTACGGTCTTTATTTCCGTAGTGATCTCCGTGGCGCTGTTTATGATGCTGCCGCTGTTTATTTCGGAGCTTCTGCAGAAATATGTGCCTTTTATCAAGGATTCTTATGTGCCGGTGATCGAGGCCGTTGTAAAGATCGCTCTGTTTATTTTATATATTGTCCTGATTTCGAAGATGAAAGATATTCAGCGTACCTTCATGTATCATGGCGCGGAGCATAAATGTATTAACTGTATCGAGCACGGTATGGAGCTGAATGTGGAAAATGTGCTGAAAAGCTCCCGCTATCATAAGCGGTGCGGGACCAGTTTCCTGCTGATCGTTATGATCATCAGTATCGTATTTTTTATTTTTATCCGTTCTGAAAATGTATGGCTGCGGTATGGGATCCGGCTGCTGCTGATCCCTGTGATCGCGGGGATTTCCTATGAGGTGATCCGGCTGGCGGGCAGAAGCGACAGTCTGCTGGTAAAGATTGTCAGCGCGCCGGGTCTGGGTCTGCAGCGGTTTACGACAAAAGAGCCGGACGCGCAGATGGCAGAGGTGGCGATTGCGGCAGTGGAAGCGGTCTTTGACTGGAAGAGCTACCTGGCGGAACAGGAGACGAAGGAGACAGATGAGTAGCGAAACACGCAGTCTGCAGGAATGGCTGCGGTACGCGAAGCAGCGGTTTGCCGAAGCCGGCGTACCGGAACCGGAGGCCGACGCCCGGATCTTGCTGGAAGCGGTATTTTCTGTAGGTCGGACACAGTTTTATCTGCATCCGGAACGGATTCCGCTGCCCCGGCAGGCAAAGCGGTTTTCGGATATGGTGGAAAAGCGGTGCGCGCGGATCCCCCTACAGTATATTACCGGGAAACAGAATTTTATGGGATTTTCCTTCGACGTAACGCCTGCGGTTCTGATCCCCAGACTGGATACGGAGATCCTGGCGGAGACAGTGCTGACCTGGATTGGCGGCAGGAAAGCGGAGGTGCTGGATCTGTGTACCGGAAGCGGCTGTATTGCCGTCAGTATTGCCAAACTGGCCAAGAATGCCCGGGTAACCGCGACAGATATTTCTACGGAGGCTTTGGAGACGGCAAAGAAGAACAGCAGACAAAACGGCACGGATATCCGGTTTTTACAAGGAGATTTGTTTACGCCGTTCTGCGGGGGAGAGCGCTTTGACGCGATCATATCCAATCCGCCGTATATTCCCAGTGCGGAGCTTGCAGAACTGGAACCGGAAGTCAGAGACTGGGAGCCGGCGCTTGCGTTAGACGGAAGCGCGGACGGGCTGGCTTTTTACCGGCGGATCGTCCGGGAAGCGCCCGCATATCTGAAAGACGGCGGACTGCTGGCATTTGAAATCGGGTATGAACAGGGGAAAGCCGTCAGTGAACTGATGCGGCAGGCCGGATTTGGCGGCGTTTGCGTACAAAAAGATCTGGCCGGTCTTGACCGGGTTGTAACAGGTGAAAAATAGGAGGAGCCTATGTTTGATAAATTGGAAGATATTTTAAAGCGATATGAGGAAGTCCAGGCAGAACTGATGCAGCCGGATGTGGCGAACGATCAGAAGCGGTTTCGCGACCTGATGAAGGAGCAGAGTGATCTGCAGCCGATCGTGGAGGCCTATACGGAATATAAGAACTACAATCAGACGGTAGAGGACAGTCTGCTGATGCTGGATGAAGAGAATGATGAAGAGATGCGCGAAATGGCGAAGGAAGAGCTGAATGAAGCCAGAGCGCGGATCGAAGAACTGGAGCAGCATATGAAGATCCTGCTGCTGCCGAAAGATCCCAACGACGATAAAAATATTATCGTGGAGATCAGAGCCGGCGCGGGCGGAGAGGAAGCGGCGCTGTTTGCGGCGGAATTATTTCGTATGTACAGCCATTACGCCGAGTCTCAAAGATGGAAGATCGAACTGGTCAATGTGGACGATACGGGAATCGGCGGCATGAAGGAAGTGGAATTTATGGTTAAGGGCAAAGGCGCGTATTCGCTGATGAAATACGAAAGCGGCGTCCATCGGGTACAGCGGGTGCCGGAAACGGAGTCAGGCGGCCGGATCCATACTTCCACGGCGACCGTAGCGGTAATTCCGGAAGCGGAGGATGTGGATGTGGTAATTGACGAAAAGGATATCCGGATCGATGTAATGCGGGCTTCCGGTAACGGCGGCCAGTGCGTCAATACGACGGATTCTGCCGTTCGGCTGACCCATTATCCGACCGGAATCGTGATTTACAGCCAGACCGAGAAATCCCAGATTCAAAATCGGGAGAAGGCCTTTACGCTGCTGCGCGCCAAACTGTATGATCTGGAAATGCAGAAAGCCCATGACGCGGAGGCGGAGGCGAGAAGGAGCCAGATCGGAACCGGAGACCGTTCCGAGAAAATCCGTACCTATAATTTCCCGCAGGGCCGTGTGACCGATCACCGGATCGGACTTACGCTCTATAAGCTGGAAAAAATCATGAACGGCGATATCCAGGAGATCATTGACGGCTGTATTGCGGCGGATCAGGCTGCCAAACTGGCGAAGGTAAATGAGGAACAAGCAGGATAGCAACGAAAAATGGAGGGAAGAGATGGAACGATATTTTGGCGAACAGACACCGAAGCTGGGATTTGGTCTGATGCGTCTGCCTAAAAAAGGACTTGGCAGGATCGATATCGAGCAGACCAAGAAAATGGTGGATTTATTTATGGAAGCCGGTCTCACGTATTTTGATACCGCCTATGTGTATGACGACGGCGACTCCGAGCGGGCCGCAAAGGCTGCGCTGGTCGATCGGTATCCGCGGGAAAGTTTTACACTGGCGACGAAGCTGTGCGCCTGGATGGGCGTACATAATGAAAAAGCCGCCAAGCAGCAGTTTTATACCAGTCTGGAGCGGACCGGCGCAGGTTATTTTGACTATTATCTGCTGCACGCTCTGCAGGCGGGGAATTATAAGACCTATGATAAGTATCACATCTGGGATTTTGTAAAGGAACAGAAAGAAAAAGGGCTGATTAAGCACTGGGGCTTTTCTTTCCACGCAACGCCGGATATTCTGGACGAACTGCTGACGGAACACCCGGATGCGGAGTTTGTGCAGCTGCAGCTTAATTATGCGGATTGGGAGAATCCGCATGTTACGGCCCGTGAAAATTATGAAGTGGCAAGAAAGCACGGGAAGTCTATTGTCGTTATGGAGCCGGTAAAGGGCGGCGCGCTTGCCAAGCCGCCGAAAAAGGTGGGAGAAATCTTCCGGGAAGCCAATCCGGAGGCTTCTTACGCTTCCTGGGCGATCCGGTATGCCGCTTCCTTAGACGGGATCATTACGGTGCTTTCCGGTATGTCCAATCTGGAGCAGATGCAGGATAATCTGTCTTATATGAAGAACTTTAAGCCGCTGGATGCGAAGGAACAGGAAGCGATCCGCAAGGCGCAGGAGATCATGACCGGCGTAAAATCCATCCCCTGTACTGCATGTCATTATTGTACGGCAGGCTGCCCGAAACAGATTCCGATTCCGGAAATCTTTGCGGCCAGAAACCAGCAGCTTGTCTGGGGACAGCTGGCAGAAGGACGCCGGCAGTATGCGAAAGCTGTGGAGACCGGCGGCAGAGCCGGCGACTGTATTGCCTGCGGCCAGTGCGAACGGGCGTGTCCGCAGCAGATCGATGTCATTACGCGATTAAAGGACTGCTCGGTGCAGTTTGATGTGTAATTGCTTTTTATCAAAAACATGCGCGATACCGTATTTTGGTACCGCGCATGGTTTTTGTTTTGTCCGTCTAGCAGTCTCTGGGAAGATATTTATCGATCATGCTCCAAAGCGTATCGTGGAACATCATGGCCTGTGTTTTCCATTGCTGGTGTTTCATGGCCTGAAAGTCCACTTCTTCCTGCAATTTTTTAATCTCAGCTTCCAAAGATTCAATTTTTGATTCTAATGATTCATTCTCTGACATAGCGTTTACCCCTGAACAACACAACCAATCGTTACACCTGATATCATAGCATATTTTGGAAAAAAATCACGAATTTTCCATCTCAAAATACAGACATTATTCGACAGCGGAGAGAGATTTTTTATATTCTGATGAAAAATTCAGAAAAAAGCTTGCAAATCCATGTAAAAATGGTAAGATTTACACGTACCTGATTCGCATTTGCGAGCATTTCCCAACGCAGCGTACCCGGAATTGGAGGAAACAATGCTGGAGATTTATTTATGTAAAACCTGTGGAAAATATGCACTGGTCAGCAGAACCTCTCACAGAAAGGACGGGGACATCTGCCGCGCCTGCGGCAGTAAGATGCAGTTGTCGGATCTGACTTATGAACAGTGGATCAGACTGTCGCCCAAAGAACGGGAAGCGTGGGTACAAAAAGAAAGTTTAGCTGGAATGGAGAAGAAAAATGGGTAAGTATTTTGGAACGGACGGATTCAGAGGAGAAGCAAATGTTACGCTGACGGTAGAGCACGCGTTTGAAGTAGGGCGTTTTTTGGGATGGTATTATGGGAGAGACCACAAGTGTAAGGTCGCGATCGGAAAGGATACCAGACTGAGCAGCTATATGTTCGAATATGCGCTGGCAACCGGGCTGACAGCTTCCGGCGCGGATGTGTATCTGCTGCATGTGACCACAACGCCCAGCGTTTCCTATGTGGTAAGAACGGAAGATTTTGACTGCGGGATCATGATCTCCGCCAGCCATAACCCATATTATGATAACGGAATTAAGATCGTCAACTCCAACGGAGAGAAGATGTCGGAAGATGTAATTCTGGAGATTGAAGATTATCTGGATAAAAAAACCGGACCGGTACCGCTGGCAACTGGCGAAAAGATTGGAAAGACTACGGATTATTCAGCGGGCAGAAACCGCTATATGGGATATCTGATGTCTTTGGCGATCCGCAGCTTTAAGGGAGTTAAGGTAGGACTGGACTGTGCGAATGGCAGTTCCTTTTCCATTGCCAAGAGCGTGTTTGACGCCCTGGGCGCGCAGACCTATGTGATCCACAATGAGCCAAACGGCGTGAATATCAATACGGACTGCGGATCTACGCATATCGGGGATCTGCAGCGATTTGTAGTGGAAAAAGGGCTGGATGTAGGCTTTGCCTATGATGGTGACGCGGACCGCTGTCTGGCTGTAGATGAAAACGGCGCGCTGGTAGACGGCGATAAGATCCTGTATATTTGCGGAACCTATATGAAAGAACAGGGAATGCTTAAAAATAATACGGTTGTGACAACCGTAATGTCAAACCTGGGCTTATACAAGGCGTTTGACGCGGCGGGCATTTCCTATGAAAAAACTGCGGTCGGAGACAAATATGTCTATGAAAATATGAGCAATAACGGGCACAGACTGGGCGGAGAACAGTCCGGGCACATTATTTTCAGCAAATACGCGACGACCGGCGACGGAATCCTGACTTCCTTAAAGATCATGGAGGTAATGTTGGAAAAGAAGCAGAAGCTGTCTGCGCTGGCGTCTCCGGTGACGATTTATCCTCAGCTGCTGCACAATGTCCGGGTAACGGATAAGCGGGCGGCACAGGAGGATGCGGACGTAAAAGCGGCAGTCGCAGCCGCAGAGGAAGCGCTGGGCAGCGACGGGCGGATCCTGGTCCGGGAAAGCGGAACGGAACCGCTGGTGCGTGTCATGGTAGAAGCGGAAACACAGGAGATCTGCAGGAAATATGTGGATTCTGTGGTAGAAGTGATCGAACGGAAAGGATATGGGAGGTAATACAATGATCGCAGATAAAATGGTAGGATTTGTAAAAAACAGCTCGGTGATCCGGGCCATGTTTGAGGAAGGAAACCGGCTGGCAAAGATCTACGGCAAAGAAAATGTCTATGATTTCAGCCTGGGCAATCCCAATGTGCCGGCGCCGAAGGAGGTAGAGGATGCGATCCGGGAGATTTTGGCCGAGGAGGAATCCACCTTTGTGCATGGCTATATGAGCAACGCCGGTTATGAGGATGTGCGGGAGCAGATCGCGGAACATCTGAACCGGCTGCACGGAACGAATTTTAAGGCTGATAATCTGCTGATGACCGTTGGCGCGGCCGGCGGATTGAATGTGATCTTAAAGACGCTTATCAATCCGGGTGATGAAGTGATCGCGTTTGCGCCGTTCTTTGGCGAATACAGATCCTATGTGGGAAATTATGACGGAGTACTGGTTGTCGTTCCCCCGGATACAGAGACCTTCCAGCCGAATCTGGAAGCGTTTGCGGACCTGATCACGGCAAAGACCAAAGCGGTCATTGTCAATACGCCCAACAATCCTACCGGAGTGGTATACAGTGAAGCAGTGATCCGGAAGATGGCGGCGATCATGGAAGAAAAAGAAAAGGAATTTGGAACTTCCATTTATCTGATCTCCGATGAACCTTACAGGGAACTTGCGTATGACGGCGTGGAGGTTCCGTATCTGACGAAATATTATCACAATGCAATCGTGGGCTATTCCTATAGTAAGTCCCTGTCTCTGCCGGGCGAACGGATCGGCTATCTGGTAATGCCGGATGAATTGGACGACGCGGAGGATATTCAGTCCGCCGCCAATGTGGCAAACCGGATCCTGGGCTTTGTCAATGCGCCGTCACTGATCCAGCGGGCTGTTGCCAAATGTCTGGACGCAAAGACGGATGTGGGTTATTATGACCGCAACCGGAAACTGTTATATGAAAGCCTGACCGAAATGGGCTATACCTGCATCAAACCGGAAGGCGCGTTTTATCTGTGGGTAAAATCTCCGGTTCCCGATGAAAGTGAATTCTGCGCGGAAGCCAAGAAACACAATATCCTGATCGTGCCGGGCAGCTCCTTTGCCGGACCGGGCTATGTGCGGATCGCGTACTGCGTGGCGTATGAAACCATCGAGAATGCGCTGCCGGGATTTGCGAAGGTAGCGGAGCATTACGGATTAAAATAGTACAGAGATTGGAAGAAGCCGACAGGCAGGAAAGGAGACGGAACAATGGCATGGAAAGATCATGTGCGCCGGGTGGAGCCTTATACCCCCGGGGAACAGCCGAATAAACCGTCTATGGTAAAATTAAACACAAATGAATGCCCGTATCCGCCGGCCCCTGGCGTGGCAAAGGCGGCCGCAGAATTTGACGCGGACTGTCTCCGGCTGTATCCGGATCCGAATGCGGGCGTACTCGTCAGGGAACTGGCGGCTTATTATCAGGTAGATCCGGATCAGGTTTTTGTGGGCGTGGGTTCGGACGATGTGTTGGCAACGGCGTTTTTGACTTTTTTTAACAGTGACAAGCCGATCTTGTTTCCGGACATCACCTATTCTTTTTACAGTGTGTGGGCTGACGTCTATCGGATTCCTTACCAGCGTCCGGCGCTGGATGAACAGTTCCGGATCCGAAAAGAGGACTATTATCAGGAAAACGGCGGCGTGGTATTTCCCAATCCCAATGCGCCTACAGGCGTGCTGATGCCGCTTTCGGAAGTGGAGGATATCCTCCGGCACAATCCCGATGTGGTTGTGATCGTGGATGAAGCCTATATTGATTTCGGCGGGTTTTCCGCTCTGGAATTGGTGGATCGATATGAAAATCTGCTGGTGGTGCAGACTTTTTCCAAATCCCGCGCCATGGCAGGCATGCGAATCGGATTTGCCATCGGCAGCGCGGAACTGATCCGGGCTATGCAGGATGTGCGGTTTTCCATTAATTCCTACACCATGAACCAGCCGGCATTAAGGATCGGCGTGGAGGCTGTGCGGGATGCGGCGTATTTTAAACAGACGCTTACTAAGATCACAGCGACCAGAGAAGAAGCGAAACGGAGGCTTGCTGAGCTGGGATTTACCTTCCCGGATTCCAAGGCTAATTTTATCTTTGCCGCGCATCGGACGGTACCGGCAAAGGAAATCTTCGAGGCGCTGAAGAAAGAAGATATCTATGTGCGGTATTTTGACGCGCCGCGGATTGACAATTACCTGCGGATCACGGTCGGAACCGATGCACAGATGGAGAAATTATATGAGGTGCTGGGCAAGATACTTGCCTAGCATTTTTATTTTCCTGCAGAGAAATGGAATAACCTGTAAAATTCTTTATGAAAAAAACAGAAAAAAAGCTTGACAGGAACACTCATCAGTGTTATATTTCGAATAGAACAAATAGAGCAGCGCATAGGCGCTCCGGAAAGGTGGTTCGTATGAATATACAGAAGTTTACACAGAAGTCAGTGGAAGCGATTCAGAATTGTGAGAAGCTGGCTTATGAATATGGAAATCAGGAAATTGAACAGGAACACCTGCTGTATGCTCTGGTAACGGATGAGGACGGATTGATACCGAAGCTGATCGAGAAGATGGAGATTCAGCTTTCTCATTTTGTGAATCGGACTGAGGCGTATTTAAAGAAGCGGGTGAAGGTATCCGGCGGCCAGGTCTATGTGGGCAAGGATCTGAATCAGGCATTGCTGTATGCGGAAGATGAAGCGAAGGCCATGGGAGATTCCTATGTGTCGGTGGAGCATTTGATGCTTGCGATGCTGGATAAGCCCAATGCGGGACTGAAAGCGCTGTTTCAGGAATACGGTTTTACCAGAGACCGTTTTTTGCAGGCATTGTCCGGCGTACGGGGGAATCAGCAGGTGAATACGGATAATCCGGAGGCTACTTATGACAGCCTGAATAAGTATGCCACTGATCTGGTGGACCGGGCCAGAAACCAAAAACTGGATCCGGTGATCGGACGGGACGCGGAGATCCGCAACGTGATCCGGATTTTATCTCGTAAGACGAAGAATAACCCGGTGCTGATCGGTGAGCCGGGCGTAGGCAAAACGGCGGCAGTGGAAGGACTGGCGCAGCGGATCGTGCAGGGTGATGTACCGGAAGCCCTGAAGAATAAGAAGATTTACGCGCTGGATATGGGCGCGCTGGTGGCAGGCGCCAAGTACCGCGGCGAGTTTGAGGAACGGCTGAAAGCCGTGCTGGATGAAGTAAAGAAGAGTGATGGCGAAATTATTTTGTTTATCGATGAACTGCATACCATTGTCGGCGCCGGGAAATCCGAGGGCGCCATGGATGCGGGCAATATGCTGAAGCCCATGCTGGCAAGAGGGGAACTGCACTGTATCGGCGCCACTACGCTGGATGAGTACAGGCAGTATATCGAGAAGGATTCGGCGCTGGAGCGGCGGTTCCAGCCGGTCATGATGAACGAGCCTACAGTAGAAGATACCATTTCCATTCTGCGCGGCTTGAAGGAGCGGTATGAAGTATTTCACGGCGTAAAGATCACGGACAGTGCCTTGGTAGCCGCTGCGACGCTGTCGGATCGTTATATTACGGATCGGTTTCTGCCGGATAAGGCGATCGATCTGGTCGATGAGGCCTGTGCTATGATCAAGACGGAACTGGACTCTATGCCTACGGAGCTGGACGAACTGCGCCGTAAGGTGATGCAGATGGAGATTGAGGAAGCGGCTCTGAAGAAAGAGGACGATCGGCTGAGTCAGGAACGCCTGGAGGATTTACAGAAAGAACTGGCTGAGATGCGGGATACCTTTAATAACCGGAAAGCGCAGTGGGAAAATGAAAAGAATTCCGTAGAACGGCTGCAGAAGCTGCGGGAAGATATCGAAGCCATGAACAATGAGATTAAGATGGCGCAGCAGCGGTATGATCTGGAGAAGGCCGCGGAATTACAGTATGGAAAACTGCCTGCGCTGCAGAAGGCGCTGGAGCAGGAAGAGGCGGCTGTGAAACAGCAGGATCTGTCTTTAGTACATGAGAGCGTGACCGAAGATGAGATTGCCAGAATCATTTCCAGATGGACCGGGATCCCCGTAGCAAAGCTGACGGAATCCGAACGGAATAAGACGCTGCATCTGGACGAGAAGCTCCATGAGCGGGTAGTGGGACAGGATGATGGCGTAACCAAGGTGACGGAGGCGATTATCCGTTCCAAAGCAGGCATTAAAGATCCAACGAAGCCAATCGGTTCCTTCCTGTTTCTGGGGCCTACCGGCGTGGGTAAGACGGAGCTTGCCAAAGCGCTGGCAGAGAGCCTGTTTGATAATGAACAGAACATGGTGCGCATCGATATGTCGGAGTATATGGAGAAACATTCCGTATCCAGACTGATCGGAGCGCCTCCGGGATATGTAGGATATGACGAGGGCGGACAGCTGACGGAAGCCGTACGCCGGAAACCGTACTCTGTCGTCCTGTTTGACGAAGTGGAAAAAGCACATCCGGATGTATTTAATGTGCTGCTGCAGGTGCTGGACGACGGACGGATTACCGATTCGCAGGGCAGGACCGTGGACTTTAAGAACACGATCCTGATCATGACTTCCAATATCGGTTCTGCCTATCTGCTGGAAGGAATTGAAGAAGACGGCAGCATTAAACCGGAGGCCGAAAACCAGGTGATGAATGAACTGCGGATGTATTTCCGTCCGGAATTTTTAAACCGTCTGGATGAGATTATTTTATTTAAGCCGCTGACCAAGGAAAATATCGGCGGTATTGTGGATCTGCTGATCGCTGACCTGAACCGGCGTCTGGAGGATCGGGAACTAGCCATCGCGCTGACCGATTCGGCAAAACAATACGTGATCGATCACGGTTATGACGCCGTTTACGGCGCAAGACCGCTGAAGCGTTATATCCAGAAATATGTGGAAACGCTGGCAGCCAGACTGATCCTGGCAGACGGCGCTCATGAAGGCGATACGATCACGATTGACGTCATAAACGGTGAACTGATGGCCCAGGCCTACAGTCAGGTATAAGCACTACTGAACCAGCCCTGCGATCCGTTTCGCCACAGCGCTGCTTCCGGCAAGCGAGATCGAATTGATAAAGATCAGATCGTTTGCTTTCTTTTCCTTGGTAAAGGATACGAAGTTTCCGTCATAATAACGGAAATCCAGCACATAGATCGTCTGATAATGGTCTACCAGCCACGGGACGAAAGCATTCCCGTAAGACTCCTTGACGACGACACAGGAAGAACCGTCTTTGATCTTTGGATTCTGGATCACACTGTACGGATTATCTCCGGCGATAAAGCAGCTGTACAGCGCATGCTTCTGATAGTTGGAGACATCGTTGATCACGAACCAGTCGTGGGTTGTGCCGTCTGTCATCGTATAGGACATTTTGTTGGTGCCGTTCGGAATCCAGGTTTCAACGGTATCCGCATTGGCCTGCAGTTCGCTGCTGTTCGTGGACTGATAGTAAGAACCTAAGAAGCCGGAAAAACTTTTAGTCTGGAAAGCGTCTTTATCATGACTTTCCACACCTTTTACGGCAGCCCACTGCTGGTAAGCGTAATAAGCGCCCAGCTGTGTCCAGTGGTGGTCCGTCCGGAAGAAGATATATTCGTTCCGATGTTCCCGCAGGGTATCAAATACGGGAACCGTTTTTACATTCTCATTCATCAGATAGTACGTATACGCAATGGCATCCTTTTCGCTGCTGCAGCCCATAGCGTCCTGAACGGATTCATCCAGGATGGCGCCTGTGCTGTCCGGCAGCAGGATGCTGTATACATCGGCTGTCCCTTTTAAACGGTCGGCCGCGCCGCTCATGGCGTCGGCATAGATGTCGGATGCGTCCTTATTGAAATAGAAAATACTGTAGGCAGCTCCGTTTGTAATATACAGATTATTCTGGATCTTGTCCCGGATCGCGTCTTCAATGGCGCTTCCGCCATCCGGTACCGGCACGGATTCTTTCTCGGTCGCAGCGGCTTCCGGAGTTGTCGTTTCTTCAGCCGTAGGATTCGTCGGGGCCGGACTGTCAGGAATCTCAGGAATTTCATCTTTGGTACCGGTGTTGGTTCCAATCAGCTGCGTGGTCTGCAGTCCGTGCAGCCGGCTGATCGCCTGACTTCCTGCCATCAGCGTATCCCGGAACGGATAGGTATCTGCATACCAGGTGGAAATGCCGCTGAAATAGTCGCCGTTTAAGAACCCGGAAAACGTAAAGTCGGGAAACTCCGTTAATTTGCGGTTTTCCTGTTCAGAAATCTCAGGGCGGATCGGAATCAGCAGTCCGATGATCCCGCCGATCAGCAGAACAGCCATAAACAGTATGATCTGAATCCGGTGAAACAGATGTGCCGTCTGCCGGCGTTTTTTAATTTCCTGTTTTGCAGTCATGCCAATACCCCCTTAAAATCTGAAATATAAGAACGGATTATAGCTGTCGCCCACTAATGCCATGGTGGACAAAAGCAGAAGGACAGCCGGAGTAAGCGCGTCGATCACGTGCATTCCATAAGGAATCTGATGGTTGTGGTATGCGATCCGGATCAGCAGCTTGCGCAGCCAGCTGCCGAATGTGGTTACGGCGATACAGCAGAAGAGAAGCAGGAACAGATTGTTCTGGAAAACAATACCGGTAGCCAGATTGGAAAATCCGGCGGTGCCGATTCCCAACATACCGCCCAGTACGGCGCCCAGGGTTCCCAGGTTTTCAAATCGGAACAGGATCCATCCCAGATAAACGACCGTTAAGGCGTAAATATGTCCGACCGCGGCCGGAAGCCTTTCTAGCCGTTTCCGCAGGAAATACCGTTCCAGGATCAGGAATACGAAGAAATAAAGTCCCCATAAAATATAGTTCCAGCTGGCGCCGTGCCAGAATCCGGTCAGCGCCCAGACGATCAGCATATTGCGGACGACCTTCCATTCCGCAACCCGGTTTCCGCCCAGCGGAATATAGACATAGTCCCTGAAAAACGTACTCAGAGAGATATGCCATCTGCGCCAGAAATCCTGAATGGAGGAAGCCATGTAAGGGTAATTGAAGTTCTCCAGATAGTGGAAGCCTACCATGCGGCCCATGCCGATCGCCATATCGGAGTAGGCGGAGAAATCCAGATAGATCGTAAACATATAAAACAGCATGCCAAGCCAGAGTCCGGCAGTCGTAGAAGAAGACAGCTGCGCTGCCTGCGCCGGCAAAAGCGTATCGGCAACGGCGCTGCAGGAATTGGCGAGCAGCGCTTTTTTGGCAAGGCCGACACTGAAGCGGCGGATGCCGTATGCCACATCGCCGGGGGTAATCCGGCGTTCGTCGATTTCATCCGCGACCGTCTGATAGCGGACAATGGGGCCGGCAATGCACTGGTGAAACAGGCTGGCATAGAGCAGCAGCTTCCAGTAGCGCGGCTGCGCGGAAATCTCTCCGCGGTAAACGTCCACTACATAGGAAAGCAGCTGAAATGTATAAAAGGAAATACCGATGGGGAGAACAATCTCCGGAACCTCTTTGGGAAAACCAAAGAAAAAGTGGAGATTTCCCAGAAAGAACTGTGTATATTTAAAAATCGCGAGCAGACCTAACAGCAGAACGCAGTCGAGGATCAGCCATTTCCGCTTCTGTGAAAGGAAGATAAGCGCTTTTCTGCCGCCTTTTCTGCCGGCGTTTTTCTGCGCCGCTTCTTCGATCCGCAGGGCGCAGAACCAGCTTACCAATACCATAAATAATAACAGAATTAAATATTTCGGACCGCTCCATCCGTAAAAGATCAGGGAAAAAGTCAGCAATACCTGATTGCGGTATTGGGGAGAAATGAAGAAATAGATGACTAAATTTGCGCACAAAAACAAGAATATAAACAGTAAACTTGAAAAAACCATATCCCTTACCTATTCACCGTCTTTGGTGTCCTTCTCCGAGGTATCTTCTTCCCGCTTTCCTTTTACCAGATCGTAGCAGTGCATATAGATCCACAGCAGCACAGGAAGCACTACCGTACAGAACAGAGAGGCCAGGAACCAGCTGGAAGACTGCGATCTGTCTGCGATGGCAAGAATCAGAGTGATCAGGTATAATAATACTAAAATACAAATGGTAGCAGACGCCAGAATCCGTTTCATAAAGGTTCCGTTCCTTTCCGTAAAATCAGGTTGTTGTTTCCTGTCATATATGATAAAATTTTGCTGTAATCAGTATATCTGTTTTTTACAGAAGTGTCAATGAAAAAAGTTTTGACCAAAACGGGTTTCTGTACTATAATAACCCTTTAGGACAGAGGCCACTCAAATGAAAAGGAAAAGGAGAAAATGCAGAATGTCTTTATTGGAAACATGGAGAAATGAAGCCTATTACGCGGAGCGGGACCAGAGATCTTCCGATCTGTTCTGGGCGAATTATTTTAATCAGGAAAAAGGCGTATACGAACAGCTGTTATCAGAACCGGACGTGGTCGTAGAAGGCACGGTAAAGGAACTGGCTGAAAAATACGGTTTGGATCTGATGATCATGGTCGGCGTACTGGACGGCATCAATGACAGTTTGAAGAACCCCAATCCCATTGAAGAAATGGAGGAGGATACGGTTGTCAATCTGGGATACGATCAGGAACTGCTGTATAAGAACATGGTGGAGGCGAAAGCCGACTGGCTGTACAATCTGCCGCAGTGGGACGCGCTGATCCCGGAAGAACGCCGGAAAGAGCTTTATAAAGAGCAGAAGCGTTCCCATACGGTTGTCAAAGAAAAGAAGGTAGGAAGGAACGATCCCTGTCCGTGCGGAAGCGGTAAGAAATATAAGCACTGCTGCGGAAGATAGCGTTTGGAGACGTGGAGGAATTTATGGACGCATATACGGCATTTGCCGCTGTTTATGACAGATTTATGGCGGATATTCCTTATGATCAGTGGTATGAGTATCTGAAATCCCTGCTGGATGAATATGAGGTGCCTGCCGGCAGCCTGGTGCTGGAACTGGGCTGCGGGACCGGCGCGGTCACCGGCCGGCTGGCGGCGGCCGGCTATGATATGATCGGCGTGGACAATTCCATGGAGATGCTGGAACTGGCGAAAGAGAAGGCGTTGGAGCAGGGACTGGATATCCTGTATTTACAGCAGGATATGCAGGAATTTGAACTGTACGGTACGGTGGCAGCCGTTGTCAGTCTGTGTGATTCCATGAATTATCTGGCGGAGCCGGAAGAGCTGACGGCGGTATGCCGTCTGGTGAACAATTATCTGGATCCCGGCGGCATTTTTATTTTTGATCTGAAAACAGTGGGATACTATATGGAAATGGGTGATTCCGTCATGAAGGAAGAAGACGGGGATACCGTGCTGATCTGGGAGAATACCTACTATGAGGAAGAACGGATCAATGAGTATGCGCTTACCCTCTTTTTGCCGGAGCCGGGGAAACCGGTCCGCTACCGGAAAGAAACAGAGACACATTATCAGCGGGCCTACAGGGTGGAGGAAGTCACGCAGGCAGTTGCAGAAAGCGGTATGGAATTGCTGCATATTTACCGGGCATTTACCAGAGAAGACGGTACGGACGCGTCGGAGCGCCTTTATGTGATCGCGCGGGAAAAGCCTGTCGGAAATAAAGTATACCGGACACGGAATGCAGAATAGGATGGAAAATCATATGGAAGATTATATTGTGCGGGCAACGGCGGCAGACCGTCAGGTCCGGGCATTTGCCATATACGGAACAAATTTGGTGGAACACGCCAGACAGATCCACAATACCAGCCCGGTCGCAACGGCGGCGCTGGGCAGGCTGTTATGCGGCGGCGCTATGATGGGCGCCATGCTGAAGGGGGAGAACGATATTCTGACCTTGATGATAAAAGGAGACGGTCCGATCGGCGGACTGACGGTAACAGCGGATTCCCATGCCAATGTCAAAGGGTATGCGGAGAACCCCAATGTACTGATCCCTGCCAATTATGCCGGCAAGCTGGATGTGGGCGCCGCGATCGGCTATGGCGAGCTGACGGTGATCAAGGATATGGGCCTGAAAGAGCCCTATGTCAGTACGACGCCGCTGGGAACCAGTGAGGTAGCGGAGGATCTGACTTATTATTTCGCGAAGAGCGAGCAGGTGCCGTCGGCGGTTGCGCTGGGGGTATTGATGAATAAAAACAATACGGTAAAACAGGCGGGCGGCTTTATCATTCAGCTGATGCCGTTTGCCGAGGAACGGGTCATTGCGGCGCTGGAAGAAAAGATTGCCGCTGTCACTTCGGTGACTTCCATGCTGGAACAGGGGATGACGCCGGAGGATCTCTTACGGTATGTGACCGGCGATCTGGGGGAACTGGAAATAACCGACCGGATCCCGACCCGATTTTTCTGTAACTGCAGTAAAGAGCGGGTTTCCAAAGCGATCGTCAGCATCGGGAAAAAAGATCTGCAGGAGATGATCGACGAAGGCAGATCCATTGAAGTCAACTGCCATTTCTGCAATACCGATTACACATTTACGGTGGCGGAACTGGAGCAGCTGCTGAAACATGCCGTCTAAGGCGGACTATCATACAAAATAAAAATATCCGTTGTACAACAGGAATATCCTGTCGGCAGCGGATATTTTTAAACTCAATCGTAACGCGCGTTCGGTCATTTCTAAATAAAATTCTTTCACATTTTCAAGTAAAAATTTATTTATAGAACAGGCACCGTATTACGACGGATTAAAGTTTGGTTACATTTGTAGCCTGAGGACCTTTGGCACCTTCTACTACGTCATACTCAACAGCCTGACCGTCTTCCAATGTCTTAAATCCTTCCATGTTCAGACCGGAAAAATGTACGAACACATCTTTCCCGCTTTCATCGGAAATAAATCCGTACCCCTTCTGGCTATTGAACCATTTTACTGTACCCTTGTTCATAGTGATACCTCCAAAAAAATTAATGATTGGCTTTTCCAACCACGGCTAATCATATCACATTTAACCAATCGTGTCAAACAGTATATGGATTCTTTTATAAAGCAAAGTACCACGCGGGCGGAAACAGATATTTAACGTAAGCCAGAACCGGCAGCCAGGTCTCCGCGGAAAAGAACATGGGCGTGCAGATGATACCGCCCAGAGTCAGCACCGGGATCAGTGCGGTAAAGGTCAGCATATGCGGGATCAGGCCCGATAAAAACCAGGCAGACAGTACAGTCAGAAGACTATAGAGCAGAAGCCGCAGGAAGCCGGCCCAGGATGCCGCGGATAAATCCATGATCCAAAGGAACAGACAGCCGGAGAGACAGCACAGAAGCGTGGGGATCAGGCTGTAAAAGAACCGCAGAAAATGAATCCGGCGTTTCGGCATGGAACCGAAAGCGCCGCAGTCCCGGTCCTGATACCAGACGACGCAGCCCGCGAATGCCGCGACAAAAATAAACAGCGCGACAAAACCCATACAAGGAGAAAGCAGATAGGCAGCACGGTCCGGTTCCAGAGAATCCGCTTCAATCGTTCGGTTATAGTCAAACTGCAGCGTGTAATTTCCGTTGTTATAGGTATCGTAAACAGGCCGCATGGCAGCGCGGATTTCTTCTTCACTCATAGCGGAAAACAGACCGGAATCCACCGTGTCATGGATCAGAGTTTCAAACGAGATTTCCTGAAAAAAGGTAGAAACGACCAGCTCATTGATCACGCTGGTAAGCAGCGCGTCCGGCGCTTCATAGACCGTAACACTGTTCTGCAGGCGGTCTTCCAGGATCAGAGTCTGCAGATTGTCCGGCAGGACATATCCGCATTGGATCTCGTCCCGGATTACGGCTTCCCGCAGATCGGACACGGAATCGTAAGCGGTAAAGGCAATCAGACCTTTATGCGCGTACAGACGGTCGGCTATCTTTTTTGTAAGCTGTCCGTCCGCAGTTTGGGAATCCGATGCCGCAATACAGACTCCGACGGGGACCATTGTCTGAAACGAGGGAAGCGCGGCCTGCAGGATCAGCCCGCCTGCAGGGAGCAAAAGCAGCAGGATCAGAAAAAAAGGTTTTTTCAGAAATCGTTTTAGGAAAACCGGAATCCAGTTTTTAATAAACTGCATGGAAACCTCCTATTTCTGTTTTGTCCGCAGAATGCGGATCAGAACCGCCAGTGAGAAAAATACGGCCGTGCCCAGAAGCATGCCGGCTGCGTTGTAAATGGAAAATACGCCCAGAAATGCGGACGTCAGTCCGTTCATCATATAGGTAGTCGGCAGAAAACGGGCGATAACGGAGCAGAATCCGGGAAGCAGCGGCAGCGGACAGATACAGCCGGACAGCAGACAGAGTCCGAACGCGCTGCAGAGTATCAGAAAAACAGTTCCGATCCCGCCGTCGCTGATCTCATAGAGAAACAGAAGAAGCGAGCAGGCCGTAAGCAGCAGACAGAGCGCCGTCAGGATCAGCGGAAGCACGGGAATGTGCCACAGAATCCCCGCCGGCAGCAAAATGCAGAGCAGCAGGATCAGATACAGAAAACCGAGCCCTGTAAACTTCGCGGTAATCGTAGAGATAACCGGAAATCCGGACTGCCGAAGCTGCGCCAGCAGACATTTGGAATCCCGCGTCAGATAACGGATGCAGGGAATCCCCCACAACAATAAAAACAGGATACAGCCGCCTGCCAGAAAAAACTGCAGTACATTGAGGGAACCGGTTGCGCCCACGGTCTGCGCCCGGAAAACAGATTCCCGGCTTAATACCAGAGAAATATAGGCGCTTTCCAGACGGTCATAGGCAGCCTGCAGCGGTTTGCCGTCCCGGTCGCAGAGCCGGTAAAAATCTCTTGCCGCGTAATTGCCCGCCTGGGTAGAACCCAGGATCTGCATCGCGGCGTTGGCGATCTCCTCAAAAATGAGGGCTTCATAGCCGACCTCGTTTGCGAAATCAATCCGGATCGGCAGATTTTCCCCGCTGGAAATACTGTTTATAAAACCTTTTGGAATGGTGGCAACCGCCGCCAGTTCATTGTTTTCCAGTTCCCTGGCCGCTTCCTCTGCGTCCGGAAATACAAATTCGCAGGCACTTCGGGTACTGGCGGACTGTGTGGTCGCCAGCCGGATTGCCATGGCGGTAAAAAAGGAGTCGTCTTCCAGCACAAAAGCGATCTTAGCCTTATTCAGCTCCTGTTCTCCGTAGAGCAGGTGCTGTCCGCAGAAGACCACAGAGCCGATCGCGGCCAGAAGCACGGCAGTGCCGAGCAGGATCCGGGGCAGACAGCGCAGCGCCCGCTTTAATTCCAGTTGACATAAGATAAAAAATCGTTTCATCGCTTCAATCCATTCTGTAAGGTACGCAGCAGTTCTGTTCCGCGCAGCGTCACCGGCTGCGGCAGGAGTCTGCCGTCTTTTAACAGATAAAGCCGGCTGCAGAGATCCAGGTCGGCCTCTTCATGGGTGGTCAGGACCGCGCTGTTCCCGTTTGCCAGGTATTGCTTTAAGAAAGCGCGGATCTGATATTTGCAGGGCAGATCCAGGGCAGCGCCGGGTTCGTCCAACAGAAGAATCGCGGGATCGGATGCCATGGCAATGGCAATGCTGACCCGTTTTTTCTGTCCGCCGGATAATTTCCGGATCTGTTGTTGATAAAAAGGTGTGATTCCAAGCAGCTTCAAATACGAGCGGGCGGCCTCCGGATCGGAATACCACAGCTTTAGGTTGTCCCGTACAGATAAATCCGGGATCAGCGGATTGTCCTGCGGAACCAGACCGATCTTTCGGAAAATGGACCGGCCGGATTTTTCATCCAGCGTGATGGAGCCGCCGTCGGCTTTTGCGATTCCCGACAATACGGAAAGCAGAGTGGATTTCCCGCAGCCGTTCACGCCGACGATCCCGACGCATTCGCCGGGGGAAAGCGTAAAAGAGACATCGGTCAGGATCCGATGTTTTCCGTAGGATTTTTGAATATGTTCTGCCTGCAGTCTCATAGTGACACCTCGAAAGAATTTCTGAAAATCTCATTTGCAATTTCCTAAACAGTATACAATGAAACGGCATGTTTTACAACAATAAAGCTTGCATATCCGGTCAGTTTTTTTTATACTGAAAGCATGGAAAAGGAGGGATCCCATGCAAAAGAAATATATGATGGCACTTGATGCCGGAACGACCAGCAACCGTTGTATTTTATTTGATCATGCGGGCAGGATCTGCAGTATGGCACAGAAGGAATTTACCCAGTATTTTCCCCAGCCGGGCTGGGTGGAGCAGGATGCGGATGAGATCTGGTCCACGCAGCTGGGCGTCGCGGTGGAAGCGATGTCCAAGATCGGAGCGTCGGCGGAGGAGATCGGAGCGATCGGGATCACCAATCAGAGAGAGACTACGATCGTATGGAACCGGCATACAGGCAGACCGGTCTGCCATGCGATCGTGTGGCAATGCCGGAGGACTGCCGGGATCTGCGACAGTCTGATCGCGGCGGGACTGGAGGAACCCTGGAAGAAAAAAACGGGACTGAAGATTGACGCTTATTTTTCCGCTACTAAGATCGCGTGGATCCTGGAGCATGTGGAGGGTGCCAGAGAACAGGCGGAAGCGGGCGATCTGCTGTTCGGAACCGTAGAGACCTGGCTGATCTGGAAGCTGACTAAGGGGAAGATCCATGTAACTGATTACAGTAATGCCGCAAGAACCATGCTCTTTGATATTCACAATCTCTGCTGGGACAAAGAGATCCTGGATTATCTGAAGATACCGATTTCCATGATGCCGAAGGCAGTGGATTCCAGTGGCGTTTATGGATACAGCAGCAGCGCTTTTTTTGGCGGAGAGATTGCGATCGGCGGCGCGGCGGGAGACCAGCAGGCCGCTCTGTTCGGACAGACCTGTTATGAACCGGGAATGGTAAAAAATACATATGGAACCGGCGGCTTTTTGCTGATGAATACGGGGGAAGTGCCGGTGGTTTCCAAAAACGGACTGCTGACGACGATTGCATGGGGCATAAACGGAACCGTTACCTACGCGCTGGAAGGTTCTGTCTTTGTGGCGGGCGCGGCGATCCAGTGGCTGCGGGACGGACTGCGGCTGATCGATACGGCTGCGGAATCAGAACAGTATGCCTTAGAGGTACCGGACTGCAACGGCTGTTATGTGGTACCGGCATTTACCGGACTGGGCGCGCCTTACTGGGACGCTTATGCCCGCGGCGCGATTCTGGGACTGACGCGCGGCACCAACCGAAATCATATTATCCGGGCTACGCTGGAATCCCTGGCTTATCAGGTCAATGATGTGATCCGGGCGATGGAAGCGGACGCCGAGATTTCCATGCAGACGCTGCAGGTGGACGGCGGCGCCAGCCGGAACAATTTTTTGATGCAGTTTCAGAGTGACATCAGCAATGCCGTGGTGAGAAGACCGTCCTGTGTGGAGACGACAGCCATGGGAGCGGCTTATCTGGCAGGCCTGGCCGTGGGATTTTGGAAGGATTTGGATGAGATCCGCAATATCTGGGAAGTGGAATCGGTTTTCCGTCCGCAGATGCAGGATGCAGAGCGGCAGACTCTTTATGCGGGGTGGAAAGCGGCGGTAAAACGGGTGAAAGGATAAAAATACAATTTGTGCTTGACACCATAAACAGAATGTGATAATATTCACATAGAGAGGGATAATTAAACGCATGAAACGGAAAGTTGCCTTGTACATTGGCAACTTTATAGAAGATGTTGTTTAAGACAGCTCTCTCGGATCGGGAATTTGGATTGCCGTTTGGAGAAACTTGATATTTCAAAATAATAGAACAGGCCGGAAGGAAAAGTCTTAGACGAAAGTTTAGGACTTTTCTTTTTTTTATAAAAGCAAAAAACAGGAAACGATTTGTTTTGCATCTGCAAAAGGCAGAGAAAGGATTTAGGTATGAAGAATTATTTAAAACGGATTCTGGCATGTATGATGGCAGGATCCATATTTGTTACGGCAGCTCCCATCACAGCTGAAGCTTATGAGATTCCGGAGAAACCGGACAGTACGGTTACGGTGGATGTGGCATTGGGAGTCAAATCTGATGTTGTGTCCTGGCTGGAAGCCCATGAACACGATGATTATTATTTGGGAACCCCATATCAGAAATTGGATGCTGATGAGACAGCGACTCAGGAAGGCATTGATGATCTGCTGCATCCGAGAGGAGAATATCCCAATGACGCGCATATGAACTGCACGGGATTTGTCGCTTCGGTTTTAAGAAAGCTGGGCGCAGATCTGACACAGATACCGGCCGAACGCACCGGCTGGTACGCGAACGCTTCCAACTGGATCCGCTACGCCGGAGCAAAAGGAATCCGGGTTCTGCACTACAATACAGTTGAGGAAGCATTGGCAGACGGTAAACTGAAAAAGGGAGATATTCTTTATTTCGAACCGCTTGACTGGGGCGCGGAAGGCGCGGACTGCCATATCGGTTTCTTTTGGGGCGATACGCCGAGTGAGAATAAGTTCTGGCATTCCAGCACGCATCCGCAGTCCGGCAACCAGATCAGCCGGATCGAGCCGAAATGTCCTTCGTCCATGTATGTGTTTCCGATTAGCAGATTGGAGCCGGAAAAGGGAACGCTACAGCTTGTGAAAACATCTGCGGATCCCTCTGTCACAGATGGAAATGACAGCTACAGCCTTGCGGACGCGGAGTATGGCGTCTATTCCGACGCCGGCTGCAGCAAAAAGGCCGGAACACTTGTAACAGCAGCGGATGGAACCAGTAATATGCTGACGCTTGCTGTAGGTACTTACTATGTCCGGGAAGACAAAGCGCCGAAGGGCTACGGAATCGATCCGGCATACAAAAACGGCAAGGAGGTCCGGATTACTGCAGAAACGGCCGGCACACTGCGAATCGAATCCAGCGATCCGCCGCTTGCCAATCCGAATATTATCGCAATCCGGAAACGGGACGCTGCCGGAAAGCAGTATAACGCCTTAGCGGATTATCCGCAGGGAGGCGCGGAGCTGGAAGGCGCGGAATACACCCTGAAGTTTTATGCGCAGGGAAACGCGTCCGGAACGCCGGAGCGGACCTGGGTATATCGGACAGATCATGCCGGTTATATTGATCTGCGGTTAGAAGAATACAAGGTAAGCGGGCCGGATTTTTATAAAGATCTCCATGGTGCTGTTACATTTCCGTTAGGGACTATTACCGTGCAGGAAACCAGGGCGCCGAAAGGGTATCAGGCTGATTCCGCAGTCTATACCGGACATATCGTGCCGAACGCCGCAGGAACCGATTCCGTGTTCCGGTGGGCAGACGGGACAAACGAAGCCAGGATCAGCTATAACGCGGCAGACGGAAGCATCACCCATTGGGAGGAATCCGTGATCCGAGGCGATGTACAGATTGAAAAACAGGATGCGGAAACCAGAGGACAGATTGTTGTAAGATACCCTGACGGTACTGGCGCAGATGCCGAGGAAATGATTCCCGCTCAGGGCGACGCGTCCCTTGCGGGAATTCAGTTTTCCATTATCAACCGGAATGATAACCCTGTCGCGGCAGATGGAAAGCTTTACAAACCGGGTGAAACCGTAAAGATCATCACCACAGAAGCAGAGAATGGGAAAGTGACTGCGAAAACAACCGGCAAGGCTCTGCCATACGGGACATATGGGATTAAGGAATTCAAAACCAATGGAAGCTATCTTCTGACGGACGGAGCCGAGCGTACTTTTACGATCCGGATTGACGGCGAGACCGTGACCGCGGATATCAAAGCGGCAGGACTGACATTTCGAAATCAGGTTGTCCGGGGCGGCATCCGCGTCCAGAAGAATGATCTGGAACTGGATAAAAGCGAAGCGTCCGGCAGGGCGGCGAAGCTTTCCGGTATCGAATTTACCATTCAGAACGCTTCCGCGTATCCGGTACTGGTAGAAGGAAAGATCTATACGCCCGGCGAGACGGTAAAGCAGATCTATACCGCATGGAATGCCGATCTGCATGCGTACACGGCGGAGACCGCTGCCGACTGTCTGCCGTATGGCACGTATACAGTACAGGAAACCGCCGGGGCGGAAGGCTATCTCTTAACAGACGGAGCGGTCCGCACGGTAGAGATCCGCGAAAACGGTAAGATCGTAACTGCCGCAAAAGAAGGAGATGCCCTGATCTGGAGAAACCAGGTGATTCGCGGAGATTTTGAGCTGGTTAAGATCCGCGATTCTGCTGCCAGGCGGCTGCAGGTTCCGTTCCTGATCACGAATCTGGAAACGGGAGAAAAGCATGTGATCGTTACAGATATAAACGGTGAATTTTCTTCCCGCGCGAACTGGACGGCGCACAGCGCAAAGACAAACGCAAATGACGCGCTGCTTGCGTATGGCGATGATGAAGTGATTCCGTTGGCAGAGATGGACGATACCGCAGGCATCTGGTTTGGCAATGGTGAATTTGGTTCTCAGGCATTGGCAGACGATACCCTTGGCGCATTGCCTTATGGCAGGTATTCAATTCGGGAACTGCGCTGTGAGAATAACCGGAATCTGATTCTGCAGGAGTTTGAATTTTCAATCTACCGGCATGGAGTCACCGTTGATCTGGGCACTATAACGGATGATATTTTGGAGCCGGAGATCAGCACTATGGCCATTGACTCCGAAACCGGGGATCATATTTCCATGGCGAATGAAGAGACAGCGATCAGTGATACTGTGCATTGTGTTGGGCTGATACCCGGAGATACCTATACTGTAAAAGGCGTATTGATGGATCGGGCAACCGGAAAAGCGCTGTTAATCGACGGGAAAGAAATAAAAGCGGAAACTGTTTTTATGGCAGAAACAGCCGTACAGGACGTTGTGGTAACCTTTCAATTTGACGCTTCCGGGCTGGGAGGGATCACGACAGTTGTATTTGAAGAATTGTATAACAAATCAACTTTGATCGCAGCGCATAAGGATATTACGGACAAGAGTCAGGAGATTCATTTTCCTGAGATTCATACCAATGCGAAAGACTCCGTAAGCGGCCGTCCGGAAATAATGGAATCCGAAGTACAGATAGTCGCAGATACCGTTACCTATCAAAACCTGATTCCGGGCAAGGAATATATCGTTAAGGGAGTTCTTATGAATCAGGAAACAGGCAGGGCATTTTTGCTTAATGGAAAGGAAATCACTGCCCAAAAGGAGTTTACGGCAGAAGCAGAAGACGGAGAAGTTGTCCTTACATTTTCCGTACCGGCGGGCACGCTGGCAGGTGAGACCTGCGTCGTTTTTGAAGATCTGTATTATAAGGATATAAAGATTGCCGTACATGCGGATATCGAGGATGAAGACCAGACGGTATATTTTCCTGAAATACATACCAACGCGGTCAATCAGGCGACAAAGCTGCATGAAGGTCCGGCCTGCAGAGAGACCACAATTGCGGATACCGTATCCTACGCCGGCGTGAAAGCAGGCGAAACTTATACGGTGAAGGGCGTTCTCATGAACCGGGAAAACGGAAAACCGCTTTTGGTAAACGGCAAAGAAATACGTGCCGAAAAGACATTTGCGGCAGAAGCAGGCAAGGGAACTGTAACCCTGTTATTTACTTTTGATTCTTCCGCTCTGGAAGGTGTAACCACAGTCGTGTTTGAGGAGCTGTATCAGGCAGATACGAAGCTGGCAAGCCACGCGGACATTACGGATAAGGATCAGAGTGTGACGTTTGCGGCGATTCATACCAACGCAGCCGATCAGGATAGCGGCACTCATACGGCTGCGGTCGGAAGCAGCGTAACGATTACGGATACCGTGCGCTATACAGGGCTGACACCCGGCAATTCCTATACGCTGGAAGGCGTCCTGATAGATCAGGCGAGCCAAAAACCGCTTCTGGTAAATGGGAAAGAAATTCGTTCGGAGATAACCTTTATCGCGGAAAACGGAAGCGGAAGCGTACAGGTTACGTTTACCCTGAATACGAAAAATCTGCAGGGCAAAACATTTGTGATCTTTGAAACTTTAAAAGACGTAAACGGTACAGAGATCGCAGCGCATAAGGACATCACGGACCGGTCTCAGACCATTACCGTCCCGGTTCTGCCGCCTGTTCCGCCAAAAACAGGCGATTCGCTTCCTGTGATGGCTATGGGTATGATGTTTATTTCAATTCTCGCGTTTGCGGCGGCAGCGTTTCTCAGATTTTCTGTGAGAAGTCCGGGCAGCAAAGGCAGGAGTTAAAATGCAGGAAAACTTGACAACCTGAGGGCTTTGCACTAAAATGGGGTGAGATATCAGAAGATAAACGGAGTAAAATCATGCAGTATCAGATACTTGCCCTTGACATTGATGGAACCCTGACTAATCGCAAAAAAGAGATCACAGCCGGGACGCTGTCTGCGATCATGGAACTGCAGAAGCAGGGCGTTATCGTGGTGATCGCGTCGGGACGTCCGGTATACGGCGTGCAGCCGATCGCGGAGGCGCTGGAACTGGAACGGTATGGCGGATATATTCTGTGTTTTAACGGCGGAAGAATCTTTGCCTGCAGAGAAAAAAAGATCATTTTTGAACAGACTCTGCCGCACGGATATCTGGGGAAGCTGGAAAAGATGGCAAAGGACAATCAGTGCGAGATCATGAGTTATGACGGGAATTGCGTGATCACGAACTGCCCGACGGATCCGTTTATTGTGATAGAAAGCCGGATCAATCACCTGCCGCTTCGGGAGATCCGTACCTTGGCGGATTATGATGAGCGCCCGGGATTTCTGGCGAATAAATGCATTGTTACGGCAGAAGACGGGCATCTGGCAGCGGTGGAGCCGAAGTTTCAAAAAGCATTTGGCTCGAAATTAAATATTTATCGTTCAGAACCGTTTTTCTTAGAGATCATGCCGCAGAATGTGGATAAAGCCTTTGCCCTCGCAAAGCTGCTGGAATACCTGGGATATACCAGAGAGCAGCTGGCTGCCTGCGGAGACGGCTATAATGATCTTTCCATGATCCGGTATGCCGGTATGGGCGTAGCGATGGCGAATGCGCAGGCTGCGGTGAAGGAAGCGGCGGATTTTATTACGCGGTCCAATGAGGAAGACGGCGTAGCCTATGCGATAGAACAGTTATTTTAGGATGAAAGGGATTTGAGAATGAGTGCGGAATATCGCTTGGATATGCATACCCATACCATTGCCAGCGGGCATGCGTATAACACAATTTTGGAAATGGCAAAAGCAGCATCGGAAAAAGGACTTTCCATGCTCGGGATCACAGAGCACACCAAGGCAATGCCGAACGGGTGCACGGATTTTTACCTGAGTAATCTGGATGTGGTAGACAGAAATCTGTATGGGGTCGAACTGTGGCTCGGCGTTGAGTTAAATATTCTGGATTATCACGGCGGCGTAGACATATCCTCTTCCATTCTGCAGGGGTTGGATATCTGTATTGCCAGTCTGCATACCCCCTGTATCCGGCCCGGAAGCATCGGGCAGAATACCCGGGCGCTGACCGGCGCCATGGAACACCCCTGCGTCAGCATTATCGGACATCCGGATGACGGCAGATATCCGGTAGACTTTGAAGAAGTGGTACAGGCTGCAAAAGAGAATCATGTGCTTTTGGAACTGAATAATAATTCCCTGGCGCCGGATGGATTCCGGATGAACGCCAGAGAAAACGACCGGCAGATGCTGGAGCTCTGCGCGGAATACGGGCAGCCGATCATAATCGGCAGCGACGCGCATTGGATGAGCCTGGTTGGAAGGCATGACAGAGCGGTAGAATTGCTGGAAGAGATCGATTTTCCGCAGGAACTGGTCATGAATTATCATTTGCATGGCTTCAAAGAATATATTGCGGAAAAAAGGCGGCATTACCGCTATTAAAATGTGGAAAACAAAATATGAAATTCCAACAGAAAAGGATGCCGGTCAGTCAGCATCCTTTTCTTTTTTCTCTTTATGTTCTTTTCCTTCTTTTTTTTCCGTCTTTTTCTTTTCTTTTTCTTTGGCCTTATCGGATTCTTCCGATGGCTCTGCCGCAGCGGAGATCTCGTTGACAATGCTCTCGATCAGCTGCTTTTTCGCATATACGTCGAAACTCAGCATACAGATCAGCGTCAGTGTCCGCAGAAACTCCTGCCTGCCGCTTTCCGTGTCGGCAAAGGCCGTCTCGGAGTGTTCCTTCATTGCAATGATATCTTCCTTGATCTTGGGCATCTGCGTATGCAGAGAAGCGGCAATCTCTTCGTAGATATCCTCTAATGTCAGAGAATCGGAAATGCCGTTAAAATATTCCAGTGAGATCGGATCCAGCACCGTTTTGATATCGTTGATGGACATTACATTTTTGAAATAGTAAATAAAGATCAGCATGATAATATGCTCTTTGGAGTATTTCTTCTTCTCCGGAGCAGGCAGCAGATCATTTTTGGCATAGTTGTTGATCATGGTCTTGGTCAGAACATGCTCGTCATTGTTGTTGCGCGGCGACATATGCCTGTCCATAAAAGTGGTCACCTGGTCCATATACAGCGGGATATTGGGAATATCCCCGGTTGAAATTAATTTGTAACTGGCCAGCAGATCCTGCAGCAGTTTATCGATATCCATAGTGTGTTCTCTTTCTTGACGGTACATAGTTTTCATTACTACGTTTCAGTATATCATTATTGATCAGGAAAGTCAAATATATTTTAAATAAGCGGATTGTTTACAAATAAATGAAATTTTGCTATACTGCAGAGGAGCGCAGACGCTTTGAAACGGAGATTATTATGAATAGTTACGATACATTAAATGAGGTTCAGAAAAAGGCGGTTTTTTGCACGGAAGGGCCCCTGCTGATCCTGGCAGGCGCAGGATCGGGGAAGACCAGGGTACTGACGCACCGGATCGCCTATCTGATCGAGGAAAAACAGGTGAATCCCTATCAGATCCTGGCAATCACCTTTACCAATAAAGCAGCCGGAGAAATGCGGGAGCGGGTAGATAACCTGGTGGGATACGGTTCGGAACAGATCTGGGTAAGCACCTTTCATTCCTGCTGTGTCCGTATTCTGCGGCGATATATTGACTATCTGGGATATGACGATCATTTTACCATTTATGATACGGAAGATCAGAAAAGTGTCATGAAAGCAGTATGCAAAAAGCTGGAGATCGACACGAAGAATCTGAAAGAACGCACGATCCTAAACGCCATTTCTTCCGCTAAAAATGAACTGATCACACCGGAGCAGTTTCTGCTGCATACGGGCGGCGACTGGAGACAGAAACGGATCGGGGAAGCCTACACGGAATACCAGAACATGCTGAAGAGCAATAACGCGCTGGATTTTGACGATCTGCTTATGCTGACGGTCCGACTGTTTCAGGAACAGAAGGAGATCTTAAATTATTATCAGGAAAGATTCCGCTACATTATGGTGGACGAATATCAGGATACGAATACCGCGCAGTTTCAGCTGGTCTCTCTGCTGGCCGGCAAATACCGGAATCTGTGTGTGGTGGGGGATGACGACCAGTCGATCTATAAATTCCGGGGCGCCAATATCGGCAACATTCTGAATTTTGAAGACAGTTTCCCGGATGCCGTCGTCATGAAGCTGGAACAGAATTACCGGTCTGTGGGGAATATTCTGGAGGCGGCCAATGCGGTGATCGCCAATAACCGCGGCAGAAAACCAAAACGGCTGTGGACCAAACGGCCGGAGGGCGATCTGATCCGGCTTTGGCAGGTGAATTCCTCTTATGATGAGGCCCAGTGCGTTGTCGATGATATCCGGAAGCAGATGGCGCATGGCGTACATACCGCATACCGGGATTTTGCCTGTTTGTATCGGACAAACGCGCAGTCCCGTACATTGGAAGAAGCGTTTGTGCGCGTCGGGATTCCTTATCGGATCGTAGGCGGGATCAATTTTTATCAGCGAAAAGAGATCAAAGATGTGCTGGCATATATGAAAACGGTGGATAACGGAAATGACGATCTGTCCGTCCGAAGAATCCTCAATGTGCCAAGACGCGGGATCGGAGCCACGACGATCAATAAAATTCAAAGCTATGCGAACGAACATGGAATGCGTCTTTTTGAGGCCATGCACCATGTAAAGGAGATCTGTCCGGGAAAAGCCGCTGAAAAAATTGAACATTTTACGGATATGATCGGGGTTTTGCGGGCAAAATCAGAATATGGGTCTTTAAAAGACTGGGCTGAGGAATTGCTGGATATGACCGGCTATCGGGCCGAGCTGGAAGCGGAGGAGACGGACGAAGCCAAAGAACGGCTGGAAAACATTGACGAACTGCTTTCCAAAGCGGCGGATTATGAGGAATCCTGTCAGGAGGAGCCTACGTTAAGCGGTTTTCTGGAGGAAGTTTCCCTGATCGCCGATATCGACCGTCTGGACGGAGACAGTGATTATGTGATGCTGATGACGATCCACAGCGCGAAAGGGCTGGAATTTCCGGAAGTTTATTTATGCGGAATGGAGGACGGATTATTTCCGAGCTATCAGACGATCAGCTCCGGAGACGCCACCGATCTGGAAGAGGAGCGGCGGCTGTGCTATGTGGCGTTTACCCGCGCTATGGACCGGCTGACGATCTTAAGCGCCAGAATGCGGATGCTGCGGGGCGAGACGCAGTACAATATTCTGTCCCGGTTTGTGAAAGAAATCCCGGAGGAACTGCTGGATACGCAGCTGCCGCAGGACAGGCCGGATTCGCAGGACAATACGCCTGCCCGTTCATTTGTAAAATCTTATCGGGAGGAAATGCGCGCCGTACCGTTTGGCGGCAAGCGGACAAAAGATTTCTCCGCTTTAAAAACAGGTGCGGATCTGTTTGGAAGCGCGGCACAAAACGGCGGCAGTCCGGACTACGGAGTCGGCGACCGGGTAAAACATATTAAATTCGGCGTGGGAACCGTAGAAGAAATCGTGAAAGACACCAGAGATTATCAGGTTACAGTCAATTTTGACAATTTTGGCGTAAAAAAAATGTTCGCAGCATTTGCAAAATTGCAAAAAGTGTAGTACAATACAAATAACAATGATACAAGAGCGAAGCACCGGACGGGATACGATATGTGCCGGGCTCAGGAAAGGAAGGTAGAATGAATAAGTTGGAAGAATTGGTAAGCGCAGTAAAAGTGGGTGAATTGATGCACAAGAAAGAAGCGGAAAAGAAGAACAAATGGATCTGGGTATTGGCGATCATCGGCGCTGTTGCTGCGATTGCGGCAATCGCATATGCGGTATATAAGTTCCTGACACCGGATTATGAAGATGATTTTGAAGACGATCTGGATGATGAATTTGACGATGATTTCTTCGATGAGGAAGAGGAACCTGCCGGAGAGAGCGGAAAGACGGAAGAAGCCAAAGAAGGCGAAGATGTGGTTGAGACCACTGCCGAATAAAGGAAATGCAGGCTGCTGCAGAGTGTGCAAACATTTTGCGGCAGCCGTTTTTTATGAAAATGACAGAAACAGAGGAGTTTACAGTGAAAAAGGGTAACCAGTACGAAGGCGTTGTAGCTTATGTGGATTTTCCGGATAAAGGATATGTAACGGTGCGGGAAGAAACAGAGTCGGGAGCAGAACAGGAGATCCCGGTTCTGGTTAAACATACTTTGCCCGGACAGAAGATCCGTTTTCAGACGGCTAAGAAACGAAGCGGAAAATGGGAAGGAAGGCTGGAAACGGTTCTGGAACCGTCTCCGCTTGAAGATACCGTGCCCGTATGCCCGCATTTTAAACTCTGCGGGGGCTGCAGTTATCAGACCATGTCTTACGGCAATCAGCTGAAGCTGAAGCAGGAGCAGGTAAAGGCAATCCTGGACGCCGTGTGTGACGGCTATGAATTTGAAGGGATTCTGGGAAGCCCCTGCCAGTGGCAGTACCGCAATAAAATGGAATATTCGTTTGGGGATGAGGTAAAAGACGGGCCGCTGGCGCTGGGATTACATAAAAAGGGCAGTTTTTATGACATTGTAACGGCGGATCACTGTCAGATCGTGCATCCGGATTATAACCGAATCCTGCAGGCTGTGCTGGCCTACTGTAAAGACAAGAATCTGACCTATTATCATAAAATGCGCCATACCGGCTATCTGCGTCATCTGCTGGTACGCCGGGCAGTGAAGACCGGAGAGCTGACGGTGCATCTGGTGACAACCTCTGAAGACTGTGACCGGGAAGGAAATCCGCTGGCGCACCGGGACGGAGAGCCGGTTTTTGCCGATCTGCCGGCCGTTTTGCTGGCGCTGCCTTTGGACGGAAAGATCGTGGGCGTTACGCATATCTACAATGATACGCTGGGCGATGTGGTAAAAAGCGACCGGACGGAAGTGCTGTATGGCAGTGAATTGTTTTATGAGGAACTGCTTGGTTTGCAGTTTCAGATTTCTACCTTTTCTTTTTTCCAGACAAATTCGCTGGGCGCGGAGGTCCTGTATGAGAAGGTGCGGGAGTATGTAGGGGACACCCGGGGAAAAGTTATTTTTGATCTTTACAGCGGGACCGGAACCATTACGCAGATGCTGGCCCAGGTGGCGAAGCAGGCGGTAGGCGTTGAGATCGTGGAAGAAGCTGTGGAGGCGGCACGGGCAAATGCAGAGCGGAACGGACTGAAAAACTGTACTTTTATTGCGGGAGATGTGCTGAAGGTGCTGGACGATCTGGAGGAGGGAAAACCGGATCTGATCGTGCTGGATCCGCCCAGGGAGGGGGTTCACCCGAGGGCGCTGCAGAAGATCCTGAATTTCGGCGTGGAGAATCTGGTTTATATATCCTGTAAGCCTACCAGCCTGGCGCGGGATCTGGAGCTGCTGCAGGCAGGCGGCTACCGGCTGGTGAAGGCGTGCTGCGTGGATATGTTTCCGAATGGGCCGAATGTGGAGACAGTGTGCCTCTTGAGCAACCGAAAACCAGATGCGAGAGTAAAGATCGATGTGGATCTGGAAGACTACTACCGTATCAA
>CANQOK010000013.1 GCA_947625465.1 uncultured Lachnospiraceae bacterium | reverse complement strand
TGGCGAATATCAGAGCGATCGCGGAGACGGATCCGGGATTTCATAACATGAGCCGGGAGGCGGCGCAGCTGGTGAATCTGTATACCAATGCGGGATTAAAGTATATTGAGAAGGAAGGAGGACGTGTGGATATGTGTCAGGCAATGATTGATTTGAAAGAGGAAGGCAGACAGGAAGGCAGGCAAGAGGGACTTGCCGAGGGGCGCCAGGCTGGACTTGCCGAGGGGCACCAGGCAGGACTTGCCGAAGGAAGAAAAGAAAAGTGCATTGAAATTGCAAAGACGTTACTGGATGCCCTGGATGCAGAAACAATCGCCCAGAAGCTGAATCTCCCGTTGGAAACGGTGTTAAGCTTAAAGTAGAATAGAGAAGGAATATGAACCAATGAAAGATTTACGCCGGCGCCGGCGTAAATCTTTTTATAATGGTGAAAATCCGGATTTTGGCAAAAAAACGAATCAAAAAGTAAAAGATAAATAAAAAAAGGGAATGTTATGGTAATTTTGCCATAAAATTTTCAAAAAAGATTGTAAAAAAACATGAAAATGTACAAAAACCTTGACAAAGCAGAGGAAGCAAGGTATGATAAAAATACCAAACTGTCTAATAAAGAATATACTACATAGGAGACAGTTCGTTTCATGTATTGGGTGCAGATACATGTTAAGACGGTGGGGGTACAGTCATTCCCCCTGTGATACACGGATTTCTTTGCACATTGTGTGTTTGGAATCCTAAGACGCCGCGGATCCGCATATTTTCTTTGGAAAATGGCTGCTTTCCGGTGTCAGGCGGGCCAAAAGCCATGCGCTCCCATACAGGCATGGACCGCATGCTCTTTTGCCCTGGTATCGATCATGTTATAATAAGAAATGGAGGAAGATTACATGATTAAGAGAATGAAAGAAAATCTGAAGAGTAAAAAAGGCTTTACTCTGGTCGAGCTGATCGTAGTTATTGTTATCATCTTGATCCTGGCAGCCGTTATGATCCCGAATGTAATGCGTTACATCGGTCAGGCAAGAGAGTCAACATTCCAGACTGAGGCATCTGGATATCTGACAGAAGTTCAGGGAATTGTAGCGGAGGTTTATGCAAAGACATCTGAGAATATAAAGGCGACAGATTTTAAAAATGAGTATGCATTAACCAATAGTGATAAGGTTACCATCACTATTCCTAGTCCGTATGAACCGCTAACTAAACCTATTACAGCTAGTGGAGTAAAAGATAGATCAATTGCTATAGAGATAGAAAAAGGAGCTGTAACAAAATTCTCTTATGCAAATACAGAACATTCTGTTGTTTGGACTCAGACAAATGGCTGGTTAAATGTTGATGAAGAGCCATCAAGCCCAGCAACTCCTTAAAGGATATATAATCCATTATTTTCTATAAGAGAGCAACTTGTTTATAACGCTTTAGCAAAAAATTGATTTTTAAAACGAGAAGGAGGCTCATAGTACATATGAAAAAACAGGATTATGAGTCTCTTGCTCGAATCAATAAGGTGAAACACCTGATAAAAGTCGCGCTGATCACGCTGCTCATATGCCTAATCGTCCTTGCACCGGCGCTATGGTATTGGGATGCATCTGTGGAGATGCGGTCAGCTTATCGGAGCGCAAAGAATGTTTTATTGAATACGGAATTACTGGCCCTCCGTTACAACGGAACGGGCGATGCATTTCTGGACAGCTCGCAAAACAGCGGGCTGTCTTTAGAAGCATCAGAAGATGTCAGACTTTACTCCGGCGCGAAAGGAGAGTTTCAGATCATCGCACTGGACGCGGGCACAAATGATGTCTTAAGTATGACATACAGAGAGGGCAGATTTCTGCTCATATATGAAAAAGAACAAGGCGCAGATTCCGGAGAGTGGACGGTCTTTCGGGAAGTCCGCAAATACGAGAATTAGCCGGGGATTTTATTTGATGTTGAGTCAAAGGAATCCCCATTGTCATCTTCAAAGGAAAGAGGATTTATGGCTTCATACAAGTACAAGGCAAGAACCAATGAAGGCAAACTGATCAAAGGCGTGATGAATGTTGCGGATGAAGCGGATCTGCAGCTGCAGCTGCATGAACAGAACGCTTATCTGATCTCGTCTAAACTGATTGTAAAAAACAGAGGGATAAAGACCTTTAAACCCAAGGTACTGGCTGACTTTTCCAGACAGCTGAGCACACTGGTAGGCGCGGGCGTTACGCTGGTGCGCGCCATTAGTATCATCGCAAATTCCGAGTCCGTGAAACCAAAAGAGCGGGCTGTTTATGAAGATATATTAAAGCAGTTAAGACAGGGAATTTCGCTGTCGGACGCGATGGAAGCAGAGGGCGGCGCGTTTCCGTCCCTGATGATCTATATGTACCGTTCGGCGGAGTCCAGCGGAAATCTGGATCAGGTAACCATGCAGATGGCGGAGCATTACGAGAAGAGCCATCGGCTGGACTCCAAGATTTCCAGCTCCATGACCTACCCCAAGATTTTGGGTGTTATGATCGTGGCGGTCATTATCATCATTACCAAATTTGTGCTGCCGCAGTTCGGGGAAATGTTTACCATGATGGAAAATATTCCGGCGCCGACCAAGGCTCTGATGGCAGTCAGTGATATCATGCAGGATTACTGGTGGCTGGTATTGCTGATCATTGTCGGACTGTACATTGGCGGCCGGGCGCTGCTGCTGGTTGAAAGCGTGCGGATCAAATGGGATAAGCTGAAGATTACCATACCGGTATTCGGCAACCTGAATAAAACCATCTGTACTTCCCGGTTCGCGAGAACCCTCAGCTCCCTGTATGCGGCGGGAATTCCCATTGTATCCTGCCTGCAGATCGGAAGAAAGACGATCGGCAACGCCTACATTGATTCCACCTTTGATACGGTGATCCCGTATGTGCGTGCCGGCAATAATTTAAGCGACGGGCTGGATCAGGTGGACGGATTTGTGCGGAAGCTGACCGATTCGATCCGGGTCGGCGAGGAAACCGGCAGCCTGGACGATATGCTGCGGTCCACGGCGGATTCCATGGAATATGACGCGGATATCGCGATCTCCAAACTGGTGTCCTATGTGGAACCGGTTATGCTGATTGTTATGGGTATCATCGTTGCCTTTGTGCTGGTGGCGGTATTCAGCGCTATGTTTGGTATGAACGAAGCGATTTCCAATATGTAAATATAGAAACGGGCAGAAAATACGACAGAAAGGGGTTCAAAAATGCTGACGATCTATTTGGCCAATAAATATATCAAAGCAGCCGTGGGCGAAATGTCCGGCGGAAAACTGCATGTGCGGGAGATGGTACAGACCGTTGACGAGGGCGGCGCAATCCTGAACGGCACGATTGTGGACGAGGAAGCCTTGCTTGCGCTGCTGAAGAATCTTTGGGAGGAGCACAATCTGCCTAAAAAAGATGTAAATCTGGTGCTGGACAGCAATCAGTTTACTTCAAAAGAGCTTCAGGTTCCCGTATTAAACAGCAAAAAGAAAATGGACTATGTGATCCGCGAGTTTACGGGAGTAGAACGGATCACAGATCCGGTATACGGATATTTTGAACTGGAGAAGCCGGATAAAAAAAGCAAGCTGCAGAAGGTGCTGGCAATGGCGGCGCCCAGAGATTATGTGCTGCAGTTTATCGAATTATTCCGCAAACTGGGGATCACGCTGTCGGGCGTGGAATGTGCAGCCGGAGCCAGATACCGGCTGCTGAAGCAGCTGACTTCTCTGGAAGGAAAGGCGTGTATCATCCAATTTGTAGACGATATGAACCTGACGAACATCCTGCAGTACAGCGGCAGCATTGAAACCTCCAACCGGAAGCGTCTGTTCGCGGAACCGGGCACGCCGGCTTATATCGTGGAGATCGCAAGAGCGACGCAGAATCTGATTTCCTTTGCCAAAGCGCAGAATTTGGATAATATGATCACGGACGTGTTTGTATCGGGTATCACGGAAGCGGATTATGAGATTTATGAGGACAGTATCCGGAATATCAATCCGGATCTGGCGGTGGAACTGCTGACAGCAGGTAAAAATATTACCATCAGCAAGAACGAAGATAATTTTGCGGGATACGCCATTGCGATGGGCGGTCTGATCAAAACCGATCCGGATACGAATATCGCGTCCGGTCTGAAATATACGCCGGAACAATTGGAGAGCAGGAAACAGAAGCGCAAGATTTTGATCCCATCCGTTACGCTGGCGGTAGTGCTGGCTGTGGCAGCGCTGGTATTATTGGGACGGAATCTGTATCTGCAGAGCCAGCTGGACGATCTGGAAGCCTATAATCAGGATCCGGAGATCGTTCAGAAATGTGCGGAATACGAAGCGCTGAACGCGCGGATCGCGGCGGCGACCGGAATTTCCAACGGGCTGTCTATGCTGGCGAATACGCTGGAACAATACCCGAAGGTAGACAGCAAAGTGGAAGCGGTAGTGGAAAACTGTGCGGTCGGACTGGTAACGGCTACGATCCAGAGCTACAGCGCGCAGACAGGTCTGCTGCAGATGGAAACGAAAGCAAGAGACGTCAGCCAGATCAATCAGTTTGTCAATCTGCTGACGGAACAGGAAATTTTCGCCAGCGTCGATTATACGGGATATAATGAGGACTCAAACGGGACCTGGACCGTAAATGTAAACTGTATCATGGCGCCGGAGCAGATCGAGGAGGAAGAGACCGAATGACGACTCAGATTACGGAACGGGATAAAAAATTATTGATGATCGTCGGCGTTGTTCTGGTGATTGCCGCGTTGATCTACTTTGGGATCATGCCGTTGGCAGACAAGGGACAGGAACTCAGTCAGCAGGTCGATCAGCAGAAGCTGGAAAAGCAGGAAAAGGAAATGAAGGTTTCGGGACTCCCCGTGCTGCAGCTTCGGCAGGAAGGCATTTACCGGGATCTGGAGACTTCCCGCGCGCTTTACTATGATATCATGCGGAATGTAGAGATCGACAAAATGCTCACCAATATGGCGCTGGAAGGCGGCGCTAAGGTGCAGAGCCTTTCGATCACCATGCCGGATATGGCGGAGTATACAAGTCTGATCGCTTATCCGGATCAGTTGTCGAAGGACGGCGCAGCAGAAGAACAGGTTGTTTTTACCGGCGCATATGCGGCCAAGGTGCAGCTGACGCTGGAAGGCAGCAAAGGAAATCTGCAGAAACTGCTGGATGAAATGATCGGCACCTCGCCGAAACTGCGGGTGTCGGATTTTAGGTGGCAGGAAAATAAACTGGCGGAAAGCGCGGCGTATACGCTGAGCCTGACCGTAGAGATCTATATGTGCCAGGATATTGAGGAGTATATCGATTCCCAGCTGACAACTGTGGAAGACGCGGCAGACGCGGCAGAATAAATGAGGCGGTGGAGAGCATGGAGCAGAATATCAGGAATCTCCGGATCGGAGATGTGTTAAAAGAATACGGATATGTAACGGACAGCCAGATCGGGGAAGCGCTCGCTTATCAGAAAGAGCATAAAGGCGTTCGGCTCGGCGCCGCTCTGATTGAAATGGAATTTGTCACGGAAGACCAGGTTCTGGGCGCGCTGGCAGAGCAGTTGAATGAGCGTGTCGTAGACATTTCCAATGAGGATGTGGATCTGGAAGCGGTACAGGCGATCCCCAGACCGCTGGCAGAGCGCTATGAAATGCTTGCCATTAACAATGTGGAAGGCATTCTGGTCGTAGTAGTAAACGATCCGTTAAACTTCTACGGGATCGAAGATATCCGGCAGACTACCGGTATGCAGCTGGAGATCTGCCTGAGCCCCAGGGCGGCGCTGAAAAACGCCATTGCGTTCTACTACAGTGAAGTAGAAGCGAGAGAGGCTGCCAGTATCGCCAATAAGAGCTTTGAACAGCTTGCGGACACGGATGAGTTTAACATCGAGGAAGAAGGGGACGACGATACCCCGATCATCAATCTGCTGAACCGTCTGGTGGAGCGCGCTTACGCGACGCATGCGTCCGATATTCATATTGAACCCTTTGAAGATAAGACCACGGTCCGGATGCGAATTGACGGCGTGATCGTAGAATTTGTTACCCTGCAGAAGAATCTGCACCCGTCTCTGATCGCCCGGATCAAGATATTGGGCGGCATGGATATCGCCGAACGGCGGATCCCCCAGGACGGACATTTCCGGATGCGGATCGGCGGCGATCCGGTCAACCTGCGTGTGTCCGTAATTCCTACGGTATTCGGGGAAAAGGCAGTGCTCCGTTTGCTGACGAACAATGCGCCGATTGATTACCCGGCGACTTTTGGCATGCAGCAGGACGACTATGAGAAACTGCGCACGATGCTGGGCTCCCCGAACGGTATTATTTATTTTACCGGTCCTACTGGTTCCGGCAAGACCACAACCCTGTATATGATCCTGACAGAGCTGTCGAAACGGGCAGTGAATATCAGTACTATAGAAGATCCGGTGGAGAAGAACCTGCCGAAGATCAACCAGTCTCAGGTAAATAACCAGGCCGGGCTGACCTTTGAGGCCGGGCTGCGCGCCCTGCTGCGGCAGGATCCGGATATCATTATGGTCGGCGAGACCCGTGACGTGGAAACTGCGACGATTTCTGTCCGTTCCGCCATTACCGGACACCTGGTATTTTCTACCCTGCATACCAATGACGCGGCATCTTCTGTAATTCGTCTGGAAGATATGGGGCTGATGCCCTATATGGTTGCCAACTCTCTGGTCGGCGTGATCGCGCAGCGTCTGATGCGGAAGGTTTGTCCGGACTGCTGTGAGGAAAGCGTTCCGACTGCGGAAGAAGCGCGGATGCTGGGCCCGGATGTGAAGCGGATCAAGCGGGCGAAGGGCTGTCCGCAGTGCAATTATACCGGATATCGGGGGCGGATCGCGATCCATGAGATCCTGATGATCGATCGGGATGTGCGGAAGATGATCATTGACGGCGCAACCGCAGAGGAGATTCAGGATTACGCGGTGGAACACCAGCAGATGCACACGCTGAAAGAAGCGGGCATCCAGATGGTGAAGAACGGCGTGTCCTCGTTTGAAGAATTAAAGAAAGTGGCTTATTACAAATAAAAGACAGAGTAGGAGATTGTTTTCATGTATGAGATTGACAGACTGATTATCATGTGCCGGGAAGAACAGGCTTCCGATATCCACATTTCCGCAGGAATGCCGTTAATGATGCGCGTCCACGGAAAACTGACGCAGACGCTGGCGCAGCCGAGCGAAGATGAGACATTTGAAATGATATACAATATGATGGACGATGCGCAGAAGGCGGAATATGACAGCGGTCATGACGTGGATTTCGCGATAGAGACATCGGACGGCAACCGGCAGAGAGTGAATGTGTTTCGGCAGAAGGGCAAGATCGCGGCGACGATCCGTCTGCTCAACAACCGGATTCCCAGTCTGAAGGATCTGCATATGCCGGAGCTGCTCTATAAGCTGGTGGAAGAGCCCAGAGGACTGATCCTCGTAACGGGGCCTACCGGAAGCGGTAAATCCACGACGCTGGCGGCGATGATCGAACATATCAACCAGACGAGAGAAGAGCATATTATTACAATAGAGGATCCGATCGAGTACACATATGAAAGCAAAATGGCGCTGATCCATCAGAGAGAGACGGGCAGAGACGTAACCGATTTCGCGGCGGCGCTCCGCAGCGCTCTGCGTGAAGATCCGGACATCATCCTGGTAGGAGAAATGCGTGACTACGAGACGATCATGGCGGCGCTGACGGCAGCTGAGACCGGGCATCTGGTATTATCCACGCTGCATACGACCGGCGCGGCGCAGACGATCGAACGTGTCATTGACGCCTGTCCTTCGGGGAGCCAGAACCAGGCGCGGACACAGCTTGCCGGCGTGCTGAAAGGGGTAATTACCCAATGCCTGATGCCGGTTACAGGCGGAGGCGGGCGGATCGCCGGAACCGAGATCCTGCTGGGAACCGACGCCATCACCAATCTGATCCGGGAAAACAAAAGCCATCAGATGGGCAGCATGATGCAGGCCGGCGCGGCCATGGGAATGCATACGCTGAACATGGATCTGATGCGGCTGGTACAGCAGGGATATATCGATAAACAGACCGCGTTCCAGTATACGAATGACAGGAGAGACTTAGAGCAGTATCTCTAAAATAGTATCTTTAAAACAGTATCTCTAAAACAGTATCTATCAAAACGGGAGGAATCATTGATGCAGATCAGAAGATCCGGACAACTGAATCGAACGGATTTTGCGAACCACAGCAATCGCCATGGCGGATTTACCATGGTGGAATTGATTGTGGTTATCTGCATTTTGCTGATCCTTGCGGGGAGCGTTACCACAGGTGTTGTAAAGTGGATCGCGTACAGTGATTTCAAGGAGCAGAACGATTACGCCAAAACGCTGTATCTGGCGGCGCAGAATCAACTGACTGAATACAGCGCAGGCGGTCAGTTGGACGCGAAGCTGCTGTTGGATGATCCGACAGGCGACGGCATTTATGATAAGCCGATTCAATTTGACGAGTGGAATCTGATTGGAAGCAACAATGAGACGATCACACTGGATCGCCTGTGGCCCGCAAGACAGGGAAAGAGTGAGACAGAGAAGAAGCGCTATACCGGCACGGTCTGCTACATTATGGGGACGGCGGACGATTATAAGCAGTACCGCCAGGGTTCCGACGGGCTGGATCCGTTAAAGCGGGCGATGTATGATATGCTGACTCCGTATCTCTATGATACCTCTATTTTAGACGCGACGGTCTGCCTCGAGTTTACGCCGGAAGACGGACAGGTATACTCGGTTCTGTACAGCAATAACAAAGAAAATAAGGATTTTGTATTTACATACAGGGAAACTGAAAATCTGCGCGGTAAAGATGTCAGCATTTCCAGCCGGGAAGCCGATTACCGGGAAGACCGTATGGTCGGTTACTGGGGCGTGGATACGCTGTCGAGAGCGGTTGGGTTGACAGCAGAGCGGCCGATTTTGATGGACGTCAGTCTGAACAATGCAGAGACATTGAATCTGGCATTTCGCTTTGGAAAGGTTGAAGAAGCGGTCAATCAGTTGATCTATGAAGTTGGTGTCTATGATAAAGATACCGGCAAAAAAAGAATGGTAATCGTGCTGGACGGTACGGCTCTGCGGGCAGCCGGCCAAAGCGGACAGACGGCAGTGGAATGCGAAGTTATCCGTTATGATGGAGAAGAAAAGAAACTGGATTCCAGGAATTATCCGTTTTTGGTTATTCAGGAAGGAGATACCAATACGGTTCGTCTGGTACTGGACGCAGCGGATCTGTCCGCTGCAGGCATCAATTATCAGGCGGCAGGAAAAGAACTGGCTCCGGCAGCATTAGGAGGCGGATCACTGCCCGGTTCTGACGCTTATCGGAAATTTATCCAGACTTATAGCTTCAGCCGTTTTGGATTAGATACGGAAAAAATCTATTGTACGGTAATGGGATATGGAGGCGGCTATAAGACAACGGCGCAGAAGCAGACTGTCAATTCCAGCCATACATTTTTTGCGGACGAAAAAGCAGAAGACGGAAAAAATAAATATTATCTTTCCAACGGAAGGCATTTGTACAATATCCGGTTTTATGAGGAGAGCACAGATGGGGCGCCGCTTGCGGCAAAGGCGGTAAATGCGGAATATCAGATGACTCGGAATATTAACTGGATGCAGTTTATCTCAAATGGCGGACTGTATGATACCGACAATGCACTTGGAAACAGTACTGCCAGAAGTATGGCTGTATACCGCTACAGTCCGGTTACTTTGTCAGAAACGACTGCGTTTCCGGCAATCCGAATGCTGACGGAAGACGCTGTGTTCACAAGCCGGGATGAGCGGCAGTATGTATATACGGTCAGCGCACTGACTTTATCTGAAACAGTTAACGCTAAATTGGGTGTATATGATAAACTGGGCAGCGGTAACGCAATTCAAAAGAATGAAGCAGGCAGCGTAGGTCTGTTCCTGGAAAATAAAGGAAAGATTGCCAAATTAGCCTTGGATCAGGTACAGGCAAAAGGAACGGATTATGTCGGTACATTCTGCGGTATCAATGCCGGCGTACTCACGAATCTTCAGGTAAAAAATTCTCAGCCTGAGAATGAAACGTTGAAAAGTCAGGTAGAAGGCGTTAATTATGTCGGAGGTCTGATTGGCGCCAGTGAAGAATTTTCTGCCGGAGATAATTTCTATACGAATCTTGCCAATAATGCAAGGGTATATGGCGTTACCAGAGTAGGCGGCATTGCGGGCCTCATTTCTCTTCCGAAAGATAAAAAGCTGACGGTGGCGTCCTGCATGAACTACGGTGCGGTAGAAGCGGCAGCCGGCCTTTCAAAGCGAACAGACGCGCAATATCTGGGCGGAATCGTAGGAGAGCTGCGGAATAATACTGAAAATTCCGCGAGCAGTCTTTCTATGTCCGGATGTATCAGCGTACCGCAGTATACAAATCTGGAACTGAAAGAAATATTCAGTGATGAAGCAAGCCTGAATGAAAAACTTTCAGGTGTTTATATCGGCGGGATTGCCGGATATAGTGAAAACAGTGAGATTAAAGGATGCCAGACAGAAAATATCGGCGGAAACAGTGGTTACATATTTGGATATAAATATGTAGGCGGTATTGTGGGATTCGCAGATTTCCATGGGGAAGATTCTGAATTGGATGGAGGAACCGGCGGTGGAGTTAACGGCGCTAACGTTATAGGGGATTCTTACGTAGGCGGCATTGCGGGCGCTAACAGCAGAAGAGATGAGACTTCCGTAGACAGTGAAGGAATCTATCAGCTTGATTTAAAAAAAGATAAAAATCTAAAAATATCCAACTGGATAAACCGGGGCATTGTGGCGGCAGTTTCGTCCTATGCAGGCGGAATCACCGGTTACAACGCGGGTTATCTGGAGGAGTGCGGCAGCGATGTATCGTCTGATGCAGACGCCAGAATCATTACCGGCGCGTCCCTGCTGCAGAAAGCAGATTATGTGGGCGGAATCGCCGGCAGTAATAAAGGCTGGATCATATCTTCCAAAACAGGCTCGCAGAGCCGCAATATTGTAAGTTATCTGACCGGCCGGAATTATGTAGGCGGTATCGCGGGGCAGAATGAAGTGGATGCCGTGATCAGCGGTTACCGGTTAGGCGGTGGATTTGTAAAAGGAACCGGCTCGTTTGCAGGCGGTTTTATCGGCATGAACGCATCTGCGGCGCTATTCAATCAATCTATTGATGAAAGCGAGTTATTTGAGTCTAATCCCAATGAGATCAGCGGCAGATACGCAGTCGGCGGTATTATCGGCGGAAATATCGTGCCGGTGGCCAACGATACAAAAGAACTGTACGCGAAATTTAATACGGATAATTTCCTGGGTGAGATTACCGCGAAAGCGTTTGCGGGCGGATTTATCGGATATAACGGATTGTATCAGGTGGATTCTGCCGATGTGTCAGAAGCAGGCAGAAATATGGAACAGGTTTCCGTGATCGCGGAACAGATCTGCGACTTTGTGGAATCGAACACGACAGATGCTGCGCAGACATCCAAAGATTATGCGAAGATTATCACATTTATGGATAAACTGGCTTTTAGCCCGTCAGAATCGAGACTGATCATAGAAGGAAATGTTTCCGATGCGGGGCAGATGCTGGTAGGTAAACTTTCTGTGGATGTGTATGGCGGCGGCGTTGTAGGCTACAATCAGGCAGATACCTGTCTGACGATCCAAAATGTAGTCAACAGAACTCCGCTGTCGGCGATTATGTTTGTGGAGGACAAAGATTATAGCAATTATAATTATAATGAAAACCCTAAAGATAAAAGTAACGCCTATTCATATGTTGGCGGTATTATCGGTAAAGTGACGAAAAATGCGGTGATCGATCACTGCAGCAATCGGGGAGAAGGCGATGTATTCGCAACCGGTTCTTATGTAGGCGGGATCTGCGAAATCAATGAAGGAACGGTACAAAACTGTACGGTGCCAAGCATTGAAAGCGAAAAAAGGATCGGCGGGATCGTCGGGTTAAATAAAGAAGGCGGAACCGTTTCCGGATGTACGTTTGAGAAAGAAAGCGTTCTCAGCGGCGACAGTATAGTAGGCGGTATTGTGGCAGATAATTACGGTACCGTTAAAGAAATCACCTTGGATGGAGGAACCATTCGTTCAACCGGCAATTCTGTGGGCGGCATGGTTGCCAGAAATTATGGGACAGTTCAGCTGTCTGCCGGGCAGAAGGGCGAAATTTATATTGAAGCGAACAGCGATCCGCGGAAAGGAAGCTATGTTGGAGGACTTGTCGGTGAAAACGGAGAAACCGTAACAGTATTAAATGGAAAAGCAGACAGTTTCTTTGAACTGAGCGGAACCATCAACGGTACAGAACAGGTGGGCGGCATTGTAGGTTCAAATAACATTGTCAACACTTTATATAAAGGAAAGACACTGCAATATCTGAAAAATTCTGCAGCTGTGACGGCCGAGAAGGGCACCGTGGGCGGTATTGCAGGCGCAAATGTGACCGAGATCTCAGATTGTGAGAATGCCGGGACTGTCACTGCGGTACAAAGCAGTCAGTTTGGCGCCGGCGGAATTACAGCAGTAATTCAGAACGGAGGAAAGATTACAGCATGTAAAAATACCGGCTCTGTTTCTGCCGCGGGTAGCGGAGCAAACGGAAACAGCGGCGGCATTGCGGCTGTCAATGGGTCGGGCAGTACAATAGAAGCTTGTACTGTAATAGGGCAGGACGAAGCAAAACTCAATATTATCGCATCTAATTGCGCCGGCGGAATTGCAGGGGTAAATAGAAATGCCGGTGGAATTCAAAATTGTACAATCAGTGCTGTTTCAGTGAAGAATACGGAGCAGAGCAATAAAAGCACAAGCGCTGTCGGCGGAATCGCAGGAAGTAATGAAGGAAAGATTGAAAAAGGAACGCTTACAGACGCTGAAATCGGTGTGTATGTTTCCGGAAGTGCCGGCGGCGGAATCGCAGGCAGAAATGAAAACGGTGCTGAGATCACAGATAGTAACGTAACAGATGGTGTAACAATCGGACTTTTGGGAAATCAGGCCACCTATGCGAATCTGGGCGGAATTGCCGGCGTTAACAGGTATGGCGGAAGCATTAACCAATCCTCTGTACAGGCGACGATTACCGGTCTGATGGGATCGGCTGGTAACGGATATGGCGGAATTGCCGGTATCAACAGCTCTGAAGCGGTCATTACAGAGTGTGAGTACAGCGGTATTTTACAGGCAAAGGGCTCGGGTGATAATATTGTTTATCTGGGCGGAATTGCCGGCATTAATGAAAATAACGGAACAGTAGAAAACTGTTATATCGGCGGAACTGCAAATACGACGATCACAACCGGATATGGGTATACGAACGATGGTAAAAATGCGGCTATGGGTTATGTAGGCGGGATTGCCGGGCAGAATCAGAGCGGTGCGGTCATAAAATCCTGTGATAATTATAAAAATTCCAAACATCCGGTGAAAATTGAAACGTATTCCGGTCCAACCGGCGGAATTGTCGGATATATGGCGGCCGGTGGGGTTTTGCAAGCGACGCCGGACACAAAGATCACGACCGGTGAAGACTGGAGTATTATATCCCATTATTATGCCAGTGCGGCGTCCGGTACCGGCGGTATTATCGGCTACAGCGTTTCTGATGCGGATCTTCATGATCTGGAAAACCATGCTGATGTTAAAGCAAGCTATGGAAAATCTGATAACGTGGCAACAGCCGGTTTGATGGGACGTCTGGAAAACAACAGCCGGGATAATATGAAGATCAGTAATTTTGCCAACTATGGCGATATTACGGCAACCATGGCAGGCGGCGTGATCGGACGAATGAAATTCAAGGGAGCTTCCTTTGAAAACTGTATCAATTACGGCATGATTACCAGCACCGGTGATGAAGCGAAAGCTGCCGGCGGAATTGTGGCAAACTTCATGAATAATGAAAAAGATAACGTGATCACCTTTACATCCTGCCAGAATCATGGAAATATTTCCTGTTCTAAAAATAACGCAGGCGGTATTTCCGGCTATACTTCTACTTCCAGCGCTACGGTAGTCTATACGGACTGTGTCAATACAGGTGTCCTTACGGGAGCTAAAAATAAAACAGGAGGTATCGCAGGAGCGACAGATGGGCAGGACGTATCGTTCTATCGGTGCAGAAATTACGGATATGCCACTACTGATGAGGATACATTTGGCGGAATTGTAGGGAAAGCGGCATCTAGCAATACAAAGCATTTTTTAAGGGATTGTATTAGTGTGGGTCAGGCTGCAGGAGTTGCAAAAGCGGCCAGCGGCGGAAAACTTACAGTAGAAAATTGTTATTTCTACTATTATAATGAAAAAGCAATAGGACTAAAAGGTACTTTATTTGACTCTCCCAAGTCTTCCAAAGAAAAACAACTTTCTTTTGATAAACAAACCTGGAAATTTGATATAGAGATTATTGTCAATCAAAGTACTGATAAAGGAGCGCTTCCTTATACGATCGGAGCATCCTCCTATACAGATGCAAAAAGCCTGAGGCAGAAGGTTTATATGCTGGTGGAACCCAAAATTCAGGATTACTATAACAGCAAGGCCGGATCAACAACAGCAATTACAGGTGATTGTAAAATTTCCGTAACGAATGTCGGCGGGTGGATCACTGCGACATGGAATCATGTAAAAACAAATTATGACCACGATCAGTTTATGTACAGGATTCTGGATGAATCGGGTGCGGTTCTTAAGGGGTATGACTATGGGGAACCGATCAATGTGGGATATGGAATAGAGCGGTATGCAGTAGAAATGAAGCCGGAATGGGAAGGAAAGACAATAGAAATCGCAGTCCGTGCAGTAAATTATAAATATCAAAGGACAGATTATAGTGAGAGTTGGAGAAATACATATGGACCGTCCGGAAGTGAATCTTCAGAGGGTAATGCCTCTGTCTGGATCAAAATGACGGAAAAACTGAATCTGAATCTTCCTTCGCCAAGCGTGCATCTGGAATTTGTTCCGACAGAAAACTCAGCCACTTTTATTGCGGTTTTGGATAATCCGGACGATTATCAAGGAGACAAAGCGACTACGATCACGGTCAGCGGAATTCCGAAGAATAGTAAAGAAGAGATGCAGACGATTACGTTTAATACGGAAGAAGGGAAATCGATACCGTTTGAAGTAGTTGGTATTTATGATTATAATAAGGATGGAAGTATAAAAGGTTTTAAAAATCAGACGATAACCGTAACAGCCAACGAAAATAGCAAGTACACGGCTTCTGCCAGTGTGCCGAATCTGGTTGCGCTGTATGGCGGGCAAAATCTGAAGGATAAAGATTATGTTACTACTACATTTAATCATTTCTACGGAAATCGAAGCAGTAATCTGTACAACCAAATGCAATTAGAATGCAAAGATGTCAAGGATAAGACCAATATGTACCTGAATACAGAACTGGTCGTAGACAGTTATCCGGTGAAAGACGACAAGGGCAATGTGATTGCCAATCTTCCAATTGCGGTGGCAAGCGGTAACGTTCATGTTACGCAGGATGGCGGAACGATGAACAGTATTTTGAATCAGCTGCCGGAAGACCTTCTGCAGCATGGTGACATTACAGTAAGAAGTTATCCATGGAGAGGTCAGGCCGAAGTCTGCTGGTATGGACATATGGTTGAGACGACGGTAACGCCGGCTCAAATGAGTAATTATATCAATGCCTGTGAAACCGGAAAAGGTGATGAACTGCTTGACAGCAGCCGGAATAATGCACGGGTATTTGGGCAGAAGGATAAGGATGTAGTTCTGAATGACGGTTATGTAATATGTCTGGATGAGAACGGAAACTACAATATCCTGTACAGCGCCTTCCTGCATTACAGCGAGACATATAACAAGCAGATTGACGAGAAGATTTATCAGGTGAAAGACGGAACTGTGACAAGCAGCGGTTATACAGTGAATTCGCAGCCGGCGCCGGTGATCAATCCAAATCTGGTGATCTCCGAAGACAGTACACAGTATACCTTTACCTGGGACGAAGGAAAGTCTTATAGCAACGCGGGCTATGATGTACAGCTGACAGCAATTGCCGATGACGGTTCGACTATTGTCTTAGGCAGCGCAGCGGTTACCGGTCAAAATCAGTATACCTTTATAAATGAGAGTAACAACTGGGATTATACGGATTATACATTAACCGTAACGAGGATTGGTACAACGGACAGCAGCGGTAAGACAACCGCCTTTGCCGCAAAGAGTATTCAGAATTATAAAGTAAAACAGCGCTTTGCGCAGATCGCAAGGCCGACGGTATCTCTGCATCGGGATGAAAACGGCGAGGTGAATAAGGATTCTCTGCTCTATGATATCACATGGAGAATCGCGACCATCGCGGAACGTGATTCCGGGGAGATCAGTCAGTTTGAAGTAAAGATTGCTTATACGGATGGGAACGGAAAGGAACAGGAAAAGAAACAGCTCTTTGATCTGCCGAATCCGATACCGGAAGGAACTAATCCGAATCAGCAGGAGATTCTGGATCTGAATGAGTTTGCACCGGGACAGACCTTGCGGATTTCCGTCCGGGCATTGGCAAAAGAAGACGCAGTTACTTATCGGGACGGTGTAGAAGGCGTGATACGTGAAATTACACTGCCAGTCCGTCAGTCTGTACCAGATATAACGACAATTATTTCTGATGCAATTTATCAGGAAGATCAGTTTGTCACAGAAACCGATTGGGAAAAAGGCTTTGAAATTGCCGTTAACAATAATGCGATAACAGAAGTCGGTAAATATGAGATCGCTGTCGCCGTCTATGATGAAAAGACAGAATCCGGAGACGATACAGTGGCAGCAGGAGATGCACCGGATGCTGAGACAGCCGGGTATTGGGACAGCGGCGCTCTCGCGACTCTGATCAGTAAAGCATCCAGAACGGTGATGGAAGGAAACCTGACCGCTTCGACATATCAGCTCGTGACCGGATTAAAATCGGATTATGCAGGCAAGTGGCTGAAGATTGCTTTACGCAGTATTTCCGAAAGCAATATCAGTTCCAGCTGGACGGATGAGGACGCCGCCGGTATGAGTGTTAATTACGCATGGATTCAGCTGCCGAGACTGCAGATTGACGCCGTGGATATTACCAGGGGTGAGACGACCGTATATTATGATGCAGAGACCGGCGAATGGGGCTTTAAAGATCTGGGTGTTTCTGATATGGCTGTTGTCAGACAAACGGCATTGGATCTGACATTGTCGGATCGTGCGGATATGTATCAGATCGCGATCGTGCCCAAGACAGAGGAGAACTCTGGTAATACGGGAACCGGCGAAGGCAATACGCAGCCGGAAGAAAAGGAGACAGTCGGAACGCCGGAAAGCGATATGCTGTATATTGAAGCCGCAGATAAAGCAGGAGCGGAATATAATGTATTCTATTTAACGGCGGAAGCAAAAAATGCAGAAGGTACGCCGGATAATGCCGATCCCGGAAATCAGGAGAATATACCGGTATCGAAGCAGGAGCCGAAAGCGGTATTTATCGCTACGGTCAATCTGCAGGAAGAAGGAGTACTGCAGCTTCCTGTTACAAAGGAAATCCGGCAGGCAGGCAAGCTGACAGGTATTTCTACGGTAATGGCACTCTCATGGGAAAAGGCAAAAGAGGAAGAAGCCATGCTGCTGCAGCTGATTCTGCCGGACGCAGAGAGTATTACGCAGAAAGACGATACGCAGACAGCAGATGAGGAGAATCAGCCTACCGGAAGAGTTCGGGCACAGGCGCTGATCGAAGAAGAAGATAAGAAATGGTTTGAGGATTCGGAAATTTCCGAATGGAAAAAATAAGACACATTGACAGGCAGGGAAAGGAGACAGGTGATGAGTTCAGCCGACAGAAAGAATCCATTGAAACAGAAAGATGGTTCTGCAATGCTGGTTGCAATTGTTATTATGGTTGTAGTCATGATGTTGGCGCTGGCGCTTCTGCTTATCTCCTATTCTCTGTTTGCAACGGCCAACAGGCAGCAGAATCTGGCGCAAAGCCGGGAATTTGCTCAGACAATGAGCCGGCTGCTGGAAAATGAGATTGTGGTTACGGTGCCGGAAGGTCTTTCGGAAGATGCGTTAAAGGAAAAGTATCCGTTGTGGTATTATTTGAAGGAAAATATCGGGAATCCGGACACTACCAAACAATGGCCGCAGTATGATAAACGCCGGGATGATGCCAAGGCAAGCGCATACCGTTATTTTGATGCTTCTGCTGTGAGCGGGGAGACCGGCGATCTGCAGGATAAAGCGAAAGAATTGCTGAGCGAAACGGAAATCCTGATGTACTGGGAAAATGAAAATGCTGCCAGCAGCAAACCGCGGCATGATGAGACGGTTTTAACTGTAGAGGTTACCTGTAATTCGGGCAAAGAAGCAACTACGATTGTAACAAGATATCGACTGAAAATTTCGGAAACTACATCACAGTGGAGATGGGAGAAGGCAAAGGAAGGAGTATAGGCTGATGGTCGGAAAACGGTTTGAACCGGAAAGTCTCAGAAACAGAGTCAGAGACGTCATCCGGAGTCGGCTTGGAGACCGGCGCGGTACGAGTATGATCGAAGTACTAGTCGCGATCATAGTCGTTATGTTTATGCTGGGGTTGTTTACCCGTGTGGTTTCTACTTCTGTCAGAATGTTAAATGCTTCCAATGAAATTCTGGAGCAGACAGAAAAGTTTAACAATCAGTATTATTTAAAAGCAAGCTATGAAGACCGGGAAACACGCGGCAAGATTTTTACAGGCCTGGCCTTGCAGGTCAGCAGTAAAACTGATGAAAGAAATCTGGCAGATAAGACACAGGTTCTGAAACTTTCTGAAGACAGTGCGATTCTGGTCAATCCTGACGACTGGGGCACCGGCTATTATATGTTTTCTGTTCGTGTGGGGGCCCAGAAAGCACCGGTGGGCGGAGAAGATACCCTTCCGGGCGGAGAAGAGGAATCCAGCAGCAGTGTTCAAAACGGGGGAGAAATTATACCGGGAGAGCTGCCGGAAAGTGTTCCTGAGAAACCGGAAGGTGCAGATTATTATTGGCCGTTCGGCAGCGATGATCCGGTATTTAGTGAAGATAAGCAATATGGTTATAATGTTCAGCCAAGCGGATTTTTCCAGTGGACAGATGGAAGATGGTATATTGTAATTGCTCCTGCATGGATATCTCCTGAAAACTATCATGAGCCGCTTAATAATTATGGCGTCGTACAATGGTCCGGAAAGGCTTATACATACGATGAATTTATAGAAAATAATTATGGTGAAAATGCAGTGTTATACGGTGATTTATGTTATTATGAGGGACACTGGTATATATTTAAAACTAATGGTGTAATTATCGATAACGGACCGGTGGCCGGAAATATAAACTGGTATCAGATTCCAGAATCTTTTAGTTAAATTTCTGTTTTCCGCATGGAAACCTTATTATTATGGAGAAAGACATGGACAGACGAAGGTTTTTAAAAAAGATAAATCCTTTGCGCAATCGGAAGGGTGTAACTATGGTAGAACTGATCGTAGTATTTGCGTTGATCAGTATGTTTGTTGCGCTCTCCAGCCAGGTGATCACTTCGTCTTTGCAGGTCTATCAAAAGATTCAGGGGATTGAGTATGGGCGGCAGGTGTCGGATACGATTATGAATAAGATTGTGGGAGAACTGTCTGAAGCCCAGAATGAAAATACGGATTCTACAGAGAAAACGGTGTCTGATATGCTTGGAGGAGAAGATTCCAGCAATACAATTAAGTTTCGAAATGCTGCAGGAAGCCAGGTTGAGATCCAAAGCGGAATTCCATATGCATACCATTATGATGAAGCAGGGTATGAGGTTGCGGACAGCCCTTACAGCACGAAACTGAACAGTCAGTTTATCTTGCATTATTTTGTAACAAAGAGCAGTACTGAAACAGATGCCAGAGTTATTTATGAGCCGACAGACTGGACGTTTGACGAAAATATGTATCAGGGATATGAGATCGAATCCCTGTTATTTTCAGATCCGGGGGATGATTATCCGGATAATGTCGTTTGTGTACAATTAACATTGGAAAGTCCGTCTTATGGCAAATATTCAGCAACCCGATTTGTGGAATGTTATAATTTTGAAGGATATGAAGCGCCGACAGAACCGGCTCCGGAGCCGGCAACGCCTAAGCCAACAACGCCGGAAACAACGACGCCGGAAGAGATAACGCCGCCGCCACCGTCAAATGGCGGAGGAAATGATGCTACAGTCGTACGCCCGCCGAATTTCCCATCGGACCTGAATATCAGTAGTAGTGATGGATATTGGCCGGAAGATGAAAACGATCCTTTGCTACAGAGTGAAGCATATCTTGTTCCGGAAAAAAGGATTTTTGAGTGGAAAGGTAACTACTATGTTGTATATTCAGATGGGGTGACATTATATAAAAGTTATTATGATCCATCATCAACGGTTATTTACGGTGTAATAAAATGGTCGGGTAATACGTATTATACAGCTACTGAACATACTGGAAATTTCCAACCTGGAGATTTATGTAAAAATGGAGATAAGTGGTATATTTATACCAATATATACTATTCTGATTCGGGAGGACCGCCAAACAGCAACTGGCATGAAGTTCCCGGGCAATAGAGTTTGCTTTTTATAAAATGATAAGGAGGAGACGCATGAAGAAGCGCAGAATAATCTGAAAATTACAGATGCTGCGAAATCGAAGCGGCGTAACGATGGTAGAACTGATCGTTGTGTTTGCATTGATCAGTATGTTTGTTACGCTTTCCAGTCAGGTAATCACCTCCTCTTTAAATGTATATGCGAAGATTCAAGGGATTGATTATGGCAGGCAGGTTTCCGATACGATCATGTTACGGATATGAAAAGCCAGCTGATCATTTATTATTATGTGACAAAGAGCGGTTCTAAAGTGGTGTACCAGCCGGTGGACTGGATCTTCGATGAAAATATGTATCAGGGTTATGAAATCAAAAGCCTGAAATTTTCCAAAGCAGATGAAGCGGTCTATCCGCCGAATATGTACTGCATGGAGCTGATCTTGAATCATCCGTCTTATGGCAGATACGCGGCAACCCGATATGTGGAATGTTATAATTTTGAAGGATATGGAGGCGCCGACAGAGACGGCGCCGGAAACACCAACAGATCCGAAAGAACCGGAAACACCGTCGAGCCCGGGAGGCACAGGGACGCCGCCTGAAAGCGTTGAGGGAACAATGTATGCGACTCATCATCCGCCATCACATCCAGTCGGACGCCCTTGGCGGCGTAGGCGTTCTGAATACTTTCCTGTGTGCTGATGACCAGCTTCGCTTCCGCTATCTTCCGGCCCAGGATTACTTCCAGGACGCCGCGGCAGACCTCCGGATTCACCATGACTTTACAGAACATGAAGTCGTCGCAGAAAGTCAGATCTTCAAAACATTTCATGGAATCTCCTCTATTATACTATAATTTCTTTCGTTTTTCAATAACAATCTGCAGGTTTATAAAGTTATTTCTTAATTTAATCAACATTATATATCACTATACACATATTGTCAATAAAATAATAGATAAAATAAAAAGAAATATAAATTAGCAATTTGTTGCTAAAGTATAAAAAGGAATTCCATCGGGAAGAGAATAGAGCTTCCGGCTAAAAAAATGAAAAAGAATGGAAATATAGTCAAAGATATGGTAAACTAATATCTGAGACGCAGTGAGCCCGATGTATGGAATTGCGTACATCGGGCGATCCTGTTTTTTGAAATTCAGAATTAATGTATGGAATGCCTGCGGGTTACGGCAGGCGGAAAGGAGTTTTACATGAGTAACCGATTTGTATTAAACGAGACCTCTTATCACGGAAAAGGGGCGATTGAGAACATTGCTGCGGAAGTGGCTGTCAGAGGATTTACGAAAGCGTTTGTATGTTCCGATCCGGATCTGATCAAATTCGGAGTGACGCAGAAGGTACTGGATGTGTTGGACAAGGCGGGCGATATCTATGAGATCTATTCGGATATCAAGCCGAATCCGACCATTGAAAATGTGCAGAACGGCGTAGCGGCATTTCAGGCGTCCGGCGCGGACTATATCATCGCAATCGGCGGCGGATCTTCCATGGATACGGCAAAGGCAATCGGCATCATTATTAACAATCCGGAATTTGCCGATGTAAGAAGCCTGGAGGGTGTGGCGCCGACGAAAAAGCCCTGTGTGCCGATCATTGCGGTGCCGACAACGGCAGGAACGGCAGCAGAAGTTACCATCAACTATGTCATTACCGATGTGGAGAAGAACCGCAAGATGGTCTGTGTCGATCCGCATGATATTCCGGTTGTTGCCATTGTGGATCCGGATATGATGGCAAGTATGCCGAAGGGACTGACAGCGGCAACCGGTATGGACGCGCTGACGCATGCGATTGAAGGATATATTACCAAGGGAGCATGGGAATTGTCCGATATGTTCCACTTAAAAGCGATTGAGATCATTTCCCGTTCTCTGCGGGGCGCGGTAGCCAATACGCCGGAAGGCAGAGAAGGCATGGCGCTGGGACAGTATGTTGCGGGAATGGGATTCTCCAATGTAGGTTTAGGCATCGTTCATTCTATGGCGCATCCGCTGGGCGCGCTTTATGATACGCCGCACGGGGTTGCCAACGCAATTATCCTGCCGACCGTTATGGCTTATAACGCGCCGGCGACCGGTGAAAAATATCGGGATATTGCCAAAGCGATGGGCGTGGAAGGCACGGAGAACATGACGCAGGAAGAATACCGGAAGGCTGCCATTGACGCGGTACAGCAGCTGTCTCTGGATGTGGGAATCCCGGCTGATCTGAAGGAAATCGTAAAGCCGGAGGATATCCCGTTCCTGGCACAGTCCGCATATGACGACGCGTGCCGTCCGGGTAATCCAAGAGATACCAGTGTAGAGGAACTGGCAGAATTATACCGGAGCCTGATATAAGCGGCTGCGGCAAGAGACGGCGGAAAGCGCACGAAAGGAAATGTAATAAGAAAATGGAAAAGCAGGGAATGGCAGAAACTTATCAGGTCTCTACGGTATGGGGACGGATCCGGAATCCCTATATAGAGACGGAAGTACCGGGTTCCAAGAGTATTACGAATCGGGCGCTGATGCTGGCGGCGCTGGCAGAGGGCGAGAGCCGGCTTGAAAATGTATTATTTAGTGATGATTCCAGACACTTTCTGCAGTGCCTTGTGGATCTGGGATTTGAAATGAAAGTAGAGGAAGACGCCCGCCGGGTGACCATACAGGGAACCGGCGGCAGGATTCCGAACCGGCAGGCACGGATCAATGTGGGAAGTGCCGGGACTGCCGCCCGGTTTTTGACGGCAATGCTGGGATTGTCCGACGGCGTTTATTATCTGGACGCATCGGAGCAAATGCGGCGGCGGCCTATGAAACCGCTGTTGGATTCCCTGGAGGCGATGGGCGCGCTCGTAACTTATAAGGGCGAAATCGGTCATTTCCCCTTTTCGATTGTGGGAAGAGGCAGAGGAGCCTGTGAAACAACGGTGGATATCGGACACAGCAGCCAGTTTTTAAGCGCGCTGCTGATGTCCGCTCCGATGATACAGGATGATTTTCTGATCCATATCAGAGGAGAGCACGGGATGGCGTATATTCAGATGACGGTTTCGATGATGGAGCAGTTTGGATGTCAGGTGACCCGGGTGGGACAGGACACCTGCCGGATCGAGTCGGAGCAAAGCTATTCCGCCAGAGAATATCGGATCGAACCGGATGTCTCCGCCGCCTGTTATTTCTATGCGATGGCGCCTCTTTTGGGCGTAGATGTGAAAGTACGGGATGTGAGGAAAGATTCTCTGCAGGGCGATATCGCGTTTCTGGAGGATCTGGTGCAGATGGGCTGTAAGCTGCGTTCGGAGCCGGACGGGATCGTAATATGCGGCAGAGGAAAAACGGAGTATCCGGGACTGCAGGCGGATATGAAAAGCTGTTCGGATCAGACGATGACGCTGGCGGCGCTGGCAATCTTCGCCAAGTCGCCTACGCTCATTACCGGAATCTCCCATATCCGGTATCAGGAAAGCGATCGGATCACGGCGATCCGGACGGAGCTGGAGCGGCTGGGGATCGGCTGTGAACTGCTGGAGGACGGAATGATGATTACGCCAGGAGAGCCGAAATCTGCGGTGATCCATACATATGACGATCACAGAATGGCAATGGCCTTTTCTCTGGTCGGAATGCGGGCTGCGGGAATTGAGATCGCAGATCCGGGCTGCTGCAGAAAGACGTTTGAACAGTTCTTTTCCGTATTGGATTCGGTGACGGCGCAGCTGGTATAACAGATGGAGCAAAGAAGCAAAACGCTTCGGAACGGAGGTGGCGATGGAACCGGGATATGTATATGAGGTTGGAGATGTCGTCAAATTAAAAAAAGCGCATCCCTGCGGCAGTCAGGAGTGGGAGATCCTGCGCGTCGGCGCGGATTTTCGCCTGAAATGTATGGGCTGCGGACATCAGATCATGGTGACGAGGCGGCTGGTGGAAAAAAATACGCGGGGTCTGAAAAAGGCGAAGCCGTCAGAATAGAGAGGAAAGCATATGGATATTTTACAGTGTAATCATTTGACAAAACGCTACGGCAGTGTGTTTGAAGCATTGAAGGATGTGAATCTGACACTGGAAAGCGGCAGGATCATTGGTCTGCTGGGACCGAACGGCAGCGGGAAAAGCACCCTGTTAAAGCTGTGCAACGGTCTGCTGCAGCCGACCTACGGTGAGATCCGGATCGCCGGAATGCCGGTGGGAGTGGAGACAAAGAAGATAGTTTCCTATCTGCCGGAGCGGACTTATCTGAACGGCGGAATGCGGGTTCGGGATGTGATCGCGTATTTCAAAGATTTCTATGATAATTTTAACGAAACACGGGCTTATGAAATGCTGAACCGCCTGGAGATCAATCCGAAGGCGCAGCTGAAAACTCTTTCCAAGGGCAATAAGGAGAAGGTGCAGCTGATCATGGTCATGAGCCGGGACGCGCAGCTGTATTTTCTGGATGAGCCTATTGCCGGCGTGGATCCCGCGGCACGGGATCTGATCCTGCGGCTGGTATTGGGCAATTATAATCCGCAGGCTAGCATTGTGATCTCCACGCATCTGATCGCGGATATCGAACCGGTCCTGGATGAATTTGTGTTTATTCAAAAAGGCTCCATTCTGATGCATAAGACGATGAATGAAGTGAGAAATCAGGGGACTACGGTGGATAAACTGTTCCGGGAGGTGTTCGCATGGTAGGAAAATTATTAAAACACGAATTTAAGGCGACTTCCAAGCTGATGCTGGTACTATTCGCGGCATTGTTCGGCGTTACGTTTTTGTGTCTGGCACTCGAATGGTTTGATTTTGACAGCGTGCCCCTGCAGACTGCAAGCGGATTGGTCACGGCGGGATATGTCCTGCTTTTGATCTCCAGTTATTTCATTTCGCTGGCGTATATGGTGGTTCGGTTTTACAGAAGCATGCTGGGGGACGAAGGCTATCTGACCTTTACCCTGCCGGTTACGACCACGCAGCTGGTGATCTCCAAATTACTGACCGCGGTTGTATGGCTGGTACTGACAGGCTGCGTTATGATCGGATCGCTGGTTTTGCTGTTTCACGATTCCGATTTTCTGGAACAGATTTTTGAAGCGTTCGGCAGGATCTTTTCGAATTCGGGGATTGTCCTGACGATCGTGATATATCTGGTTTTGCTGCTGGTGGGTATCTTCAGCAGTATGCTGCAGTATTATACGGCGATGGCGTTCGGACAGACTTTCAGCAGTCATAAGATCCTTTGGTCTGTGATCGGGTATTTTCTGTTAAATATCGCCATTTCGTTTGTCAATATGTTTGTTATGCTGATCTCCGGTAATTTTTCCGCCGCGGTGCAATTGGATGAAACGGAAGTTCAGATCGCGGATATGGACCAGTATCTGAGCGTGCTGAACCGGATTGTCGGCGTGCAGATCGCAGAGTATATTATCTTGTCGGTCGTGCTGTTTTTGATCTGCCGGTCATTATTGAAGCATAAATTAAATCTGCAATAAAAATAAATCATTTGCTTGCATTTTTGGAAAAACTGTGTTAAAATTCCAATTTGTGAAAGATTCCTTGCTCCTTCAAAGGGAAGGGGCCAGAGACCAAAAGGAGGTAAAAGCATGAACAAGTATGAATTAGCGCTGGTTGTCAGCGCGAAGCTGGAGGATGAAGCCCGTGACGCCGTTGTAGAGAAGGCGAAGGACTACATCGCACGTTTTGGCGGTACTGTGACAAACGTGGACGACTGGGGTAAGAAGAAGCTGGCTTATGAGATTCAGAAGATGAAAGAAGCCTACTACTATTTTATTCAGTTTGACGCAGAGACGACGACGCCGCCCCAGTTAGAGCAGGAGATGCGTATCATGGATGGCGTGATCCGCTATCTGATTGTTAAGCAGGAAGCATAACCCGCAGGGGACGCTTATGCATGGATTGGAGAATCAATGAATAAGGTGATTTTAATGGGCCGCCTGACAAGGGACCCGGATGTCAGATATTCCGGTCAGGAAGGAAATCAGAATATGCATGCCAGATTTACCCTGGCGGTAGACCGGAGATTTGGAAGAAGAGAAGGCGAACAGAACGCGGATTTTATCAGCTGTGTTGCGTTTGGCAGAACGGCCGAGTTTGCGGAGAAGTACCTGCACCAGGGCACGAAGATCGTTGCAGAGGGCAGAATTCAGACCGGCAGCTATACCAACCGTGAGGGGCAGAGAGTCTACACTACAGATGTCGTGGTCGAGAACATGGAATTTGCGGAGAGCAAGAACGCGTCTGCAGGCAGTGAAGGCGGTTATCAGAGACAGCCGGCGCCGCAGATGGATCCCGGTACGGCAGCAGGAGACGGATTTATGAATATTCCGGATGTAGTGGATGATGAAGGTCTGCCGTTTGCCTAAGCGAAGCAGGAAACATGGAATAGGAGGTCAGTACAATGGCATATACAAAGACAGCCGGCGATAAGGGCGATGCGGCAATGAAGAGACGCCCGGTTCGCAGAAGAAAGAAAGTATGCGTTTTTTGCGGCGATAAGAACAATGTGATCGACTACAAGGACGTAAATAAGTTAAAGAGATATGTATCTGAGAGAGGAAAGATCCTTCCGAGAAGAATTACCGGAAACTGTGCAAAGCATCAGAGAGCACTGACAGTTGCCGTTAAGAGAGCCCGTCATATCGCTTTAATGCCTTACAGCGTAGAATAGGATTAAGATTACAAAATCAGGACGCGATGTTACAATTTCGTAATGCCGCGTCCTTTTATTTTTAGTTATACCAGAAGAAAAATTCAATAAAAACAGCAAAAAGTATAAAAGGATTACTTGTTTCGGAAATCAGATTGTGATACACTAATCGGTAGGGTTAAATTTTGGGGCATGAGGAGGCATATTTTGAAATATTCATTTAGCAGTGTGGCACGCTACAGTGAAACCGGAACGCAAGGCAGCCTGACAATCCCGGCGATCATCAACTATTTCCAGGATTGCAGTACCTTTCATTCGGAGTATTTGCACGTGGGGATTGACTATCTGCGCAAAACCGGTCTGGTCTGGATGCTGAATACTTGGCATATTGAATTCAGAGAGCCGGTGCTGCTGGGAGAGCAGATCCGGATCCACACATGGGCCTACCGCTTTGATTCCGTATTCGGTTACCGAAATTTCTGTATTACGGATCAGAATGGGCGAACCCTGGTACAGGCCGATACCAAATGGCTGCTTTACGATGTCAACAAACACAGCCTGCATCGGATTGAAGAAGCAGATGCCGATCCGTATGAAACGGAAGAACCGCTTCAGATGGAGACAGCGGCGCCGAAGCTTCGGAAACCGAAAGAGTCTGTGCCGGTTGGAGAGATCGCAGTGCCATATTCTTTTCTGGATACCAATGGACATATGAACAACGGAAGGTATGTGGAGGTGGCATTGGAATATCTGCCCAAAGATGTGCAATGGAAAACTCTGGATGTGGTATATAAGCAGCAGGCGCTTGCAGGAGACCGCATTTGTACGAAACTGACAGAACAGGAGGACGGAATAACAGTCGCTTTGACAGACGATGCAGACGCGCATTTGTATGCGATATTATATTTTAGACGGTAATATATGTGACTTGGAGGATAAAGACATGTTAGAATTAGGACAGCTGCAGGTATTAGAAGTTGTTAAAAAGGCAGAGCAGGGGATTTACCTGGGAACGACGGAAGAACGAGTACTGTTACCGAAGAAAGAGGTTCCGGAAGGAATTTCCATAGGGGACAGCATGGAGGTGTTTATTTACCGGGATTCTAAGGACAGGCTTATCTGTACGAGGCAAAAGCCGATTTTGACACTGGGACAGGTTGGTATACTTACTGTAAAAGATGTAGGTAAGATTGGAGCGTTTTTGGATTGGGGACTGGATAAGGATCTGTTTCTTCCTTATAAAGAGCAGTCATATCGGGTGCAGGCCGGAGATCAGGTGTTGGTTGCGGTATATATTGATAAGAGCGACCGCTTGTGTGCGACGATGCGGGTATATCCGTACCTGGAGACGGCGGAAGGCTACAGCCGGGATGAGGTCGTAACCGGAACCGTCTATGAGATGATTGAGAAATTCGGCGCGTTTGTTGCAGTTGACAATCGGTATAAGGCGATGATCCCCCGGAAGGAGGTTCATGGGAATATTAAGCCGGGCGATGTGATCACAGCGCGGATCACGGCGGTGAAAGAGGACGGAAAACTGGATCTGAGCGTGCAGAAAAAAGCGTATCTGCAGCAGGAAGAAGACGCAGAGGTCATATATAAAGGAATTGAGAGCTATGCAGGCGTACTTCCGTATACGGATAAGGCGGCTCCGGAGATCATTGAGAAGGATTTCCATATGAGTAAAAGCGCCTTTAAGCGGGGCGTGGGACGTCTGTTAAAACAGGGCAGGATTGAAATCGGAGAGAATTCTATCCGGATCGTCCGGCCGGAATAAGTAAAAATGGAGGTTAGTGTGAAAAATCACACCGATGTGCTGATTTTTCACACGGCTATTTGTGCCGGAGCGTCCCAAATAGCCATGATGGCAGACGAGAAATCGCCTTCGCGAATTTCTCGTCGCCTCCTACGCGTAAACGCTCCGGAATGGAGGTTAATTATGAAAAAGATTATTTCAACAGATAAGGCGCCGGCTGCGATCGGACCTTATTCTCAGGCGATTGAAGTGAACGGGATGATATTTACTTCCGGGGTGATCCCGGTGATCCCGGCTACCGGAGAGATCGTGGAAGGCGGGATTGAGGCGCAGGCAGATCAGGCGATCGGGAATCTGGCGGCGCTTCTGGAAGCAGCGGGTTCCAGTACGGAACAGGTCATTAAGACGACTGTATTTATTAAAAACATGGATGATTTCGGAACCGTAAACGGCATTTATTCCAAATATTTCAAGCAGGATTGCCCGGCGCGTTCCTGTGTGGAAGTGGCGAGACTGCCGAAGGATGTTCTGATCGAGATTGAGGCGATTGCCTTAAAGTAAAAACTTATTGTAAAATGTATTTAAAAAATGCCGTATATTTTGTGCAAATTGCGAAAAATCAGGAACATTTTTAAAAATATTTCTTGTCCATATGCAAATTTACCAAAATTAAAAAAATCTTTTCGGTGAAATGGCATATGGAATTTTCGGCGATTTTCGTATACAATGACATACAGAAAATTACTTATGAAGGTTGTATGCATAAGTATGACAAAACGATTTCGCTTATTGAGGAGGAAACAGAAAATATGGCAAGTTTATCATTGAAGAACATCAGTAAGGTATATCCGAACGGATTCGTTGCAGTGAAAGATTTCAATCTGGAGATTGCCGATAAGGAGTTCATCATCTTTGTAGGCCCTTCAGGATGTGGTAAGTCCACAACTTTACGTATGGTTGCAGGTCTGGAAGAGATCAGTTCCGGCGAGCTGTATATCGGGGACAAGTTAGTAAACGATGTAGCGCCGAAGGACAGAGATATCGCGATGGTATTCCAGAACTACGCTTTGTATCCGCATATGACCGTTTATGATAATATCGCATTCGGTCTGAAGCTGAGAAAGACTCCGAAGGATCAGATTCAGAGAGCAGTTGCAGAAGCAGCTAAGATCCTGGATCTGGAGAAGTTACTGGATCGTAAGCCGGCAGCTCTTTCCGGTGGTCAGAGACAGCGTGTTGCCATGGGCCGTGCAATTGTCCGTAACCCGAAGGTATTCTTAATGGATGAGCCGCTGTCCAACCTGGATGCGAAGCTGAGAGTACAGATGCGTGTCGAGATTTCCAAGCTGCACAAGAGACTGGAGACCACGATCATCTATGTAACGCATGACCAGACAGAGGCTATGACGCTGGGTACCAGAATCGTAGTTATGAAGGATGGTATCGTTCAGCAGGTTGATACGCCGGCGAACCTGTACAACAATCCGGTTAACCTGTTCGTAGCAGGATTCATGGGATCTCCGCAGATGAACTTCATTGATGCAGAAGTACAGAAGGATGGCAATGATGTGAGACTTGCATTTGGCAGAAGCTCCATCAAGATTCCTGAGAATCAGGCAAAGGCTCTGTTAGACGGTGATTATATCGGCAAGACCGTTACGATGGGTATTCGTCCGGAAGATATTCATGATCAGGAGATCTTCATCAATTCTTCCAAGGACAGCACATTTGAAGCAACGATCAAGATCTACGAGCTGCTTGGTGCGGAAGTTTACCTGTATTTTGATATTCTGGAAGGCGTTCAGTGTACAGCAAGAGTGAACCCACGTACGACTGCGCGGGTTGGTGATACCGTAACGTTTGCTATGGACCTGACGAGATTACATATCTTTGATAAGGACACACAGATGGCAATTGTTAACTAGTTGTTACACTGAGATTGCAAAATTATTAAATTTTCAGAGAAAATACACATTTTTATGTGTATTTTCTCTTTTATTTTTCCCGAAAATGTTTTATGATATAAGAAGAAGTCGAATGAGGCTGCAGCCACGGCGGAAAGGATGTGAACGGAATGATATCAAATCAAATATTGCAGAGTACAGTAGAAGGCCTGAAGAACATAGCCAGGATTGATCTGTGTGTAACGGATACAGAGGGTAAGGTATTGGCCACCACATTCTCTACGGTGGATGAATTGGAAGATAAGATTCTCGCTTTTGTGGATTCTCCCGCGGAAAGCCAGGAGATAAAGGGATATCAGTTTTTTAAGGTGATCGATGATAATCAGCTGGAATACATATTAGTCGCGAAGGGCAGCAGTGATGATGTTTATATGGTAGGTAAGATTGTTACCTTCCAGATTCAGAATCTGCTGGTCGCTTATAAGGAACGGTTTGATAAGGATAATTTTATCAAGAATCTGCTGTTGGACAATCTGCTGCTGGTGGATATTTATAATCGCGCCAGGAAGCTGCATATCCAGACAGATGCGAAGCGGGTTGTATTTGTGATCGAGACTGCCAGTGAGAAGGATAATAATGCGCTGGAGACGGTGAAGAATCTGTTTTCCAGCCGGACAAAGGATTTCATTACGGCAGTGGACGAACGGAATATCATTATTGTAAAAGAGATCGAGGAGATGGAGACTTACGAGGATCTGGAGCGGATGGGGAATACCATGCTTGATATGCTGAATACGGAAGCCATGTCTAAGGTGACGATCGCGTATGGAACCATTGTGAATGATTTAAAGGAAGTTTCCAAGTCCTATAAAGAAGCAAGAATGGCGCTGGATGTCGGCAAGATCTTCTACAGCAATAAATGTGTCATCGCTTATAATAATCTGGGGATCGGACGGCTGATCTATCAGCTGCCGCTGCCTCTGTGCAAGATGTTCATTAAAGAGATCTTCATGGATAAGTCTCCGGATGAGTTTGACGAAGAAACGCTGATGACGATTCGGAAGTTTTTTGAAAACAACCTGAATGTCTCGGAAACCTCCAGACAGCTCTACATTCACCGGAATACACTGGTATATCGGCTGGACAAGCTGCAGAAGAGCACGGGACTGGATCTGCGGGTATTTGAGGATGCCATTACGTTTAACATTGCCATGATGGTCGTAAAGTACATGAAATATATGCAGACAGTTGATTATTGATTTTGGAGGCCGATCATGATACTATTAGAGGATGTAAATAAGACATATTCACAGGGCGCGCCGGCGTTGAACGGAATCAGCCTGAAGATAGAAAAAGGGGAATTTGTATTTATTGTAGGCAACAGTGGATCGGGGAAGTCCACGTTGATCAAACTGTTATTAAAAGAACTGGAACCGACAAAGGGAAGAATCTGCGTGAACAACCGGGATCTGGGCAAGATGAAGCGGCGCGAGGTGCCGCGGTTCCGCCGGGAGATCGGGATCGTATTTCAGGATTTCCGGCTGTTAAAGGATCGGAATGTATATGACAATATCGCGTTTGCCCAGAAGGTCATCGAGAAGCCGAACCGTTCCATTAAGAAACGGGTTCCGCAGGTATTGACGCAGGTGGGACTTTCGGAGAAATATAAGTCATTTCCCAAGGAGCTGTCCGGCGGTGAGCAGCAGCGAGTGGCGCTGGCGAGGGCGTTGGTGAACGGCCCCAGCATCCTGCTGGCGGACGAGCCGACCGGTAACCTGGATCCGAAGAATTCCTGGGAGATCATGAAATTATTAGAGGAAGTCAACAAACGGGGAACTACGGTTGTGGTAGTAACACATAACCGGGAGATTGTTGACGCGATGCAAAAAAGAGTCATTACTATGAATAAGGGAGTCATAGTCAGCGACGAAGAAAAAGGTGGTCATTACTATGCGGATAAGTACGTTAGCTTATAGTATCCGTCAGGGGTTAAAGAATATCCGCCGCAATAAATTGTTTTCCATCGCATCGATTGGGACAATTGCCGCGTGCGTGTTCCTGTTGGGTATATTCTACGCGATCGTAACGAATTTTACACATATTGTAGATAATGCGGAAGAACAGATTACGATCACAGTATTTTTTACAAATGGCAATACAGAGGAATATAAGGCGGAGCATGAAGCCATTGGCGAACAGATCCTGGCCAATCCGGATGTGGCTGATATTAAATATACGTCTTCCCAGGAAGCGTGGGATGAGTATAAGGGAGTCTACTTCGGAGAGAGAGAAGAACTGGCGGAAGGATTTGGAGACGATAATCCACTGGCCAATTCCGCATCCTATACCGTTTATCTGAAGGATATTGACAAGCAGAGCGAGGTTGTGTCCTTCCTGAAAGGACTGGACGGCATCCGAGATGTGAACTATTCGGAATCCACGGCGGAAACCCTGTCCGATTTCGGTAAGCTGGCAGGCTACATATCCGTAGGCATTATCATTATCCTGCTGGCAGTCGGGATCTTCCTGATCAGCAATACCATTATGATCGGAATTTCCGTGCGAAAAGAAGAAATCGGCATTATGAAACTGATCGGCGCCACGGACTATTTTGTCCGCTCGCCATTCGTGGTGGAAGGCGTGCTGATCGGACTGGTGGGCGCCACGATACCATTGGTTTTACTGTACTTTATCTATGAAAAAATCATTGGCTATGTGATGTCACAGTTCAGCACCCTGCAGTCCTTCATCGATTTCCTGCCGACAAATCAGATCTTTAAGATCATGATTCCCATCGGACTGCTGATCGGCGCAGGCATCGGATTTATCGGAAGCAAAATATCCATACGGAAACACCTCCGCGTTTAACAGGTGCGCAGCGTGGATAGCAAGACAAAAACCGTGCTTGCACGAGTTTTTGTCTTGCTATCCACGCTGAGGCACCGCCACCGTACGAGCAAAAGGAGCCGCGGAAGCGGCGGAAAGCGCCGAAGGCGCGGTTTTGCGAGCCGGTGTCGGGGCCGGGGAGCACCGCCGGAAGGCTCGGTTTTGCGAGCCGGGGCGTGGCCGGGAAGCACCACGCTGGAGGCATTTTGGAAGTATATTATTGATTAAGGAGAACAGTCATGAGATTGCATCGAAACAGATTTCAGATGGCAATGGGGTTATTGCTGGCAGCGTCAATTGTGACAACATTGCCGGTATATGCAGATGAAAAAGCAGAAGCACAGAGCCGAAAGGCAGAATATGAAGCCGAAAAGCAGTCGCTGGAGGCAAAACAGGAAGAATTAAAGGAGCAGAGAAACGCGCTGCAGCAGTACACATGGGAGATCGATTCCCAGCTGACGGATGTGAGTACCGAGATCTATCAGCTGACAGAGAGCATTGCAGATAAGCAGAAGGAGATCGAAAAAACGCAGAAAGAGCTGGAAGAATCAGAAGCCAGCATTAAAGAACAATATCATGATATGTCTATGCGGATCCAGTTTATGTATGAAAAAGGTGATCAGCAGTTTTTATCTATGCTGTTGTCCGCGGACAGCTTTTCAGATTTTCTGAACAGGGCGGAATATGTGTCTCAGATCACGGAGTACGACCGTAAGATGCTGGATAAGCTGGAGGAGACAAACAACGCGATTATTAAAGCCAAGGAAGATCTGGAAGCAGGAAAAGCAAAGCTGGAGAAGCTGAAATCCGAACAGGAAGAAGAACAAAAGCAGTTGGAAAAGCTGCTGGCGCAGAAGCAGAAAGAGCTGGAAGCGACAGACGGCAAATTATATGAGACCAGCGAGAATCTGTATTCTGTTGCCGCACAGATTCAGGCGGAAGAAGATAATCTGGCTGAGATCGAACGGATCGAGGAACAGAGACGGCAGGCAGAGGCGGCAGCGAAGAGTTCCGGATACGGCAACACGACCGTCCAGTGGGACCATATCAATACAGACGGAAGTTATGTAGGCGACGGCACCTTTATCTGGCCGCTGCCGAGCAGTTATCATAACCGGTCCTCTAATTTCGGATACCGGAACGATCCGTTTGGAGGCGGCGGAACCACATGGCACTGCGGCGACGATTATCCGGCGCCTGCGGGAACGCCGATTTACGCAGTGGCGGACGGAACGGTGGATTCGTCCGGATATTCCAGCAGCACGGGAAACTGTGTTGTCCTATATCACGGGAACGGATTGTCGTCCATTTACATGCATGCATCGGTGCTGCTGTGTTCGGCGGGACAGACGGTCAAGCAGGGAGACGTGATCGCTCTGGTTGGAACAACGGGACCTTCTACGGGCAATCATTTACATATTTCATTCCGATTGAATGGAAACTGGGTTGATCCGAAGAATTATATCGGAACCTGACCTGAGGGGAAAGCGTGAAGGAGAGCGGGTATCCTTTGCGCGGTACGGTGCGGGAGCACTGAAAAAACGGAGGTATAAATGAAGAAGAAGGGAAAACGCCTGCGGTCGGCAATAGGGGTATTGCTGGCGGCATCAGTCGTAACGGCGTTTCCGGCATATGCCGATGAAAAAGCGGAGGCAGAGAGCCGGAAAGCAGAGTACGAAGCCATGAGGGAATCCCTGGAGGCACAGAAGGAAGACCTTCAGGATGATTGGAAAGCCCTGCAGAAGTATACGCAGAAGATCGACGGGAAACTGACAGACGCCAGTACGAAGATCTACGAGCTGGAAAATCAGATTGCGGACAGTACGAAACAGATCGGAGAACTGGAAGAACGGTTAAAGACGCAGGAAACGGAAATCGCCAAACGTTATGACGATATGTCGCTTCGAATCCAGTTTATGTATGAAAAAGGCAATCAGCAATTTCTGGCGCTGCTTTTAAGTGCGGACAGCTTTAAGGATTTTCTGAACAAAGCGGAATATGTATCGCAGATCACCAGTTATGACCGGAAGATGCTGGATCAGTTGGAAGAATTGAAGAATCAGATTGAGGCTTCCAAACAGGAACTGATCGACGGGAAAGAGAAACTGGAACGGATGAAATCCGAACAGGAGGAAAAACAGGAAGAACTGCAGGAGCTGCTGGCGGAAAAAGAAGCGGAACTGGCAAAAACGGAGACTGACATTGACAAAAAGGACACTCAGATCGACCAGGCCGTCCTGAATATTCAGGAAGAAGAAGCTTATCTGAAAGAAATAGAGGCGATGGAACAGCGCCGAAAAGAAGCGGAGGCGAAAAAGAAGGCGGAGAAGGAATCTCTGGCAGCAGCCCAGGCTTCTAAAGAAGCGGAAGAGGCTTCCCGGAAGGAGGAGGATTCCAAAAACGCGGCGCAGTCCACAGGAGAGCCGGAAGGCGGAAACAAGACCAAACCGGTACAGACGACTACACAGCCGGCATCGGATTCCGGTCAGGACAATACCGATACATCGGATTCCAATATCAATACGGATGAAGACAGCTTTACAGGAGACGGCACCTATATTTGGCCGCTGCCGCCACAGTATCACCGGCGTTCGTCTACCTATGGCTACCGCCCGGATCCGTGGGGCAGCGGAGAGATCGTGTACCACTGCGGAGACGATTACCCGGCGCCTGCAGGAACGCCGATCTACGCAGTGGCAGACGGAACGGTGGATTTTGCCGGATATACCAGCAGTACGGGGAATTGCGTGAATCTTTATCACGGAGACGGATTGTCGTCCATTTACATGCATGCGTCGGTACTGCTCTGTAAGACGGGCGACATTGTAAAGCAGGGCGATGTGATCGCGCTGGTCGGAACGACAGGACCGTCTACGGGCAATCATTTACATATTTCTTTCCGCTTAAACGGAGAGTGGGTTGATCCGAAAAATTATATTGGTGAATAAAACTGAAAGGAATCCCAACGATAGCGTAACTATGGTTGGGATTCTGTTTGCAGTATAAAATCCGCTGCGCGGAGTATATTTATGATGAAAGCCCGGTTTTTACCGGCAGAATGGAGCGGTAGTGTGAAAAATCACACCGATGTGCTGATTTTTCACACGGCTATTTGTGCCGGAGCGTCCCAAATAGCCATAATGGCAGACGAGAAATCGCCTTCGCGAATTTCTCGTCGCCTTCCTTCGCGTAAACGCTCCGGAATGGAGATGTAGATATGGAACAGCAGGAGCAGTATCAGGAAAATCAAATTGTGGACAAGGAGCAGAGCAAAAAGAAGAGCAGATCGGGATTTGCCGGCGGCGTCGCGGTGGGCGTTCTGGCCTCCGGCAGTCTGTTTGCGGTTATGCTGGCGATTCTGATCCAGGTAATTGTTTCCAATGGGGCGGCCTATGTTTCTCAGCCGCAGGCTTCCCTGACGGCGGACTCGGCCCTGATTACCCGGATGGATGAGATCAAACAGCTGATTGATCTGTATTCGCTGAACCCGTTAGAGGAGTCTGCTCTGATCGATGGCGTCAGCGCCGGTATGATCGCCGGGCTCAAGGATCGATATTCCGCGTATTATACCGCGGAGAATTTCAAAAAACTTACGGAATCTGTAACCGGTACTTATAAAGGAATCGGCGTTACCATTCAATATAATTCGGAGAGCGGAGAATTTACCGTGCAAAGTGTTGTTGAAGGCGGACCGGCGGCAAAAGCCGGCATGCAGACAGGAGATATTTTGCGTACCGTAAACGGAAATTCGCTGGAAAATTTCAATCTGGATCAGCTCGTGGAGTGGATTCAGAACAACGAGAGCGATCAGATTCAGATCCAGGTTCTCAGAGAAGGAGAATCGGAGCCGATCACACTGGATATTACGCGGGAAAATATGGAGACGGCTACGGTTGCGTGGGAAATGTTGGACGACCAGATCGGCTATATTGCAGTGAGTGTTTTTGATCTGGTGACGGTGCAGCAGTTTCAGACTGCGATCGATACGCTGCAGGCGCAGGGCATGAAAGGGCTGGTCATCGATCTGCGGGACAATCCGGGCGGCGTCTATGAAGCGGTTGTCAGTATGTTAGATTATATCCTGCCTGAGGGACTGCTGATCTATATGCAGGATAAAAACGGAAACGGAGATAAAGCATATTCGGATGCGGAACATCAGCTTACGGTTCCGTATGCCGTGATCATCAACGAAAACAGCGCCAGCGCGTCGGAGGCGTTTGCCGGTTCTGTAAAGGATTACGGGATCGGAAAGGTGGTAGGCACCACTTCGTTCGGAAAAGGGGTAGCGCAGAAGCTCATTCCTCTGTCGGACGGTTCCGCGATCCGGATCACAACGGATAAGTATTATACAAAGAGCGGTACGGAGATCAACGGCGTCGGGATTCAGCCGGATATTGAAGTGGAACTGCCGGAGGGCGCGGCTTACGGCAGCGATGAAGATACGCAGTTAAAGGCGGCGATCGAGGCGGTAAAATAACCGGACCGGCATCGTGACCGAAGAAGGAGACCGAGTTATGGCGGAGTTTAAATTACACAGTGAATATCAGCCTACCGGCGATCAGCCGCAGGCAATAGAAGCTCTGGTGAAAGGATTTCAGGAGGGAAACCAGTTTGAGACTTTGCTGGGCGTGACCGGTTCCGGCAAGACCTTTACCATGGCGAATATCATTGCACAATTAAATAAGCCGACCTTGATCCTGGCGCACAATAAGACGCTGGCAGCACAGTTGTATGGGGAATTTAAGGAATATTTTCCGGAGAACGCGGTGGAGTATTTTGTTTCCTATTACGATTACTACCAGCCGGAAGCCTATGTGCCTTCGACCGATACCTATATTGAGAAGGATTCGGCGATCAATGAGGAGATCGATAAACTGCGGCATTCGGCTACGGCGGCGCTGTCAGAGCGGCGGGATGTGATCATCGTATCCAGTGTGTCCTGCATTTACGGCATCGGCAGTCCGGATTACTATCAGAATATGATGATATCTCTGCGGCCGGGGATGGTCAAAGATCGGGATGAGATGCTGCGGAAACTGATCGAGATCCAGTATGACCGCAACGATATGGATTTTCACCGAGGGACATTTCGGGTGCGGGGAGATGTCGTGGAGATTTTTCCTTCTACCACCAGTGAGGCGGCGATCCGGGTGGAATTTTTCGGAGATGAGATAGACCGGATCACGGAGTTTGACCCGCTGACCGGGGAGATCAAAGCCCGGCTTGACCATGCGGCGATCTTTCCTAATTCGCACTATGTGGTGCCTATGGAGCAGCTTCTGGAGGCGACGAAGGATATTGAGAAGGAACTGGAAGAACGGGTATTGTTTTTTAAATCCGAGGATAAATTGTTGGAAGCGCAGCGGATCGCCGAGCGGACCAATTTCGATATTGAGATGCTGCGGGAGACAGGCTTTTGCTCCGGCGTGGAAAATTATTCCAGGCACCTGAACCGTATGAAGCCGGGGCAGACGCCCTGTACGCTGATCGATTATTTCGGCGATGATTTTCTGATGATCGTAGACGAGTCTCACATTACGATACCGCAGGTGCGGGGCATGTATATGGGAGACCGTTCCCGAAAGACCACGTTGGTGGAGTACGGGTTTCGGCTGCCGTCCGCATTGGATAACCGGCCTTTGAATTTTGAAGAATTTGAATCCAAGATCGATCAGATGTTATTTGTGTCCGCCACGCCCAATGTCTATGAGCAGGAACATGAACTGCTGCGGACGGAACAGATCATCCGGCCTACCGGACTGCTGGATCCGGAGATCTCCGTGCGGCCGGTAGCAGGACAGATCGACGATCTGATCTCCGCGATCAATACGGAAACGGCGAAGAAGAATAAGGTTCTGGTGACCACGCTGACCAAGCGGATGGCGGAGGACTTGACGGATTATATGAAGGAAGTGGGGATCCGGGTACGGTATCTGCATTCCGATATCGATACCCTGGAACGGACCGAGATCATCCGGGACATGCGGATGGACGTATTTGACGTTCTGGTGGGGATCAACCTGCTGCGGGAAGGTTTGGATATCCCGGAGATTTCTCTGGTGGCGATCCTGGATGCGGACAAAGAAGGATTTCTGCGTTCGGAAACCTCTCTGATCCAGACGGTCGGGCGCGCGGCCAGAAATTCCGAAGGCCATGTCATTATGTATGCGGATACGGTAACGGAATCTATGCAGAACGCCATCAATGAGACGAATCGGCGGCGGCAGCTGCAGCAGGCATATAATGAGGCACATGGGATCACGCCGCAGACTATTCACAAGGCAGTGCGGGATCTGATCAGTATTACCAAGAAAGCGGATCAGGTGATCAATTCGATCGAGAAGGATGTAGAGTCCATGGATGCGAAGGAACTGGATCAGCTGTTAAAGGATTTGAACAGGCAGATGAGAAAAGCGGCTGCGGATCTGGATTTTGAAACGGCCGCGGAACTGCGTGACAGGATAAAAGCGATCAAACAACAAATTGAGTAGAAATAGAAGTGGAGATCGGCAATGGAACAGAACAGAGCAGAGAGCATAGGAGAGGAAAAACAGGGGTATATCCGGATCAGAGGCGCGCAGGAGCACAATCTGAAGCATATAGATCTGGATATTCCCAGAAATAAACTGATCGTATTTACGGGGCTGAGCGGGTCCGGAAAATCGTCGCTGGCGTTTGATACCATTTACGCGGAAGGCCAGCGGCGGTATATGGAATCGCTGTCTTCTTATGCGAGACAGTTTTTGGGACAGATGGAAAAGCCCAATGTGGAAAGCATTGAAGGTCTGTCTCCGGCGATATCGATCGATCAGAAATCCACGAACCGGAACCCGCGGTCGACTGTGGGAACCGTAACGGAGATTTACGATTATTTCCGTCTGCTGTATGCCAGGATCGGGATTCCGCACTGCCCGGTGTGCGGCAGAGAGATCAGAAAACAGTCGGTAGATCAGATCGTGGAGCAGATTCTGGCGCTGCCGGAGGGAACCCGGATCCAGCTGCTGGCGCCGGTTGTGCGCGGAAAAAAGGGACGGCACGAGAAGGTGCTGGCGCAGGCGGGGCGCAGCGGATATGTGCGGGTACGCGTCGATGGGAATCTGTATGAACTGGACGAAGAGATCAAGCTGGAGAAGAACCAGAAGCACAATATTGAGATCGTGGTAGACCGTCTGGTCGTGCGCCCGGGAATCGAGCAGCGTCTGACGGATTCCATTGAAACTGTGATGCATCTGGCAAACGGGCTGCTGCTTGTGGATATCGTGGATGGGGAAATCCTCAGCTTCTCCGAGAGTTTTTCCTGCCCGGACTGCGGCGTCAGTATTGACGAGGTCGAACCCCGGAGTTTTTCTTTTAATAATCCGTTCGGCGCCTGTCCGGAGTGTTTCGGGCTGGGCTATAAAATGGAATTTGACATTGACCTGATCATACCGGACCGTTCATTGAGCATTATGGAGGGCGCTATTACTGTGCTAGGCTGGCAGAACTGCACGGACAAGTCCAGTTTCGGCTATGCCATTCTGAGCGCTCTGGCAAAGGAATACCGGTTTAGCCTGGATACTCCGTTTGAACAGCTGTCCGAGGAAGCGCAGCGCGTGATCGTGTACGGGACGGACGGCCATGTGGTGAAGGTATATTATAAAGGGCAGCGGGGCGAAGGCATTTACGATATTGCGTTTGAAGGACTGATCCGCAATACGGAGCGCAGATACAGAGAGACGGCGTCGGAGACGACAAAAGCGGAGTATGAGACCTTTATGCGGATCACACCCTGCAAGGTCTGCCACGGGCAAAGACTGAAGAAGGAGTCGCTGGCGGTTACCGTAGGCGGAAAAAATATCTTTGAAGTGACGGATCTGTCCGTTTTAAAATTGAAGGATTTTCTGAATACACTGCAGCTGACGGATATGCAGGCGATGATCGGCGACCAGATCTTACGGGAGATCAAGGCGAGGATCCAGTTTCTGATCGATGTGGGACTGGATTATCTGACGCTGACCCGCGCTACAGGCACGCTGTCTGGCGGAGAGGCGCAGCGGATCCGGCTGGCAACGCAGATCGGGTCCGGTCTGGTGGGCGTCGCTTATATTCTGGACGAGCCCAGCATCGGCCTGCACCAGCGGGATAACGACAAGCTGCTGGCCACTCTGATGCACCTGCGGGATCTGGGAAATACGCTGATCGTAGTGGAACATGATGAGGATACCATGCGGGCGGCAGACCATATTGTGGATGTGGGACCGGGAGCCGGGGAACACGGCGGGGAGATCATTGCGACCGGAACGGCGGAAGATATCATGAACTGTCCGGAGTCCGTAACCGGCGCGTATCTGAGCGGAAAGCTGCAGATCCCGGTGCCGAAACAGCGGCGGAAACCGACAGGCTGGCTGAAGGTCGTCGGCGCCAGACAGAACAATTTAAAGAATATTACCGTAAAGATCCCGTTGGGCGTTATGACCTGCGTGACCGGCGTGTCCGGCTCCGGAAAGAGCTCCCTTGTAAATGAGATTCTCTATAAAGCGCTGGCCAAGAAGCTGAATCGCGCCAGAACCATAGCGGGAGATCACGACCGGATCGAGGGCGTGGAACAGCTGGATAAGATCATTGCCATAGACCAGTCTCCGATTGGGCGGACGCCCCGTTCCAATCCGGCTACCTATACCGGCGTATTCGACCAGATCCGGGATCTGTTCGCATCTACGCAGGACGCGAAAATGCGCGGATATAAAAAGGGAAGATTCAGCTTTAACGTAAAAGGCGGACGGTGCGAAGCCTGCAGTGGCGACGGGATCTTAAAGATCGAGATGCATTTTCTGCCGGACGTCTATGTGCCGTGCGAGGTATGCCACGGCAAGCGCTACAACCATGAAACGCTGGAGGTAAAATATAAAGGAAAGAGCATTTATGATGTGCTGAATATGACAGTGGAGGAGGCTCTGAAATTTTTCGAGCCGATTCCGTCCATTGCCCGGAAGATCCAGACCTTATATGATGTGGGCTTGTCCTATATCCGGCTGGGGCAGCCGTCGACTACGCTGTCCGGCGGAGAAGCGCAGCGGATCAAACTGGCGACGGAGTTAAGCAGACGGGGAACCGGCAAGACCATTTATGTGCTGGATGAACCGACGACCGGCCTGCATTTCGCGGATGTGCACAAGCTGGTGGAGATCCTGCGGCGGCTGTCGGAAGGCGGCAATACGGTCGTGGTGATCGAGCACAATCTGGACGTGATCAAGGTGGCGGACTACATTTTGGATATCGGACCGGAGGGCGGCGACCGGGGCGGTACGATCGTGGCGCAGGGAACGCCGGAGGAAGTGGCAGAGAATCCGGATTCCTATACCGGGCAGTATGTGAAGAAATACCTGTAGAAATATGAAATATGGGATTGTCTTCAGTTTTTGAATATCGTATAATTATGAATATTCCCGGCAATGAGAGAACTGTATGGGAAACCAATACGCAAAGGAGAACAAATCGTGAAAAGAGAGAATGTTATTGTGCTGGACTTCGGCGGTCAGTACAACCAGTTGATCGCAAGGCGCGTCAGAGAATGCAGCGTGTACTGCGAGATTTATTCGTATAAAACAGAGATTGAGAAGCTGAAGGCAATGAATCCGAAAGGGATTATTCTGACCGGCGGTCCTAACAGCTGCTATGAACCGGACTCCCCTACTTACACGAAGGAATTATTTGAGCTGGGCGTTCCGGTCCTGGGAATCTGTTACGGCTCTCAGCTGATGATGCATCTGCTGGGCGGTGAGGTTGCCCGGGCAGAGGTGCGGGAATACGGGAAAACAGAGGTGCTGATCGACAGTCGGGAATCTCTGCTGTTTCAGGGCATTTCTCCCAGTACGATCTGCTGGATGAGTCATTTTGACTACATTAAGGAACCGGCGCCGGGATTTACCGTGACTGCGCATACGGCGGACTGTCCGGTGGCGGCTGCGGAGAATGCGGCCAGGAAGCTGTATGCGGTGCAGTTCCATCCCGAGGTTTTACATACCGCAGAGGGAAAGGAAATGCTTGCCAATTTTGTTTATGGCGTGTGCGGCTGCGCGGGCGACTGGAAAATGGATTCCTTTGTGGAGTCCGCTATTAAAAGCCTGCGGGAAAAGGTCGGCTCCGGAAAGGTGCTGTGCGCTCTGTCCGGCGGCGTTGACTCATCTGTGGCAGCCGTTATGCTCTCCAAGGCGATCGGCAATCAGCTGACCTGTGTATTTGTGGATCACGGTCTGCTTCGGAAGAACGAGGGTGACGAAGTGGAGGCCGTATTTGGCAAAGACGGCAAATATGAGCTGAATTTTATCCGTGTCAACGCACAGGAGCGGTTTTATTCGAAGCTGGCCGGCGTGACGGAGCCGGAGAAGAAGCGGAAGATCATCGGCGAGGAATTTATCCGTGTATTTGAGGAAGAGGCCAAAAAGGTAGGCGCCGTGGATTTCCTGGTGCAGGGAACCATTTATCCCGACGTGGTGGAGAGCGGTCTCGGCGGTGAGTCTACTGTGATCAAGTCTCATCATAATGTAGGTGGCCTGCCGGATTATGTGGATTTTAAGGAGATCATCGAGCCGCTGCGGGAGCTGTTTAAGGACGAGGTGCGAAAAGCCGGTCTGGAGCTGGGCCTGCCGGAGTATCTGGTAAACCGCCAGCCGTTCCCGGGACCGGGTCTCGGTATCCGGATCATCGGAGAGGTTACCGCGGAAAAGGTGAAGATGGTGCAGGACGCCGATTATATCTATCGGGAGGAGATCGCGAAGGCCGGTCTTGACAAGCAGCTGGGTCAGTATTTCGCGGCTTTAACCAATATGCGTTCCGTGGGCGTCATGGGCGATGAGCGTACGTATGACTATGCCGTAGCCCTGCGGGCCGTAAACACGATCGACTTTATGACGGCGGAGTCCGCGCAGATCCCCTGGGAGGTGCTGCAGAAGGTGACCAGCCGGATCGTAAATGAGGTCAGCCATGTGAACCGCGTTGTGTATGATCTGACGGGGAAACCGCCGGGGACGATTGAGTTTGAGTAATTTAGCCTAATAGGCCTGTATGTGAATATCTGAAATGTTTGCAAACGGTTGAGAAAGTAGGTGAGTACTATGCCGGAACATCAAACAATCGAGTGGAAAGAATCGTGGCATGACAATTATCTGGAATGGATCTGCGGTTATGCGAACGCATACGGCGGAACGATTTATATCGGCAAAAATGATGACGGTGATGTTGTTGGCATAAGCGATAAGGACAGCAGAAAACTGTTGGAAGTCATTCCTAATAAGATCACTGATACAATGGGTATTGTGGCAGATGTCAATCTGCTATATGAGGGTGATCTGCAGTATATTGAAATTATTGTGGAAAAGTATCCCTCGCTTATCAGCTATCATGGCAAGTATTTTTATCGTTCCGGCAGCACCATGAGAACAATTACCGGAAAAGAGCTGGATAAAGC
>CANQOK010000012.1 GCA_947625465.1 uncultured Lachnospiraceae bacterium | reverse complement strand
CCACCATATGATGGCTTATTTGTGATGCTCAATTTTATGCTCTATCCGCCACCTCTTAGTTTCAAACTTATTCCTCCTTCAAAATTGCCTCCAGCTCCTCCCGACAAGCAACTTTGTTCCAGTATTTAATTGCTCATTAAAATACTTTGCAAGTTCGGCTTTCCGGAAATATTGGTAAAACTATATAAGAAATATAGAAAATCCCTTATTTTTCAACACTTTTTTATACCGGCACTGCCATAATATATTGCCGTAGCAGACGAATAGTATTCTAATTATAAGGGTTTCTCCTCTTGAAATGCCTTGATATAGATCGTTATTAGAAATCCTTTATCTCTTTCGCCAATGAAAACGGTATTATTTCCCCAAGATTTGTTCTTTGATAGGCTTTTTCCTCATGCATATAATTCACTATTTCTTGAGCTTTATAATTCTTAAATTTCTTTATCACGGTATCCAGCACCGTTTTATCTTTATTACTTAGCACACTATAGTCCATACCATTTGTAGGATAAATATGAAGCATAGAGTCATAATTGATGCCTACTTCCTCACGAACATTCAAGTTTTCGAGATTCATAAGGCTATAATGCCCGATTGGAAGTGCGCCCATTTCGTTATGTCGATAAACCAGTCCGGTAATTGCATATCCACTCTCTTTATAAGATAATGCATCAGCATACCAAAGCATTTTCATCAACTTAACTTTAAATAAATTCGTTACTTGCTCAGCAATATAAGAAATAGCCGCCTCAATCTTATCTATGTTCAGCAAGACAAATCCATTCGAATCAGATGGTTCTTCAAAACTTGCATACTCACCTTCAAATGCTTGTCGTGTCAGGTATTCCTTTCCATATGAATCCAACTTCTCTACAATTTTGGATCTTATTTCAATTCTCTTAAGTCTCGGGAATTTATCAGCATTTTTCTTCAGGAATTCTAAAGCTTGTAATGGATTATCTTTTATCAGACGCAGCATAGTATCATACGCTTCATCTTGAATTGCCTTGCTTTCATATCGAGAAATCGTAGCTTCTCCCCATCCAAGCAATCTTGCTAAATCTACTTGAGATAATCCATAGCTTTCTCTTATCGCAACAATTTCATTTGAAGTAAGCAATCCATGCTTGACTCGATACGCATTTCGAGCATTGAGAAGATTTTCATTTGTCATAGAGCCAGTTTCAAATTCATTTTCCTCATCATCCGCATTTGCACAAAAATAAAACCGTTCTTCATAGGTTACCCTATCCCCCTTCAGAATAACAGTCGCAAAGCGCTTCCTTTCTTCAACTTCATGCGTTTTGCCGCATAATGGACAATCCATATGGACCTTTCTAATTAATGTTCCGGCTTTCACTTTTCTCTCCTTTCCCTTCCACTTATGCAAATGGGAATTCCATAGGATCTCTTGCATAATGGAATGACACACATAATATGCGTCTTCTTTGAACTCCTTTGATCTTCAGTTTGACATAGACAAGCTTTCTGTTAATATCTTTTCCAAATACAAACAGTAATGGTGGGTTCAAATCATCTTTATCTATTTTGGTCTCAGAATAATCAGATACTGTTAATTCTTTCAACCGCTCTACTACATCCCAGACGTCATAATCCAAATCCAACAAGGTATATGGCGTAGAATGCTCTTCATCGTCAGTTTTTTTCTTTTTTATCAGTATAAAATCGGAGTCTATATCAAAATCCTCTTTTCCCAAAAGATCTTTTAATTCTTCCAGAAAAGCAATAACTTCTCTTTTTTTGATTGTATACTAAGAAAAATGCCAATCATCTCTTTCCATATATATGCTATCAATTGATAGTATACATATCAATCGATAGTTTGTCAAGATTTTTTATAAGACAAACAGACCGCACTCAGCGTACACGCTGCCCTGTTTCAACTTATGATTGCAAATACAACGATCAAGCAAAACCAGTACTGCGATATCTCCCGTACTGGATAAATCCAAACTGCCATAGAAATTTATAAGAGCAAGATCTAGAAAAAACTTCTTTCAGACCTTGCTCCTTCAGTTAAATTTCCATTTATTTGTGATAATAATATAATTTTCTGTTCACACCCTAATAAATTTTAATTTTTATCTCTGAATTCCACCTTGAGAAAATACCGTTTTATATTATAATACGTAAAAATGTGCAAGAAATCAATCGTATTTTTTTGCGATTGATTTTAAGACTATTTTGGATTATTCGATTTTGGACGAAAAATCAATCTGTCGGGCAAAAACACTCCACCGAAAATTCTTCCCTATCTCTTTTATTCATATCATCTACCACTTCTATCGGCTTTGCGGTCATCTCCACCCAAGCCGGAACAAAACCGCTCCTAATCGCATTTCTGACTGACCGGATATTGGACCAGGCCGAACAATAAAACGGCACTTTCCCGCGAGCCATAATCTCCCTCGCCAGCCTGCCGGTCAGCGCGGAGGCAATTCCCTGCTGCCTGTAGTCTGGAAGAACATCCACACCGATCTGCCACATGCGCTCGCAGTCGGCGGAGCAGCCTGCCAGACCGACCAGTTTTCCATTATCGTAGGCTCCGATTCCAAGCACATCCAGATGTTTACGGTCTTCACATAACGCATTGCTCCATTCCGGCAGATACAATTCTTCAAAATTCTTTTGTTCAAGTATACGCATTTCATAGGCACACGCTGAATTTGTAATTCTATTTACATCCGGAAGATAATATTCCGCCATAAAGCAAATCTTATGTCCCCTTTTGATCAATCGCTCATTCAGCCAGTGCATATTAGGGGTTTCAAAACAGTGGTAAAATTCATAACGGCTTATATATTCGAGCACGAGATCCGAAACCTCTTCCGAAACAGCCGCCACAATATTATTGCCATAGGATATCAGATTGCAGGAAATCGGCTCTTTATAATATTTTCTGGCATTCTTTCCAAGGCGAAGCCTGACCGCTGCATTCTCCGAACGCAGAAAATCGCCGGCTCTGCATCCCATGTCTTCCGCAGACTGCTCCATGGCAATCCGAAGGATCTCCTGATAATTCAAAAATTATCCCTCCCCTTTTCTGTACCCGGTTCAGCGCGCCGTCTTGAAACCAAACTCCCATATTTCTCCGGATGACGGTAGGAATCCCCCATCACCTCATTTGCGCGATATTTACGCAGCAGATCCAGATCGATATCCGCTATATAAATTCCTTCTTCTCCCGGCGCCTCCAAAATGCACATGTCGCGTGTTCCCGGTTCGTCCCGCAGCCACGCAATTCCGTCAAATACAGTAGAATGTCCATTGCAGTCCGGCTGTCCCTCCGGATAATTGCAGGTAGCAATGGCAATCATATTTTCATACGCTCTGGTACGGAGCGCCGAAAGACGGTTAATTTCCATCGGGCAGGCATTCGGGGTAAGGATCACTTCAGCTCCTTTGAGCATCAGAATCCTTGCGCTTTCCGGAAATTCCCTGTCAAAACAGATCATAGCGCCTACCTTTACCGTACCTCTGCCAATATCTAAATCCGCGACAAAAAAATCCGATCCGGGCGACAGCATCTTTTCTAAATCAAACGCACAGGTATGTACCTTGGAATAATGCAGGATTTTCTTCCCGTTCCGATCAAACAGGATCACGGAATTTAACGGTTTCGGCACATGCTTTTCAAGAAAAGTAATTCCGATCGCCATCTGTAACTCAGAAGCAAGCCTGCCGAATTCCTCTATAAAAGCATGACCGGCATCAATCGACAGATCCATTACCGCATTTTCATCCTGCGGGATAACATACCCATCGCTCCACATCTCCGGAAATAACGCTATGTCAGCCTCCATCGCCTTTGCCTTTTCGCAGGCGGCCTTTCCTATCTGAAGCTGTTTCTCTAAGCTGTCTCCCGGGAGAAGCTGAAGCAGCGCAATTTTTAAATGCATTTTAGTTGCCTCCACCTTTAATTTAAGTTATCTTGCCATCTCGCGTCAAAGCATACCGGCTTTTCCTGTTCGGCATAAGCTTTCCTCCTGAAAGACTCTCCGCCACGATTATACACAAAACATGGGCGAATATCAATTTAAATTGCACATTTCATGGGCGAATAACGAGTGCATCACTCACATTTTCAGTATTGCTAATCGAGCCCCGCTTTATCAGTGAGGAGCCGCTATGAAAAAACGCAAAAAGAGATTGACTTTTTAATTTTGACATTATATGCTTTTTTTCAGGGAAAAAACGGAGGAATTGATATGAATCTTTGGGAATTGATCGTAATCGCAGTCGGAGTATCTATGGACGCCTTTGCTATTTCCATCTGCAAAGGACTTTCCGTACAGACTGTGGAGAAAAAACATCTGCTCTCCGCCGGATTGTGGTTCGGCGGCGCACAGGCGCTCATGCCGCTGATCGGATACTTTCTGGGCAGCGGGTTCCGGTCATTGATCGAACAGGTAGATCACTGGATCGCGTTCGGACTGCTTGCCTTTATCGGGATCAATATGATCCTGGAATCCCGGGGCGAGACCAAAACACTGGACGCTTCTTTTTCCGCAAAAGCGATGTTCCCGCTGGCGATCGCCGACAGTATCGACGCTCTGGCAGTCGGCGTCACCTTTGCGTTCTTAAACGTATCCATTCTCCCCGCCATTCTGCTGATCGGATGCACGACCTTTCTCTTTTCCGCCGCCGGCGTCAAGATCGGAAATCGATTTGGCGCCCGCTATCAATCCAAGTCAGAACTGGCAGGCGGTCTGATTCTCATTGCCATCGGCACACTGATCCTGTTAGAACACTTAGAGATTCTGTAACACACCGGGATCCGGCGCGCAGGATTTTCAATCAGGCATGCTTCCGGTGCCCGCCTTTTCGCTTTCGCCTGGACAAAAACTCCGGCAGTGCCGCTTTTCCGGATTCTGTGATCGGCTTTACCCATTTTCCGGAATAGAGGTGGATCTGCATCAGTATATAACGGATCGGCTCGTCAACATAGCAGCACAGGAAAATCGCCCAATACGGCAGATGCAGAACAAAACCGGAGACCAGCACACAGGGCAGCATCAGCACATACATAAACACGATCTCCAGCACCGTTCCGTAAACTGCGTCTCCCGCAGCGCGATAAGTGTCATTCTGAATCCAGTTTCCCATACGGATCACGGAAACCACGCCGTAGATCAGCAGCATCCATACGCCCGCCTCATAAGACGCGCCGGAAAGACTCATGCGTGTAAGGATCGGCCGGTGTACGGCAAACAAAATGAGATTTGCCGCCAGAATGACGCCGCTGCACAGGTAGACAAGCCGCTTTGCCCGCTCATACGCAGTACGGAGTTCTCCCGCTCCCACACATTTCCCGACCAGTACGGAAGCCGCGCTGGAAAAGCCGGCGAAAAAGCCGATGATCAGCCCTTCCAAAGTACGGAAAACAGCCACGGCCGAGATCACATACTCCGGCTGCCGTCCCAGCGTAATATTGATCAGCATATTTCCGATCCCCACCAGAATTTCGTTGCAGAGGATCGGGAAGCATTTCGTCAGAAAATCCTTTAACTGCCCCCGATTCCAGCGGAAATGGCCGCGGATCCGGAACAGATACGGATATCCGCTTCTCCACGCCAGCAGATAGATCGTCAGCATATTGACGGCTGCCGCGCAGGTAGTCGCGATCGCCGCTCCGCGGATTCCCATTGCCGGGACTCCCAGATGTCCGTAAATAAATACCCAGTTTAAACCCAGATTCGTCAAAACGGATACGATCGACGCGATCATCGGGATCCGCACGCGCTCTGTTGAGCGCAGCAGACAGCTCATCGCCATGGAGAATACCTGCATGATATAGGCAAAGCCCACAATCCGCAAATAGGAAATGCCTATCTCCTGAATCGCCGTTTTATCGGTATATATTTTCATCACCAGTCCCGGCGCGAAGATTGCTAAGCAGCCAAAGATCACAGCCACCGTCATCATACACATCCAGGTCATTCCGTAAGAACGCTCCACGCCGTCATCTTCGCCGGATCCCCAGTACTGCGAAATAAACAGCATCCCGCCTCCAAAGAATCCCCAGTATCCCGAAAACATCAGAGAAGAAAACTGCGCGCACAGTCCAAGCGCTCCTACGGACAATTCTCCAAGCGGCGCGACCATCATCGTATCTACCATACTGGCCGTTGTCGTAAGCAGATTCTGAAAGGCCACCGGGATAGCGATCGCCGCCAGTTTTTTCAAAAACGGACCCCATAAAAACGAAGCGCCGGTTTCCTTTTCACGCATCTGTTCCATCTCCTTCCCGATAAGCAGTTCCGAAGAAATTTCCGAAAAAATTTCCAGTGCACTGGATTATAGCACAGGTCACACTAGAATCGCAATACAAAATTTGAGATCGTTTTCGGCTCTGATCTTGCCTGTGTATTTTTCAGAGACTGATTGCGCGCCGGCTGATTTTATGGTATAGTAGATAGGGCCGATTGGCCGGCTGAAACTGAAAAGAAAGAAGATGAGACCAACCATGAAAAAACGATTTCTGAACTTATTGACTGCCGCTGCCGCGATGCTTCTGTTATCCGCCTGCGGCGCATCCGGCGGAGAGACAACTGCCGCTCCCGCTGCGGACCAGACCCCGCCTGCTGCCGTTTCCGCGGAAGACGACGCATCCGGATTTGTGTCCCTTGCCGAAGCGGTGCCCGGCGTAATCCTGGAGATCCGATACTATTCCACCTACAATTTTGTCGGGGATCGGATTGACGGTTATGAGGAAGCCTGCGCGCTGATTACCAAAGAAGCCGCAGCGGCGCTCAAGGAAGCGGAAGCCGATGCGGAGGCGCAGGGATACCGGCTGAAGATCTATGACGCTTACCGTCCGCAGTCCGCGGTAGACAACTTTATCGAATGGGCGGAAGATCTTGACGACACACGCATGAAAGCATACTTTTATCCGGAGCTTGACAAGTCCGTATTATTCGACCAGGGTTATATCGCCAGCAAATCCGGTCACAGCCGGGGAAGCACGCTGGATCTGACCTTGTTTGATATGAAGACGGGGAAGGAACTGGATATGGGAGGCGTGTTTGATTACTTTGGAGAACGCTCCCATCCGGATTATACCGGAGATTTGACCAAAGAACAGATCGATAACCGGAATATCCTCAGAAAGATCATGGTAGACAACGGATTTAAGCCGCTTGATACAGAATGGTGGCATTTCACACTGGAGAATGAACCTTATCCGGACACTTATTTCCGCTTCCCGGTCAACGGAGATTCTGTGAAATAATCCTGACTTTATAAAAATATCGGCTGACAGGAAAACTCGCTCCTGCCAGCCGATATTTTACGTTTAATGTTCACAGAGCTTATACTCCGGATCTTCATCGATCATGGTTATCATGATTTCGGCAAACACAGGATCAAACTGTGTTCCCTTCCCTTTTTCGATCTCGCTTCTGACTTTTTCCTGAGACAGCACGCCGCGATAGCTTCGTTTGGAAGTCATAGCGTCATACGCATCGGCCACTCCGATGATCCGGGCATATACCGGGATATCCTCTCCGCGGATCCCGTCCGGATAGCCGCCTCCGTCATACCGCTCATGATGCCATCTCGCGCCCTGTTCGATCCCCGGCATCTCCGTGATATTCTTTAAGATCTCCGAACCGATCACCGGATGTTTCTTGATCAGCGCAAATTCTTCATCCGTCAGCCTTCCCGGCTTATTGATCACCGTATCTGGGACGCCGATCTTTCCGATGTCATGCAGCAGTCCCATCATATAGATATCCTTCTGCTCGTTTTCACTCAGACCCGCGCGCTTCGCGATTTCACGGGAATACTGCGCTACTCGTTCCGAATGCCCGTTGGTATATTTATCCTTTGCGTCAATCGTTTTCGCCAGGCAGAGCACCGTTTCCTCTGACATTTTTTCTACCTTTGCCCGGCGTTCTTCCGCCTTTTTCGTCTGCCTTCGGACTTCGGTTTCCAGATTGTGCCGCAGTCTGGCTAACTCCAGCATCCGCTGAACACGCTTCAGCATGATTTCCGCGACAAACGGTTTTTTGATAAAGTCGACCGCACCTTCTTCAAACCCTTTGATCTCCGCTTTCTGATCGTCGTCTGCCGTCAGGAAGATAACCGGGATATTTTTCAGGCTTTCGGACTGATTCATTCGCTGCAGCACCTCAAAACCATCCATTCCCGGCATATGCAGATCCAACAGGATCATATCGGGCCGGTTTGTCTTCAGAAATTCCAGCGCTTCTTCCCCGGAAAGGACACAGCTTACAAAGTAATTTCCTCGTAAAAGCCGTTCCGCCATTTTCAGATTCATCTTGTCGTCATCGACAACAAGGATATGTTCCCGGACTTCCTCCTCATAGGTTTCTTCCGCCGCCGTATTTTCTCCGCTCAGGGCCGTCGAGATCCGCCGTAAGAGCAGCTGATAGTCGGACATACAGGCAGCATGCGTTTTCTCAATATACTCGATATTGCCCTCCTTGGCAGCGGTTTCCAGCGCTTTGGCTTTTCCGGAAAGCTCTGCGGCGCCGATTGAGAGAGAAGTCGATTTCAGGCTGTGTACCAAAATCCGGTAATTCTCCCAGTCTTTTTCTTTATAATACCGCTCCAGATCGGCAAGTTTACTGTCTTCCAGATAGCTGCCGATCATCTCCAGATAAAATTCTTCATCATCCGCGCAGTAACTCATACCGGTATCGATATCCAGAAAACTGAATTTTTCCCGGAAGCTGACTTCTTCTTTCACAGGTGCTTCCGCATTTCCGGCTTCTTCGCCTTCTGTGGCGGAAAGCGGAAGTTCAGTCTCCTTTTGCTGCCCGCCGTCCTGCGCTGCAGGCTCCTCTTTAAAGCGATAGGAAACCTTGTCTTTCGGAAGATATTTTCCCAGGGCTGCCTCCAGCTGCTGAATAACGATCGGTTTGGACAGATAGTCCATAAAGCCTGCCTCTAAATATTCTTCCTTCGCGCCTGCCACAGCGTTTGCTGTCATGGCGATCACAACGGTATCCGCCGGCAGAATAGCCTGCTCCTGCAGTGCCCGAAGCGTTTCAATCCCGTCCATATCCGGCATCATATGATCCATAAAGATAATGTCATAATGCTTTTCCGAAACTTTCTGAATACATGCCGCTCCGCTCTGGACAGCGTCCGGAACCAGACCGTTTCTCTTCATCAGTCCGATCGCGACCTTCAGATTCATCTCATTATCATCCACAACCAGAATATCCGCCGTCGGCGCATAGACATATTTTTCCTCGTTATCGATCAGGCTGTTCTGCGTGCGCGCATTAAAGTCGCCGATCGGCTGATCCGACATTTTCCCCTGCTTTACCTCAAAGCTGAACCGGGAACCGCTGCCGTATACGCTTGACACCTGCAGCGCGGATCCCATCATTTTCAAAAGATTGTGCGTGATCGGAATCCCCAGCCCGGTGCCTTCTATATTTCTGGTACGGTCTTCTTCCAGCCGTTGGAACGAATCATATAATTTTTCAATATCCTCTTCTTTAATCCCGATTCCCGTATCCGCTACTTCCACATGGAGCAGAACCGAATCCTCGTCTTCACATTCCTTTGCTTCCATGGAGAACGTAACGGAGCCTTCTTCGGTGTACTTCACCGCATTCGTCAGCAGGTTCACGATGATCTGTCTTAGCCGGATATCATCTCCGAAAAGAAACGCGGGAATATCCGGGGCAATCTGTATCTGAAACGCAAGATTCTTTTTCTCCGCGCGGTCCCGGATCATATTGATCAGGTCGTTGATCAGAGAAGCGACGTCATATTTAACCGGAATGATCTCCATTTTCCCGCTTTCGATCTTGGAAAAATCCAGGATCTCATTGATCAGGGACAGCAGCGTATTTCCGGCGCTCTTAATATTCTGCGCGTACTCCCTTGTCTCCGGATTCCCGTCTTCCCGCAGGATCATCTCATTCATACCAAGCACCGCATTGATCGGCGTCCGGATCTCATGGGACATCTGCGCCAGAAATCTGGACTTGGCATTGTCCGCGGCCATAGCCGCATCCGCGGAACGCTGCAGATTTTCATTGGCGGCTTTCTGCCACTTGATCATCTTATTGATCAAAGCCACAACCCCGATAATGCAGAGACTGAACAAAAGTACAAAGAATACTGCGTAGCGCAGTACGTCGCCGTACATACTCCAGAAATTTTTTACAACGATAATATTGAAATTGGAAACATTGTCCCGGACAATGATGCACTCCCGAAGCGCTCCGTCATAATCTTTGACGGAACCGATCTCTCCCGGCTGCTGCTGATACAGTTCCGCATACGGAAGCGCAGAAAGATTCATAAATCCCTCATCCCAGGGCTGATAAGCAGGGTTGGGATGGTTGATGACCTGACCGTTCTGATCCGCCAGAAATGCATATCCGTTCTGATCATAATCAGAATTTATGATATCCGTCAACACATTCAGATAGAAGTCAATCGCGAAAACGCCCACAAATTCTCCGGAATCCGTATAGACGGCCTTTGAAAATGTCAGACAGTACTGCCCGGTCCGCGCGTCGTAATACGGCTCCGAAATGCTGTAATCCGAAGTCGCAAGCGCGCTGATATACCAGCCCCGTTCTTCTTCCACATAATCCTCCGCCGGGATCCAGCCGTTATTCATGATCATCGGATGTCCGTGGATCCGGTCAAAGGCGGGATTGGCAATATAAGTTGCGGAAATACCGGGATAGTGTTTGGAAATATCATCCAGCCATTTTACCATTGCCGGATAATCTTCTACCTTTTCCGGATCAGCAGCAATCTCATTGACAAACATACCGAGAATAGAGCGCTGCTCCAAAACCCAGTTGGAAACCTGATACCGGTAAGAATTGGCTTCTTCCGCCATATTGCCCCTTGCCCATCTTAAATGCAGCATCGCGGAAATAAAAATCGTACTGATCATAGCGGCTAAAAACGCCATAATGATCCAGAAACGGTATTTATGCTGCGTCTGGATCGTAAAATCATTTTCCGCCGCCATTTTCGCTTTCTTGGCGTCTTCTTTTTCAAAATTGACAAGATTGGAATAACTGAACAGATTATCCATCATATCGGAAAGCTGCCCGGTCTCCAGCCGGATCCCCTCCGAAGTAGCCTTCAGTTCTTCCGTGTTCATGGATTCCGAAGTGGACAGCTCGATGATCTTATGCAGCGGAGCGCGAAACCGCTCTGAAAGCCCGGAAAGGAATTCTTCCCTGGTGCGCAGAACATTCTCCGCCCGGAAACGCTCCTTCACGCTGAGGATCAGAAATACCGCGAAGATCACGATCATCAGGATCAGCGCCACCGAGCTGACGACCAGCTTCCAAAGTCCCTCTTTATGGAGATCCCAGTTTTTTACCAAAAGCATCAGATACCAGTCATTTTCGGTCCGGGAACAAAAGACTGTTCCGCCCTCGGAGGTACTGATGGAAATTCCGTCCGCGGTATTCCGGGAGTTCGCCTGCATAAAGGCCGACCTGTAATCTCCGTGTTCTTCCGATAACCGTTCTCCGATCAGAGCTGGATCGGAAAAGCCGACGATCAGCCCATCGCGGTTTACGATCATCGCTTCCCCGTAATCGGAAGCATTCATTTTTTCGATATAGGCCTGAATCTCAGACATGGAATAATCCATACCTATGATCGTCTCTCCATCTCCCAGGATCTTGGAAACGGTAAAACACATATGATCGGTAAAGGCGTCTTCATAAACGGAACTGATATACGTCTCCCCTTTCGGTACGGACAGCAGTCCCTGATACCAGATCCGATCCTGTACCACATAATCCTCCGGCGTCGGCATATCGGAAATGAGTACTTCCCCCATGCCGGTCACGCAGAAAATATTCAGGCAGGTCCTGCCCGTAGAGGCAATCTCTATCTTTTTTTCCTCCGATAACAGCGCACGGATCTCCTCCGCGTCCGTCTGTTCGGAAAGCTCGCTCTCCAAAGCGTTTCCTACCCGGTCCAGAGAATGCATCGCGTCGCTCAAATGTCCCTGGAGATCGGAAGCGACGATTTCGATCCGCATCCGCCCCATCTCCTCCGTCTGTTCCGAGGTAAGACGGTATGTAGAAATCACATTGACCGCAAGGATCGTGATAATGAGCAGCGAAAAAACCGTGATCAGGATATAAGTCAGCCTGGTATGTTTCTTCATTCCTTTCCTCCCTGTTTCAGCTTTACAAATTACAAACTTCTGCTTGTCTGATCGAGGATCTCACGGGGATCATTCCCCAGGATATCCAAACCTTCTGCTTTATAAAAATACAGTTCGGGGATGCCGAACAATGCGCACAGTTCTTTCCAATACTGTTCGAGCGAACTGTTCTGCGGAAGATAACCGCCCGCCGTTGTGATGACGATCAGCTTCTTTCCCGCGCAGATCTTCTCCGGACGTCCGTCCGGGCCGTATCGGAACATGATCCCGTTGACGCAGATCCGTTCCAGATAAATCTTTAAGAGCGCAGGAAACGAGCAGTCCCAATAAGGCGCGCCGATCAGGATCTCCTCTGCCGCCGCGAATTCCCTGGCATAGTGATAGTCCGCGGAAGCGAGGTTTCCTTCCGCGATATCCTGGTCTCTCCGGAGCAGCCGTTCCCGGTTCAGCGGAAGAATTTCCTCCCGTTCCAGTTCCCGGGTTGTGATCTCCGTTTCCGGATCCGTCCAGTGCTTCCGGATATAGACCTCGCAGAGTTCTCTGGTTCTGGAATCCTCTCTGACACAGGCGTTAATAAATAATGCTTTCATAAATTCTCCCTGATTCTTTTTAATTTATAAATTACCGATTTTATTATAACATACCAATAAAGAAGCACTGTGTGTTATCCGCGACAAATATATGTCGTTTACGACACAAAAAGGCGGTCGGGTATCAATGTCCGGCCGGTTTTTGTTCCATCTGATCTTTCTCTTTTATCAAATCCGCGTACAAGAATGTCCCCAGCACCACTGCCAACGGAACCATCGCGCCCCAGATCGCTTTTTCCGCCGCCAGATTACACAGAACCGTTCCGATCACAGCGCCCAGCAGAAAATACATCAGCATCGCGAAATGCCGCCGCAGCTTTTTCCGGTGTCCCTTATCTTCGGAGTGAAAATGCTCTACTTCCTTTGCCAGACCTACGCCGACCTGCCGGATATGATTTGTAACAAAGGTCGTCGCGACCGGTACCCCTTCTGCCTGCCGGAATGTATTATACTGCATGGAAGCAAGCAGATTGATCGTTACCTGCGCAATCTGTACCGGAGCTGTCAGCGGCACAAATCCAAGTGCGAATACCGTCAGTATCTCAATTGCGATCAGCAGGGTATCCCACCGGATCGGCAGGTGATGTTTTACGGAATTGGGCAACAGTTCCGATACAAAAGCACCCAGCAGATACGCGAAAACAGGGATCAGGTAGTATCCTGCCTTTCCCCATTCCCCGGAACCTAACGCCATCCCCATGAGCACCACATTTCCGGTCTGCGCGTTGCAGAATACATTTCCCCGGAGCAAATAGGTATAGGCGCCGAATATGCCGGCGACAACGATCAGGATATGATAGATCCAGATTCTCTCGCACATCAGAAAACCGGATGCATTCGCTTTCTTTTCCCGCCTCATACTCTAAACTCCGTTCCGGCTGTCCGATAAAATGATCTCGCCCTTTGCTTCCGGATCGTCCCGAATGATCTCGCCTGCCGCCGGCACCCGGATCGTCCCGCTTCTCGGATTCTTAATGCTGATCACCGGCGTGGTGATCTCCGCGTCTACGTCCGACTTTTCAAAACACAGATCCGCATCCGTCATCTCACAATGGATCAGTTTCAGGCCGCGGCAGTAACAGAACGGCTGGGTTCCGCTGATCCGGCAGTTTTCCAGGGTCAGCCCGTCAGAATACCACGCCAGATATTCTCCCTTTACCACGCTGTTTCTGACAAGGATATTTTCTCCGTGCCAAAACGCGTCCTTGGTATCAAAAACACAATTTTCAAACACCGCGTTTTTGATATACTGAAACGAATACTTCCCTGTAAAATGCACATTGACAAACCGCAGGTTTTCCGAGCGCATCATAAAATATTCACTGACAGCCGCTGTATTTTCCATCTGAACGCCCCGCACCGACCAGCCGAATTCCGGAGAAATAATATCGCAGTCCCGGATCACGACCTCCGCGCATTCCCGCAGCGCCTTGATCCCATGCATCTTCGTGCGTGCGATCTCTATATGATCGGAATACCAGAGCGCTGCTCTGCAGGTATCGGTCATTTCCGAATCTGTGATCTTCAGTCTGTGGTTATGCCAGAACGGATAGCGAAGACGGAACAGACAGTGTTTGGCTGTAATGTCGCTGGATTCCTTGAACGCGCTTTCGCCGTCCGCCGGCCCGTCAAATGTACAGTTTCTTGCCAGCAGCTGCCTGCTGCCATACAGGGCCCGTTCCTCGTCAAATGTTTTATCTTCCACAATCTTCACGGTGTTCACCTCTTCTTTCTGCATGGTGCCATCAGCGCAACGCCGGATAAAAGTTCTCGCCGGAAAACGGAAAAACAGCATAGAAGGCAGTCTGCTTTCTATGCCGTCGTTTCCTTTATACGTTCAAAATTATGTAATCCCGGCCGCGAAAATTACTGAATCTTGCAGATCCAGCCTTCCGGTGCTTCCAGCCTTCCCATCTGAATACCTGTCAGTGTATCATACAGCTTTTTGGTAACCGGTCCCATCTCGGTCATGCCGCTCGGGAAGCAGACTTCTTCTCCGTGATTTACAACCTTGCCGACAGGGGAAATTACGGCTGCCGTACCGCACAGGCCGCACTCTGCGAAATCCTTTAACTCCGTAAAGGCGACTTCCCTCTGTTCTACCTTCAGGCCCAGATAGTGCTCCGCTACATACATCAGGGAGCGTCTGGTGATGGAAGGCAGAATGCTGTCGGACTTCGGCGTAACGATCGTATTATCCTTTGTAACAAATAAGAAGTTGGCGCCGCCGGTCTCCTCTACTTTGGTCCTGGTAGCCGGATCCAAATACATATTCTCATCAAATCCATTCCGATGCGCGGTCTGGATCGCATGCAGACTCATGGCATAATTCAGACCGGCCTTGATATGACCGGTTCCGTGCGGTGCCGCACGGTCAAAGTCGCTGACGCAAATGGTAAGCGGCTTCACGCCGCCTTTGAAATACGGACCGACAGGCGTACAGAAAATACGGAATTCGTATTCATCTGCCGGCTTCACGCCGATAACCGGATTCTTACCGAACATAAAAGGTCTGACATACAGAGTCGCACCGGAACCGTACGGCGGAACATAAGCCGCATTGGCCGCAACCGTCTTCTTCACAGCCTCTACAAACCGATCCTGCGGAAAAGGCGGCATCTCCAGACGCTTCGCGGAATCCTCCAGTCTGGACGCGTTCAAATCCGGACGGAACGTCACAATATCGCCCTGCTCCGTTGTATATGCTTTCAATCCTTCAAATACCGTCTGGGCATACTGCAATACGCCGGCACATTCGGACATCACGATCTTATCGTCTTCGGTCAGGACTCCATCATCCCATTTACCGCCTTTGTATTCCGATACAAAGCGAAAATCTGTCTTCTGATATCCGAATCCCAGATTCCCCCAATCAATATCTTTCTTCTCCATTTGTCATCTCTCCTATCTGCTTGTTCGCTAAGATTCATCGGTTTTATACCTGTTACAGTATAGCTCAAACACAATGAAATTTCAATACTTTCCCTGTAATTTTATCTAGGATCGCGCTTTCCGTTCCGAGATCATCCGGTGCAGACAGGTGATCGCCTCATGAATGCCGCCCACTTCATCGATGATCCCCTCTTCTACGGCCTGTTCTCCCACTAAAATAGACCCCACATCCTTTGTCAGAATCCCGGTCTCGCTCATCAGTTCCTCCAGCCGCTTTTTGGAAACGCTGCAGTGCCCGCAGATAAACCCGGTAATCCGATCCTGGATCTTCTGAAAATAATCATACGTCTGCTGTACGCCGATAAACAATCCGTTCATCCGCACCGGATGCACTACCATGGTCCCGGTGGGTACAATAAAGGAACGCCTGGTCGCAGTCGCCAGCGGGATCGCGATACTGTGACTGCCGCCCAGCACCAGGGAAACCGTAGGCTTACTGATGGACGCGATCATTTCCGCGATCGCCAGACCGGATTCCACATCTCCGCCCACAGAATTGATGATTGTCAGCATCCCGTCATAAGTGTCACTGTCCTCCACTTCCGCGAGCTGGGGCAGCACATGTTCGTACTTCGTGGTTTTCGTACTGGGCGCCAGACACTCATGCCCTTCGATTTCTCCGATAATGGACAGCAGATGGATCCTGTGCTTCTGCCGGTTATCGTCCATTAACATCTGTCCCGATTCTTTGATCTGTTCTTCTTTCTTTTCTGTCTCTTTTGCCATGTCAACCTCCTGTTGCAGTTTCTTTTTTCTTCTCCGTTTAATGTGCCTTTTTCCCCGCAAAAATATACGGCTTTGTCTATAAATTTCTTTTCAAACAAACACAATTATGATATACTGCAGGTAAGAATGAGGAGGTAGGTATGAACGGAGATCGGATCAGAAAAATTTTAATCTTTATACTGTTTGGATTCAGCGTATTTTTCCTGTCCGCCTGTGATCAGGCAGACGATGTGCCCGCGCCGTCCGATAAACCCGCTGCAGCACAGACCGGAAACCAAACGGGACCTGCAGATTCTGTCAATCCGCTGCCGGAGCTGCGTCTGACCAGTTCTACCGATTACAGACAGGTAGGCTGGGACTATACGGACGCCTCCGTTTCCATCCGCGGAACGGATTACAAAGGCGTGTCCTGCGATTATACCGGCAGTCTGGAGATCAAACTGCGGGGCAATTCCACTGCGCAGCGGGACAAGCGGCCCTTTAAGATCAAGCTGGAGAAAAAAGCGGATCTGTTCGGTATGGGCGAAAGCAAACATTGGGTCCTGCTTGCCAACGACATCGACCACACCCAGATGCGGAACAAGCTGCTTCTGGATTTCAGCGGCGCTCTGGGAACCGAATCCTACATGGAATCTACCTGGGTCAATCTGTACTACAACAATGATTATATGGGCGTTTATCAGCTCTGCGAGCATATCCGCGTAGGCAAAACACGGATTGATATTCTGGATTGGGACGACATTGCCGAAGAGGCGGCTCTGGCGATCGCGCAGACCTCTGAGGCGGCAGACGCCAAAGTCTTCCAAAAAGCGCTGGAAGACGCCATGGAGCAGGATTATACCTGGATCGACACGCGGACCGTCTCCGTAGACGGAACCGATTATACCATTCCGGACAGCGTCGTGATCCCCGAAGCGAACGGCGGCTTTGTTCTGGAGATGGATTTCTATTCCCTGCAGCAGCCTTCTCTGGCCCGCACCCAGACGCCTTACCGGCAGCCGCTGTACTTTAATACGCCGGAACCCGCCGACGCAAGGGCGTTTTCCGTGACGTCCTTATACAAATACGCTCTGGGCTATGTGACTACTTTTGAATATGCCCTGCACAGCGACGATTTCTTTTTCCGCAATACAGATCCGCATTATCAGGTATCCCGGACGGGCTGGTTTGACTGGGAACGGGGCTGGGACAACGCCGCTTTTGAGCCGGTCGATTATCAGGACGCCGAAAATGACGGGAAGCACTACAGTCAGCTTTTTGATATGGACAGTCTGGTCAACAATTTTATCTTCTGTGAATTTGCCATGAACTGGGACAGCATGAAAAACAGCTTCCACCTGTATAAAGATATCGGAAAGCCGGCGCAGATCGGACCACAGTGGGATTTTGACTGGGCCTGGGGCAACCGGAATATGTTCGGGATCGATACAAATGTGCCGACCGAATGGCATACCACCTGTACTTACTTTACCAACGAACAGTATTATCAGTCCGTACAGTGGAATACGCAGCTGATTCGCGACCCGTATTTTCTGGTCCGCGCCTATGAGAAATATAAAGAGATCCGGCCGACGCTGATTGAAGATATGCTCAAAGACGGCGGCACCATTGATACCTATGCGGCTTATCTGCGGGATGCCGCCCTTGCCAATGATGAAAAATGGGACTATTCCTATCGGCAGTATGGCGGAGAACCGTTTGAAGAAGCGACCGAACATATGAAGCAGTTTATTACGGAGCGCATAAAATGGATGGATAAACAGTTTACCTCTCTGGAGACCTTTATCGCGTCCCTGAATGTATATCACCCGTCTTCCCAATTGGCGGTTTCCGATATTCAGACACAGGCAGACGGTTCCGTTACCATTACGGCTTCGGTTTCCGACGATTCCATTTCCGCTGTAGTCTTTCAGGTCAACGGTACTACACAGGCAGAAAGCGCGGCCGCCGGCGGTACTGCTTCCGTTTCCATCCCGAAGTCCGCTCTGACTGACGGCAGCGCGCAGAATGTAGTCGAGATCAAAGCAAAAGGCCCGGACGGGAAATATCTGTACGATTCTTCCTATTCCAAGCCTTCCAACTACAATCTGGTGATTTCAAATTATAAAATATGGTAAGAGTTGCTGCCATTTTTCTTGGCTGTCCGCAGCGCCTCTTCCGCCCGCTCCAGCAGCCGTTTCGTATCCCGTCCGTGAAGCGGTGCCAGCACGATTCCGATGCTGACACACAGCTTCGCCTCGGGATACTGCGGAAACTCCATTTTTTCTGTATTCTGCAGCAGGCTCACGGCGAATTGTTCTGCCATATTCCGATCCGTCACATTGGGCAGCGCCATCAGGAATTCATCGTCTCCCGCACGTCCGACCATCGTATCTTCCCGTCCGGTCTGCTTCATACTGTTGACCAGGGCGCCGATCACTTCATCTCCGCACTTCTGCCCGTATGTTTGATTGATCTGGTTTAATCCGTCAATATCGATCAGATAGACCGCGCAGAGATTCGGGTAGCGCATCTGATTGATCATCTGCGCGATATGGAACAAAGTTGCCTCTTTATTCAGCAAACCGGTAGACCAGTCTATCTCGGCCTGTTCCTGCCAATAGGTCATGGTCCGAATCCGCTGATCTACATCGATATACCGTCCGATTACTTTGTAGATCCTGCCCTTCCGGTCACAGATCCCGGAAGCCTTTACCGTAAACCAAATGGGGTTCTTATCTTTATCATAGATCCGAACCCGTTTTTCTACCATCTTAGCGCCATGGCGCAGCTCTACAAAAATACTTTCAAAGACTTCCTTATCTTCCGGAACAATCACTTCTCCGGACGTCATACCGCTGATATAGTTCTCTGAAATCGGTTCATATCCCAGTTTATCATACCATTTGTAATTGTGGTACGCTTCTTCCGTATCATAATTGTATTCAAAAATAATATTGCCGGACTGCTCCGCCACGATCTGATACCGCTCGGAATTGATCTTTGTATGGAAATACAGACGGACAAACAGATAGAGGACGCCGATCAGCAGCAATACGAAAATGAGGATTACGCCTTCTCCCAAAGCCTCTGCCCGCTCGGAAACGTCATAAATATTATTCTCTACCACATTGGCCGACATGATCGTCACTACATACCAGCCGTTTTCGGGGATCTGCGTATAACACAGGTAGCGCTTATAGCGATCTTTTCCCACGATCAGAGAGCCTTCTTCCCCGCTTCGGATCGCCGTCTTCAGATCAGCAATGGCGCTGCTGTCTTCCATGATCAGATTTTCCAGCAGGGAAAACAGGTTGGTTCCTCCCTTTACCGATCCCGGTCTGGACACCAGCGTGCCGTCTGTCTGGATCACAAACGTATCCGCTTTCCTGCCCAATGCGTTGTTTTCAAAAAGTCCCGCGAAGCTCTCCAGATTATACCCAAACTGCAGCACCGCGCGGATCTGTCCTTTCTGATATACCGGAACATTAAACAGGATCTCCTGTTCCTCCGTCATCACCACAATGTCCGAAACCGTATTGTTGCCCTGAAATGCTTCCTTCATGTAATTCTGATCCAGAATCTGCGCCGCGATCGGAATATCCGGCAGCCCGTCACCGCTCCTGGAGATCACATTATAGTACGCGGCCCCGTTTTTCTCCGCCTGTTCCTTTAAGATCTCGGAAACCTCCAAACCGTACAGGTTCTCATGCTCCGCGATCATCGCCGAAACCGTCTCCAAAACAGAGAAATCGCTCTGGATCCCAAACTCAATCGAATCCTTGCTTTCCTCGATAATATCATTCAGATACCGGGATGTGTACTCAGATACTTTTTGATCGATATGGTACAAATTCACCTGAAACAGGATAATGACAGCCGCAACCGTAATCGCGATCAGGGCAATCGAAAACCGCACCATATTTTTCATATTCTTGATGGTTCCAAATCTGAATTTCATACTATACTATGGTACCTCCTCCCACTACAAAATCTTCCTGATAAAATACAACTGCCTGTCCCGGCGTAACGGCCCGTACCGGCTCCTCAAACACACATTCCGCCAGATCTTCCCCGACCATTCTTACGGTACAGGGCGCGCCTTTATGATTGTAACGGATCCTTGCCACAACCCGCATCGCGCCGTCCAATCGGTCAATACTCATAAAGTTCAGCCGATCCGCATACAAACGGTTCGTAAATACGTCTTCATTTCCGCCGATGACCACTTCGTTGGTGTCCGGACGGATTTCGGTTACAAATACCGGATGTCCCATAGCCAGACCCAGCCCTTTTCGCTGTCCTACCGTATAATGGGTAATGCCGCAGTGCCGGCCGATCACATTGCCGGCCGTATCTACAAAATTCCCCGGCTCTGCCTTTGTCCCTGTATAACGGTCGATGAATCCGCTGTAATCCTGATCCGGCACAAAGCAGACTTCCTGGCTGTCCGGCTTGTTTGCCACGGCCAGTCCGATCCGATCCGCGATCCTGCGCACGGATTCTTTGTCATAGTCTCCCACCGGCATCAGCGTGTGGGAAAGCTGATCCTGCGTCAGATTATAAAGCGCATAGGTTTGATCTTTCGCATCTGTCACCGACTTTTGCAGCGTAAATCTGCCGTTGGGAAGCCGGAGCACCCTGGCATAATGCCCGGTCGCGATATAGTCCGCTCCGATCTCCATGCTCCGCTTTAAGAGGGATTCCCATTTGACATACCGGTTGCAGGCGATGCACGGATTGGGCGTCCTGCCCTTCTGATATTCCGAAACAAAATAGTCGATAACGGCCCGTTCAAATTCCTGTTTAAAATTCATAACATAGTAGGGAATTTCCAGGCTTGCCGCCACTCTGCGGGCGTCCTCTACAGCGCTGACTCCGCAGCAGCCGCCTTCCGGTCCGGCTGTCGGTTCGTCCTGCCAGATCTGCATGGTCACGCCGATGACCCGGTACCCCTGTTCTTTTAAGAGATATGCCGCGACGGAAGAATCCACGCCGCCGGACATACCCACTACAACTGTCTGGTTTTCTGCTCCCATTCTGATTTCCATTCTCTGCTTATTCCAATAAAAAGTCCGAAAAGATATAATTGCTCACATTGATCCCGGCCTCGGTCAGACAGAGCCGGTCTCCGTCTTCCTTCAGCAATCCGCAGTCCCGGTATTTTCGGATCACCAAACCGTAGACCTGTTCCATCGGCACGCCGAACTGCGCCAAAAATTCCCCGGCAGAAACGCCGGCGGTCATTCTGAGCCCCAGGAACATAAATTCCGCCATCCGGTCTTTTTCGGACAACTGTTCCGGATTCCGCCGGATATCCCGGTTTCCCGCTTCCGTCAGATAAGCCTGCAGCCTGCTTTCATTCTGCCAGCGCGTCTCCTTCCAGAACGAGGATGCGCCCAGACCGAATCCCAGATACGGTGTCCGGTTCCAATACCCACAGTTGTGCCGGCATTCCTTCCCCGGTCTGCAGTAATTTGAGATCTCATACCGATGATATCCCTGCTGCCGCAAAACGGCTCCGGTCTGTTCATACATTTCCCGTTCCGTTTCTTCTGTCGGAAGCGGCGCCGCCTGGCCGTTCGCAAGCATGGCCTCCAATGCGGTCCCCGGCTCCACGATCAGACTATAGGCGGAAATATGTTCCGGTTTTAAATCGGCTGCCTGCTGCAGTCCGATCAAATATTCCGCTAAGGTCTGCCCGGGCAGCGCGCTCATCAGATCGATATTGATATTGTCAAAGCCCGTTTCCCGACAGATCGCGTAGCTCTCCAGAAAGGTTTCCCAGGTATGGATCCTGCCGATCCGCGCAAGACAGGCGTTGTCCGTACTCTGCAGACCCAGGCTGATCCGATTGATCCCGGCCTCCCGATAGCAGGCAGCCTTTTGGGGTGTCAGTGTGCCCGGATTGCACTCCATACTGATCTCGGCATCCGGTTCCACCATAAACTGTCTTCGGATTTCCGCAAGTATTGCCGCAATATCCGCTTCCGGAATATACGAAGGCGTTCCTCCTCCGATAAATACGGACTGCACCGTTCCAAACTGCCCATTTTCTGCCTGCCGGATCTGCGCGCTCACATACCGGATTTCCCTAAGCAGCGCTTCCCGGTAAGCAGCGATCTGCTCCCCGTCTGCCGGCGCCGACAGAAAATCGCAGTAATAACATTTCTGTTTACAAAACGGGATATGCACATAGAGTTCAAAGCTGTTTTTATTCATCATCCAATTTCAATACACTCATAAAAGCCTTTTGGGGAATCTCTACGCTGCCGATCTGCCGCATCCGCTTTTTCCCTTCTTTCTGTTTTTCCAACAGTTTTTTCTTACGGGTAATATCGCCGCCGTAGCATTTTGCCAGCACATCTTTCCGCATGGCCTTGACGGTTTCTCTGGCGATCACTTTATTGCCGATTGCCGCCTGGATCGGTACCTCAAAAAGCTGCCGAGGGATCTCTTCCTTCAGCTTGACACACATTTTCCTGCCCCGCTCATACGCGTTGTCCGCATGAATGATAAAAGACAGGGCGTCTACTTCTTCTTTATTGATCAAAATATCCAGTTTTACCAGTTTGGACTCCACATAGCCTTTCATGTCATAATCAAAGGAGGCATATCCCCGGGAACGGGATTTCAGCGCGTCAAAGAAATCATAGATGATCTCATTCAGCGGAAGGTCATACCGCAGCATGGCGCGGGTTCCCTCGATATAATCCATTCCCTTGTAGACGCCGCGCCGCTGCTGGCACAGCTCCATGATCGGGCCGATAAATTCCGTCGTTACCATAATCTCCGCCGCAACCATCGGTTCTTCCATAAAAGCGATCTCACTGGGGTCCGGCAGATTGCTGGGATTCGTCAGATCGATCACCGTTCCGTCCGTCTTGTGTACTTTATAGATTACGCTGGGAGCCGTTGTCACCAGATCCAGATTGTATTCACGCTCCAGCCGTTCCTGTATGATCTCCAGATGGAGCAGTCCCAGGAAGCCGCAGCGGAACCCAAAGCCCAGAGCGGCTGAGGTTTCCGGTTCAAAATTCAAAGAAGCGTCATTTAACTGGAGTTTTTCCAACGCGTCCCGCAAGTCTCCGTATTTGGAGCCGTCCGCCGGATACATCCCGCAGTATACCATAGAATTTACCTTCCGGTAACCGGGCAGCGGAGCGGCGCAGGGACGCCTGTCCTCCGTTACGGTATCGCCCACGCGGGTATCCTTCACATTCTTGATGCTGGCGGTCAGATATCCGACCATGCCGGCGCTCAGTTCCTCACAGGGGATCAGCTGTCCCGCGCCAAAATAGCCGACTTCCACCACATTGGCAGCGGCGCCGGTCGCCATCATCCGGATCGTCATACCGGGCCGCACCGTTCCCTCTTTAATCCGGAAAAACACAATCACACCCTTATAGGAATCATAAACGCTGTCAAAGATCAGGGCCTGCAGCGGCGCCTCCGGATCTCCCTCCGGCGGCGGAAGCTGTTTCACCACCTGTTCCAGCACGTCTTCAATATTGATCCCGTTTTTCGCGGAGATCAAAGGCGCGTTCTCCGTATCCAGTCCGATCACATCCTCGATCTCATGCTTCACCCGCTCCGGTTCCGCGCTGGGCAGGTCGATCTTATTGATCACGGGAAGCACCTCCAGGTCATGATCCAGCGCCAGATACACATTGGCAAGCGTCTGCGCCTCGATCCCCTGTGCCGCGTCTACCACCAGGATGGCTCCGTCGCAGGCCGCCAGGCTCCGGGACACCTCATAATTAAAGTCCACATGGCCCGGGGTATCGATCAGATTGAAGATATACTCTTTTCCGTCCTTTGCCCGATATACGGTCCGCACCGCCTGAGACTTAATGGTGATCCCCCGCTCCCGTTCCAGTTCCATATTGTCAAGGACCTGCGCCTGCATTTCCCGGCTGGTCAAAAGTCCTGTTTTTTCAATGATCCGGTCCGCCAGAGTAGACTTTCCGTGATCGATATGCGCAATAATACAAAAATTTCTGATTCTGTTCTGTTCTGTTTTCGCCATACGCTTCCTGCTATCCTTTTTTTATTTCACTGGTATCTTAACACACAACGCAGACAATGTCTACTCCGTGCCGTACGCCGCGCCGAAATCCCAGTAATGTCCCATCAGTTTCAAATCAATATCGCCGGTATCCACCAGTTTATCCTGCTGCCCGATCTGCTCCGCATGCGTGATCCCCAGCTCGCCGGAGAACTGCTTTGCCACACTTTCCGCCCGGCGCATACCGGTTTTCTTTAACATGGCAGTCGCCTGCAGGAATTGTTCATACGGATAAAATGTCTCCGTCTGTTCTTTGACATAAGGGTCGATCAGCGTCTGCAGCCGGTCCACCTCCGCTTCAAAGACACCGGCTTCAAAGTAGTCCTGCAAAATCTGCTTCGTGTAAGTATGATACGCTGCTTTATATTCTTCCACCGACAGCAGCCGTTTGACCAGCGGACGTTTTTCCCAGGAGCCGAACGGCGTTACCGAATCCAGAGGCCGGTTGACCAGCTCCGCTGCCGTGATCGCTTTTGCGGGATTGGTATATCCGCCGAACGCCAGATTGTAGTCCCAAGGCAGCATAGTCAGACAATTTCCCTTTTCATAGATATAATAATTATGGATCTGATCGCCGAAATAACAGTCGTCATTCATGATAAAGGCGTTGACCGCCAGCATCCGCAGCGTAGAATCCACAGCCACATAGGTTTCCAGCTCCGTCTGTTCCTCCAGATGCTTTAACGAAGCGATCAGCTTTTGCGCGTCCTCTTTGGAAGCCGTTCCCAGCTGCGCGCTGTTTAAAATAGTCTCATACTTGCTGCTGTCGTCTCCCTGATAGCTCAGGTCCGCACCGGCGTAAAAGCTCTCGCCTTTCAGGTAGCTGGGCTTATATAACTGTCCCTCTGTTTTGCCGAAATTGCGGAGGATAAAACTTTCCTCGATGTCTTCCACGGCCAGATAAAGCCCGCGCAGCTGCCCGTTGATCTTCAGATCCGCATAAGAAAACAGCGGCGTCGGAACGCCCATGCGGGTATGCAGATCATAGGAAATGTATTCCTTCATATAGGTGGCATCCGCGTAATTGGCGTTCAGCAGCAGCTTGTCCAGACCGTGACAGGTCTGCTCTTTCACAAAATGTTCGAAAGATATCTTAAAGCCATACCGGTTCAGGTCCGGTTCTTCCGCCACCCGTTTCAGACTGGAGTTACCCTTGGTGGCAATTCCCACATTGGTAAAGGTCTCTCCGTTTATCGTGATGCTGCACGGATAATAGGTCTTATCTAACGGTGCTTCCAGCATGGCATTCCAGTCAGCTTCCGCAAGCGTAATATCAATGGAAAGCACCTTGTTTTTATCAAATATTACTTCGTCATATGTCAGTTTGTCCTCTGTGCCGGCCTCTTCGCTCGGCAGCCAGTCCTGCAGCTTCAGTCCAACGATTCCGATCGCCGCAAACACCGCAGCTCCGATCACAGACAACAAAATGATCCTCGGCCGTCTTTTCAACTCATCACTTCCCTGTCGGATTTTAAGAATGGTTTTCTCACCTAACTATAGTTGTTTCCGAAAAAAAAGTCAACCTTCCTCATTGCTCTGCTTCTGAAAAAGCAGCGGTTATTTTCAGAGATCCGGGATAAACTAACGGTAGCTTCAGGAAAATGAACAAAGAATGGAGAGCACTATGACAGAGCACGGATATCAGGTTCGGACAGATCTGGCACTGGAAGCGCGGGAACGTTTTGCCGGAACCAACACCGAAGTAAAAGGCGTTATTTTAGAAAAAGAACGAGATGAAGCACGGGACATCACTGTCACCCGCGTCGTCATTCAAAACCAGGCCGGGGCAAAAGCCATGCAAAAGCCCATCGGAACCTATATTACACTGGAAGCTAAGAATCTGCAGTATGCGGACGAAGATTACCACAGAGAAGCAGCCGTCGTTTTGGCAAAATATATTCGGGAACTGGTTCCAAAGAAAAACAGGCTCTCTGTTTTGGCAGTCGGGCTGGGCAATCAGGAGGTCACGCCGGACGCGCTGGGGCCGCTGGCAGTGGATCACCTGTGTATCACACGTCATCTTTCCGAAGAACAAGACGACAGCTCCGAAACCGTATTGGTAAGCAGCCTGGTCCCCGGCGTTATGGCAAAAACCGGAATGGAAACCGCGGAAATCGTAAAGGGCGTGGTAAAAGAAACCCATCCGGATGTGGTAATCGCAATTGACTCTCTGGCGGCGCGCAGCACGAGGCGGCTGAATACCACCATTCAGATCACCAATACCGGGATCGCGCCCGGCTCCGGCGTCGGAAACCACAGGAACTGTATCTCGGAGGAAACCCTGGGGATCCCTGTAATCGCCATCGGCGTTCCCACGGTTGTGGAAGCTTCCGCGATCGTCTCTGATACCATGGAAAATCTGATGGACGCGCTCGAAGAGGTTACGGAACTGAAATCTCTCCGTGAGACCTTAATGCAGTTTCAGGAACAGGAACGGCAGGAATTGATCCGGGAACTGCTGGAACCGGATCTGGGGATCTTATATGTTACGCCAAAAGACGTAGATGAAACGATCCGCCAGCTAAGCATTACGCTGTCCGAAGGGCTGAATCTGGCCTTTGCCGGATAAATAAAAAAACAGAGCAACATGCGCCGTTTTCCGGCATATATATGATAGCGGAGAGGTGAGGAAAACGGTGCGAAACAGAAATCGACAAGGGAAACAATGGAATCTGCCGCGGATCGGCGTTTTCGCGGCAGCACTTTTTCTCGGGATCATACTCGGAAAAGCCGTCTGTGATACCCATTGGGTGCAGGATCGCTGCCGGACATGGTTTTCCAACGGCTGCAAAACACTGATTACATATTTTAACGTAGCGGAAAATCCGATCCGTTCCTATGTAATGGGCGGCAAAGCCGGCTGGTGGAATTCAGAAGCCGTCCGGCAGGAGATCTCCAGTCCGATTCAGCAGTATTTAATGCAATATGGGGAAGACGAAGATTTCTGGCAAAAAGAAAGTTTCTGGATGTCTGCCGGGGAAGAAGTTTTGCTGATGGACGCCGAACAATCCTCCGAACAGGCAAAGGAAACGGAAACGAAACAGGAAACCGCTTCCAAAACGAATCCGGAAAAAGAAACCGCTTCCGCGCCGTCTAACGCCGACAGCGCCAACGTGCAGACCGCAAAGGGAATCGTGCTGGCGAAGAAGCAGCTTTCAGATTTTAACTATATGATTTCCAACTATTACGTGGTATCCGGAACGACTTATATCACCAGGCAGGATGTAGATATGCTGAAGCTGTCGCAAATGGATATGACGCTGAAACAGACCAACTCTAAAAAACCGCAGATCCTGATCTATCATACCCATTCCCAGGAGGGATTTACCGATACGGTTGCCGGCGACACCTCTACTACAATTATAGGCGTTGGCAATTACCTGACCGAACTTCTGACCGAAAAATATCACTATAATGTGATCCACGATACGACTGCCTATGATCTGGTAAACGGAAAACTGGACCGGAATAAAGCCTACGACTACGCCCGGGAGAAGATCAGCCAGATCCTCCAGAAAAATCCGTCCGTAGAGGTGGTACTGGATGTGCACAGAGACGGAGTTGGGGAAAATGTGCGGCTGGTTACCCAGATCAACGGAAAACAGACTGCCAAAATTATGTTTTTTAACGGTCTGTCAAGGATTCAGGGGCTGGGAGACGTGGACGGCCTTTACAATCCTTACCTCACCGAAAACCTTGCCATGAGCCTGCAGATGCGTCTGGCCGCTTTAAAGACCTATCCGGATTTTGTACGCTGTAATTATCTGAACGCTTATAAGTATAATCTGGATATGCGCCCGAAAGCCATGCTGATCGAAGTCGGCGCACAGACCAACACCCTGCAGGAAGAATTAAACGCAATGGAGCCGCTGGCAGAACTGCTGCATCAGGTACTGTCACCCTAGCGGCGCTGCCAAGCGGCTCCCAAATAAATATGGCAAGTACGTAAATATTCCGATCCCCGTTATTTCTTACCGGTGGAACCAAACCCGCCGGCTCCCCGGACAGTCTCGCTCAGTTCATCGACTTCTGTAAACGCGGCGGTGATAAATGGGGTGATCACCATCTGGGCAATCCGTTCTCCCGGCTCTACTTCCGCCGCAGCCAGACTGTGATTGTGCAGGGCCACCATGACCTCGCCGCGGTAATCCGCGTCCACAACGCCTACTTTATTGGCCGGCGCCAATCCCTTTTTGCTGGCCAGTCCGCTCCGCGCATAAATCAGTCCGGCATAGCCTTCCGGTATTTCTAACGCCAGTCCGGTCGGGATCAGCTTTGTCTCGCCGGGCGCCAGCAGAACCGGTTCCGCCAGACAGGCATAGAGATCCGCTCCCGCGGCATACTGACTGCCGTAAGTCGGGATCGTCGCTTTCGGATCCAGCTTCTTAATCTGCACAGTTGTAATCATAGTGGTTCCTTTCTAATAGTCATACGCGGGCGGCTCCCACAATACCACCTCTCCGGCGGCAATGGATTCCTGCACCATGATCGTACGCTGATTGGATGAGCCCTTAAAAAACAGATTCATGTTTTTCAGCGCTTCCACGAACTCTCCGTCCACCAGCACGTCAATATAAGACAGCATTTCCTTTGTTTCCGGCCATTCCTGGTACATCCGGCCCATGATATCTTTTTCAAAATCATAGCCGCTGAAACACCAGATGGACTTGTCCGGATACTCGGCGCGGACACGCCGCAGCAGCGGCAGCAAACCCTGCTGGTTGCTGTGCTCAAACGGTTCTCCTCCCAAAAGCGTGAGGCCCTGATAATAAGAAGCCGACAGATATCCCACTACTTCTTCTATGGTTTCCTCGGTAAACGGCTTTCCGTAATTGAAATCCCAGGCTTCCTCATTGAAGCAGCCCGGACACTGGTGCGTGCATCCGCTTACAAATACGGATACCCGGACGCCCGGTCCGTTCGCTGCGTCAAATTGTTTAATATCTGCATAATTCATATGATAACCCTTCCTAAATATGCAGTACGCGGGCTTTGATTTCCTTTGTCTTTCCTACATTCCAGAAGTTTTCACCCAGATATCCACAGGTACGTCTGGTAACATTCATCTTGGAATGATCCTTGTTATGACACTGCGGGCACTCCCACTCCAGATCGTCGTTGATCTCGATCTCGCCGTCATAGCCGCATACATGGCAGTAATCCGACTTGGTGTTGAACTCTGCATACTGAATGTTATCATAGATAAATTTCACCATTTCTTCCAGCGCTTCCAGGTTGTGGCGCAGATTCGGAATCTCCGCATAGGAGATCGCGCCGCCGGAAGAAATCTTCTGGAACTGGCTCTCAAATGTAAACTTATCAAATGCGCTGATCTTCTCACGTACATCTACGTGATAAGAATTCGTGTAATATCCTTTATCCGTTACGTCCGGAATATCGCCGAACCGCTGGCGGTCGATCTCCGCGAACCGATAGCACAGGGATTCAGCCGGCGTACCGTAAAGCGCAAATCCGATATTGGTATTTTCCTTCCAGGTATCGGTTGCCTTGCGCAGCCGGTTCATAACCTTCAGGGCAAATTCCAGTCCCTTCTCGGTCGTATGGCTCTCGCCGGTCATCAGCTTGGTTACTTCGTACAGGCCGATATAGCCCAGAGAAAGGGTGGAATAACCGCCATGCAGCAGCTTGTCGATCGTCTCGCCCTTCTTCAGCCGCGCGATCGCGCCATACTGCCAGTGAACCGGGCTCACGTCGGAACGGGTTCCTTCCAGCGCGCGGTGACGGCACATCAGAGCTTCAAAGCAGATAGACAGACGCTCCTCAAACAGTTCCCAGAACTTCTCCATATCGCCCTGTGCCAGAATACCGATCTGCGGCAGGTTCAGGCTGACAACGCCCTGATTGAACCGGCCTTCCCACTTATAGTTGCCGTTCTCATCTTTCCACGGGGAAAGGAAGCTCCGGCAGCCCATAGGGGAAAATACGTTGCCCTGATAATTCTCCCGCATCTTCTTCGCGGAAATATAATCCGGATACAGCCGTTTCGCGGAACACTTGACTGCCAGCCGGGTAATATAATCATATTTGCCGCCCTTTAAGCAGTTGTTCTCGTCCAGTACATATACCAGTTTCGGGAATGCCGGCGTTACATATACGCCCTTCTCATTCTTAATTCCTTCCAGACGCTGCCGCAGGATCTCCTCTACGATCATGGCAACTTCTTCTTCATATTCGCTGTTATCTTCAATGTGCAAAAACAGCGTTACAAACGGAGACTGGCCGTTGGTGGTCATCAAGGTGTTGATCTGATACTGCATGGTCTGTACGCCGGTTTTCAGCTCCGCGATCAGACGGTCATGCACAAACCGCTCCAGGATCTCAGGCGCAACCTGATCTCCGAACACTTCTTTGTAATGCGCGCGGTATTTATCGCGGCTGCGGCGCAGATACTTGCCCAGATGCTTGATATCGACAGACTGTCCGCCATACTGGCTGCTGGCTACCGCGGCAATGATCTGTGTCATAACCGTGCAGGCAACCTGAAAGCTCTTGGGAGACTCGATCAGCTTCCCATTCATAACCGTACCGTTGTCCAGCATATCGCTGATATTAACCAGACAGCAGTTAAAAATCGACTGTAAAAAGTAATCGGCATCATGGAAATGGATCGCGCCGGAATCATGCGCCTTGGAGATCTTCTCCGGCAGCAGCATACGGCGTGTCAGGTCCTTGGAAACCTCACCGGCGATATAATCCCGCTGGGTAGATGCCAATACGGCGTTTTTATTGGAATTTTCTTCGTTCAGTTCCTTATTTTCATTTCGGATCAGCTTTAAAATGGAATCGTCGGTTGTGTTGGACTTCCGGACCAGAGCCCTTGTATAGCGATAAATGATGTAGGTCTTTGCCAGTACAAACTTCTTTTCCTGCATCAGCTTCTGCTCAATGATATCCTGAATATCCTCCACCTGCAGTTTCTCTGCCCCCCGGTTCTCGATGGAAGCGACGATATTATAAATCTTCTCTTCGGAAATCTGATCCTGTGGTTCTACTTCGTTATTTGCCTTCTGTATGGCAATCACGATCTTGTTGCGGTCGTAATCAACTTCTCTTCCGTCCCGTTTGATTACTTTCATGGTAAAACGCCTCCTTTATTTTCTCTATTGTTCTTTTCCGGTCGTGTTCTCTTATGTATTTTGCAAAAACGATTATAACACCATATATTGATTTTGTCTACAAGATATTGAAATTTTTTTGCAAAAAAACACTAGATATAGTTGATAGCGAATTTTACCATTTTTAGTATTGACACGGCGCTGTTCTTTCGCTAAAATAGGATTGCCTTGTGATGGGACGTCCGCATTAACCCCTCACACAGGGCAGTCACTATATACTGGCATTTCCAATACTCTCTTACGGAAGTGCTCATATAGTTGGAGGTATGATACCATGGCGAATATTAAATCAGCGAAGAAGAGAATTCTGGTCAACGAGACAAAGGCTGCAAGAAACAAGGCAATCCGTTCTAAGGTGAAGACAGCGATCAAGAAGGTAGAGACTGCTGTTGCGGAAGGCAACAAGGAAGCCGCTGCCGCTGCGTTAAAGGCTGCGACCGTTGAGATTGACAAGGCCTGCACAAAGGGCGTTTACCACAAGAACAACGCTTCCCGCAAGGTTTCCCGTCTGACCAAAGCTGTGAATAAACTTGCTTAATTGGCTACAGACCTTAAAAAGACCGTACAGAATCTGTACGGTCTTTTTTCATTTCCGGATCTAGAGATCACGGACAGGAAAATCATACGGTACCTCTGCCCGCGCTGCCGTTTCATAATCCGTAATCCCGGCTCCCTGGTTCGGATGTTTAACGGAATAGATCTGATCCGCCGTGAATACGCACACCAGCACCGCGCAGACGGTTACCAGCTTTTTCATGGGGATCCGCCGGATCATATCGTCCATGATCGGCGCCAGTACATAAACGATCACCATACCGCCCAGACCGAAGACCAGCAGACCTTCCGCGCAGATTCTTCCGTTCAGATTCAGGAAATAGCCGGTATAATCCCACCATTTGGTTCCGTCATACATGATCTCCAGCACATAAGAGGTCGCGTATTCCACAATCCCGCACAGGCCGATCGCCGTTATGAATTCAAGCCACGGCTTTTTCCGAAACCGGTTTAAACACAACAGGATCAATGTGCCGCCCGCGCCGTAGATCGGCAGCCAGGGCCCATGGGAAACTCCGCGGTTTACAAATACACCGTCTTCCAGCAGGTGCAGACTCACTTCCCAGAGCCAGCCAATGAAAGACATAATGAAAAACATCAGGATCAGAGACCAGATCGAGTAATATCGGATATAATGAAGCCCGCTGATCCAGTTTCGTTTGTTCCGCTCCGGTATCGGGCTTAACCTGGTCGGATAGATCACACCGTCCAGCGCTTCCCGGTCATAGGCAAACTGGATCTGTCTGGCCTGATTTTCTTCATAAGTCTTTTCCGCCGGGCTCTCCCAAAGTGTCACGCCGAATATCTTCGCAAATACTCTGTGCGCTCCCTTCCATTCATCCGGTTCCGTGATTACATCGCTGCCAGCTGCCGCTACATCCGCGTAACACTCCCGCAAAACCGAATTTTCTGCTTTTTCAAACAAATACGTATCATTTAACAGTTCTGCACCGGATATCTCCTTTTCCTTCGCCTGCCGCCGCAGTTCGGCATAATACTCCGCAACTGTTGCAGTTTTATACGGATTGACAAAGAAAATACTGGGCAGTCCCATGGCCAGGACGCCGAGAAGCTGCCATCCCAGAAATGACAGTTCCAGGACAAAGCATTCCAGCTTATGCCCATCCATCATCCTGCGGGAAAGCGTAATGGCCTCTCCGGATGCGATACCGGGATTCTCCGCCACAATATAAGGCACCAGATAATAAGAATACCGTTTGATTATGCCTCCGACCACCGTCAGGCTCCAGAGTATCTGAAATACCGTCATTAACAGGATCGTGCGGGCTGCCTGAAACCACTTCCGCACCTTCAGCAGATACAAGGCCCGCTGTGCATGCACTTCTTCATAACATCTGCCTTCCAGAAACATTCTGCGCATGATGACCTGGTACAGATTGACACCAAAGATCCAGGCCGCCAGAATCAGAAGCAGAGCGGTCCCGATCAGAATCATCACCGCAGCGCTGTCCGAGCCGACGATCGAGCGGATCGCGACTACAATGGAAATCAGATAGCTGCCGGAAGTGATCCCGTTGATGATCGCCGAAAGATATCCCTGACTTCTCCCCAGTATCTCGCTTTTGGATTCTTTAGACTCCTGAATGACTCCCTCGGTATAGGCGTCCGCCAGCGTTTTTCCTTCTTCCAGTTTGCCGGTCGCCGCTAAAAGCAGGATATCGGAAAATCTGGAATTGATACTGGATGTGGTAATCGATGCGGTTCCCTGACCCGCGTTCTGCGGATTCATCCGAAAGGTTTGAAATAGGATCATGGAATCGGAAAATTCCGTTCCGATTATTGCAGACAACAGGCAAATGACCACAAATTTCCAATAATGACGTTTGAATACCTGTCTTGCTTCCCGCTTCATCTCTTTTCTGGACTTCATCGTGCTGTTTCCTGCCCTTTCCTCAGTTTCCCATATTTTACAAGAATCATTTCCACTGCCTCCTGCTCCGGCAGATTGCCGGTCTTCACTGCCTCTTCGTTGGCAACGCAGTCCGCGACTGCCTGCTTCAGTCTCGCCTCCGAATAGCGGCTTCCCTGCCGCTGCAGCTGCCGTACCGCCCAGTCATTCCGCATTCCCAGACGTCCGGCGATCTCCTGGGGACTCCGTCCCTGACTGCTCATACTCTTTACCGACAGCATCTGTGAAAACTGCCGTCCCAGCATAAACAGGATCCGCATATACGGCTCCTTATTTTCTATCAGTTCATAATAACATTCCATCGTCCGCCGTACATTGCCCTCCGCCATGGCGGAAAACAGGTCAAAGATCCGTACCTCGATCCGTCTGCTGCAAATCGCGTAAATACTTTCTTTGGTGATCACCGGATTGTCAAGATCATAACTGATCACTTTCTCCAGTTCATTGGAAAGCGTATGCATATCTTCATCGCCAACCAGATTAAAAAACAATTCCAGGGTTTCCCGGTCGATCTGTTTCCCGGCCTTTTTGATCCCTCCCAGCAGCCAGCGCTGCAGTTCATTCCGGGACGGCACATTCATCTCACAGACATACCCAATCTCTTTCACCGTTTTATACAGCTTATTCCGTTTATCCACTTCGGATTCCACAAAGACAAAAATCGTGCTTTCCGGTTTCTCTTTCAGATATTCCGGCAGAGCTCCTCCGGCGGATTTAAAAAATCCTGTATTTTCCATCAGGATCAGCCGATAGTCCGCAAAAAAAGGCATGGTTTCCGCCACGTCAATGACTTGCTCCACCGATATGCCTTTTCCTTCATAATAATGAAAGTTCATACTGTCTTCCCCGATGATGGCCTGCTTAAGCTGCTTTTTACAGTTTGTCTTCAGATAGTTCTCATCTCCGCAAAGCAGATACACCGGTTTAAAGGTTCTTTCTCTGATATCCTTCGCGACATTCTTCACAGTTGATTCTCCACTCTTTTATTCTGATGATGCTATTTTATCACAGTGCCGTCACTTTGAAAATCCTTATTTGACGATTTCTGAAAAAAATCGACTCTGACTTCCGGCAGGGTAAGCGTGACCGCTCCACAGTCTTCCGTTTTCATAACCTGGGTGCCGGCTGCCGCCAGACGCTCCAGCGTCTCTGGATGCGGATGCCCGTACCGGTTGTTTTCCCCGGCGGAGATCCAGACGATCTTTGGGCGGATCGCCTGCAGCAGTTCCTCCCCGCTCGCGGTTTTGGAACCGTGATGGCCCGCTTTCAAAAGCCAGACCTCCGGGAGCTCCCATTGTTTTAAGATCTCGCTTTCCCCCTCTGTCGTCAGATCTCCGGTAAACAGCCCGTTCCATGCTCCGTTTCCGTAATCGGCAAGGATCGCTGCCGACAAAGCGTTTTTGTCCGGATCCTCAGACTCCGGGAACGGATACAGCACCTGCAGCCGCAGATTCCCCATTTTCATAGAATCCCCCGCCTGTATCAGCCGGACCGCAGTCCGGTTTTTCTCCGCCAGGGCCGCGATCTTTTCAAAAGCCTCTTCTTGCGCAGTCTGCTCAGTAACAGCCAGCATATGGATCTGCATTTCATATGGCGTCTGCAAAAGTTCTAAAATCCCGTTATAATGATCCGCATCGAGGTGCGTGATCACGACGCAGTCCAGTTCCGAAATCCCGCAGGACTGCAGATACGGTAAGATCCGGTTATCTCCCACTTCGGAAACACTGCTGCTTCCGCCGTCCAACAGCAGCGTTTTCCCGCCGCTTCGGAATACAAAGCAGTCCCCCTGCCCCACATCCAGCATCGTAACGGAGCAGTCCGGCAGCGTCCGGATGGCAAATATCGGCACGGAAAATAAGAGGCAGACAGCGGCGCAAAGGCTTCTGAGCCTGCCCCGCTTTCCCCAATACGCAAGAAACAGGATCAGGCTGGCCAGACCGTAATAGGCCACGATCTGCCAGATCTCCGGTTTCCCGGCGCACCAGCCTGCTCCGGGCAAAGCTGCGGCATTTTCACAAATCCATTCATAAAACCGCAGGATCCAGACGCCTGGCAGGATCAGATATTTCCCGGCCCACAAACTGATCCCGCCCGCCAGGCAGCCTGCCAATCCGCTGATCAGCACTGCGCCCATACAGGAAACGACCAGCAGATTCAGGAAAACTCCGTAGACGGGGATCCGGTAAAACCACCATAACTGCACCGGCACGACGGCGAGCGTCGCTCCCAGGGAAACGGCCAGTGCGTCCAGGCCCTTTTTCCAGATCAGACTGCGCTCTGTCTCCGCCCACAGGCGGCGGAAGACAGGTGTGATCAGCAGAATCCCCAATACCGCCAGCACAGACATTTGAAATCCGCTTGCCAGAAGTGCGCCGGGGTTCTCCCAGAGGATCCAGATCACTGCCATGGAAAGCGCGCCGGCTGCGTCATAACTCCGTCCCAGCCGATCCGCTTCTATATGAAAAGCCAGCATGATCACCGCGCGTACAGTCGCCGTACTGCTTCCGGTCATCATTCCAAACAAAACGCTGCACACGATCGCAGGCATACAGCTGAGCCTTCTGGAGAAAAAACGGCGCAGCAGACGGTAAAGCGTCATACCGATCATACTGATGTGAAGTCCGGAAATCGCCAGAATGTGGCTGATCCCATTGCGCGCGTACAGATCTTTGACCGTCTCATCCAACTCCGACTTATCTCCCAGCAGGATACTTTGATAAATACCCGCCTCTTTGGCCGGGCAGATCCGCGCCAGCGTTTCCCGCCAGGCCTGCCGCCAATTTTCCAGAGACGCCGCAAGCGATCCGGTCCCCGATTCCACCTGCCGGATCTCACAATCCGTCAGCTGCAGAAATACGCCCTGCGACGCGTAATATGACTTCTGGTCAAAGTTGCCCGGATTTCTCGCTTCCTTCCACGGCGTCACCTTTCCCGACAATAATACGGTATCTCCTGCGGCAAGCGGTTTTCCTTGCGGGCCGGCTACGGCCTGTACCTTTCCATACGCCGCGCAGTCCTTTAACAGGTAACAGACCGCGGATTCCCAGTCCGTCTGTTTTACTACAACGCCCTGCAGCGTAACCTCCGAACCGGGCCGTGCCTGCCATGCCGCCTGCTGACAGCTCAGATAAGCGCTGCCCCGGACATATCCTGCCGCAGCCGCGCCTATTAAAAAAAAGAGCACCATAACACCGGCTGCCATCCGATGTGTCATGATGCCCGACAGACATGCGCCAAGGGCGGCAAGCACAACTGCTGCCGCCATCCATGCATCTGAAAAAATAATACTGCACTCTCCAAGTACCAAGACCGCCATGATCCATACGAGCGGTCTTTTCATATTATTGATTTCCCTTCTATTTTCTTGTCTCTGTTGTCTGTTCCCGGTTGCTCTGTATCGTCTCGTCTATGATCTCCGGGATCTGTTCCGTCGTCTGCGCCGTACCGGAAACCGTACTCTCCACATAACTCATATCTGACCGCAATACATCCTGCAGCGATATCTTATCCTGATACAGCGCGTCGGTATTTCCGTCAATGGAAATCTGAACCGCGGAAATATAAGACAGTTCCGACAGCGAATTGACGATCGAATAAATTGTGATCGCGGCATTGTAACCGGTATTCTGCTGCGAAAAAGCCTCTGAAAACTTCACATAACAGATATTGTCTTTGGTGCTGACGCTCAGCAGCTCCGTCTCCGCCGACATGGTTCTTGAATATCCCACTGCCTCCGGTCCCTTGATCAGCTGTTCAATCACATACCGTTCAATAGAGGAGTTATTTTTTACATAACCGGTGGTCGGATACGGTTTCAGAAAGTCTCCGTTTTCATTGGCATAATACAGCGTCAGATTCACGCTTGCATACTGATTCTCAATCTCGACGCCGGTGTCGGTAAAGGTGTTCTCCGTCATCACACCGACCGCCTGCCCGTTTTTCTCTTTTAACGGTTCCGTATCAATGTAAAATTCCACGCCCTTTACGCCGCCAAGCTGCATCAGAGTCAGTACCACGGAACTGCGGCAGACTACCTCTTCTACCCGCTTCATCTGACTGTAGGTACTCCCGAACGTCACCTCCGCGATCCCGTTTTGGATCTGTACGCCTTCTACGGAAACGGAATCGGGGATACTTTTCTTCTTTTCCATTTCCGAGGTATTCTTAGAAAGCTGTTCCAGCATCTCCGACGCAATCCCGGCGTCTTCGGAAGCCTGCGGCGTATAAGCGGCTTTCACCAGTCCGTCGCCGTTCCGGTTTGTATAATACAGATAATATTGTCCGTCCTCCAGCGTCTCTGCGTCATCGCAGCCCCACAGTCCGATCGCCAGCAGAATCACAATGCCTAACCAGACAGTCCGTTTCATTCCGCATTCCTCCTGTCCGCATCGATGTAATTTAACGGAATCCGAACCGTAAATGTGGTTCCTTCCTCTTCCTTACTGTAAACCTTGATCGATCCGCGGTGCAGTAATACCGCGCTCCTGGTAATGGCAAGTCCCAGCCCAGTTCCGCCGGTCTCTCTGGCTCTTGCCTTGTCCACTCTGTAGAAGCGATCAAATACCTTATCCTGCACTTCCTCCGGAATTCCAATGCCGGAATCCGAAACTTTCAAGTAAAAATACTTATGATCCGCATTCAGGGTAATATGAACCCAGCCATCCAGAACATTATATTTAATGGCGTTTTCCACCAGATTATTGACAACCATGGAAAACTTGACTTCGTCTACATCAGCCACTACCGGCCGGAAGCTTTCGAATACCAGTTCGATATTCTTCTTCGCCGCAATGGGACGAAGCCGTTTCAGTACGGTCTCCACAATGTCGTTGATATTTTTCTGCGTAATATTCAGAGCGTCCGCAGACTTATCCATTTTCACCAGCGCAAGCAGTGCGGTGATGATATCGTTTTCCCGGTCGATCTCCGTAACGATATCCGTCAGAAATTCTTTATACATCTCTTCCGGGATGCCTTCCTGCATCAGCAGGGAATCCGCCAGCACCTTCATGGATGTGATCGGGGTTTTCAGTTCATGCGACACATTGGAGACAAATTCCTGTCTGGAATCTTCCAGCTTCTGAATCCGCTCCATCATTTCATTAAAGGCATCCGCAATCTGTTCCGCTTCATAATAGCCCTGTACGGGAATCGGCTCCTGCAGATTATCCGTAGTGATCAGGTCAATCGACTGTTCCAGTTTCTTCAGCGGTTTGATCAGTAAATGGGAAAAATAAAGCGCCGCCCCGATTGCAACCACCAGAACCAGCACATCAAACACGGCCTGCTTCTGCTTGACGGATTCCACCAGCGACTCCACGTCCTGTGTCTCCGCGGAAATATAGAGAATCCCCAGCAATCCGCTGTTGTCACGGTTGCTGATTCCCATCGTCAGTTCGACCACATTCTGTTCCCTGTCATATTCTATCTGGTTCTCTCCATTCATACAGCGCAGAACGATTTCGGAAATATTGATCTTAGACTTATCTATGATATATGTATCCTTGATGATCCGCAAACTGCTGTCAATGACCTCAATCCGGCAATTGTAAGATGTCGTCATCATAGAGATCTCTGCATCCACGGAAGCGACGCCGCTCGCATTGATATATCCGGTAGAAACAATGTGATTCCGCAGGATCGTAGCCTGATCCTGCAGCTCACTCATGCGTTCCTCAATGGCTTCGTCCCGCAGCACGCTGACGACAAACTGTCCGCCGCCCCACAGCGGCAGAAACGTCATGAGGATCAGCAGGATCGTCAGCAGGAACCGCATGCTCCGCATATATTTACTTTTAAACCTGAACTGACCCTTAAACCTGAATTTATCCTTTAAAATAGTAACCAACTCCCCACTTCGTATGTACGTACTTCGGATCGCCCGGATTCGATTCAATCTTCTCCCGCAGCCTTCTCACATGTACATCTACGGTACGTACATCTCCGGGGTATTCATATCCCCAGACAACGCTCAGCAGGTCTTCCCTGCTGTAAACCTTGTCCGGATTCGTTACCAGCAGCTCTAACAGATCAAACTCCTTGGCCGTCAGATTGATCTCTTTGTTATCGATAAACACACGTCTTGCGTCCAGATCCATCTTCAGACCGTTTTTCTCAATGATGCGGATCCGCGGTTCTTCCTTCCGGCTCCGGCGCACGATCGCCTTGATCCTCGCTTTCACTTCCAATATATTAAACGGTTTGGTGATATAATCATCTGCCCCGTATTCCAGGCCCAGAATCTTATCCATATCCTCTCCCTTTGCCGTCAGCATAATGATCGGCATATCCGAAAACGAACGGATCTCCTGACATACCTCAAACCCGTCATATATGGGCAGCATCACATCCAGTAAGATCACGTCATATGTATTCGTTCTCGCAAGATTGATCGCCTCTTCTCCGTCATAAGCGCAATCCACCTGCATACCATCCTGTTCCAGACTGAAGCGAATCCCCTTAACGATCAGTTTCTCATCATCCACCACCAGTATTCTGTTTGCCATCTTAACCTCATTTCTGACCAAGACTTACCCCTGCGTCTTAATCTTATCCTTAATTTTATTATATGCCGCTTCCTTGATCCCGCTTACCTTCATAATCTCTTCCGGAGACTGAAAGGCACCGTTTGCCTCCCGGTAAGCAATAATCGCCTCTGCCCTGGCGGCGCCGATCCCAGGCAAGGTCTGCAATTGTGCCGCGTCCGCCGAATTGATATCGATCAGGCCGTCCGCCGCGGCGGTTCCCGGTTCGGCCCCTCCTGCCGTCTCTGTACTGTTCGGAATATACACCTGCTGCCCGTCCGAAAGCAGAGCCGCCAGATTCACCCGTTCCCCGGCTGCTTCTTCCGTCATTCCGCCTGCCGCTTCCACTGCCTCATATATTCTGGCTCCATGCTCCACTGCATAGACGCCCGGACGCTTTACTTCGCCGCAAACGTAGACATACCACTGCGCTGCTTCTGTGGTCTGTTCTGCAGTCTCCTGCTTCCGCTCCGCCGCAGTTCTGTCCGGTTCCGACTCCTTCCCCCACAGTTCCGTCTCCTGTGCGGCATTTTCCCCGCAGCCTGTAAACAGCCATGCCAGCAGCATCGCCAGACACAGCATTCTGATCCTGTTGTTGTGCATACACGCGCTCCTTTCCGAAGCCGTGCACAGACTATGACAGTTTTATTTTACACAATTCAAATACAGATTACAATAGATTTCCGGCTATTTTTTAAATAAAATAATACCGGCAATCGACAGCGCCATACCGAGCAATTTCTTCCATTCAAACGCTGCCTTTTCCACGCCAAACAGACCAAGCAGTTCGATCCCGTACGCTACGATCAGCTGGGAAACCACGATCAGAAGCACTGCCTGCGCCGGTCCCAGCTGCGCCATACTCTTGATCACCGTAAATGTGATAAAAGCGCCGATCACGCCGCCTAACAGCATATATTTATGTTCAATCTGAAACACGCCCAGCAGGTTTCCCCGGTCCGTGAACGCCCAGGCCGCCAGGCAGACAAGCAGCGCCGTAAACTGCACCCAGCTGTTGGAGATCCACATGCTGGTCGCCTTTGTCACCTCCGTATTAAACACACCCTGAATACTCATTAAAGCACCGGATATCAGCGCGATGATAATTCCCCACATAAAAAATTCCGCTCCTTCCACTGCAGCTTTGATTTATTTACAGTATGGATAGGAAGCGGAATTTTTATACCGATCGCTCTTTATTAAAATGTTTTTAAGACTTCCCGGAGGACCGCGGTCATGGCGTCTATATCCTGTCGGGTAATTACAAGCGGCGGAAGCAGCCGCAGCACATCTGTGCCTGCGGAAATCACGATCAATCCGCGTTCCAGACAGGCGCCGATCACCTGCCGCACCGGTACGGTCAGCACAAGTCCCTGCATAAAGCCTTTTCCTCTCCGCGCCGCAATACAGGAAAACTGTGCGGTCAGTTCCTCTAATTTCGTTTCCAGATATACAGCCGTCTCATTCACGTGCTCCAGAATCTGTTCCTTATCAAAAATATCCAGAACCGCATTGACTGCCGCGCCTACGAACGGGTTGCCGCCGTAAGTCGTACCGTGATCGCCCGGCACCATGGCGCTCCCCACTTTTTCATTGCTGAGAAACGCGCCGACCGGCACACCGCAGCCCAGCGCCTTGGCTGCCGTAATGATATCCGGCTGAACGCCATAGTGCATATAGGCAAACAGCTTTCCTGTCCGGCCCATGCCGCACTGGATCTCATCACAGATCATAACGATATCGTTTTCATCACAGAGTTTCCGGACGCCTTCCATAAACGCCGCTTCTGCCGGATAAATGCCGCCTTCTCCCTGTACCGGCTCAAATAAGATCGCGCAGGTTTTTTCATTGACCAACGCTTTCACGCTGTCCAGATCGTTAAACTCCGCAAATCTTACGCCGCCGATCAGCGGTTCAAACGGCTCCCGATAATGCGCATTGCCGGTTACTGCCACAGCGCCCATCGTCCTGCCGTGGAATGAATGGTTCATGGCAATGATCTCATAACGTTCTTTTCCATATTTTAAATACGAATATTTCCGCGCCAGTTTCAGCGCGCCTTCAATCGCTTCCGCGCCGCTGTTCGTGAAAAATACCCGGTCAAATCCCGTTTTGTCGCACAGTTTCTTTGCCGCGTCGACAGACGGCATATTGTAAAACAGATTGGACGTATGCGTCAGCTTGTCGATCTGCGCTTTCAGGGCTTCGCTGTAAGCCGGATGGTGATAGCCCAGGCCCATTACGCCGATCCCGGACGCGAAATCCAGATACTGCTTTCCATTCAGATCGTACAGAGATACGCCTTCGCCTTTTTCAAATACAATGGGGAAGCGGTTGTAGGCATGCAGAAGCTCCTGTTCCCCGAGATCCATATATTCCTTCGTATTCATGCGTACCCTCCTTTTTAAAAATCATCCTGTGTGCCGCGATAAAATCTCGGCTGGGAATCTTCCAGGATCGCCGTACCGATACCTTTGTTGGTAAAGATCTCCAGCAGCAGGCAGTGCGGGATCCTTCCGTCCAGAATATGGACTCTGGAAACTCCCTCGTCAATGGCATTGATGCAGTTGGACAGCTTCGGCATCATGCCGCCTCCGATGGTTCCGGAGGCGATCAGTTCCTTTGCCTCCGTCGCGGTCATCTCGGAGATCAGGGTATTCTTATCGTTAAAATCGCGATACAAGCCTTCCACATCCGTTAAGAACGCCAGTTTCTCCGCATTGACTGCCTTCGCGATGGCACAGGCCGCGTCATCCGCATTGATATTGTAAGTATCAAACTGATCATCCAGACCGATGGGACATACGATCGGCAGAAAGTCTTTTTCCAGCAGATCATATAAGATCTTGCTGTTGACTTCCGTCACATTCCCCACATAGCCGATATCCTCTCCGTCCACATACTTCTTTTCAACCTTTAACAGACCGCCGTCCTTGCCGCTGATCCCGATCGCGCGCACGCCCAGCTTCTGTACTTTCTGCACCAGGCTCTTATTCACCTTATTTAAAACCATTTCCGCGATATCCATGGTTTCCGCGTCCGTAACCCGGAATCCGTTTTTAAATACAGGTTCCTTCCCGGAAGCCTTTACCCATTTGCTGATATCCTTACCGCCGCCGTGTACGATGATCGGCTTAAATCCGACCAGCTTCAGCAGGGTCGCGTCCTCGATCACCTTATCCTTTAAACTCTCGTCCAGCATAGCGCTGCCGCCATACTTGATCACGATGATTCTCCGGTTAAACCGCTGTATATAAGGCAGGGCTTCGATCAGCACATTCGCTTTCTGCAGGATCACTTCCATTCCCATGTCTTTATCCTCACTATCTTTATAAATCATAATTGCTTTCCTTTCATCCTAATCCATTTTTCCATAAAAATCAACCGTTACGACCGATAATCCGCATTGATCTTTACATAGTCATAGGTCAGGTCACAGCCCCATGCAGTTGCGGTTTCCGTCCCCATTTTCACATCCGCAGTCACGGTCACCTCCGGCTCCGACAGGATCCGGGTTGCTTCTTCTTCGTCAAAATCCAATCCTACGCCGTTTTCCGCGATCCGAATCGTTCCCGCCGCGCTCTCAAAAGTCAGATCCACTTTCTCCGGATCAAACTGTACGCCGGAATACCCCATCGCACAGAGAACCCGTCCGAAATTAGCGTCATGCCCGAAGATCATCGCCTTGGTCAGACTTGACATCACCACGGATTTCGCCAGTGTCACTGCCTGCGCCTTTGTCTCAGCGCCGACTACCTTGACCTCAAACAGAGCGGTCGCGCCTTCGCCGTCCCCCGCGATCTTTTTTGAAAGATAGGTATTGACTGCGCGCAGCGCTTCCGTGAAGCTGTAATAATCTGCATTCTTTTCCGTAATTTTTTCATTGCCGGCCAGTCCGTTTGCCAGCAGCAGCACCGTGTCATTGGTGGACGTATCTCCATCTACGGAAACCATATTGAAGGTATCGGGAATATCCGCCGACAGCGCTTCCTGCAGCAGCTCTTTGGTAATGTTCAGATCCGTGGTAATATAACCGAGCATGGTACACATATTGGGATGGATCATGCCGGAACCCTTGCACATACCGCCGATAGTAACGGTTTTTCCGCCGGCTTCAAACGTAAACGCGATCTGTTTCGGCATAGTATCAGTAGTCATAATGGCTTCCGCCGCCATCTGACCGCCTTCCGGGCCGCTCTGCAGCGCTTCCTTCAGCATAGCCACACCCGGCAGGATCTTATCCATGGGCAGCTGCTTTCCGATCACGCCGGTAGAGCCGATCAGCACTTCCTCCGGCTTACAGTCCAAAAGCGCCGCCGCCGTTTCGGCCGTGGAACGGCAATATCCGTAGCCCTCCTCTCCGGTGCAGGCATTTGCCACACCGCTGTTTACCACAACTGCCTGCGCGGTTTCCCGGTGACGGATCAATTCCTGATCCCATTTTACCGGCGCCGCCTTCACTACATTGGTGGTAAACGTACCTGCTCCCACACAGGGGACTTCCGAATAGATCATCGCCATATCTTTTTTCGCAGAACTTTCCTTAATCCCTGCCCGGACGCCGGATGCCCAAAATCCTTTTGCGGCGGTAACGCCGCCCTCTATCTGTTTTAACATCACAATCTTTCCTTTCTGTCTGTTTTACGGAACCAATGTTGTCCTATGGAAACAATGTTATCCTACGGAAACAATGTTATCCTACGGAAACATGGGAACCTGCAGCAGGCCCGTTGTCTCATCCAGGCCAAACAGGAGATTCATATTCTGAACCGCCTGCCCTGCCGCGCCTTTTACCAGATTATCCATGGAACCCATCATAATGATCCGGTTGGTTCTTTCATCTATTTTAAAATTCACATCTACATAGTTGCTGCCTTCTACCCAGCGGGTTTCCGGACATACATCCCGGTCAAGCACCCGGACAAACACTTCATCGGCGTAATATCTGTCATAGACCGCCTTCACTTCCTCATATGTCACAGGTTTCTTTAAGGACGCGTATGCCGTGATCAGGATTCCCCGGTTCATCGGCACCAAATGCGGCGTAAAATTGATCCGGATTTCCTCGCCTGCCGCATATCCTAACTGTTCTTCAATCTCCGGCGTATGTCTGTGCGTTGCTACCCCATATGCCTTTATATTTTCGTTGACCTCACAGTACAGATTGTTCACCTTGGCGCCGCGGCCTGCTCCGGAGGTTCCGGACTTGGCATCCACAATAATCGTATTGCCCTCTATCAGTCCTTCCTTCAGCAGCGGGTAAATGGACAATGTGGTACAGGTCGGGTAACAGCCCGGATTGGCTACGATTCTTGCACCTTTGACCCGCTCTCTGTTGATCTCACATAATCCGTATACCGCCTCTGGGATATACTGCGGACAGGGGTGCTTGATTCCGTACCACTGTTCATAAACAGCCGCATCCTGAATCCGAAAATCCGCACTCAGATCTATGAGCTTTACCTTCTTTAAGATTTCTTCGCTGACCAATGACGCGCATAAGCCCTGCGGGGTTGCTGTAAAGATCACATCAACCGCTTCCGCCAGTTCCTCCATATTGTCGTCCAGACATTTGTCGTCTACGATCTGGAACAGATTGGCGAATACTTCATAATACTTTTTATCTATATAACTTCTGGAGCCGTACCATTTAATTTCCGCCTCCGGATGCTGCGTCAGCAGCCGTACCAGCTCCACTCCTGCATAACCTGTTGAACCGATAATTCCTGCTTTAATCATATTTTTCCCTCCTCATTTGATGCGGTAGTGTCAAAAACTACCTGTTTTTTATTGCTAAATTTTAAGAAAATCCTTGATTTTAAGGGAAATCTGCAAAAAG